>NZ_JALJWR010000001.1:5930023-6535528 GCF_024169315.1 Pseudomonas migulae | reverse complement strand
ACTTGTACAGTCCTTCGATCCGCACCAGTGGAGTCGATTCAGCCATGAGTCAGGTCCTCGTTTCAGGCAAAGGCCTGACTGAAATCACGGGCTGGATGTTCGAACGGCCCGATGAGGTTGCCCTTTTCGTCGCGGTCCACACCGATGCGCGGGTCCTTGGACGGCGGCACCAGGTAGTCGGGGTTCTTGATCCCGTACTTGGCGAGGACCGGTTTGATCTGGTCGGTGGATTTCAACCAGCGCAGGCCCTGATTGATGCCATCGAACAAGTCCTGATGCTGCGGATGAACGCCCCAGATCGCCTCGAACTTGGCGGTCAGGCTGGGGAATTTTTCATCGTAGGCCATGGGGATCTGTTTGAGCTTGAGGCTCGGGTCCTGAAGGATCATGTAGTCGATGGTCGGCGCATCCAGGACGGCAAAATCCAGGCGTCCGGCGCGCACGTCGCGCAGGCAGGAGTCGGTGTTGTCGTAGAGCTTGACCTCCTTGACGCCCTGGATTTTCTTCATGTCCGGGATAGTGAAATAACCGGTGATGGCGCCGATGGTGCGGCCCTTCACGTCGTTCACGGTGATGGAGTCGGTGAACGGCTCACTTTCACGCATGATCACGTAGGCACCGGTGTAGAACACCGGGTCGGTCAACAGCAGGATCTTCGAGCGCATCGGGTTCCAGGCGAAGTTGCCGCCGAACCAGTCGGCGCGGCCCGACCTCACCGCTTCGACCACCGCCGGGAAACCCATGGTCAGCACATCGAGCTTGAGTTCGAGGCGGTCGGCGATGAGCTTCAGCAATTCCAGATCGGTGCCGATGGGCACACCGTCACGCATTGCGCCCAGGGGCATGTCGCCCAGGCACGCAGCGGTCAGATAGCCGGGGCGCACGGTCTTGATCGGTTCTCCGGCCGCGAAGGCGAAGGACATCGGCCCCATCGCGCTACCCACCAAAGCGGCCAACGAACCGTAGCCAGTGGCTTTGAGCAGGCCACGTCGAGAGAAACCCTGGGTATCAAACTTGAAATCGGACATAGATCACCTATTGGGCAAATTATTGTTGTTGACCGGTACAAGCCTTGCCGCCGTCCGTGGCCCGAGTTCCCTGAACGTTTCACGACCGCGTCGGCAAGCCCGCCAGGATGTCGCTGGCATTGACGTGGGGTTTGTGGGCTGACTGGCGACGGCGCTTGAGCAACAGGTAAGCGGCGGACACCACACCAAGGCTGACGAGGCTGGCCAGGAACTGTGTGCGCAAGGATTCCTGGAAGGCCATGGCGACCAAAACACCCGCAATCACGGCTACCACAGCATAGGACAGCCACGGAAACAGCCACATCTTGAGGGTCAGTCGGGACGGTGCCGTGGCTTCGACCTGACGGCGAACCTTGATCTGCGCCAGCGCCACGGCGAGGTACACAAACAGCATGACCGCACCGGAAGCGTTGACCAGAAACAGGAACACGCCTTCGGGAGAAATGATCGCGGCCATGATCGCGATGTAGCCGATCACGCTGCTGAGCAGCACGGCGGCCCGCGGCACTTTGCGCCCGGTGAGGGTCGACAGTTTCGCTGGTGCGTCGCCGCGTTGACTGAGGCCGAACAGAATTCGCGAGGACACGTACAGCCCGGAATTCAGCGCCGACAGCACGGCCACCAGCACCACCGCCTGCATGATCATCGCCGCGCCGGGAATGCGCATGACCTCCAGCGCCGCCACGAACGGCGAATGCCCGGCCACGATCTGACCCCACGGCACCACGCAGACAATCAGGAAAATCGTGCCGACATAAAAGGTGATGACGCGGAAGATCACCGAACGGGTCATGTTCGCCACGTTCTTCGAAGGATCGTCGGATTCAGCGGCCGCGATGGTCGCGATCTCGGCACCACCCACGGCGAAAATCACCGTCGGCACACCGGCCAGAATCGCGCTGACGCCGTAAGGCATGAAGCCGCGGTCGTTCACCAGATTACCCAGCAGATCGTTGGTACTCGGTGCGAAACCGAAGAGGTAGGCGCCGACCACAAAGATGAAGACGATGATCGCGAACACTTTCAATGAAGCGAACCAGTACTCGAATTCGCCATAGGACTTCACCGACAGGCAATTGATGGCGGTCATGATTGCCAACAGGCTCAGGCCGATCATCCACGCCGGCAACGGAATCCATTGCTCAAGAATGTTGGCGCCGACCACCGCTTCCACCGCCACCACGATCACCCAGAAATACCAGTACAACCAGCCGCTGGTGAAACCGACCCAATTGCCCAGGCCGATCCGGGCGTACTCGGTAAAAGAGCCGACGCCGGGCAATGCCACGGCCATTTCGCCGAGCATGCGCATGACCAGCATTACCACGATGCCGGCCGCGAGATAACTGAGGAAGGCTGCAGGGCCAATCGCCTGAATCGTTGCGCTACTGCCGACAAACAGGCCGGCGCCAATGATCCCGCCGAGGGAAATCATGGTGATGTGGCGCTGACGCAAAGCGCCGCTCAGGCGTTGCTGGCCGGGTTTTGTCTCGGTTGGGTGGGCATTGCTCATTGGATGACCTCCGCGTGCTGGGGTGGGGTCGCTCGACCGGATAATTTCATCGAAGAATGTGTGCGAGGGGGACAACACACCGGATATCCTGTGCCGCCCGCTGGCAGGCAGAAATGTCGGTGGTGTCGGTGCGCCAAGGGCGAACCCGGCTGGAAGGTGTTGATAGTCATGTGCGTACCCGTTGGGCTGAGCATGGCAGCCATTTTCTTATTGTGTTGCATGACAAGCATTACAACTCACACACTAATCACGGTTTTTTAGCTTGTCAATGGGCCTTGTATCGGATAAAAAGCAATACAAATTTGCTTATTGTCTTGCCGCAAGCATGACAAGCAGGGATAAAGCACCATGAGTCAATTCGAACAACTGCTGGACGAGCTCAAGGCCAGTGCGGCCTTGCAGCGTGATAAAGCGGAAACCCTTTACGCCCAATTGGCGGATTCACTGGCCGAGGCGATCGGCAACGGCAAGCTGAAACCGGGCGAGCGTTTGCCGCCCCACCGTGAGTTCGCCAGCGCATTGGGGGTGAACATCACCACCGTGACCAAAGCCATGGCCGTGCTGCAACAGAAAGGCCTGGTGGAAAGCCGCCCCGGGCGCGGCACTCAAGTCGCGCAGCTTCGACATCCGGCGGCGCAGTTCCAGTCGGCACCGAGCAACGACCCGGGCACGGTCGACCTGAGCGTCAACCGCCCCGCCACCGATGGTTTCAATCGGGTGCTGGCGCAGTTGCTGCCGCGTCTTTCCAGTGATCCGCGTTTTGGCGACATGAAGGACTATCACCCGTCCGAAGGCCCGCTGTGGGCCCGCGAAGCCGCCGCGCAATGGTTGCGCCACACCGGCGTGCAGGCCGAAGCCTCGCAGATGCTGATCGTCGAAGGCGCCCAGCACGGCATCGCCAGCACGTTGCGCAGCCTGACCAACAGTGGCGACACCGTGCTGGCCGACAGCGTCACCTATCAAGGCATCAATGCCCTCTGCCGCTCGCTGGGCCTGATCCTGGTCGGCGTCGATGCGGATGCCCGTGGCATGTCGCCCGAAGCGTTACGCCAGGCCTGCGCTGAACATCAGCCACGGCTGCTGTTCCTGGTGCCGTCGATTCACAACCCGACCGCCCTCACCCTGGACACCGAACGCCGCGAAGCGCTGGCGGCGGTGATCCGGGAGACCAACCTGCTGGTGATCGAAGACGATGTGTATCGACCGCTGCTCGATCAATCGCCTCCACCCTTCGCGGCATTGATGCCGGAGCGGACGATCTACATTTCCGCCCTGTCCAAATGCATCGCGCCGGGGTTGCGCATGGGGTTTGTCATGGCACCGCAGCCGTTGGTGCAAGACATCGCCGCCATGCAGCGCATCGATTGCTGGAGCACCTCGCCGCTGACCGCGCTGATTGCCACCCGGCTGATCGAGGACGGTCACGCCGATCAACTGGTGGCGGAACAGCGCGAAGAATTGCGCATCCGCCAGGCATTGCTCGCCACTCACCTTGAAGGCCTGGAATTCCAGCACAGCGCCACCGGCACCCACGCCTGGCTGATGCTGCCGGAACCCTGGACCGGGTCGCGTTTTGCCCGTCTGTGCCAGGACCGTGGCGTGGTGTTGCTGGCCGGTGGTGCCTTCACCTTGCGCCCGGAACTCTCGCCGCAAGCGGTGCGCATCAACATCTCGGCTGCTCTGTCACGCGAGCATCTGATCAAAGCCCTGGGCGTTATCAGCCAACTGGCACGCCAGGGTCACCTCTACATGCACAACCGGATCTGAGGACATGACACAACCCGTTCATTGCGAAATTGCCGTTATCGGCGCCGGCGTTGTCGGCGTTGCCACTGCCCTGTGGCTGCGTCGCCAGGGTTACCAGGTGTTGTTGCTGGAGCGCGAGGCGATTGCCGCCGGTGCGTCCTATGGCAATGCCGGCACGCTCGCGCCTTATGGCGTGATGCCGATTGCCCAGCCATCGTTGCTGGGGGCGATTCCGTCGCTGCTGTTTTCGAAAGAGTCGCCCTTCGTCATCAACTGGGCGCGCCTGCCCCGGTTGATGCCCTGGCTGTTGCGGTTTCTCAATGAATGCCGGGCCTCGCGTTGCGAAGCCAACACCCTGGCGCTGAGCAACATCCTCCAGCACACCTACAGCGGTTATGCGCCGTTGCTGGCGGACTGTCCGCAGGCCGATCAGCATTTGCGCCACAACGGTTGCATCTACGCCTACGGAACGGAGCAAGGGTTTGCTGGCGCCCAGGCATCCATCGAGTTGCGCCGTTCCCTGGGCATTGCGCAGCAAGTGTTGAACGCCGCGGATGTCGAACAGCTTGAGCCCGCGCTGGCCGGCAAAGCCGTGGCCGGGATTCTGTTTCCCGAGTCGTCGCACATGGATGACCCGCGAGCCTTCATCGAGGCGTTGGCGGCACCACTGATTGCCGAAGGCGCCTTGCATCAGGCTACGATCACCGGCGTGCAACGCCAGCCCGACGGCCTGCAGCTGCTGAGCGCCGAAGGCCAGATCTATCGCGCGGATCGCGTCGTGTTGTGTGGCGGCGCCTGGTCGGCGGCGCTGGCGCGGCAGGTCGGGGATCACATTCCACTGGATACCGAGCGCGGCTACCACATCGAATTCGACCTGCAAGACACCCTGCTCAACCGCCCCTGCTGCCCGGTGGAAAGCGCGTTCTACATGACGCCCATGGCCGGACGCCTGAGGGTGGCGGGCACGGTGGAACTGGGCTCGATCAACGACCCGGCCAATCCGCAGCGTTTTGATTATCTGGAGCGCCACGTGCGCCGGGTCATGGGCCTGACCGCTCCGGTCGCGCGCAAGTGGCTCGGGTTCCGTCCGTCATTGCCTGACTCATTGCCGGTCATCGGCCCGTCGCCGAACGAGCCGCGAATGATCTACGCCTTCGGCCATCAGCACCTGGGCCTGACGCTGGCCGGGGCCACCGGCCAGTTGGTCGCCGACTGCATCGCCGGCAAGGCACCGTCATGGCTGGACAGTTTTTCCGTGCAACGCTTCTGAGCGACGTCATTCCACAGGAGAACCCTTGATGCAAACCATCGCGCGCAAACACACCAATCAACGCATGAGCCAGATTGTCATCCACGGCGACACGGTGTACCTCGCCGGCCAGGTGGGCGACCCCCGCCATTCGGTCGCCGACCAGACCCGCGACGCGCTGGCGCGGGTGGATGCCTTGCTGGTCGAGGCCGGTTCGAGCCGGGAACACCTGCTGCAAACCACCATCTGGCTGGCCGACATGGCGGATTTCGAAGCGATGAACGCCGTGTGGGATGCCTGGATTCCGGCTGGGCACGCACCGGCCCGCGCGTGTGGCGAGGCACGACTGGCGGATCCGCGGCTGCTGGTCGAAGTGATAGTTTGTGCCGCAAGGAACTCCTGACGGTCGCCGCATATCCTAAACTGTGTGGTACTTCCTTTACGCTTCATGCTTTCGGAGGACACCGTCATGCGCCGCCTGATCATTATCTCTTCCCTTGTGTTGTGCTTACCCTTCGGCTCGGCTTTCGCGAAAGTGGATGCGGGCGATGTGGCCACGTCGGCCGGGGTTTCCGCTTCGCTGTACTCGACCTTCAAGGACGACAAACTCATGATTCCCGCCCGGGATGACGCCTCCAGCTTCGTGGCCAGTGGCGGTGCGATTCGTGGCGTGTACCTGGAGTCGGTCATGAAGCAGATCCGCCAGGACAATCCCGGACTGAACGCCAGCGACGAAGACCTGGCCAGAGCCATTCTCGTCCAGGAAGGCGCCGCTGCCGGACAATGACGGCGGAAACAGTCGCGGTGGGGCTTGTGACACCTGGACAGGCGTTCGCAGCCCTGCTTCGCTTTTCGTCTACTTCGCGCCTGGCGCGGATGCACGCGCCCATCCGGCAACGAGTTGTGCACTGATGCTGACGCCACCGCACACCACGATCACCACGTCATGGGCCTCGGCAATCGCCGGGTGGTCCAGATAACCGACGGCCAACGAAACACCGCACGCCGGTTCAACCAGCTGCCGCAAATCGCTGGCGTAACGCACCACGCCCATGATCGCTTCGTCATCGCCGAGCACCACGCACTCGTGAGGAAAATCGAGGATGTGCGCGACTGGCCAGGCGGCCACTTGAGCTGCGCCAAGCGAGGTGGCCACGGTGTCGATGCGCGGAAGCCTGACGGGATGCCCGGCCTTGATCGCGGCCGCAAATGACGCCGCGCCTTCGGTTTCGCAGGCGACGATGCGGCAATCCATGCGGCCATGCCGGATCAATCCGGTGAGAAGGCCTGCCAGCAAACCACCGCCCCCCACCGACGTCACGAGCGTATCGACTTGAGGACAGTCCTCGAGAATCTCATCGATCATCGTGCTGTGGCCCTCCCACAACACCGGATGGTCGAAGGCCGGCACGTATTCGGTGTCCGCCCCTTGTGAAAGCTCCTTCGCCCGCTGATTGGCGTCGTCCCAGACCTTGCCGTGAACGATCACGTCGGCGCCGGTTTTGCGAATCCTCGCGCGCGTGCTTTCCGGGGTGGTGTGCGGCACCACGATGCAGGCTTGCAACCCCAGGCTGGCCGCCGCGACAGCGGTGGCAAAACCGGCGTTGCCCCCCGAAGGACAGACCACCTTGCGCTTGCCCTCGGCCTTTGCCTGGGTGCACAACAATCCCATGCCACGCAGTTTGAACGAGCCGCTGGGTTGCAGGTTTTCCAGCTTGAGCCAGATCCGCCGCGTGGCGGTCGACAAGCCCGGGTGCAGGATCAGGGGGGTTCTGATGTGAAGCATGGTGGACTCCTCGGACGCACACCGACCTGTTGGGTTCTTCAACAAGTCGGTGTTGAACGGTCCTTATCCAAGCTTAGATCACCCAGGCCCGAGCTTGCCGTTTCAGCGATAACGCGGTGCCGCCGCCGAGTTGCCGAACAAGCCTGACAGGGTCTTGCGCTGCGCTTCGTAACGGTCCCACTGCGAGCCGTCGTGCAGGCCCGGAATCGTCACCACTTCTCCATTCGCCAGCCCGGCCAGTGCGGCATCGACCATGTCCTCGGCGCTCATGACGATTTCCTGCGGCAGGTTTTCCACCGGGTTGCCGGCCTCACTCCAGAAATCGGTGGCGGTGGCGCCCGGCAATACGGCCTGAATGCGAAGGCCTTTGTCGGCCAGTTCATGGTGCATGGATTGGCTCAGCCCCAGAACGAACGCCTTGGTCCCGCCGTACACGCCATTGAGGATTTCCGGGGCGATCGCCACGATCGAGGAGATGTTGATCACGGTGCCGTTACCCCGGGCGACGAAGCCGGGCGCCACCGCATAGGCCAAACGCGTGAGTGCGGTGACGTTGAGGGTGATCATGTCTTCCATGTCATCCACCGGGCTGCCCAGCAGCGGCATGACCGCACCGACCCCGGCGTTGTTGACCAGCAAGGTGATGCTGGCGTCGGTGCGCAGAATCCCTTCGACCCGGCGCAGATCGGCCTTGTCTTTCAGATCGGCAGCGACGACTTCCACGGCACGACCGGTCTCGTTGCTCAGGTGATTGGCCAGGGCGTTCAGTTTGGCCTGGCTGCGGGCGACCAGAATCAGGTCGTAACCCTGACGCGCGAGACGATCGGCATAGACCGCGCCGATGCCGGATGAGGCGCCCGTGATCAGGGCGGTGCCTTTGGATGAGAGAGCCATGTTCAGTGTCCTTCACAGTGAGGCGAGGTGTTCGCCGGGTGTGACTGTTATAAATGGACTGACGCTCGTCTCAAATGACGTTTAAAGTACGCTTTTAGGACATGTCCTTTTGAGGGCCTTTCGATGACTTCCGTGGCGTTTGTGGTGTTTGAGGGTTTCCAGTCCATGGCGCTGGCGGCCATGCCGGTGTTCGAGTACGCCAACTTCAGCGCCGGCGAAGCGCTTTACGACGTCAGCGTACTGTCCGAGGACGGCCGCACCTTGCGTGCTTCCGGGGGGTTGAGTGTCGGCACCCAGGCGTTCGATGAGCGGGTGTTCGATACGGTGATCGTGGTCGGCGGCGATGCCATTCTCGAACAGGCGCCCGAGGGTGTGCTGGATTACGTGCGCGCCAGCGTTAAAACCGCGCGGCGCACGGCGTCGATTTGCTCCGGGGCGTTCGTCCTGGCCCAGGCCGGTTTGCTCGAGGGACGGCGGGCGACCACACACTGGGCTTATGCACGGGAACTGCAAGCGCGGTTTCCTGCGATCAAGGTGGAAGAGGACCGCATTTACGTGATTGACGGATCGATCTGGACTTCCGCCGGGATGACCGCTGGTATCGACCTGGCGCTGGCGATGGTCGAAAAGGATCACGGCCCCGAACTCGCCCGCTCCGTGGCGCAAAAACTGGTGATGTATCACCGGCGTGCGGGCGGCCAGTCCCAGCATTCGGCACTGCTGGAACTGGAGCCGAAATCCGACCGCATCCAGACCGTGCTCGGCTATGCCCGGGAGCATCTCGCCGAGGCGTTGTCGGTGGAACAACTGGCGGGAGTGGCGCGCCTCAGCCCGCGTCAGTTCAGCCGGGCGTTTAGAGCCGAAACCGGCCAGTCGCCGGCCAAGGCCGTTGAAAACCTGCGCCTGGAAGCGGCACGACAGATGCTGGAACGCGGACGATTGAACCTCGATCAGATCGCCACCGAAGCCGGCTTCAGTGATCGCCGGCGTATGCGTGAAGCGTTTCTTCGGGCGTTCGGGCAGCCGCCGCAGGTGATTCGGCGCAATGCGCGTTCTGCCTGACGCGCAGCTCCTACAATGAGGGGTGTCAGATTCACGTTTGGAGTTATGGATGAAAATCTCGGCCAGACTGGCGTTTTTCGCCATCGTGAGCACCCTCGCCTACCTTGGGCTCGCTGTGTGGGGGTTAGGCGGGTTTGCCGCGTTTTTCTCCCATGCCGCGCTGGTGGTCGTTGCCCTGGCGACCCTGGTGATGGCGATCGCGTCGCTGTTCACCGAAGTCAATCTCAGCTCGGGCGAACGGGAAGACCGGGCCAATCGCTGGGTGCTGCCGGCCTTCGGGGTGATCGGGACAGTGAGCGGTTTTTTACCGGCCTACACCGACCGGATCGATGTCTGGACCTTCGGTGGCGAAGGCGTGCGCTGGCTCGGGGCGTTGCTGTTCATCGTCGGCGGCGTATTGCGCCTGTGGCCGGTGTTTGTGCTGGGCAAGCGTTTCAGCGGTCTGGTGGCCATTCAACCGGGGCACCGACTGGTCACCGACGGGATTTATCGAACGTTGCGCAACCCCAGTTATCTGGGGATGTTGGTCATTGCCCTGGGTTGGGCGCTGGCTTTTCGTTCCGGCGTCGGCCTGTTGCTGGCAGCACTGACGGTGATCCCGCTGATCGCCCGCATTCACGCCGAAGAAGCGCTGCTGCGTGCGCAGTTTGGTGGTGAATATGAGGCGTATTGCAGCCGCAGCTGGCGGTTGATTCCCGGTGTGTACTGAAGAAACCCATTCCAAATGTGGGAGCGAACCTTTGTGGCGAGGGGATTTATCCCCGTTGGGCTGCGAAGCGGCCCCAAACCAACAGTCATATTGAATCAGGCACACCGCAGCAACTCTTTTACGACTGCTTCGCAGCCGAACGGGGATAAATCCCCTCGCCACAAAGGCTCGCTCCTACATTAGATCGTGACCAAGCGGATTTGGCCGGTGGAGTCCACTTGGACGGCAACCGAGTCATAACTAACCATCGTCGCATGCGGTGTTTCGATCGGATGTTCATGGGTCGAGGTGATGATCACAAGGTCAGCCCCCGCCGCCTCCGCCGCGAGAATGCCCACCGTGGCATCTTCGAAAATCAGGCAATCGGTCACTTCGACGCCTAACCGTCTGGCCGCCAATCGATAACCCGCCGGATCAGGTTTCCCGGCGCTGACATCTTCCGCCGTGACCATCACCGCCGGTTCGGGAATCCCCGCCGCCACCATCCGTCGCAGCGCCAGCGCCCTGGGCGCAGACGTCACGATGGCCCACTGACTGGCCGGCAGCGACGCCAGGAAGTCCGCCGCCCTGCCTACCTCGACAATCCCCTCGACGTCCTCGATTTCCGCTTGGGTAATCCATGCCGCTTCAGCCTCGGCATCGACACCCGGCAAGCCCTGGCGGTTAACAGTGTCGATGGCCCGGGCGCCATGAATGGTTGGCAGGAAGGACTCGACATCCACCCCGTGACGCAACGCCCAGGTGGTCCAGATGCGCTCGGCGGCGGCGATGGAATTGAGGACGGTGCCGTCCATATCAAACAGAAAGGCGCGATAAGGTTTGTTGAAAACCGAATGTTGAGCTGACAAGGATGAGCTTCCTCTCGCAAGAGCCGGGCAGATTTGTCAGCAATGTACACGACCCGCGCAGGAGCTGCCGCAGGCTGCGATCTTTTGATCTTCGCTTTGAAGGTCAAAAGATCGCAGCCTGCGGCAGCGCCTACAAGGTGCGGCGCGACTTCAGTGCACCTTCCACGCAATCGAGCAATTGCCCCAGCGCCCAGGGTTTCTTGATGAAGGACACTTCATGCCTCACCCCGGAACTCTCCGGCGTTTCGAAGCCGGACATGATCATGATCGGCTTGTCCGGCCAGCGGTCGCCGAACAGATTGGCCAGGTCTGCGCCATTGAGTTTGCCGGGCATGGTGATGTCCGTGAGCAGTAGCCGTACCTCATTGGCGTGCTGCTCCAGGTAATCTGCCGCCGCATCCGCGCTGACCTGCGGTTCAACGACAAAACCCTCCTCCTGAAGAATTTCGCAGAGAAACTCCAGGATCAGCGGGTCATCCTCAACCACAAGAATCAACCCGCCAGGAAGGTGCTCGCCCGCCATCGATTCTGGACACATGACTTTGCCACTCCCTGATTGCCTAATGATTTCGCGGGCTCAAATCCGCTGCTTACAGGTATGAGCAGCGGGCTCGGCGGAAATTCATTTTTGATACACGGCGTCGACGAAATCAGGTGGCTCATACCCTGGAATGCCCCCCCTGCAGGAGCAGAGCTTGCTCGCGAAAGCGGAGTGTCAGGCAACAAAAATGTCGGCTGGCACACCGCTTTCGCGAGCAAGCTCTGCTCCTGCAGGGGAACGCGCTCTATTGGATTACTGCGACATGTTGTCCTTTTTCATGGCGTCCTTCTTCATCTCGTCCTTCTTCATCGAATCCTTGGACATGGCATCTTTCTTCATCGTGTCCTTGCTCATGGTGTCCTTTTTCATCGTGTCTTTTTTCATGGCGTCCTTGGACATTGAGTCTTTGCTCATGCTGTCATTGCTCATGCCGTTGGTTGCTTCGGCGGCGAACACACTGGCAGCGCCCATGGCGAGGCACATGGACAGAACGACGGTGGTCAACTTTTTCATGATGAAACTCCTTGAAGCACAGGTTGTGGGTGGGTGAATTTGTCGGGTGCCGTCAGCTGCCACCGAACCAGTTGTAGCCCTGGTCTTCCCAGTAGCCGCCGCTGTAGGTGTTGCTGACGAAAATCGCCTGGATATGTTTGGGATTTTTGTAGCCGAGCTTGGTAGGCATGCGCAGCTTCATCGGGAAGCCGTATTCACGCGGCAGCACCGCGCCGTCATAAGTCAGCGCCAGCAGGGTTTGTGAGTGCAGCGCAGTGGCCATGTCGATGCTGGTGTAGTAGTCGTCGGCGCATTTGAAGCCAACATACTTCGCGTCGGTATCAGCACCGACCCGTTTCAGGAAATCGCTGAACCGCACACCGCCCCAACGGCCGATCGCGCTCCAGCCTTCGACGCAGATATGCCGGGTGATCTGCTCTTTCTGTGCCATCGCGCGCAACTCTTCGAGACGCCAGCTGCGCTTGTCGGCGACCAGTCCGGTGACTTCCAGTCGATAGCTTTCTTCCTCTACGGTAGGTGCCTCGTCGATGCCGTAAAAGGCATTGAACGGAAACGGCCGGGTGATCATCGACGCCGGATAGGTCGGCGCCAGTGCATTGGGGTTAAACAGCCAGCCCTGCACCCGATCGTTGAACCGCGACATCGACGACAACGCAGTCTCGACGCTGTCGTTGTCGGTGATGTTGCAACCGGACAACATGGCCACGCCGCCGAGGGTCAACCCACGCATCAGGAATGAGCGGCGTGAACGGTCCTCGATCTGTGGCGCAATGATTTTCCGGGCGTCTTTCAGGATGGACGACTCGTCCAGTCCCTCGGTGCGCTTTTTCATACGGACTCCTTGCGACCGACAATCATGGCCAACAGCGTTTTGGGAACGAGCGCGACCATCACCAGATGCACCGCCACAAAGGCCACCAACAGCGCCATCGCGATGAAATGCACATGCCGCGCCGCTTCGTAGCCGCCGAGCAATTCACGCAACAGCGGAAACTGGACGGACTTCCACAACACCAGCCCGGAGATCACCAGCAGCGTGATATCGACCATCACGAACAGGTACGCCAGCCGTTGCACCTGGTTGTAATGATTCAAGTCGGCATGCCCCAGGCGTCCGCGCAACGCGGCCCACAGGTCATGCAAGACACCTTTGGGCGACACCGGGAAAAAGCGCCGTGACAGTCGGCCGCTGGCGAGGTTGATGACCAGGTAGACGAGGCCGTTGATGGCGAGGAACCACATCGCCGCGAAATGCCATTGCAACGCACCGCCGAGCCAGCCGCCCAGCGTGATGCCCTTGGGAAAACTGAAGTCGTAAAGCGGGGAAGCGTTATAGATGCGCCAACCGCTGGTGACCATGACCAGCACGGCGAGTGCGTTCAGCCAATGGGTGAGCCGGAGCCAACGCGGATGGGATGAAGCAGGTATCGGCGACATGATGGGCTCCCGGCGTTTGTTGTTATTCGTTGGAGCCGAGTATGGAAGCCGACAGATCGCCAAATCCTCACGTAAAGTTAAATTAACCGTGATAACTAACCCCCCAATAACCACAGGCTCGCTCCCACAGGGTTTCCGCGTCGCTTGCCAATTGTGGTTAAAATGCCGCCCCCTCAAATCGCCGACCCGACCCGATGAATTCAGAAGCGCTGACCACCCTCCACGACCATCTGCTGACCGCCCTGGCAACGGCCCCCGCAGAAACCCGTCGACTGTTCCACGGTCGCGGTCGCTGCTGGCCGGGGCTGGAGCAACTGACCGTCGACTGGCTGCAGGGCGTGGTGCTGGTGTCGCTGTTCAAGGAGCCTGAAGCGGCGCAACTCGATGAGTTGAAACAGCGGCTGATGGAGATCACCCGTTCACCCGAGTGGACGCAATCCGGCGCGCATACCCTGGCGCTGCAGCATCGTTATCTGCTGCAAAGCACCACCGAATGGCTGGTCGGGGAAGTGATCGAGGACATGACCATCACCGAGGGCGGCCTGCGCTATCGTGTGGACCTGGGTCGCAAGCAGAACACCGGGCTGTTCCTCGACATGCGCTACGGCCGCGATTGGGTGCGCGCCAATGCCCAGGGCAAGCGCGTGTTGAACCTGTTCGCCTACACCTGCGGTTTTTCGGTAGCGGCCATCGAGGGTGGCGCCGAACACGTGGTCAACCTGGACATGTCGAGCCCGGCCCTGAGCCGTGGCCGCGACAATCACCGGCTCAACGGGCATGACCTCGGCAAGGTGACTTTTCTCGGCCACGACCTGTTCAAGTCCTGGGGCAAGGTGATCGGCAAAGGCCCGTATGACTTGGTGATCATCGACCCGCCGTCCTTTCAGAAAGGCAGCTTTTTGCTGACCAAGGATTACCAGCGCGTGCTGCGGCGGTTGCCGGAATTGCTCACGGCGCAGGGCACGGTATTGGCATGCATGAATGACCCGGCGTTCGGTGCGGATTTCCTTATCGAGGGCGTCATGCGTGAAGCGCCGAGCCTGCGGTTTGAGCAGCGGCTGGAGAATCCGCCGGAGTTTCCGGATGCGGATGTCGAGTGCGGGTTGAAGGCGTTGGTGTTCCAGCTCGGGGATTGAGCCCCGTTTTCTGTGAGAGCAAGCTTCTGTGGCGAGGGGATTTGGCGAGACGTCGCACCGCCCCGTTGGGTTGCGAAGCGGCCTTAAACCAGTGACTACGGTGTCTCAGATAAACCGCATTCACCTAATTTGCGACTGCTGCGCAGTCGAACGGGGATAAATCCCCTCGCCACAAAAGCTCGCTCCTACCGGGATCTATAGTTGATCACCCTCGGTTCAACGCGGCTGCAACACCAACGCAAACAACTCCCCATGTCCGTTCACATTGAGCTTGTGATAGACATTGCGCCGATGCACCTTCACCGTTTCCGGCGAGATGCCCAGTTGCTGGGCAATCGCCTTGCTTGAGAAACCCTGAAGAATCAGGCGCGCCGTTTCGATTTCCCTCACCGTCAGACGCGCATCAAAGCGATCCAGCAGGGTCGCCAGATCCCCGGTCACGGCTTCGGCGGCCGGGCCTTCCGGCGGCATCAGTTGCAGGTGACGGCGCATCGCGGCCAACACCCAGTCACGCATACACAGCAGACGACCCTGCTCTTCTAGGGTAAAGCGCGTCGAGCGACCCAGGGACAATCCCAGCACGGCACCGTCGGCATTGATCATGAACTGCAACTCGTCGCCGCCCACCACCGAGCGGAAGTAGCTCAGGTAGTACTCGCTCTGCTGGAACTGGTCGGGGGCCACCGATTCGAGGCTGTGCAAACCGTCGGCGATGCCGGCGCAGGCCGCCTGATAAAACGGATCGAGCAAGTACATGCCGGCGCTGTAACTCGCCAGTTCTTCAGGTTCGTCACCGCTACCCTTGGTGTCGAAATCAATCAGCAGGCGCGGCACTCGCCCAGGCTGCATCACCGCGACCAAGGCGTTGTCCAGCGACACCAGCAGTCGCAGCGTATCGACCAGCGCCCGCCAGAAACCGTCCTGCCCCAACGCGCCAAATACCCGCGCCAGGCTCTGGTGCACCGGCAACTCTTTCAGCAACGCGTCCACGCTCTACCCCTTTCGAGTAACCCATGATGGGAATGGGTGAGTCCCCGGCCCGCCGATACGCTGCAAGCACCTGTTCATCACCGGCCTGCAGCAGGCCAGGAGTGCCGCATCATGAGTCGTCCCCGTCAACAGATCAATCTTGGGCTGAGCGCCTGCCTGTGCGTTTCGCTGTCGGCGGTGGCTGCCGAGGGCCCGACGGTTCACGTCTACAACTGGTATGACTACATCGGCCCCACCACCCTGCACGACTTCAAGCGCGACACCGGAATCGAGCCGGTCTACGACACGTTCGACAGCGCCGAAGTGCTGGAAGGAAAACTGCTCACCAGCCGCAGCGGCTATGACGTGGTGGTGGCCAGCAACTTCAGCCTGCCGACCCTGATCAAGGCGGGCGCCCTCGCGCCCCTGCCCCACGCGCAGATGCCGGATTTCAAAAACATGGACGCTGATCTGTTGGCGAAACTGGCCCACAACGATCCGGGTAATCAGTACGCCGTGCCGTACCTGTGGGGCACCAACGGCATCGGCTACAACATCGACAAAGTTCGCGCCGCGCTGGGCGACAAGGCGCCGGTGGATTCCTGGGAGCTGGTGTTCGACGAAGCCAACCTGGCCAAGCTCGGCCAGTGCGGCGTGGCCATGCTCGACTCGCCGTCCGAGATGCTGCCGGTCGCCCTGCACTACCTTGGCCTGCCACCCAACAGCACCAACCCCGAGGACTACAAGAAGGCTGAAGCGCTGCTGCTGAAACTGCGTCCGCACATCGCCTACTTCAACTCGTCGAAGTTCATCAGCGACCTGGCCAACGGCAACATTTGCGTCGCGGTGGGCTGGTCGGGCGCGATGCTCGAAGCCAAGACCAACGCCGAGCAAGCCAACAACGGCGTGAAGATCGCCTACAGCTTGCCGAAGGAAGGCGCGCCGGTGTGGTTCGACACGCTCGTGTTGCTCAAGGATGCACCGCACCCGCAGCAGGGGCTGGCGTTCATCGATTACTTGATGCGCGCTGATGTGATTGCCCCGGTCAGCGATCACCTCAACTACCCCAACGGCAACCGCAGTGCGACGCCGCTGGTGGCCGAAGCGACCCGCAACAATCCGGCGGTGTACCCGTCCGCGCAAGCCTTGGCCACGTTGTTCACCCTTCAGCCGCTACCGCCGGCCACCGAGCGGGTGCGGACGCGGATCTGGAGCAAAGTCAAAAACGGTCAGTGAACCCACCGCAATACCTGTGGGAGCGGGCTTGCCCGCGAAAGCGGTGTATCAGGCAAAGAGGATGTCGACTGACACGCCGCCTTCGCGAGCAAGCCCGCTCCCACCAGGGTCCGCGTCTAGCCCTGCGATTTTTTTTCTGCCACGAATTGAAGATGAGAGAACCGATGAAACCACGTGCCCGTGACCTGAACCTCCAGTTCGGCCAACTGCAACCTGGCCCGCTCAATGCCATCACCGATGTACCCGGCGTCCGGGTCGGCCACAGCAATGTGCGCGGCCGCAGCGCGAAGGGTCGCGACATCCTGACCGGCATCACCGTGATCGAGCCGCGCGCCGGTTCCACCAGTCAGCACCCGTGCTTCGCCGGCGTGCATGTCCTCAACGGCAACGGTGATGCGACCGGCCTTGAGTGGATTCGCGAAGCCGGCCTGTTGACCAGCCCGATCGCCTTCACCAACACCCACAGCCTGGGCGTAGTGCGCGATGCGTTGATTGTCCTGGACCGTGAACAGCAACCCGACGACGGACGCCTTTACTGGAACATGCCGGTGGTGCTGGAAACCTTCGACGGTTTGCTCAACGACATCAACGGCTTTCACGTGAAGCCCGACCATGTGGCCGAAGCGCTGCGTACGGCAACGGACGGACCGGTGACCGAAGGATCGGTCGGTGGCGGCAGCGGCATGATCTGTCACGAATTCAAGGGCGGCATCGGCACCGCGTCACGCCGTCTGAGCGCTGTTCAGGGCGGCTGGACCGTTGGCGCCATCGTCCAGGCCAACCACGGTATCCGCAACGAATTGCGCGTCGACGGTTATCCGGTCGGGCGCTACATGGAACAGGCTGACTCGCCGTTTCTCAAGGCCTCGTTGCCGCATCCCGGCATGGGTTCGATTGTCGTGTGCCTGGCCACCGATGCGCCGCTGTTGCCGCATCAATGCACCCGCCTCGCCCAGCGCGCCAGCCTCGGCCTCGCGCGCACCGGCGGCGGTAACGAAGACCACAGCGGCGACATCTTCATCGCGTTCGCCACCGGCAACGACGTTCCGCCCGCAGCTTATGAAACCAAGAAAGCGCCGACAACAGACAACCTGAGCATGGTCAACAACGACCACATCAGCGAGTTGTTCCTGGCCGCCACCGAAGCGGTGGAAGAAGCCATCATCAACGCCCTGCTGGCCTCCGACACCGCCGAAAGCAATGGTCATGCGGTGCCGGGACTGGACGCCGAAACGCTGCTCAAAGCCTTGCGTCGGGCCGGTTGGCCGGGCGAACAGGCGTAACGGGATCGGGGTGTCCGGACGCCGTCAGGAGCTTGAGACCCAAGGCTCGTGCGGCGTCCAGATGCACCGCCGGGTCCTGGCTTTCCGACTCGAGGAACAGCTCGGACGTCAGCACCTGAGCACCGCAGTAATCGAAAATGCCGTGGTCGATCTGCGTTCTCATCGCCTCAGTAAAACCGTGTCGATCAAACGTGCCCGCATCGGCACCACCGACACCGATCAGATGCACCCGCATATGCCCGAGTTTTTTCTCCAGGCTGTCCGCCGTGAAATCGAACGCCCAGCCGTTGGTGAACACCCGATCGATCCAGCCTTTGAGAATCGCCGGCATCGACCACCAGTAGACCGGATAGACCAGCACCAAATGGTCGGCGCGGTCGATTCGTGCCTGTTCGGCGATCACATCGGCGGGCGGTGACGCTTCCCGGTGATGCACCGCAAAATCCGCAGCGCCGAACCTCGGTTCGAATCCTTCCGCGAACAGATCGGCAAATTCCACGGTGTTGGCGGGATCGCTGGCGGTCAGGCCTTCAGTGATCCGGCCCGCGAGGCTGTGGGTCAGCGAATCGGGACTGTGATGAGCAACAACGATGAGGGTATGCATGATGGAAACTCCTGATTGAGAGCACAAGGCGAACCTTATATACTCTTGGTAAGTTACAATCAGTAAGTTACTTTTGGTACATAGCCATGTCAACCACCAAAACAATCGCGCCAGATTCCGCCCCACCACCACGTCGACGCCTGTCCCGGGAGGACCGTCTGCGCCAGTTGCTGGACGTCGCCTGGCAACTCGTTCGGGAAGAAGGCACCGACGCGCTGACCCTGGGGCGGCTCGCCGAACAGGCCGGGATCACCAAACCCGTTGTCTACGACCATTTCGCGACACGCCCCGGATTGTTGGCGGCGCTCTATCAAGACTTCGATGCGCGGCAGACTGCGGTCATGGATGCGGCCCTGGAGCGCAGCGAACCGACGCTGGTCGGCACCGCGAAGGTGATCGCCTCGTCATACGTGGACTGCGTTTTGCTGCAAGGCAACGAAATCCCGGGCGTGATCGCTGCGTTAGCCAGTTCGCCCGAACTGGAGAAGATCAAGCGCGAGTATGAAGCGATCTTCCTCGATAAATGCCGATCCGCCCTCGCCCCCTTCGCGGGCTCGGGCGAGATCACGGCAGCGGGTTTGCGGGCGATGCTCGGTGCGGCGGAAGCCTTGTCCCACGCTGCCGCGACGGGCGAAATCAGCGCCGGGCAGGCGCAGGACGAGCTGTTCGAAACCATCGTCGCCATGGTTGAAAGAAGCGCGCGTGGCAAGGCGACTAGCGGTACTTGAGCGCCAAACCCCATCTTCCTACGATGATTATGCGCAGCTGTTTGTTTGCTCAACTCAAGCGGCTGCGCAGTGGTGAGTGATCTGAACCCCTACCAAGCTCACCGCTTGTTTCACGTGCATCTTGAGCCTCAAGGGCTCTACTTCCTCCCCATCAAAGAGCGTTGAGGCTCTTTTTTAGGTGCACGAATGACAGACAACAAAAAGCCCGGCATCTGACCGGGCTTTGTGCTGTTCAGTCGTCGGAAATCGATCGCCACGCCGCTTGTGCAAGCTTGTCCCTGTACACCTTCGGACTGGCTTTTACCCGGCCCGATAACCAGGTCCTGCAATAGTTGTCTGCCTGGCCAATGATCAGCGACAGCATCAATTCCGCGGGAGCACCTTTCAATTCATCGCCTCTGGCCGACGCCGACAGCCATTCCAGCAGTTGCTTGTTGCGCACCTTGTTGCGGGTCGCCAGTTCGTCCTTGAAAGGCCCTTTGGTGACGGCAAATCGCGCGTGGTACTGGAAGCGCGCCCATTCGGGTTGGCTGTCGACCCAATCCACATAACTGTGCACCAGCGCATACACCCCTTCTTGCGTGGTTGTCGCGTCGCTCAAATAGCGGTCGCGCAACCTGGCCTGATCGTCCAGGGCGGTGAAAAACAGCGCGGCCACCAAACCTTCCTTGTTCCCGAAGTGGTGATAAATCGCGCCCACGCTGGTGTCGCATTCGGCGCGAATCATTTCAATGGTCGTGGCCTCGATCCCCTGCTCGTTGAACAGTGCGAGGGCCTTTCGAAAAATATCGCGCTTGAGTTCGGCGCGTCTTCCCGGGTAGCAGCGCTCGAGTAAATCTGACGTTTCCATGCTCAATACAGTCCCAAAAAATCAATGGTGAAGGCAGGTGACGGCCATCGGACAAGTGGGACTAGGTTGACAGATTTCCCGTCGACAGAATACTGTTCCGTTACAGAACATTATTCTGTAACGGAACAATATTCTGCCAACCCGATCATCAGTGAGGTTTCAAAATGAGTCAGTTCCTCAGCATGTTTAACAGCGCGGGTCCGCAAGCCTTCAGCAAAATGGCCTGCCAGGTGGCGCCCTACTTCAGCACCATCAACCCGCTGGTCACGGAGTTGCGTAAAGGCTCGGCGACCGTGCAGGTGCCGTTTGCCAAGGAAATCACCAACCACCTGGGCACCGTGCATGCCATTGCGATGTGCAATGCGGCTGAACTGGCGGCGGGGATGATGACCGACGTGTCGATTCCCGAAGGGGCACGCTGGATTCCAAAAGGCATGACGGTCGAGTACCTGGCGAAGGCAAAAACCGACGTCACGGCAGTGGCCGATGGCGGCGACGTAGACTGGACCACGGAAGGCGACAAGCTCGTGCCGGTGGACATTCTCGACGTTGAAGGCAGGAAGGTGTTCACGGCGCGGATCACCATGAATGTGAAGCTTTCCTAACGCAGACCGGGTCCAATGTGGGAGCGGGCTTGCTCGCGAAGGCGGTGCTTCAGTCAACATAAATGCTGAATGTAATACCGCCTTCGCGAGCAAGCCCGCTCCCACAGTTGATCGAGTTGGTTGGGCGAGCGCGGTTACTCGCCCAACCGCTCGCGCACAAACTCACCGGCCTTGTACGTCAGCTGATCCAGATGTCGGTCACGCTGTTTTTCCGCATCGAGCATCGCCCGCTTGCCGTGTTTTTGCAGCAGGTAAGTATGAATCTGCCGCACCTCCAGCGAGCTGTAGATCGACGCCACATCCAGCAATCCCATCAAGCCGTCAGAGCGATGATCGCGGGTGTTCATCAGCACCTGAGTACCGCGCGCACCCACCACCTGAAAGCCCATCGACTCAAACCACGGCACCTTGGCCACCGCGCAGGTCAGCTCGGCATGCGGGTAGCGACCGACCATTTCCCGCAGCATCTTGCGCGCCACGCCCTGACGCCGATGACCGGCCTGCACCGCCATGTACGCCACGCCGCACGCCTCGGGATCGTCCTGGACCGGCAGGTACAGCAAGAAACCGATCACCGTTTCCGGATCGTCCACGTCCGTGGCGACGATCAACTCCACCGCAATCCCTTTCGCCCCGTTCAACGCCTCCAGATAAAGGTGAACCTCATAGCCGATCGCGTACTGGTACACGTTGTACAACAGGTTGCTCGGCGGGATGGCGACCATGCTGATGTCGGTCAGGTTGTCGACGACCATCTGCAGGATCTGGCTGGAGAGGTGCTCGGGGCACGGGGTTTTGAAGTGGGTGATCTGGGGCATTGAGGCTCTGGACTCTGGGGGCGGACGGGCGTGCGTATCATAACGTGCTGGCGGGACCGCGGGGGGGTGTCCGTTGGCAGTTGCGCTGAATGTACCGGCCTCTTCGCGAGCAAGCCCGCTCCCACAGTGGATCTTCAGTGAACATGAAATATGTGTACGTCGAAGATCCACTGTGGGAGCGGGCTTGCTCGCGAAGGGGCCATAAGCAACAACCCATCATCCCGCCATTAATGAATCCGGTTCATGACTTCATGCGGCTTGATGCCCTTATTCGATCGATCAAACCTTTCTAGTATTCCCACAGTGCGTCCCGGCCAAAAAGGATTCATGAGCCACACGCATGACTCTATAGCCGAAATCGGCAAAAACCTTCCGCTGACACAGGGGTCTCTCTTTCTGATAAGCACCGGCGATGCCGACTACGCACAGGAATCGAACCAATGGATGACCGTGACCCGACAGCCATATCCCGACGCCACTTCCTGATTGTCGGCGCCGTCACCGCGACGGCGCTGGCGCTTCCGCCGTTCATCTGCGCGCAGGCGTCTGCCGCCAATGCCGCCCGGCCGATCACTTCAACACTCTCGATCACGGTCAACGGTGAACCCCGTGACCTCGACGTCGATACTCGCACCACGCTGCTCGACGCGCTGCGCGAAAACCTGCAACTGACCGGCACCAAAAAAGGCTGCGACCACGGTCAGTGCGGCGCGTGCACAGTGATTGTCGATGGCCGGCGCCTCAATTCCTGCCTGACCCTGGCGGTGATGCACGAAGGCTCGAAGGTCACCACCATCGAAGGGCTCGGCACACCGGACAAACTGCACCCGATGCAGGCGGCGTTCATCAAGCACGACGGTTATCAATGCGGGTATTGCACGCCGGGGCAGATCTGTTCGGCAGTGGCGGTGCTGGGCGAGATTCGTGATGGCATTCCCAGCCATGCCAGCGCCAGCCTCACCGATCAGCCGCAACTGATCGCCAGCGAATTCCAGGAGCGCATGAGCGGCAACATCTGCCGCTGCGGCGCGTACTCCAACATCATCGAGGCGATCACCGAAGTCGCGGAGGCCAGCGCATGAGGCCCTTTACTTACTTACGCGCCAAGTCGCCCGCCGAAGCCGCGGCGCTGGCCGCTCAAGTCAACGGATCACGGTTCATCGCCGGCGGTACCAATCTGCTCGATCTGATGAAGCTGGAAATCGAGACGCCGACGCATCTGATCGACGTCAACGGCCTCGCCCTCGACCGAATCGAAGCGACGCCTGAAGGCGGCTTGCGCATCGGCGCGCTGGTCAGGAACACCGATCTCGCCGCCGACGCCCGCGTCCGCAAGGATTACGCACTGCTGTCCCGCGCCCTCCTCGCCGGCGCCTCCGGCCAGTTGCGCAACCGCGCGACCACCGCGGGCAATCTGCTGCAACGCACCCGCTGCCCGTATTTCTATGACACCCATCAACCGTGCAACAAGCGCGACCCCGGCAGCGGCTGTTCGGCCATCAATGGCTTCAGTCGCTCGCTCGGCATCATCGGCGTCAGCGACGCCTGCATCGCTATCCATCCCAGCGACATGGCCGTGGCAATGCGCGCCCTCGATGCACAGGTTGAAACCGTCCGACCCGATGGCACCACGCGGGTCATTGCGATGACGGACTTCCATCGACTGCCGGGCAACACGCCGAACATCGAAACCACGTTGGCCGCGCACGAGCTGATCACCGCGGTCACACTGCCGGCGCCGCTCGGTGGCACGCATATCTATCAAAAAGTGCGTGACCGCGCTTCGTATGCCTTCGCCCTGATCTCGGTCGGTGCAGTGATTCACAAGGACGGCTCGGGCCGCGTCGCACTCGGCGGTGTCGCGCACAAGCCGTGGCGTCTGGAGGCGGCCGAGTCGGCGATGTCGCAAGGTGCCAAAGCGCTGACCGAACAGTTGCTCGCCGGCGCTACCCCCCCCCATGAAAACGCCTTCAAACTGACGCTGGTCGAGCGCACGCTCGCCTCGGTGATGGCGCAAGCGAGGGCTCAGGCATGAAATTCGACACCCCCGCGACGACCAACCCTATCGACCAGATGAAAGTGGTCGGCAAACCCACGAGCCGTATCGAAGGGCCATTGAAAACCTGCGGCCTCGCGCCCTACGCCTATGAACACCACGATGCCGTGAAGAACCAGGCGTATGGCGTGGTGGTCGGTTCGTCCATTGCCAAGGGGCGCATTGCCTCGATGGATCTGGAACAGGCGCAGTCAGCACCCGGCGTGATCGCTATCGTCACCGCCGCCAACGCCGGCAAGCTCGGCCTCGGCAAATACAACACCGCGAAACTGCTCGGCGGTCCCGAGATTCAGCATTACCACCAGGCCGTTGCGTTGGTGGTCGCAGACACCTTCGAACAGGCGCGAACCGCTGCTCAACTGGTCAACGTGAATTACGTCAGCGCGCCGGGCGCGTTCGATCTCGCCAGCACGCGCGAATCGGCGGTGGAAGCCAAGGACCAGATGGCAGACGTCAGCCATGGCGATTTTGCCGGCGCATTCGCCGCAGCGCCGGTGCAACTGGACGAGACCTACACCACGCCCGATCAGGCCCACGCGATGATGGAACCCTTCGCTTCGATGGCGTCCTGGCAAGGTGACCAACTGACGCTGTGGACTTCCAACCAGATGATCGACTGGTCCGTCACCGATCTGGCGACCACCCTCGGCGTGCCGAAGCAAAACGTGCGGCTGATTTCGCCTTACATCGGCGGTGGTTTCGGTGGGAAGTTGTTCATTCGTTCCGATGCGGTCCTCGCCGCCCTGGGTGCGCGCCTGGCTGGCAGGCCGGTCAAAGTCGCGCTGGCCCGGCCGATGATGTTCAACAATTCCACGCACCGCCCGGCGACCATTCAACGCATCCGCATCGGTGCCACGAGCGACGGCAAGATCACCGCCATGGGTCACGAAGGCTGGTCCGGCGATTTGCCCGGCGGCAAAGTCGAACGCGCCGCGCAACCAAGCAAATTGCTGTATGCCAGTGCCAATCGCCTGGTGACGATGCGGCTGTCGACGCTCGACTTGCCGGAAGGCAACGCCATGCGCGCACCGGGCGAAACCCCTGGCCTGATGGCACTGGAAATTGCCATGGACGAGATGGCGGAGAAGCTCAACCTCGACCCCATCGAGTTCCGCATCCTCAATGACACTCAAGTCGATCCGACCAACCCTGCCCGGCCTTTTTCCACGCGGCTGCTGGTCGAATGCCTGCGCACCGGGGCCAACCGGTTTGGCTGGAGCAAGCGACATGCGCAACCGGGTACGCAACGCAATGGGCGCTGGCTGATCGGCATGGGCGTCGGGGTGGCGTTTCGCAACAACATTCTGGTGAAGTCCGGCGCCCGGGTTCGACTGAACGATCAGGGCATCGTCACGGTGGAAACCGACATGACCGATATCGGCACCGGCAGTTACACGATCATCGGCCAGACCGCAGCGGAAATGCTGGGTGTGACGCTGGATAAAGTCGTCGTGCGCCTGGGCGACTCAAGCTTTCCGGTGTCGGCCGGTTCGGGTGGGCAGTTCGGTGCCAACTGCTCGACGGCAGGCGTGTACGCCGCGTGCGTGAAACTGCGCGAAGCGGTCGCGCAACGTTTGGGCGTGAGCGCGGATGAGGCGGTATTCGTCGACGGTGCGGTGCGGGTCGGCAGCAAAGTCGTGCCGTTGGGCGAGGCTGCGCAAAGCGGTGAAATCGTCGCCGAGGACACGATCGAGTTCGCTGAACTGAGCAAGAAGTACCAGCAATCGACCTTCGGCGCGCACTTTGTCGAAGTCGGCGTCGACGTCGCCACAGGGGAAACCCGCGTGCGGCGCATGCTTGCGGTATGCGCCGCCGGGCGCATCCTCAACCCGACGTCGGCCCGCAGCCAGGTGATCGGCGCCATGACCATGGGCGTCGGTGCGGCGTTGATGGAAGAACTGGTGGTGGACAAGCGCCGGGGCTTTTTCGTCAATCACGACCTGGCCGGATACGAAGTGCCGGTGCACGCGGACATTCCACATCAGGAAGTGATTTTTCTCGACGAAACCGACCCGATGTCATCACCGATGAAAGCCAAGGGTGTTGGCGAACTGGGCCTCTGCGGCGTCAGCGCGGCGATTGCCAACGCGATCTACAACGCCACCGGCGCACGGGTTCGCGAGTACCCGATCACGCTGGACAAGATTCTGGAAAAACTGCCACCGATGATCTGATCACGCCACGATCCCTGTGGGAGCGTGGCTTGCCCGCGAAGAACGATAACGCGGTTCATCAGGCAGTCCGCGTCATCGTTCTTCGCGGGCAAGCCTCGCTCCTACAGGTCATTTTTGAAGTCGACCTCCCCCTTGATTTACCCGCAGCGCACTCTCCTGATTAGTCGCTAGAATCCATTAAGACCTATGAAGGACACTCATCAATGCTTCGGGAAAATGCCAACGATCTGCTTGCCTTCCTCGCGGTGGCGCGGGAGCGGAGTTTCACCAAGGCGGCCGGTAAACTCGGTGTTTCCCAGTCGGCCCTGAGCCATACGATTCGCGGTCTGGAAGCCCGATTGGGCTTGCGCCTGTTGACCCGCACGACCCGCAGCGTATCGCCCACCGAGGCCGGCCGGCGCCTGATGGAAACGGTCGGCCCGCATTTTGAAGAAATCGAAATCGAACTGGCCGCGCTGAGTGATTTGCGCGACAGACCGGCAGGCAACATCCGCATCAATGCGATGGACCATGCGCTGGAATTCATTTTATGGCCGGTGCTGAAACCGTTCCTGGCGAAGTACCCGGACATCTCGGTGGAGGTGTGCTGCGACTACAGCTTCGTCGACATCGCTGCGCAGGGTTTCGATGCCGGTGTGCGCTTGGGCGAAGACGTGGCGCAAGGCATGATCGCGACCCGTATCGGCCCGGACATGCGCATGCTGGTGGTGGGCTCGCCGGCGTATTTTGTCGGGCGCTCAAAACCCGTTTCGCCGCGCGATCTGACGGAGCATCAATGCAACAACCTGCGACTGCCCACCCAAGGCGGGTTGTACACGTGGGAATTCAACAAGGACCAGGAAAGCCTGAATGTTCGCGTGTCGGGTCAGGTGACCTTCAACGGTGTGTACCAACTCCTGAACGCAGCGCTCGACGGTTTTGGCTTGAGCTACATCCCGGAAGACCTCGTTGCCCCGCACATTGCGGCCGGTCGATTGGTTCCGGTGCTTGAAGACTGGTGCGCACCGTTTGCCGGGTTTCACCTTTACTACCCGAGCCGTCGTCAGGCTTCGCCAGCGTTTGCGTTGTTGCTGGAGGCGTTGCGGTATCGGGGCTGACACCGAGGGGTGTCAGTGGGTCGCTGTACTGGATTTCATGGCCCCATCGCGGGCAAGCCCGCTCCCACAGTGATCCAGGCTGTTGCACAAAGAGCGTGAACAGCACAAAACCCTGTGGGAGCGGGCTTGCCCGCGATGGGGCCCTTGGCAACGCCGTTACCAGTCGTAAGACATTTCAACCGACGCCACGCGCTCCTGCCCGTAGTAGCAGCCAAACGAATAGTTGCAGTCTGAAACGTACTCACGGTCAAAGACGTTTTGCACATTCAGGCGCGTCTGCAAACCACGCAGGCTCGGGTCCAGTTTGCCCATGTCATAGCTGATCGTGGTGTCGTAGACGACAAAGGACGGCACTTCGAACGAGTGGGACGAATCACCCGGCTTGCGACCGGTGTATCGCGCGCCCGCGCCGAAGGTCAGGCCGTTGAGGGTCGCCTGGGTGAAGTGATAGTCCGCCCACAACGAGGCCGATACCGGCGCCTGGGCTTCGTTGCGGTTACCCTGATCGCCGTAACTGCTCTTGGTGTAGAACGAATCGATGTAGGTCGCCGCAGCCAGCACGTCGATGTTGTCGAGGCTGGATTTGACTTCCAGTTCGACGCCGCGCGAACGCACTTCGCCGTCCTGGGATTGATACTGCGGATAATCGTCGTCGCCGGTCAGCACGTTTTTCTGTTTGATCTGATAGACCGACGCGGTGATCAGCGTCTTCTCGAACGGCTGGTACTTCACCCCCACTTCGTATTGCTCGCCCTCGGTCGGTTCGAACGCCTTGCCGCCCCGCTCCGGTGCCGCCGTGCCAATGGTCGGCAGGAACGATTCGGAGTAGCTGATGTACGGCGCCAGGCCGAATTCGGTGACGTAGGTCAGGCCCACGCGGCCGGTGAATTTATGGTCACGCTGTGAAGCGACAGACCGGGCAAGGATGTCCTTGTTGTCGATCTCTGCCCAGTCCTCGCGGCCACCGATGGTCAGGATCCACTGGTCCAGTTTGATCTGGTCCTGCAGGTACACACCCGTCTGGCGCAGGGTGTTGTCCCACTTCGTATCCAGCACCGGAACCGCGTCGCTGGTGTCGAAGTTGTTCTTGCCGTAGAGGTTGACCGGGGTCACGTTGTAAGCGTTGAGGCCATCGTACTTGCGGTTGAAGTGACGGTAATCCACGCCCGCCAGAGTGGTGTGTTCCAGGGCGCCGGTGTTGAATTTGTATTCCAGGTTGTTATCGATTGTGTAGGCGATGTTGTGCTGGCGCCAATCGACTTTGGTACGGCTGACGCGGGTGTAATCGGTGTCGCCCGCCGCATCGGTGGCGAAGGCGCGCAGGTAGAGGCCTTTGTAACGGTCGCGCACGTCGGTGTAACGCGCGGTGGAACGGTATTTCAGGTCGTCGGTGAAGTTGTGGGTGAAGTCGTAGCCGAAGACATACTGATTACGTTTGTAGTCGTTGAAGCGAGTGTCGCCGGAGAAAAAATCCCGGTCGATTTTCTGCCCGGTGGGGCCGCGATCGAGCGAACCGATTCTTGGCAGCGACTGATAATCCTCCAGGCCGTCATCGCGCTGGATCTGCGCCAACAGCGTCAGCGAAGTGTCGTCGTTGGGCGTCCAGATCAGGCTCGGCGCCAGCAGCATGCGTTCGCTGTGGGTGTGGTCGACCTGCTCGTTGCCTTTGTTCGCGACGCCGATGAGGCGATAGGTGAACGCCTTTTGCTCGTCGAGCGGGCCGCTGGTATCAAAGGCACCGTTCACCCGGTTGTAACTGCCCGCGCCGAGTTTGACCTGACTGCGCTGTTCGGTGGTCGGACGCTTGGAGACCATGTTGATCAGGCCGCCCGGTTGGTTTTGCCCATACAGCACCGACGACGGCCCCTTCAGCACTTCGATGCGCTCCAGGGTGTACGGGTCGATTTGCGGCGCGCCACCGAGGCTGCCGGCGTATGGAATGTAGGCACCGTCGAGGTACAGCGGCGTGGGCGCGAAACCCCGGCTGGTGATTTCGTCGGCAATCGAGTTGCGGTCGGTGAAACCGCCGGTGTTCAGCCCGGGCGTGTAGCGCAGGGCTTGGGTCAGGTTGCGCGCGCCCTGGGTTTCGACCTGGGCGGCGGTCACCACGTTGATGGCCTGGGGAATTTCCAGGATCGGCGTATCGGTCTTGGTGCCGGTGGCGCTGCGGGTGGCGACGTATCCGTCCACCGGGCCGTAGGCCGACTCGATCATCTGTCCGGAAATACTGGTCGCGCCCAGTTGCAGCGCCGAGCCTTCCACGATGGGCAACAGCGAATAGCTGCCGTTGTCATGCTGCACCGCTTGCAATTTGCTGCCGGCGAGCAGTTGTCGCAAACCGGCGTCCACCGTGTAGCGGCCGCGCAGCCCTGCGGTTTTCTGGCCGCCGGCCGAGGCGGGTTCGAACGAAACCGTCACGCCTGCCGCGGCGGCAAACTGGGTCAGCGCCGACGCCAGCGAACCGGCCGGGATATTGAATTCTGTCTCGGCATTGGTTTGTGCCCACGCGGGTGTTGCTACCACCGCAAAACCCACAGGGACCGCCAGCGCCATGCCCAGCAACGCAGCATGCACAGCGCGGTTCAAGGGTTTGGTGGACAACTTGACAGCAGAAAAACGGATAGAGGGATTGCGAGGGGTCATGCAGTTTCCTTTCGCCCGGTGGCAGTGATTGGCGGCGTCTGTTGCGCCTCTACCTACAAAGTCGAACGAGAATCAGAATCAACAACCCCTCACTGAAGATTTTTCCCGGGACATCATCAAACCGCTTCCACACTCGCCCAATACCGGCTGAAACGACGGATGCGCACCGGCAGCGTCGAGCTCAGGTTATCCAGAATCGTGTCGGTACTGCCGAGGTGGAATGCACCGGAAATTCTCAGCGCTGCAATCGAGCGGTCACACCCCAGATGACCCGGGCGATAGCGCTGCAACTCCTGGATAAAATCGCCCAGCCGCCAGTCATCCACCACCAGCATGTCGCGGGTCCAGGCATCGGCCTGAGGGTTGGCCCGCTGCACGGGGCCAACGCTGTCGCTGGCGAAACTCAATTGCTGACCGGCATCCACGCGCACGGCCGGGCCAGGCGCGTTGGCGGAGCGCACCTCGACCGCATGTTCCTGCACACAGACCTGCGTATGGCCTGCTTCGCAGCGCACAGTGAAACGAGTGCCCAGGGCGCGAATGCTGCCTTCGGCCGTGTGCACAATGAAGGGCCGCGCCAGATCGTCGCGCGCCGTTTCGATCTGAATCTCACCGCTGAGCAAACGCACTTCGCGCACAGTGCCGCTGTAGCGAATGTCCACCGCCGTGGCGGTGTTGAGTTGCAGTTGACTGCCATCGTCCAGGCGCACGCGGCGGCGTTCGCCGGTGCCGGTGCGCTGATCCGCCATCAACGTCGGCAGTGGCGTGGTGTTCCAGGCCAGCGTGCCCGCCCCGCCCGCGGCCAGCAGGATCGACAAGACCTTGAGCACGTCACGCCGTTTGGCGCGAGCGTTGGTCAACGTCGGGCGAGCGATGCCGGGCGCGACCTGGCCGAGTTTGTCCTGCAAACGCGCGAGGCGCTCCCATGCTTGCGCGTGCCGAGGATCGCGCTCCAGCCAGCGCCGATGCGCCTCGCGAGTCGCCTCGTCCGGCACCTCACTTCGTAAATCGACATACCAGCGAGCGGCGGCTTCGAGGGTCGCATGATCCAGGACTTGAGAACGTGCCACCGCCTCAATCCTCGACCAGCAACAGGCAATGCGTCAGGGCGCGCACCGCGTGTTTTTTCACGGTATTCACCGAGACACTCAAGCGCCGGCCGATCTCCACGTAGCTCAGGCCATCGAGCTGCGCCATCAGGAAAATCTCGCGGGTGCGACCACCGAGGCCGTCGAGCAAGCGATCGATTTCCATCAGGGTTTCGATAATCAGCGTGCGGGTTTCCGGTGAGAACGCCACGGGTTCCGGGATGAGCGCGAGGGTTTCCAGGTAGGCCTGCTCCAGCGCTCGACGGCGGAACATGTCGATCATCAGGCTGCGCGCGACCGTGCTCAGATAGGCACGAGGCTCACGCAGTTCCGGCGCCTTGCGCTGGGTCAGCACGCGAATGAACGTGTCCTGCGCCAGGTCCGCCGCGTTGTCGACGCAACCGATTCGCTTGCGCAGCCAGCCACAGAGCCATGAATGATGGTCCTCGTAAAGCGTATGCACGGCGTGTTGCAGCGAGAGGTCGGCGGAGGACATGGAAAAGGCCCGGGGAAGATTATTTGATAATGAATCTCATTTTCTTCCAAGGCACTGCATTTTTGCAAGACCGATCCTGCAATGCCTCCTGCGATGGCGTGAACACGCCCCGCATCCGTAGGGATGACGGGGCATGGATTGGCGTTTTACCACTGATACGTCGCACTCGCCTGGACCGTGCGCTGTGCGCCATACCAGCACCACGAGTAGGAGTAGCAGGACGCGACGTACTCTTTGTTGGCGAGGTTGCTGGCGTTCAGCGCCAGGCGCAGGTTGTCCTTGAGGCTGTTGATGTGCGGGATGTCGTAGTGGATCGCCGCATCCAGCAACGTATAGCCCGGCACCTTCAGCGTGTTGGCCGTGTCGCCCCAGGACGAGCCGACATAACGCGCCCCGCCACCGACACCGAAGCCTTTGGCGACGCCGTCATGGAAGGTGTAATCGGCCCAGACCGATGCGGTGTGGCGAGGAACGCCATAGTTGGTGGTGCCTTTCGCAGACACCGCCGGGCCGACGGCGATATCGGTCAGTGGCGCGTAGTTGACGGTGCTGTTGGACTTGGTAATGCGGTTGTCCAGATAGGCGTACGCAGCGGTGATGTCCAGGTTGTCGTTGAGGCTGGCCTTGCCTTCCAGTTCAAAGCCACGGGAACGCACTTCACCCGTCTGCTCCTGGCAACGCCCGGTGCCGCAAAGGTGCGTCGGATCCGGATCAAGGGTCGGCACGTTGCTCTGGCGCAAATCGAAGATCGACGCGGTGATAAAGCTGTTGCTGCCTGGCGGTTGGTACTTGATCCCCACTTCGTATTGCTGGCCCTCGGTCGGCTTGAACACCGAGCCGCCGTAGCCGGTGCCCGATTGCGGTTCGAACGATTCCGAGTAGCTGACGTACGGCGACAGACCGTTATCAAACAGATAAACCAGCCCCACGCGGCCGGTGAACGCCTCGCTGTCCAGAGAGGTTTTGGTCTTGACGTTGTTGCGCAGATTCAGCGAGCTGTTGTTGTTGGTCGCCCAGTCGTAGCGGCCACCCAGCAGCAACACCCATTTGTCCCACTTGATCTGATCTTGCAGGTACAGGCCCTTCTGCTGGTTACGCTGCGTCGCGTCGCTGGTGAACGCCGGCGTGACGACCGGAACACCGTAGACCGGGTCAAAGATATTCAGGGTCGGCCCCGTGCCGAAACCGGATTTGGTATCGGTGCTGGTGTTCTGATAATCACCACCGAACAGCACCGTGTGTTGCACCGGTCCGGTGTCGAATTTGGCCTGCACCTGGTTATCCAGGGTGTAGGCATCCAGGTCGACGTCGGTGGCAATGGTCGACCGGTTGGCGGTGCGGTAATCGGCGCGCAGGTTGCTGTTGTAGAGGCTGCGATAAACGCCTTCGCTGCGCAGGTAACGCGCGTTCTGACGCACGGTCCAGACATCGTTGATGTGGTGTTCGAACAGATAACCGAGGGAGAAATACTCGCGGTCGCTCTTCTCGAAATCCTTGTCGCCGTCATAGAAATCGACGTCGATGTCACGCCCGGTCGGGCTGTCCAGCACCGAGCCCCACGCCGGTGTCGAGCCGTACGAGGCCGCCTTCGGGTCCTTCTGGAAATGCCCCAGCAGCGTCAGTGACGTGTCATCGCTTGGGCGCCAGGTGAAGGCCGATGAAATGGACTGACGCTGGGTTTCGGTGTGTTCGAGTTGGCCATCGGCCTCATCGTACAGACCGGCCAGGCGATAGGAGTAAACGCCTTGATCATCGAGCGGGCCGCTCAAGTCGAAGGTTGTGCGCTTCTTGTTGAAGGTGCCGTACTCGACGCCTATTTCATGGAACGGCGTATCCAGCGGCCGCTTGCTGACCATGTTCACCACACCGCTGGGGCTGGCCTGCCCGTACAGCACCGACGATGGCCCGCGCAAAACGTCCACGCGCTCCAGGTCAAACGAGTCTTTTTGCGGCGAGGCGTCGCGACTGCCCGGCATGCGCAAGCCGTCCAGATAGACCGCCGGGGAAAAACCACGGATGGTCATCTGATCCAGTCGCGAGGCGGTAGAGCCACGGGTTTCGGGAATCACTCCGGCGGTGTAACGCAAGATCTGGTTGAGATTTTCCGCGCCCTGGGCACGCATCTGGTCCTTGGTGACCACGGATATCGATTGCGGCGTTTCGTTCAGCGCGGTATCGGTCTTGGTCGCCGACAACGCACGCGTCGCGACGTAACCCGCCACCGGGCCGGTCGGACTCTCGCTTTGATACGCGCCGTTGATGTTGGTGGCCTGCAACTCCAGCGAACCTTCGACCGCCTCGGGCGCCGGCTCGATGCGATAGCGCGTCGCCGACAGCGCCACGGCACTCAGACCGCTGCCCCGCAGCAATTGCGCGAGTGCGTCGCCCGTGCTGAATGGCCCGTTCAGGCCAGTGCTGCGTTTGCCCCGCGTCAACGCCGGGTCGAAGGCCAACACCAGCCCCGCCTGCTCTGCCAGGCTGTTCAGCGCCTGACTCAAATCCCCGGCCGGAATTGAAAAACTGCGTACAGCACTGGTTTGTGCACCAGCGACCGGCGATTCGGCCGCCAGCAGCGGCACCGCGACAAAAGCCATCGCCACTGAAAGCGCCAGTGGATGCAACGGACGAGCAAAGCGTGACATGGGAAATCCTGCGAAATGGAAGGCGTTACTAACCATGACGGCCATGTCGAAAAAACAGACAACGAATGCGAGCGATTTGCATTAATATTTTTTTGTAGGGCCAAACCTGTAGGAGCGAGGCTTGCCCGCGATGGACTCAAGAACGCCTCGTTCATTCAGAAAGTACGCGTCTTCGTTAACGTCCATCGCGAGCAAGCTCGCTCCTACAGGTTGGGGTGTCAGAGGGGTTTGATCACCACCAGCAAATCGGTGAAGTGCTCGACGGTGATCGGCAGGTTGTCGGCCAGTGTCGCGAGCGCTGCGTCTGTGTCGTCAAGGCGGAATACCCCGGAAACACGCAACCCTTGCAACGCCTGTTCGTCGAAACGCACCAGACCGTGGCGATAGCTGGCGAGGGCCTGAAGCACTTCGCTCAGGGGTTGGTCATCGACCTTGAGCAGGCCTCGGGTCCAGGCATCCGGGTCGGTGTTACCGATGGGCTGAGGGGTTTGCACCCGGCCATCCTTGAGCGTGGTTTTCTCTCCAGCCTTGAGTTTCACCGCTGCGGCACCGTTCGGTTGAGCGGCAACGACAGACTCGAGCACGCTGACCACGGTGGAACCATCGGCTGCGCGCTGCACCAGATAACGCGTGCCCAGCGCCGTCGCGGTGCCTTGATCGGTGCGCACCACGAACGGTCGCTTGGCGTCCTTGGCGACTTCCACCCACAACTCCCCGGCCAGCAACTCGATCACGCGCTGCTGCCCGTCAAACTTCACGTCCACCGCCGAGTTGCTGTTGAGCTGGATATGGCTGCCGTCCGAGAGCGCCACCTCGCGCCGCTCACCCACGCTGGTGCGCTGATCGGCAAACCACACCGGCATGTTGTCCAGTCCGATCCAGCCACAGACCAACACACCCAGCAACGCAATGGCCTGAACCCCACGACTCGACGCCGTCGAGCCCCGACGGGCAAAGGCATGCTTGAGGGCAACACGTGCGGGGGCGGCCGGTAGCTCATCGAAACTGCCCCACAGCGAACGCATGCGCTCCAGGGCAACCGCGTGTCGCGGGTCGGCATCGCGCCAGGCATCGAAGGCCTCGCGGTCCGCGTCAGTGGCCAGATCGTCGTGCAACAGCGTCAACCAGTACGCCGCCTCGTTGATCATCTGTTCGGAAGGTGGATGAATGCTCGTCACGACGGCTGATCCGCCCCGTACAAGGTGTTGTAGCAGTGGACGAGTGCACTCGCGACGTAGTTCTTGACCGTACTCGCCGACACCTTCAATTCAATCGCGATCTCGCTGTACGTGAGGCCGTCGAGTCGGCTGAGCAGGAAGGCTTCGCGGGATTTCGCCGGCAACCCGGCGAGCATCACGGCGATTTTTTCCAGTGCTTCAAGCGCGACATGGATCGCTTCGGGGTCGGGCATTCCAGCGTCATGGGCCTGAATCGCCAGCGCCTCGAGGTACGCCTGCTCGATGCGCCGACGGCGGGCGCCATCGATCAGCAAGCGCCCCGCCATCGTCGCCAGGAAGGCACGCGGTTCCTTGATGGTGTGAGGTTCAGCGAGAGTCAGCACACGAATGAACGCGTCATGGGCCAGATCGGCCGCGCGGTGCGAGCACCCGAGTTTTTTCCGTAGCCAGCCATGCAACCAGGAATGGTGATTGCTGTAGAGGTCGGTGAATGTCCGCTGACGACGGGCGAAATCGTCATCAGCCACGGAAAAATCGCGCATACGAAAAAATTTCTCAAATAAGAAAGATTACCAGTCGCGTAAACGATGACAGTAAAACCATGGCAGGGCAAGCGACGAAAAGCCGCGACAGATCAGAAACTTCAGACGCCGCTCAACGACTACCGCTGCGGCGCAACCATGCGAAACCGGATGTTGATATCGTCGGAAACCACGGTGTCCGCCCACTCGCCCTCGCCTATTTTGAAATCGCTGCGTTTCAGCGTCAGCTGGCCATCGAAGATGCCGATGGCGTTCTCGGCTTTCAGCTGCACAGGCACTTCCACCACGCGGGTGATGCCCCTGAGCGTGAGTTTGCCGCTGATCGAAAAGCGGTTGTTGCCCAGTGATTTCACAGCGGTCGACTCAAACGTCGCCACTGGCGAATTCGCGGTGTCGAACCAGGCGGGCTTTTTCAGTTCTTCGTTGGCGTCACTGCTGCCGGCATCGATGCTGTCGAGCTGGATCGTCAGCGCGGCGTGGGCTGCTGCGGGGTTTGTTGTGTCGAAATCCAGCGTGCCCTCGAATTGGCTGAACGTGCCATAGACCCGCGAACTGAATTGGTTGTAAGTGAACGAAAGGGTGCTGGCGGTCGAATTGACCTGCGTGTATTCGACGGCATCGGCGCAAGACAAGGCGCCGAAGGTGAGCGCGACAACCCATGCGGCGAAAGGTGGCAATCGAGGATTCATGGGATTCTCCGAACGGGGCTCCCACTGATTTGATCAGGTTGTTGCACCCTTTCACCACCGTTTTTTTGCAATGGCGTGAACTCGTCCGGCGCCAGCCACGTGGCGCCGTCGAGTCCTGTCGCATCACTCGGTGATGACGTTCAGTGCCACGTCGATGTTGCCGCGGGTGGCTTTCGAGTACGGGCAGATCTGGTCGGCCGTGTGCGCCAGCTTCGTTGCGATCTCGTTCGACAGACCGGGCACACGCAGGGTCAATCGAGCCTGCAGGAAATACGCCTGGCCGGTCTGGCCCAGATCGACTTCGATCTCCACGGACGTGTCCGCCGGCAGTGTCACGTTCAGGTCCTTGGCCACCAGCCCGACCGCTGCGGTGTAGCACGCAGACCAGGCGCCGGCGAACAGTTGCTCGGCAGTCGGGTGCGGCTGGGTGTTCGAGAACACATGGGCCGGTGTGGCGCTGCCGGGCGACGACAGCACGATGTCGAGGCTGCCGCTATGGCCGCGCGAGGTCTTGCCAGCGGCGCTGACGGTGGTGTGGGTTTTGCCGGTGACCAGTACTTTTTCGATCTTGCTCATGATGATTTCCTCAAGATTTGTTTTCGTATGCGCTTTTATCGCACGCGATATATGTGAGATTAAAAAAAGGCTTAAACGGTAAGGACATTCAGTGCCACGTCGATGTTGCCGCGGGTCGCTTTCGAGTACGGACAGATCTGGTCGGCGGTGTGCGCCAGGGTCGTCGCGATCTCGTGGGACAGGCCAGGTACACGCAGTGTCAGTCGGGCTTGAAGGAAGTATTCCGCACCGCCCTGCCCCAGATCGACTTCGATGTCGACCGACAGATCCGCCGGCAGCACCACGTTCAAGTCATTGGCCACCAGACCGACCGCTGCGGTGTAGCAAGCCGACCATGCACCGGCGAACAATTGCTCGGCCGTCGGGTGCGGCTGGGTCGCGGCGAATACGTGGGCTGGCTTGGCAGTGCCCGGCGTCGACAGGGTGATGTCGAGGCTGCCATTGTGACCGCGCGAGGTGTTGCCGGCAGCGCTGGCGGTGGTGTGAGTTTTGCCGGTGGCCAGGACTTTTTCGATCTTGCTCATGGGGTGAATCCTCTACGGTGCAATGGGGTTTGATTTCTTGTCGCGTTCGATTGTGTCGTGTGCGATGGATTAATATTCACGCAAACACGCACGGGTGTCAACAGGTGATAACGCACCTCACCGACGAACGGTATTTACCGCCTCGGCTTCCCCCTGGCTGACATCCACGTCACACTTGCACCAAGGCCTGAAGCAATCTGCCCCGCTACGCTCGTCTAACCTCACAAAAGCGCCTTGCCGTCACCTGCGTGTGCCCGGCGCACCTCTATAGTGTTCCGTAAATGCACCGGAGAATTTCCATGCTCAAACGTACCCTGGCATTGACTGCCGGCCTGGCCCTGTCTTTTTGCACCCTGCTGTCGCAGGCCGCCGAGACCCTGAAAGTCAGCGCGATTCCCGATGAAGCGCCCACTGAACTGCTGCGTAAATTCAAGCCGCTGGGCGCCTATCTGGAGCAGCAATTGGGCATGAAGGTCGAGTTCGTGCCCGTCAGTGACTACCCGGCCGTGGTCGAGGCGCTGGCCACTGACCGGATCGATATGGCCTGGCTCGGCGGTTTCACGTTCGTGCAGGCACGCCTGAAAACCGGCAACGCGATTCCACTGGTACAACGCGAGCAGGATGCGCAGTTCACCAGCAAGTTCATCACCGCCGATCCCGCCGTCAAATCCCTCGCCGACCTCAAGGGCAAGACCTTTGCCTTCGGCTCGGTGTCTTCCACGTCGGGCAGTCTGATGCCGCGTTACTTCATGCTGAAGGACGGCATCAAGCCGGAAACCTACTTCAGCCGCGTCGGCTATTCCGGTGCGCATGACGCCACGGTCGCCTGGGTCCAGGCCGGCAAGGTCGACGCCGGGGTGCTGAACGCCAGCGTCTGGGAAAAACTGGTCGCGGCCGGCAAGGTCGACACCAACAAGGTCAAGGTGTTTGCGACCACCCCGGCTTACTTCGACTACAACTGGACGGTGCGCGGGACCCTCGACCCGGCGCTGGCGGCCAAGATCAAAGCCGCGTTCCTCGCACTTGATCCGGCGAAGCCGAAGGACAAGGAAATTCTCGATTTGCAGGCCGCCAGCCGTTTCATCGAAACCAGCCCGGAAAACTACAAGGGCATCGAGGAAGCCGCACGCGCCGCCGAACTACTCAAATGACATTGCACCTGACCCAGGTCAGCCTCACCCACGCCAACGGCGTTCAGGCGCTGCGTGGCGTGGATTTGCACATCGGCGCCCGCGAACAGGTCGCCATTATCGGCCCGTCCGGCGCGGGCAAATCGAGCCTGCTCAACCTGCTGGCCACCGCGCTGAAACCGGGCGACGGCGAGCTGCAAGTGCTCGGCGAACGTGCCTGGCAGCTGTCGGCCGGTCAGCGTCAGCGCCTGCGCGCACGCATCGGTTTGATCCATCAAGCGCCGCCGTTGCCACCGCGCCAGCGTGTGGTCACGGCGGTTCTGGCCGGCAAGCTGGGGCAATGGGGGTTGGGCAAGAGCCTGCTGAATTTGCTCTATCCGCTGGATATTCCGGGGGCGCGTGCCGCCCTCGCCCGGCTGGACCTGAGCGACAAACTGTTCACGCAATGCCAGCAGTTGTCCGGCGGACAGTTGCAGCGCGTGGGCATTGCCCGGGTGTTGTATCAAGCGCCCGAGGTGTTGCTGGCCGATGAGCCGGTCTCGGCGATGGACCCGGTGCTGGCCGAGCACACGCTGTCGGTGCTCTGCCGCCATGCCCGGGAGCACAACGTCACGCTGGTCGCCAGCCTGCACGCGGTGGAGCTGGCCCTGGCGCACTTCTCGCGGATCATCGGCCTGCGTGACGGGCAGATTCTGTTCGACCTGCCGGCCAGCGCCGTCGACCGCGAGCAGCTCGACGCGCTCTACGCCAACGAGCAGCTGGAGCGCTCGCCAGTGCCGCCCGCTCACTTGAGTGTGCAGATTCCCCGATGCTGACGTCCGACACCCGCGATCCCGCGGCCCTGCCGCGTCTACTGCTCAGCCTTTTGGCCATCGCCTTGCTCTGGCCCGGCATCCACTACAGCGAGCTGGACCTCGGCGTGCTGGTCGCGAGTGACAGCCAGAGTGAAATCGGCCGGTTCGTGTCCGCCTTCTGGCCCCCGGCACATGACGCGGCGTTCATCGAGTTGTTGCTGCAAGCCACCCTGCAAACCCTGGCCATCGCCACGGCTGGCATGGCCCTGGCGTTGCTGTTGGCGATTCCCGCCAGCCTGTTGGCCAGTCGTGCGCTGTCGTTGTCGGCGGCGTCGCGCGCGGGGCGCCCGAGTTACTGGGGTCAACTGCTGCGCTGGCCGGTGCGCGGTCTGCTGATTTTCCTGCGCAGCGTGCCGGAAATCGTCTGGGCCCTGCTGTTCGTGCGTGCCGTCGGCCTTGGCCCGACCGCCGGGGTGCTGGCGATCGCGATTACCTACAGCGGCATGCTGGGCAAGGTCTACGCGGAAATTTTCGAGTCGGTGGATCAACGCCCGGCCCATGCGTTGTTGCAGTCCGGCAGTGGTCGGCTGGCGGCGTTTTTCTACGGGATCCTGCCCAATGTCTCGGCGGAGCTGCTGTCGTACACGGTGTATCGCTGGGAATGCGCGATCCGTGCCTCGGTGGTGATGGGGTTTGTCGGCGCCGGCGGGTTGGGTCAGCAGATGGACCTGTCGTTGCGCATGTTCGCCGGCGGCGAAGTGGCCAGTCTGTTGCTGACGTTCCTCGTCCTGGTGCTGCTCGCCGATCAACTCAGCCGCCTGCTGCGCTGGAGGCTGACATGAATCGCCTGTTCAACCTGGCCCTGCTGCTCGGCATCGGCGCCGCCGTCATCGCCTCGTTCATCTACCTCGGCATCGACCTCGGCGAACTCGGCAACACCGGCAACCTGCACCAGATGGGCGCTTATGCGCAGCGCTTTTTCAGCCCGGACCTGAGCCCGAATCACCTGCAGGCCATCGCCCAAGGCGCCCTCGAAACCATCGCCATGTCCGCCCTCGGCACCCTGCTCGCGGCGGTGTTTGGTTTGCTGTTGGCATTGCCCGCGGCCGGGCGTTTCGGCTGGCCGTTGCAGAGCGCATCGCGGCTGCTGCTCAACGCGTTGCGCGCCGTGCCGGAACTGGTGTGGGCCGCGTTGATGGTGCTCGCCGCCGGCCTCGGCCCCAACGCCGGCACGCTGGCACTGGCGCTGCACACCACCGGCGTGCTCGGTCGGCTGTTCGCCGAAGCGCTGGAAAACACCCCGTCGGAACCGGCCGACGCCATCCGTTTGCAGGGCGGCAACGCCGTGTCGGCCTTCTGTTACGGCACCCTGCCCAACCTGTTCCCGCAGCTGCTGGCCTACATCCTGTACCGCTGGGAAAACAACATCCGCATGGCCAGTGTGCTCGGCTTCGTCGGCGCCGGTGGCCTGGGGCAAATGCTCTATGTCAGCCTCAGCCTGTTTCAGGAAGCGCAAGCCAGCACGGTGATTCTGGCGATGCTGATCCTGGTTTTCGCCGTCGATAGCTTGAGCAGTTGGAGTCGGCAACGCTGGGTTCAGGCCTGAGGTTCAATCCCGCACCGCACGCACCTTGCCGCTGAAGACGCGGAAGCCGTAGGTGTTGTAGATCAGCGTCACCGGAATCAGCACGGCAAAACCGATCAGCATGAATTTCTGGCTGGTCGGGCTGGACGCAGCCGCTTGCAAGGTCAGGTACGGCGGAACGATCAGCGGAAAGAGCGCCACGATCATCAAGGCAAACGCCAACACGAAAACGCCCAATGCCGCGAACAGTGGCAGCGCATGAAGGCGACTGCGAAACCCCAGCACAAAGCCGATCAGCAGCGCGATGAGCAACGTCACTGCCGGCATCCACACCCGCCAATCGGCAAGCCGCTGCCTATAGCGCGTGTCCAGTGTCGCGGTCCAGGCCACCAACACGATCAACAACAGCACGGTGACCAAGGCCAACACCTTCGCCTGAAACGCCGAGCGCCGCTGGAGTTCGTCTTCAGTGCGCCAATAGAGCCAACTGGCCCCCAACCACGTGTAGCCCACCACAAGCACGGCACCACAAAACAGCGGAAACACACCCCGCCACTCCGAGCCGTCACCGCTGTACTGCCCGGCCTGTTCAGGGATGCCTTGAACCAGCGTGCCCAGCACCACCCCCTGAGTTGCACCGGCCAGCACTGAACCGCACATCAGCAAGCCATCGACCCCACGTTTGATCGCGGCATTGGGCGAGTAGTCGCGAAACTCCAATGCCACCACGCGCAGAATCAACGCCAAAAACATCAGGATAAAAGGCAAATAAAGTGCCGGCAGCAGGATGGCGTAAGCCAGCGGAAACAGCGCCAGCAGGCCGCCGCCTCCGAGCACCAGCCACGTTTCGTTGGCGTCCCAGATCGGCAGGATCGTCACCGCCATCGTGCGGCGATGCCGGCTGCCTCGCGTAACGCCCATCAACACGCCGACGCCGAGGTCAGTGCCATCGAGCAGCACATAGTTCATGACCGAGAACCCCAGGGCCGCCGCCGACAGCAGTGTGATCCAGTCAGTGTCCATCAAGGTTCACCCGTCTCGTCCGCCAGGGTCGGCTGCGGCCCTGGCTCGTCCTCATGCGGTGGCTTGCGCAGTATCCGCAGCAACACCCACAGCCCGATGCCGAAGATCAGCAGGTAAAACAGCAGAATCAACCAGGTCGAGCCGACCACCTGCTGGCGAGACACCGACGACACACTGTCTGCCGTGCGCAGCAATCCATAGAGGGTGAAGGGTTGCCGCCCCACTTCGGTCACGACCCAGCCACTGAGCATCGCGAGAAATCCCGCCGGAGCCATCAGCACACACACCCGCAGCATCCAGCGCGCCGCGTACAACCGCCCTCGCCAGCGCAACACCAGACTGACCAACCCCTGCCCCAGCATCAACAGGCCCAGACCGACCATCAAGCGAAACGCAAAAAACACCGGCGGCACCGGCGGAATGTCCTCAGGCGGGAACTCATCCAGCGCAGCGATGGTGCCGCTCAGGTCATGCGTCAGGTACAGCGAACCGATGCGCGGGATCGCCACTTCCCAGTGATTGCGCCGCTCGGCCATGTCCGGAATCGCAAACAAACGCAGCGGTTCGCCCGCGCCCTCAGGCGGTCGCGTCCACGAACCTTCGATGGCCGCGACCTTCTGTGGCTGCACCTTGAGGCTGTGCTGACCATGCAGGTCACCCACCACAATTTGCAGCGGTGTCAGCACGACAATCGTCCACAGCGCCATGGAAAATTGCAGACGCGCACGCGGGTTGTGCGGCGCCTTCAACAGTTGCCAGGCACTGGCACCCGCCACCAGAGTCGCCGTCCCGAGCAGCGCGGCCAAGGTCATGTGCGCCAGCCGATAAGGAAACGACGGATTGAAAATGATCGCCCACCAGTTATCGGCCATGAAGCGACCATCGGCACCAATGACGTAACCGGCGGGCGTCTGCATCCAGGAATTGGCCGACAGGATCCAGAACGCGCTGATCAACGAGCCGACCGCGACTGCGCAGGTGGCGAAAAAATGCAGCCGAGGGCCAACCTTTTTCAGGCCGAACAGCATGATGCCGAGAAAACCCGCCTCCAGAAAAAACGCCGCCAGCACTTCGTAGAACATCAACGGGCCGAGGATATCGCCGGCCTGAACCGAGAGCCGCGACCAATTGAGCCCGAACTGGTATTCCAGAATCAGCCCCGACGCCGTGCCCACCGCCACGGTGAGCGCGAATATTTTCAGCCAGTAAAGGTAAACATCCAGATAGATTTGTCGGCCACGCCACAGCCAAAGCGCTTCAAGCACCATCAGAAAATTGGCCAGACCGATCGTGAGCGCGGCCAGCACAATATGAAAACTGATGGTGATCGCGAACTGCGCGCGTGCCGCCATCAGCGCCGATTCAGCCGCGTCCATGCGGGTCCTGATTTTCGTGCGCCTTGGTCGAAATGCGGCAGTGGCTAGGCATGGCGATTGTCCGTGGGTGGCCTTACTGGTTGACCCCTTCGGTACGGGTTCATTCCGTGAGTGTGCAGCGTCACTCCTGACCGGAGCGCTGCCCGGCGTCGCTCGCCTCTTTCTGCCACGCCCGCTGCAACAGCCTGATGACCTCGGCATCCGGCGTCTGGGAAAAATCCATGTACCAATGCCCGATCGACATGAACCATTCCGCGGTCACCGGGCACACCAACTCATCCACCTCACGGCGCAGCGCCTCCGCCGTCTCGACCGGCGCCACCGGCACCGCAACGACAATCCGCGCCGGCCTCTGCACCCGCGCCGCCTGAATCGCCGCCTTCATCGAAGCGCCCGTCGCCAGGCCATCGTCGATCAGAATCACCACCTGATCCTTCAGCGCTACCTGCGCACGCGTTCCCCGGTAAGCCTGCTCACGCCGCAACAACTCCCGGGTTTCCCGAGCGACCACCGCATCGAATGTCGCCTGATCAATCGGGTGCGCCCGCAACGCGTGTTCATTGAGAATCTGAATACCGCCGCTGGCGATCGCGCCCATCGCCAACTCCTGATGAGTCGGAACGCCGAGTTTGCGCACCAGCATCAGGTCGAGACGAACATCCAGCGCCGACGCCACTTCATAAGCCACCGGCACACCGCCACGGGGCAACGCGAGGACAATCACATCAGCGCGATGCGCGTACTTGAGCAACGGCGCCACCAGCCGTCGACCGGCATCGGCGCGATCTTGCAGAACGGTGGGCGATGAAGGATTCATGTTGAAAACCTCCCCAGGCGATCACGCCTGTCGGTTTGCATCACCTTCGATTGTCAGTCTGAAGGTGGGTGACAGCAAGCACGCCCGATCGCGAAGGCAACTCGAAGACTGCCGCAACTTTTGGCGCAAATAAAAAGAGCCACCCTGTTACAGGTGGCCCTTTTTTAAAACCGGCGATACCCGGGAAGTTCAGCCAAGGCTAGCAAGCACTCGCAACGGTCCGCTGCGGCACTACAGCGTAGTGCTGTTGTTTCACTCGTTGAGTCAATGCCAGCATCGTCAGGAAACCCAGCGCAATCAACAGCGGATACGCCATCAACAATTCGGCAAGTGAATACTTCCAGGCCAACGGGCGTCCGACGCCCAGCAGGGCGGCATACATCCAGGACACTGCCGACAGCGAACCGCAAAACAGCGCCAGCATCCGTGCGCTGAACCCGAGCTTGAGCAGCGAACCCGCCTTTTGCATGGCCGGCAACACCAGGCGATGCAACAAGATGCCGTTGTAAGTCAGCAACATGACAATGATCACTTTGGCCTGAAGCTTTGGATTCTTGAAGTAATCGATTCCTTTTTCCAGGTAATCAATACCCACAATGGCAATACCGGTGAACCACAAAGCAATCAATGCAAAGACGACAGACGTTTGAAGACTTTCCAGATGAGCATTATCGTGCTCCGACAATACTTTGCCCTTCAACAAATTCTTGACCATGGCAATATCACTGGTCAACACCAGACCAATGGCAACACAACAAGCGACCAAGTGGGCATAAATAACACCCAGTCGCACAAACTCCATGCATTCTTTATTTTCGACCAGACTCATGATTGTATTTATTGTCACGGTGGTATCTCCAACTGTTTCTACAGTTCAGATCATTAGTTTGACGGGGTATTAATCAAGTTAAATACCCTGTGCGATCCGACTGATACAAGACAAGCCAAATCATAGACCTGGCACGGCTGAACCGATTGATTTGCCTGGCAAATAAGCAACCGGTTATGTGTTGGCTCCTGAATTTCAGGTAAAAAAATCCTCATTTGCAGTCAATGCATATGAGGTTGGGTGTCCACTTGTTTTCTGCGGTTGCAGGAGCAGGTCATGGTGACGTGCTGGAGTATCTGAGGGCCTCGAAGCTCAAATGTTCATTTTTTGAGCAGACTACCGACAAACGGTTAGTTCAGATGATGCAACTCGCCTCGATGAAGAACCTCCAACTTTCCTGAAAGCCGCGCACTAACTGGCTTGGTAAATTAGATGAGGCTTGAGATTCTTCCATTGGATCCATTAGTTGTTATCTCACTAACGATAAGTGCAATAGAGATCCACTCGTATCCACAACTAATAAAGTCATACTTATTATGTTTCATGATTGAGACAGGGATCCAATCTACACCACACAAGTTGCCCATACACCAACCGCAACACCTGCATCCCATTGTGGCGAGCGAGCTTGCTCCGGGCGGCGTTCCGACGCTGGGCTGCGAAGCAGCCCCAAAAACACAACAACAAACGCAGATCCCCGTGAGCGCTACGCTACACCAATCGCTCAATCTTCTGATGCTTCCACACCAGCTTGTAATACAGCGTCTGCAACACCAGCATCCCCAAATAAGCCACCGGAAACGCCATCCACACCCCCTGCAACCCAAACCGCCCGTCCAGCACATACGCCACCGGCAACTGCACACCCACCACGCATACAATCGAAATCGCCATCGGCACCAACACCGTGCCGCTCGCGCGCATGATCCCGCCGATGATCGCCTGAAAGCCAAATAACAACAGGCTCCACAGCATGATGTGCAACAGATGCTCAGCCTTCGCCCGCGTCGAATCGTCCGTCAGAAACAACCCCAGCAACCAGTGCGACAACACGTAACCCAACAGCACCAACCCACCGGTCAGGCACACGTTAATCAAAAGCCCCGTACGCAGAATCGGCCCGATCCGCTCGATGCGCCCTGCCCCAATCGCCTGCGCCCCAAGAATCGACGCCGTGATCGCAATGGACAACGCCGGAAACTGCACGTAATTGACGATCTGCGTCACCGCCCCATACGCCGCCGTCGCCTGCGAACCGTGCTGATTCACCAGCGCCAGAATCACCAGCTCCGACACCGACAACACCACCATCTGCAACCCGGTCGGCAACCCGATGCGCAACACCTTGCCAAGAATCACCCGATCCAGCCGCATCGCCGCAAACATCTCCCGATCCGGCGCCAACGGATGCCCCTTGCTGATCAACCGCCACGCCAGCCACCCCATCGCCGACAGGTTACCCACCAACCCCGCATACGCCGCACTCTGAATCCCCAACATCGGCAAGCCGAACCAACCGCGAATCAACGCCGGTGTGAGCGCCAACCCGATGCAGGTCGACACCACCAACGCAATCAGCGGCGACACCGTATCGCTCACCCCGCGCAGCAGTTGGGTGAAGAGCACGTAGACCAGCAGCGACGGCATGATCCACATCATCACGTGGGCGTAGGACACGGCGTCGTCGAGAACGTCGGCTGGGGTGCCCAAACCCTGCAAGGCTGGGCGGGCGAACACGCTGCCGAGGATTGCTGCCGTTAAGCCGATCATTGCGCCCAACAGCAGAGTTGTGCCGGCGATGGTTTTCACCAGATGCGGCTCACGTGCGCCCCAGGCTTGGCCAATGAGCACGCCCGCCCCGGCGCCGAGGCCGATGACCAGGGCAATGAAGAAGAAGACGATGGGGAACATGCCCGAGACGGCGGCCAGGGCTTGGGTGCCGAGCATTTGGCCGATGTAGATGCTGTTGACGGTGCCCGACATGGATTGGAGGAAATTGGAGAGGACCATGGGGGCGAGGAAAAGGAGGTAGGTTTTCCAGAGGGGGTGTTGGGTGGTTGGGGTTTGCATTGAGGATCCGTCTCGGGGTGGGACAAGTTTTGGGGATTCTACGCTAGAGAAACCGAGAGCAGAGACTCTTGATTTTTTGGTTTAGGTAGATTGGTTTTTGCCAAAAACAACCAACCGATATGAGGAAAGTACGACCAAAACAGGACAATTTTGAGCGCTCGCCTTGAAACATCCAAATAAGCAACTCGTCACTATTCAGGCGCCGGAAAAAAGGCGTAAAGAAGAACACTCACAATATCGTGATCACACCGCAAACGTATGCACTCTTAAACCAGCCGACTGTTTCATTAAGTTTACAAATAATAATTTTTTGCAGCAATATCAAACTGCCTCTACACTCAAATCAGCTCGCTAATCCAAGCAGTATTAGCAACTAAGCTGTTAATAAAATTGGACTAAAGGATAAACCATTGAAATAACACTTAAACAACTCATGAGCAGACAATCATGAAAAAATACACTCTGCTTTACCTCGCCATACATTTGACATTGACTTCCTGCGCATCCACCACGGGCAGCGGCAGTAGCCAAACCGGTTCTGACGACGGTACCTTTGAGATGGTAGGTGCGGCCGTCAGTGTGTTGCTGGGTCTCGTCGCAACACAGCAGTCTGGGGACGCCGCCCAAGGCCAACAAATTATGCAGCAGTCGCTAAACATCTTTAGCTCAAACAGTAACTCAGACTCATCTGACTCGTCAGCGAATTTGCTGGCCTCAAATTCATCGGCCGGTATTGCAGAAACGCCTACGGCTGATACCAGTTCCTTCAATGATGCCAAATATATGCCCGGTAGAGGTTGCGAAAAAAACCTCTCTTACCTGGGCAGTCGGCTAAAGAAATTTCGCCCAACTGAAGTCAACAGCATAAGAAGCGAAATTATGTCAACTGACATGCATACAACCATGTTGAAAATCAACCAGATGGGCCTTTCTCCTCAAACAGCCATACAACAATCACTCCAGCAAGCGGTTGAGCACGATAGGACTGCGCGTGAAGCGGTGAGTACCGCGGAGCAGGTAGATGCTCTCGGCACTACCGATGAGGAGTTCGAAAGGAATATAAAATCGGGAAAACTATCCATATCGGATTGTTCGGGCATTCGCGACTCCTCACTGTGCGTGGCGGTAATCAACAAATACGGCGCGATTGCGAACAGAGCCGTTGCTGCAAATTTGATGTGCTACAAAAGAACCAATCAATGGCCAATGTGATTAATCTCACAAAATACTGATGGTCGATGAAAATGAAAATTACCTTCTGGAATACACGTTTTGACAGAACAGTGAAAAACCGCCAACTGGTAATAAGCGGCTTGTTTCTGGCTTGCGCCGCTGTCATTTCTCCAAACATTAGTATGGCCGCGAACAAGCCCGTTCCGAGTCGCCCATTCGTCGAAACAATTGAAAACTGCAAGGAGTACAAGGACGAGGCCTACCACGCTTTGCATGCGCAATTTGAAAAGGAACTAAGTTGCATTTCGTCAACCAGCGCAAACATATCAAAGGGCATGGAATGTGACGATTTAACCGGGCGTGTATACAAAGGAATTTTGGCGTGGCCACACTGCCAGGATGCTGAATATCATTGCGCACTAGTTAGAGCCTCGGATGATGCCTATCAATGCATGAAGGACGCGCGTGCACAAAAAAGCCTGGAATCTCCAAGCACTGACAAGATATTTTCAGACGTCATCAAGTCAGACAAACTTGTTTCAGAAATAAAAGACAAATACCAGCTAATTAAAGACCCTAAAGAATACTTGAAGTCTGCTGTTATAAATAAACTGAGCGATGAGTCGAGGGAGCTAATCACAAAGGCAGTTTTTAATGAAGAAGGCCAAATCAGTCCTTATGGCGCAAAGGTAACCAATCAGTTTTATGCCTGGGGGTTTAAGAAAACGGCTTTGAACCCAAAGCTTCTGAGTCAAAACCCAATTATTCAAGCGATCCAGAAAGAAAGCTTCGGCGCACTTGGTAATATGCAGCAGCAGATGTTGGGGGAAATACTAAACCTAAGGCAGTCAATCAAGAGTATGGATGATTCTTATGCTGGATCAGCCAAACACTCCAGCGTCCCCATCAAGGCATCCATCTCAAACGGAGCACCATCGTCATCACCTGACTGTGCCATCCTAAGTGATGGCATTAAGGCGTCCAATATGTCCATCGATCATCCGGAGTCGTATGCAACATTGATCGAGAAATGCGGTGGTTAGGTTCTCCATGAAAAGTAGCCTGCGCAGGCCAGGTTTAGACTGGCGATTCTATTGCGCGATGGCTGTGAACTTGATGGGTGTAATCGGCCGTCGCTTGCGGGCGCAGGCGGTGGAGTAAATGAAAACGGGCGCCTTGTCAGGCGCCCGTTTCATTTTCGGCAGTGTGCCGCGGTTTTAGCTTGCCATCACATTCCCTGGCGTAAGCGTCCTAGGACGACCATAAAATTTCCTACACAAACCTCGGAATCCCTCACCTTCCCCGCCTTTCTTATGAAGCTTATAGTCCGACCCGTCGCCCAATATGGCGATTCGGGTTTGGCGACCTGATCGGATCGGATGCAAAAGCACTGTGCTTTAATGCAGTCGCTTTTGCATGCCCGCAAAGTTGTCTTTATGGCAGCTGTGCGCGGGAGACCTTCGGGTCTGCCGGTATCCCGATCCCGGTTCGCCAACCTGCGTACAGCTGTCACCCATTCGTTTGGCGACGATTGAGGGACAGTCAACCTTTGCCTTGATCGGAGTTTCATCTATGGAAAGATACATGCCCCTCACCGGAATCGACCTGATCCCGGCCTCCCTGCTCATCGACACTCAAGCACCACTCGACGTTCTGCAAGCCGCGGCTGACTACCGAATTCGGACGGTAACTCAGGTGCTGGAAAACATCGCCTACCGCGCCGAGCTTGGTTGCGACACGGTTGTGTTGAAGGACTTTTCTCAGCTGCTGGCCATTCCGTTGCGGGATGGCTGTGACTTGATGGATGTGATCGGTCGGCGATTGCGGGCGCAGACGAAAGAGTGAATGAAAACGGGCGCTGAAGGCGCCCGTTTTTTGTTCAACCATAAAAAAAATCTGACTTCGTCATTCTGCGGCATATTTTTTTTCCGCTTTCGGCCAGAAGCGGACTGTAGACTGCTCGCCATTCGGCACCTTACCGTGCCTAGCGTGACTTCAAGTCACTGAAGGGATCATGATGCTGGCCATTGCCATTGATAGAGACATGGTCCATGCAGGAGACGATCTGAGCAGCCAAGGCGATTAACGCGAATGGCAAGAGGTGTGCGGACTCTATTGTTGTGCGCAGAGAGCTGCTGAGGATTGCTTTTGAATCCGATCTGAGCATTGGGCGGGCTATAAAACAAGGCGCCTCGGGGCGCTCTGTTTTGCGAAAGATCACACGGCAAAACGAGCGTGGTGCAACAGGCAATGCCCTAATCGTGTCCCCCAGGCATTCGCCTCCCCTGATCATTCCCTCACCCGAAGACAACGCTGCTTCCGTTACTGAGAGAATGACGCGATCAACTGCCGATCTGAGCGTGTAATCTTGATTCCCAGATGTCCACAAAGCGGTTCCAGAACCCCAAGGATGGCCAACCTCAGGTGCCCGTCCGCCGAGGCTTCATACACGCGGATCAGACATTCAACCTCATTGTTCGTACCACCTTTTGCAATGATGGTTATAACGGCCGACGCCAGGTTGTATGCTGCGGTGCTGGCAATGCGCTCAAGCTCCTCAAGCGCAGGGGCTTCTCCAACAGCGTGAAGCAATTCCAGTACGAGACCTGCTACTGAATCGTCTCCATACTCATCGTGACGCGGAGCATTCATGGCCGCATAAAAAGTGGGGCGAAGACTCTCAAGTGCCCTTGGTGCACCCAAACGAGCAGCTTCTAAAGCCATCCGCAGTCGTTGCCGTGGATCATAGTCTTCACGCGTTAACCACTCATCCAGCAGCGCCGAAGCAGCGGTTCGTCCGGGGTGCGGCGGGATGAACTCCATTAGACCCGCCCCCCTCCCCACTCTCTTGACGCGATAAAGCAACCCTGCCGCAAATGCACCAGCCAAACCCAACCGTGCTTCAGTGTCCCACCCTCTAGCTGCTATCGCAGATACGGCTCTTTCCACAGCAGCCCTGTCGAGATAGTGACCAAACATGGAAACCGTGGAATTTACCATCTCGTACGTCATAGTGGGAAGGCGATCAAGAAGCAATTCAAGGACGCCGGGAGTGCGCTGACCCAGCAAGTAAAGTAATGCCAAATCCCGGAATTCTTCTGGCAAATTATTTGCGTTAGCGATCTCGTGGATATTTTGCTCGAGCCCATTAGCCTCCCAGTCGGTAATGAGATACTCCATTACGTCTAAGGCGTTTTTCTGCGGAACCCGAGGCGAGGTCAGAATTCGAATTACGGAGGTAGTGCCAACCTCCGTTGTCGACAAAGCCAGCGCCGCACTTGCTTGAGGGTGATAGCCGTCCCCACAAATCCCATCGATGATCAGGGCTTCAATCTCCGGAGACAGCGGACTCATGGATTTACTCCAAACAGCGAGCCTAACCGCTATCGGAAGTGAGTTATCAAGAGCGATGGAACGGGCCATATCAGGTTCGACTGAGCCGATCTTCATATGTCCGATCAGGCAGCTGAGCGCTTCTCGCTCTTCATCTGATGTGGCAAGAAGGCGACACCTTGAAAGGTAGAGATTCAACGCTGAGTCACCTAAACGATCGACTTCTTTTTGAAGCTCTCCGATATTCAACATATGCTCGATGTCGCCTTCAAGGAGTTGGCTCAGCACTTCAAGCGTCAGATTGTTATCTTGCAATCTCGCAACAATGGTGTCGGCCCCGTGGTAAATCAGCGCCCGATCGCCAAGCCGGGCTCGGATCGCAGAGTGCAACGGACGCGTCAGCGCATCCACTATGATTCCGTCAATCAGCCGAGCGGATCGCCATGACGTCCTCCCCCAGACTCTCGCGAAACGCTCCCCCACCACCTGCAGTTGAGCTTCTGAAACTTTCATTCCATTCGCAAGGCAGCGCCCTACCAATCTCAAACCGGTGTGAAAGACATCGTCTTCGGCCTCAAGAATTTCGGTGACCAACCCTGCCGGGTTTGGATGCCGCTCCAAGGCAAACTGCATCGCCTGAGCCCATGGTCGACGTACAATCATCGATAACCGCGTGGGAAGATCTTCGCTATGATTCTCAAGCAGTTCTGACGATGCCAGGTACTCCTGGATGATCGGAAATGGGAATCTCAGTCCGACAAGCCCGTCCTTGCGAAGCACTCCACGTTTGAGTAGCGCATCTCGCATCTGGTCCGGATTTAGAGCCGAATCAACGCCCCTGGTGCAGCGCTCAAAATCCCGTAATTTCAAACCGATGGTGTCGTTCTCAAGAGCCTCAAACGCAGCTATTTCAGCGATCCTTCGCAAGACGCTGGTATTGATCTCATCAGGCTGGAAAACCTTGATTGGCCTGAGCAACATTTCAACATACGAGTCCAGCAGATCGCTGCGACGAAGGTCCTGGCCTTCCTGTTTCATTACTAGCATGAGCGCCAAAAAAATCGGGATTCGGGCAAGGTGCGCAAGATCTGGTCGCGCAGCCATTCTGCTCAATAGAATCTCTGCGACTCCAGTTTCACCGGTTCTGTAGAAATCGACGTACCGCCGTATATCCTCGTCCTGCAGCGGTGCTAGTTCCAGAACGGTCGCCCCGTCAGGCGGAGCAAGCGCTGCGGCATCCCTCACGGTCATCAGCCAGCGCACGCCGGGATAGCGGGCGCGGTAGAAATCCAGCCGTTCTAGAATCACTCTTCGCCGCTCATTCGACACCTCATCCAAACCATCGATCAGCAGGACAAGTAATCCGGCAGTCGCGGCAAGACGCCAATCGATCTTTACGTCGAAGTCATTGTTCAAGACCCCAGATAGGTAGTCAGCGATACCCAGATCGGAGTCGGAAAGCTTCGTGACCGAAACGACCGCAGGTAGAAGACTTGAGCTTGCACACCGATGGGCGATCGCGTGAACAAGCGTGGTCTTGCCAAATCCAGGGCCGGCGACTAGTACAACGCCCTTGAGGTCCGCACTTGGAAAAGTTTGTAGATCCACACTGTCCATGGAAATCAGATTTCGGAAGCCCCGTAGATCGTCATCGAAGTCCGCAACGCGATTACGATCGTATCGCAGGCACTGAGGCCACAAATAGGAGCCATCAACTGATCGTCTGAAGTCAGTACCGGGCACGTCAATAACTGAAATTCTGCTTACTGCCTCGCGGTACTCAGCGCTCCCCCAGTTTGGGGAGTCCTGAATAATGATTTCCGACTCCCCCCGCAGCCGTTCATAAAGCGTCGGCCCATCAAATTGCATGCGGACATCGGCTCCCTCCCACACCATGTATGCCAGGATTTTGAAAAGCCTATCCGATGTCACCGAAGACGGCGGAATCCACAGCGGTACATGATCGCGGACAAGCGCATCAGCGGGCCATACCTGCACGTACAGGTGCTTTAGAATTCCCCAGACATATTCAATTTCAGCCTCAAGCAGTTGCTGAATTGATCGTACTAAGCGCTGCTGTCCGGAAGTCAGTCGGGCAAACCACTCGGGCAGATCAGAGCTCTCCAACCGTCTTGTGATTTCTATCAGCTCTGACGCGAGCTGTGAGGGTTTTCCCAAAACGAGCTCGATACGATCCTCTGGTTCAAAGTCAGAGCGAATCTGTCGACCAAACGAATGCCAGAGTGAATTCCAGGCGTGCCCATTGGCTTCAAGAGAAATTTTGACTTGGAAAAAACGTCGGGAGCCGTCGGCAAATCGGACGACAAAATCGTCGACGGCGCCAGGGGCTTCGACCCTCAGCTGCACCGGCTGGTCATATTTTGGACGCTCTCGTGGATCAAGCATCCTTCCCAGATAAAGCGCCGCAACCTCATCCTGATACCTGATGCCCGCCTGCGTTGCCGGGCCGCCTGCTTCCGCCAAAATAAACCTCTACAGTTAACGCCATTTGGCCGAGGGCTGTGCCCGCCCCGCACCACTACCCATTTGGATTGAGCAAGAGTATATCTGCAACTTGGGTCCCGTCTGGCAAGATCAAAACGCAACGAAGCGTGAAGAGGTCGCTATAGGAGAAGTGGGATGGATAGAGGCTCAATTGTGCGGCGGTGTAGATCTAATGCTCTCATGGCAGCTTTCACCGGAAAACGGCGATTATTGGCTGAAACATCACAACTGTCTGCTTTGGGTTGTTTTCTGCCTCTCGTGACAGGCAGAAATAGGCCAAAAGCAGGCGCTCAGCCGAGATCTGGCTGCCGGCCAATAGCTGCCCTTCCAGAGGGCAGCTAACGGTTAAGGGATGCCAGCCTGAGCATGTAGGAAATCAGGGGCGACTCAAAACTCAGCTGATGCCCTTGAAAGTGAACATTCCATCTTCCTCTGAATATAGCAAGCTCTGTAATTCGTTTCTTTTTTCTATAGAGTGAAGACCGCTCTCAATAAACTCATTAATATCACCTCCATGAGGCAATCTAAAACCACCTTTCACATGGTGCGGATAGTTATGTTTTCTCTCAAACTCAATAGAGCTTTGAAATTCTAGATACTCGCTAGCGCTAACAACCAGGCTATTTGTCTCGGTATACAGAAAAAGCTGAACTCCAAAATTGAAAATGCACGGATATATATCTACATAGCACTTGTAATAAATACATGATTTTTCAATAGCCCTTCTCCCTTCATGACTTGTATTGTCACAAATCGCCTCAATTACATCCTGAGGTATCAAGCAAAGTATGCCAAGGTCAGCCTCTACAGGGACGTTGGATGCCAGTGGCAAGGCTCTAGCGCTGTTATATATTTCGGCTTGGTGGATTGCGTAATTTCGAATGGCTTTAATAGCTAGGAATTCATCGCTATCAAAAAAATCGGGGTACCCAGCCTTCCTCAATTTATCATTGATACTGTAAGTAGATGCTAGGACCTCTCTCACGGCGTCCGGGTCGGGGCTTTGACAGTAGGCCATATAGTATTTAAAGAATCTTTTTATCTCTGCCAAGCAATCATCTTTTGTCACTACTCTTGCCATGCGCGGGAAATCCTCAAAACACTTAACTATATATTGGCGACGCGGAAGGCGAAAAAGATAACGCCGATTGTATCGCAAAATGCTTCTTGTTCATGCATCTCCCCTTGAACCACTTGACGCCCGTACGAAAAATCGCGACATATGGGGAATGGGGAAAAAGCGATATCACCTCCATGGAGGCTACAAACTCTTTGCGAGTGTGTCCATGGTTGGCTTTGGACTAAGCGCACGCGCCCTTGAAATCTCCGCCTCTGGCCGAAAGAGGTCCCGGAGGTTGGGCCTTACGGGACTTCTGCACACGCTCTGTTGACACTGATGCGAATTTGATCCTGGTACTGACTTAACCCGGCCCCAAGATCAATCGATTTATAGCCAGCACCGACAACGGTCCACGTAGCAATGAGCTTGGTTCTGCGAAATTTCGGCGGGAGGGTCAATTACCTGTCAGCGGTGACACACAAGCCTTACTAACTTCACGCGAGCCGGTATAGAATACGATTGATCCGATAGCATTTATGCCGACGATGGAACTGCTCGACAACTCGGAGACGCATCGCGCAAGGCGGAAAATGAAGACATAGCCCTGCTAAAACATCTAATATGACCTGAACCTTTCCAAGTCTACCAGCCTGACATTGCTGGGAAGTCGCCACTCCAGCAACCGACTCAATCGATTACCTGGAAAGACTTCGAGATTTACACATAAGGCGTAAATACATGACGCCATGTCTCTCTGCCATCTTGCAAGCATTTGGGGATACGACGGATTGTTTTGATCCTCCTCAAGCTCAGACAAAAACCTGTTACAGCTGCTAACGACAATATTCATAACATCAACAGCAGGTCGAGATAAGGACATTGTTTGAATAGACTGTGTAACTTGATCTCTTAGTTGCATCACTGACATTGACAACCAAGCCGGCCTAATAACTGGGCCATGGCTGAGTAGTCCGAACTCGTCAATGCCGAGCGACCTCTTGCCCTCAAAATATATGAGTAGCTTTTTGACCACCTCGCCTTCAGGAGCAGAAGGCTGCCATGAAACGCCGAAAAATGATGTGGAAATTCCCGTCAACTTCGATACCACAACGTTTAGCCGTTTTTTCATCCCGTTGCTCCCTGCTCTGCAGTCCTTAAGCATACATTTTACATAATTCAGCCATTCAGTCGTCTTTGCATACGAATCCAACGAGCGTAGACACTTTGAGCACGGCCGCAGAACGAACCATAGCGTTATGCCGAGGTTCGCCAGCGTGACATGAAGATCTTTGGCGCTCAAGCTTCACTTGACGGTTAGGCGCGTTTACCGTCCGTTTACGAACATCCTACAGATAGGAGCTTTTGTATAGCCTGCGATTATCTAGACGTTTATGACAGTCAATTTTTGGCCGATTTCTGCCTGTGGTGACCGGATGAAACGACCCTCATCTGTCTGTCAGGACCGGCACGGAGCCTACTCAGCCATGATCAGCTTGTAGCGCTTCTGGTACTCATCATAGGGAAGGCCCTGTTGTTCAAGCTGTTTGAGCTGTCGCTGTTGGTACGCATCTTTTGTCATAAATGCGGCATCGGTCCCAGAGTTTGACTCCTTAACTCCCCTCAAGCCTGCGGCACCGTTTGGAAACAGCTGATTGGTCAGCTCTGTGATTTTTTTCTCAGCATTAATGAATTTATCAATGACCCGACCGCCACCCCAACGCGAGTCATATTCAGCTTGGCCCACCTGCTGGCCATACTGATAAACGCGAATATCTGCATGGCTCATGTAAATTGCTAAGTCCCACGACCAGGTACCAATATAAGTCGTTGAAAGAGGACAGCTGGACGGGCTACTGCCTGGCGGAAGCTGACGCGTATGGAATCCTTTGTTTTTGAGCAGGTTTTGATAGGCAGTGTTGAATCCCTCTCGCAGTCCTTCGGCGGGGATCAGACAGATCTCTGGCGTCATCTCGGAAGACAGCTCAGCAGGCGTCACGGTTTGCTTGATACTGCAGCCAGATGCCAAAAAAGTTGCCGCCAAGATGATAGGGATATAAAGAGTGCGCATGGCGACCTCCGTGTCATGAATGAACCTCGGAAGGTATCACGGGCCTTCCCGGTCAAGCTGAGTTGTTTCTGGTTGTGCGTTCACGACCCATAGCGGCCCTTCGTGAAGGGCAGCTGACGGCCAAAAGCAGACAATCGATGTTCGCGGGTCTGGTTTCGACCGATCCGTAGGGCATTGGAGCTTGCGCTTTAGACGACTATCGTCAGCGTTGGAGTCTGGCGCCTATTTTAGTGCACTCACTTTCGCGATATTTTACGCGACCAGTCTTGTGACCCCGATCCTCATCCTATCGCTTTCTGATAAAGAGCCGCCAAATAGATGGCTTTTGGCCGGATGGCTGATTAACATCGGGATGCCTCGCCTGCTTGCTGGTGCAGCCGCCTCACCGCACTGAACCAAGTTTGACAGACGCCAGCCATCTCTCTTCGGAGGTTGCTGTCCGGGTCGCGACCAAGATCGCCGTTAAGGCTTCGCGGTCTCCCGAAGGTAAAGGGCACCGCTCGACTGCTGCGTCAATAATCGTAACTCTGTCTGTACGTTGGGGTCACCAGACGGTTAGCAGCTTTATTTTCAGCGCGGTGTTCGATGTTCAGCTGCACGGCGTGCGCTTGACCGCGAAACCCAAAAAGGTACGATTTGCACCTTGGCGGGGCCTTCGGAGGACAATGTGCGATCGTGCAAAAACGTGCCAACCTGGCGCATTGCGCGAGCTTAACCGCGAGGCCCAAAAAGCTACGATTTATCGTGTTTTGACGGAATCTTTGGGGGTAATCATGCGTTTATGCAAAAACGTGCCAGCTTGGCGCTCGCCGCATCACGGAGTTTCGTGACTGCGATCAGCCTCGCCTGCTTGCTGGTGCAGCCGCCTCACCGCACTGAACCAAGTTTGACAGACGCCAGCCATCTCTCTTCGGAGGTTGCTGTCCGGGTCGCGACCAAGATCGCCGTTAAGGCTTCGCGGTCTCCCGAAGGTTGAAGGTCCCCTGTAGCAGTTGGGTGAGAGTTTACTGGTGTCTCCCAACAAACAAGGAGTTTTTGTGACCTCGTCGCTTTACCGTAGAATCTATAGCGGGGATTCGTTGTATTCGGCTTGGAGGAAGGTCAAAGAAAGCGCCTTTTCTTCATCATCCGAAACTATCCGAAACGAAGCCAAGGATTTCGAGAGCCAACTCCCTCGGTCGCTTTCCGACATCCAGCGCGCGCTATCCAAGAAGACCTTTGCCTTCCAAAAGCAGACCGGCGTGGCAAAAACCAAAGCCAACGGAAATTCTCGCCCGATTGTGCTTTCACCTATACCCAACCGGATCGTCCAGCGGGCTTTACTTGAGGCCTTATGCCGTATTAAGTTCGTGAAAGAAGCGCTGGCTACCCCTACGAGCTACGGAGGCATAAAAAACAAACGAGTTTCGATGGCGATAGCCGATACCAAATCAGCCATTGCAAAAGGAGCCACCTTCCATATCAGGTCAGATATCGCCGAGTTCTTCACTAAAATTGACAAGACCCGTGTGATGACACTCGTAGCCCCTCACATCACCTGCCCTGACACGATTGCATTATTCCGAGCTGCGATCACTACTGACCTTGCGAACATTGACTTGCTTCGACGTCAGCGTCTTGCTGAGATTTTCCCCATCGGGGTGGAGGGTATAGCTCAAGGATCTCCCCTATCCCCACTCATAGCCAATTTGTACCTGCAAGACTTTGACAGGACCATGAACGATGGTGACGTCACCTGTTTGCGGTACATCGATGACTTCCTAATCCTCGGGAAGGACATGGGCTGCGTGGATCGTGCTTTTAACAAAGCACAGGCTGAGCTCAAAAAACTATCACTTGAAGCATACCGGCCCTCAGCAACAAGCGATAAAGCTTCAAGGGGCCTTACAGCTAAAGGATTCGATTTCTTAGGCTGCTTCGTTTCGGCAGGACTGGTCCAGCCATCTACAGCTACCAGGGAGCGATTCAAGGAGCGGATCAAATCCGATTTAGACGCATCGATACGCATGATGAAATTCAGTGTCGAAGCTGGAGATATATCCCCAAAGGGGTCCTACTCTGGCGCGTTACAGAATCTCGACCGAGTAATCCTAGGTTGGGGAAAAGCCTTTTCCTTTTGCAGCAATGGCCAGTGGATAAAAAGCTTGGATGACTACATCACAAGTGCATTGGCGCAGTATGAGATGGAGAAAGCGAATCTCTTCCAAAAAGCAAATGGCACGGCCCAGCGTACGATGTTGGGGGTAAGGCTGCTTGCAGCGGTCCACTCGGAGACTAGAGAAACGGAGTGACCGCTTTTGGCCGATAGCAGCCGCCCGCCATCTCGCACCCTTTTCTCCAAATGCAAACCTACAGCGAACTCTCCCGTCACTCAGCCTTCCCTTCTATGCCTCGCCAGATTCGTTTTCAGCATCAAACCGCACCCGCGCAGCCCGAAACCCATCCGCATTCTCCAGCAACCAACTCCACAACGGCACCATCCGCGCCAAAAAGCTGCGCCCCAGCGGCGTCAACTCATAATCCACCCTCGGCGGCACCTCGCCGTGATCAAAACGCACAATCAATCCATCACGCTCCAGTTGCCTCAAGCTGCGAGTGAGCATGCGTTGCGTAACCCCCTCCAAGCGCCTTCCAAGTTCGGCGTGGCGCAATTTCCCCGCGCTACCCAGGGTATGGACGATACCCAACGACCAGCGATTGCCCGCATGGGTCAGCACTTCGCGCTTGAGTCCGTCGTCCTCGGCGCTGAGCGCATCGCACGCGGCTTGGGACTGGCGGATCACTTCTTCTTCACTCATTTCGTCATGCGGTATCACGCGTGTGCCTTCTTCTGAACGTTCGCCAAGGGTGACAGGATAGAAAAACAATCGTTGCTGATCATTCATTGGGAGTTGTCGATGCACCCGCTCAATCCTGCAAAAACCGAAAACATTCTGGTACTCGGTGCCGGCGAGCTTGGCATGGCCGTACTGCGCGAGCTGGCCGCTCGGCCGGAGGCTCGCGTCGCGGTGATGCTGCGACCGTCGGCCATCGATACCATGTCCGCGCACAAACGCCAAACGCTCGAAGAACTGGACACGCTGGGTATCGAGGTGCTGCCGGGCGATGTGGTGAACGATTCCATAGCGCAGCTGGCCGCGCGGTTTAGCGGTTTCGATACGCTGATCAGTTGCCTCGGCTTCGTCGCCGGTAGCGGGACGCAAGTCAAACTCGCCCGCGCCGCGTTGCAGTCGGATGTGAAGCGGTATGTGCCGTGGCAGTTCGGTGCGGATTACGACGTGATTGGTCGGGGCAGCCCGCAGGATCTGTTTGACGAGCAACTGGATGTGCGCCAATTACTGCGCGCTCAATCGCGGCTGCAATGGCTGATCATTTCGACCGGGATGTTCACCAGTTTTCTGTTCGAGCCCGCGTTCGGCGTGGTCGATCTGGCGCAGAACACCGTACGCGCCCTGGGCAGTTGGAACGCCGCCGTGACGGTCACCACGCCGGAGGACATTGGCCGGCTGACCGCCGTTATCCTGTTCGATCCGAAGCGGGTGAATCAGGTTGTCTACGTCACCGGTGACACCCTCACCTACGGGCAATTGGCCGACACTGTCGACCGCTTGCTGAACCGCACGGTCGAGCGGATCGAATGGACAGTGCCCAAGCTCATGGCCGATCTGGCTGATGCACCCGATGATCCGACGCGTAAGTACCGGGCGGTGTTTGCTGAGGGCAAAGGTGTCGCCTGGGACAAGGCGCAGAGTTACAACGCTGAACGGCAAATCAAAACGACCACCGTCGCAGAGTGGATCGAACAGCATTTGCTTTGATCGCGGAGCGCTGCGGATGTGAGTCCGCAAGGAGCGCAAAGAAGACGACTGCAAGGGGGTTGTGATCGGCGGATGCTTGCGGGCCATTTCACAAAAAATATGTGAAATAAAATGTGAATATAATTTCCGTCAGGAAGCCTCGAAAACCCCTGCAGCCCAGTAAATCAGCGCTTCTCCATCAAATCAATATGTGAAATTAAATGTGAAGCCTTTCATACGGTAAAAACCGCTATGTCCTCCCTAACGCGCAAATCCCGGATCACCACATCCGGCCTTCCCGGCTGGTTTGCTCAAGCTACTTTCCGGGCTTTGCATCAACGGTTTCAGTAATAGGAATGACTGAAAACGGGTGCCGATGGCACCCGCTTTTTACAGATGTTTCCTACTTCGACGCATTACGAGGATCATCATGGCTATCAACATACTCAAGGCCTAGCGGACCCGTTCCGTAAACCTGTGAGATGTACTCTCCTGATCTGGCCCAGTGAAAATGTGGCGTATTGGCCGGAAGTATCACCACGCTGCCCGGACCATAGGCAACCAGTTTGGCCGGATCGAAAACAGTACCGAAGCCGATGTAGAAAACACCGGACATGACGGTGTAGATACGATCCTCAGGATGGGCATGGGGCATCAATTTTGTGCCATTCGGCACTTTGACTCTCACCACATAGGGTGCTGGCTTGCTCGGGTCGCCGGCCAACACAGCCAGTTTCACTTCTTTCGGGAAAGCCGGAAAGCTGCGCCACTCCACGTCTTCATTGTGTAAAGCACCGACTTTATCGAGTGGCAATGATTGTGCCTGGGCGAACGGCATTGCTGCGGTGGTGGCAAGAAGTGCAGCCAGACAAGCAGTTTTCATCATGTGCTGAATCATGAAAGGCACCTTAATTACGCAGTACACAAATTGAGATCGTCACCTGCACCGCGAGTACATCCGGTGAGTAAATCGTGGCGAGTCACTGTATTTGTCACTGGCGGCAATGAGAATGGCGTTGCCGCGCATTACTGTTGATACGCAATGTAATCAATGCGCTGTCACATTCCGGTTGCCAGGGCTGCACCCCATCATCACGCTCACCAAAGGTGGGCCGTTCGCCCTATCAATGCCGTCGATGGTCAACATCACGTCAATGAAGTTCTCTTAAAAAATCCGCGGCGTAACATCAGCTCCATACCAACCAACAACACCCCGGAGCACACGATCATGAAACGCCAAACCATCCTCAGCATCGCTTTCTCGGTTTTTGCAGTTAACGCTTTCGCCGCTACCTCGACTCACCCGGTTGTCGCTGAAGGCGGCTCGGATCGCCTGATTGAAAGTCGTGTGACTGAAGGTGGTTCGGATCGTTTGATCGAAAGTCGTGTAGCTGAAGGTGGTTCGGATCGTCTGATCGAAAACCGCGTTGCTGAAGGTGGCTCCGACCGCCTGATCGAAAACCGCGTTGCTGAAGGTGGCTCCGACCGCCTGATCGAAAACCGCGTCGCTGAAGGTGGTTCCGACCGTCTGATCGAAAACCGCGTCGCTGAAGGTGGTTCCGACCGCCTGATCGAAAGCCGCGCTGTATAAACAAATCGCATCACCGCAATACCCAAAAAGCCCGGCCTGATCAGCCGGGCTTTTTCGTGTTCATTGTCTCGATACAGTCAGCGAACTTACCCTTGCCTGACAATATCAACCGAGATCTCCACCGCCGCGATGGTGCCTCTGTTCTCCAGCCAGTGCGTGGTGTTCCTGTCCTCGGGCCAGCCCATTCCCGGCCCATAGTCCGTGGCGACTCCGTCGCGGTGGTCAGTGATCGTTCCTTGCAGGATGTAGACGGTGCCGGGTCTGTCTTTATGGTTGTGAACCGGCCCGAAGACGCCTCCAGGATCGATGGTCACCAGACGCATTCTAAGTTGGCGCCCTGCCATGCCCTCGATCTCGGGGCCGAGGTCGACCGTTGCCAGTAACTTCACCGCCACCCCTTTCGTTTCAGGGGCCACCTGTTCATTGCTCATGGCGCTCTTCTCTGTACAGACAGGGTCTGACTAGAAGTAAACACCCTTAGAGGTGTGATCAGTTGGGAGGCGACAAAGGGTCAGCTCGGACTCATGTGGCTATGCCGGTCAGTCAAGTGACCGCAGCGCGCGGGTTACTCAGTTCAAGTGAAGTAAATAGCGAGCGTCCGCACCGGTCTTTGAGGTACAACACACCCGATGAAATACTGACCGTCACGGAGCATGGAAGATATGTCAAACATCGTCGCATGGACCCTGTTCGCCCTGGGCGTCTTACACATCCCATTCGGTCTCATCAAGTTCAAGACAGCATTCGCCGCTGCTGTAGGCGGCGGCTTCGTTGACCAGTTCAGAGCGCACGAAGATCGGCGTGCTGCGCTCTGGTTTACCATGCTGGGGCCGCTTTTCATGCTCGCAGGGCAGTCAGCGGTTCACGCCGTGGCCGTGGGCGATCTCGCGCTACTTAAAATGATTGGCATCTATGTGCTTTTGATCTCGATCATTTGCGTCATCGCGGTTCCAAAATCGGGGTTCTGGGCAACGCTGCTGGTTTCTCCGCTGATCATTGCAGCGGGGTATGGCTTGTACGCCTGACTAACGGTTGACGCTGTTCGCTTCGTTACTCAGCGCCAAGACAGACGACTGAAGAAACTCCGCGATCAGCGATACAACTTGCTGTTGAATCACCTCACGCGGCCGACCGTTTTCGCCATCCAGGCAAATGATGCCATCGCCCGGTACGTCTTCTTCGAGCATGGCCTGCGCGCCCGGTTTGCACATCGACAAGAAGCTGAAGTGGCTTGCATCGCTGATTTCGACGTAACGGCTTGACGCCGCAGGCAAGCGTTTGGCCAGGTTGGCAGACTCCAGCTCAGCGGGAAGATCGTGCGATGGTACGCCGGCGGCGATCACCAGCGTGGGTACCGACAGCGCGGCCAGGCTTTCATCGGTCAGGCCCCGTGAAAGGCCCAGGTCCAATGTCACCACGGCAGTGACGCGTTTATCGCGCAAATCAGCGGCCAGCGCGGCCTTTGACTCTGCGGTGCTGGCGGGGTTTATCTTTCCATAGACGGTGCAACTGGCTAACTGCGGGTGGGCTTTGCATTCCTGGGCGAAGCGGCCTGCATCGGAACGAGCACCGGCGATCTCCAGGGCGGTCCAGCCGCCGAGTGAATGGCCCGCTACTGCAATTTGGCCATTGGCGACCACGCCGAATTTTTCCGGTTGAGCCGTGACGCTATCAATGGCTCGGCGCACATCAACCGGCCGCTGCCATAACTGCGCCGCGGCTTGAGGGCTACGGTCATGAGTGGTGGTGCCGGGGTGATTGATGGCGGCGACGATGTAACCCCTGTGAGCCAGAGCACTGGCCAGCCAGATCTGGTTGCTCCAGTTCCCCCTGTACCCGTGGGAGAGCACCAACAAGGGATGCTTGCCAGCAGCGGGCGGCGCGTCACGAACGGCAGGAGCCCCGACGAACACCACATCATCGCCGATCAATTGCGTGGCGGCGGTCGTTGCACTGGGGTACCAGACGACCATCTCCAGTGAGCGGCCGTTTTGCGAGTCCGGCAGTGTGGCGGAGCGGAAGCCAACAGGGTTGTCGTCCGCGAGTGCGATAGTCGTCAGGCAGGTTAATAACAGCGCGCAGAAAGCTATTTTCAATGTCGTTTCTTCCTTGATGAGACCAGTGCTTGGCAACCTGAACACGCTGATAGGCGCATCCGTGGCCGCATAGTAAGCACGACATTAAAGCCCACATTTGAACTACCCGCTGAACGACTTAGTCAATCTGTGCGCCGACCGATTGAATCCTGCGCAGGAGACCTTCGGATCTGCCGGTGTTCTCTGTGCCGCTTCGCCAACCTGCGCACAGCTGCCACCCAACCGTTCCTGGCGACGACCGAGAGACGGCCTTTGAGCCAATCAAACAGAGATCTTCAAATGACTAGGTACATGCCGCTCACCAGAATCGACCTGATTCCGGCTTCCCTGCTCACCGACATCGAAGCGCCGCTCGACGTACTGCAAGTTGCCGCTGATTACTGAACTCGCACGGTCCCTCAGGTTCTGGAAAACATCGCCTTGTTTGCGCCGAGCGTGGTTGCAACACGGTGGCGCTGAGGGGCTTTTCTCAGCTTCTGGCTATCCCGTTGCGCGACGGCTGTGACTTGATGGATGTGATTGGTCGGCGAGCGAGCTTGCTCGCGATGAACTTCAGTACGACGCGTGTATCCAGAAAATATGCGCTTTCGTTGACGTCCATCGCGAGCAAGATCGCTCTTACACGAATCAACTTTCGCTTACCTGATCAGCATTACGCCACGCCTCCCTTTTTGTTCGTCGATAAGATCCATACCTTATTTTAATGCGATAAATCATGCCTGTTATCGGCGTGAAGTTGCCTCTTGTATATCAGTTTTGCTCGCTTGCTCGCAAGCAAACGCAGGTGCACGCAATCACCCCGAAATCGCGAAATACTTGCAGCGACATCGGTACAGCTGCATGCTGTTGGGGCGTTAGACCTGAGTCACCAAAACAATTTTTTATCATTGTGACCAATCACCCAGCCTATTGTGGATAGAATGATCACAAGGCGTGACCTTTTTGACAGGTTTGCCACCCTCGCTTCGCTTGACGAGTAACAAGGAGAAAATTATGCCGCATTGCTTTGTTATGCAGCCTTTTGACGGTGGTGATTTTGATCATCGGTATGAAGATGTCTTTGCTCCGGCAATCAGGGCTGGAGGTCTAGAGCCGTACCGTGTTGATCAAGATCCAAAAGTTAGTATCCCTATCCAAGATATTGAAAAGGGAATCCGAGATGCACGTATATGCCTTGCAGATATTAGCTTGGATAATCCAAACGTCTGGTTCGAGCTAGGATATGCAATTGCGTCAGAAAAAGAGGTGGTACTTGTATGTTCCGACCAGCGCACAACCAGATTCCCATTTGATGTTCAACATCGAACAATAATTAAGTATCAAACTGGTGCCCCGCGAAATTTCGAAACATTAAAACAAAACATAACATCCAAAATTCAAGCCCTTCTTCAAAAGACTGAAGCTCTCCAGACCGCTGCGGCCCCTTCTATGCTAAAACAGATAGAAGGCCTTGACCAGAATGAAATTGTGGCCCTCGCTGCAATTGGTGAAAACATAATAGCTCCAAGCGACAATGTTTCCGTCTATCAGCTCAGAAGGGATATGGAGAAAGCAGGCTTTACAAATCTAGCAGCCAGCATTGCGCTTCATACTTTGATTAAACGAGGTTTGGTAACCTCAGAACCCTGCACTGACTACCAGGGAGATGAATATACTGGCTGTTCGTTTACGCCCGCTGGCTGGGACTGGTTGCTAGAAAACAAACAGCTTTTTGAACTTAGAAAACAACCTAAGCCTCCGATCAATTTTGACGACAACATTCCTTTTTGACAGGTGATTTTTCATTATTTCAAGAAACACACTTCAAATTTCAAGCGACCTCACGGTCGCTTTTTGAAACTGTTACGATATCTAATATAAATCTCGTAGCCAAACTATTTTCAGCCACAAACGGACGTTAAGAACAAAAATTCCACACACTACTTCCTGCTCAGGCACAGGCACATGCACATGCACATGCACATGCACATGCACACTATGGGGAGTGAGGAACAGACTCCATGCGAAATTCGTGAGAAACCAAGCGCATTTTGAATACTGGAACCCCAGCTATGAAAGCCTCTCGGAGAACCGCGCACTCATCCTCTTCACTAATTTTAGAACCGAGATAAACCGCCTTTAGAGGCGCAAGTAAATTTCTTGGTGGTTCCTGCGGGCTGTCTATCAAAACCAGCCGCCACTCTTCCTCGTATGTCCAATCGGGTGATTTGTGAAGTGCAGCGATCAAACCAAACAAATTATTGAATGGTTGACCTGGCCTTACCCCTCGTAGTAAATCCGAGGCATTGAACACACCACGGTATCTGACAGGCCATAACGATAGCCCAACCAAGTTCTCTAAAGGCAAAAAACGGAAGTCGTACTCCATCGCGAAACCGGTGTGATTTCTGGCGTAATGGGCCCAAATAGGCAAGGAATCCAGCCGCTCAGTGAGTGAGCAGATTTTGTAAGAGTTCTGGAGCTGCTTATTCATTTCAGTGACAATTTTAGCGAGGTGGCCTGCATGACTTTCCTTTATCAGATTAGCGATGTTTACTAACACCTCCTCGCCAACCTGACCTGCTGCATCCGTTTGAGTGTGTTGATACCTCACCACCTCCAACACCGGATCTTCTGCGCTCAAAATCGCCAGCCGACTCTCCTCAGAAACCCCCTCAGTTCGCTCCAACAACAACTCAGCATGCGTAGTTCCGAAATGAGGATCAAAGTCCACAGCGGAGTCGTAGGGGTCGTTAAATGTGCTCGCGAAAGTCAAGTGAAGCGTGGCATCTCTTAAATTGTTCAAGGAGAATTCATTGACCTCGCGAAATTTGTACAGCGAGGCTGGAAAATGACGACGCTTCAGCTGTTGAGCAGCACTGATGTTTTCCAGCGGAAGATCCCGAACACACATTAATTGCATTAGCTCTTCGACCCAGACTTTAATCATATCGCCTCCCTGCTCCTCGGCTAAGCTACAGACTATTTGCATCATTTTTTTTAGTCATCCAATACTCAATAACTATCTATTTTGTGCATAATACGCTCTAGCTCATCTGCAGCTTTTTGCACCCGATCAAGGATGTCGACAGAAACAGAAAAATCTCGACCGTGAACCAAAGCATTTCTATAGCGAATTAGTTCACTCAAATTATTCGCAAACTCCGAACTAATGAGCTTCTGGCTTAGCATTGCTTTAACGATCCTGGATTTTGTCCATTTGGAACGAGGTGAACTCTTGTTCTCCTGAAAAACAGGGTAACGCGAAAGATCATGAATCGAAAGTGTCGTACGATCTAGATAAATACTCGCAAAGACATCTAGTGAACGCTCAATCCTATTATAGCTGGAAAGAAATTGTTCAAACCCACTGATCTTAAAAGAGCTGGATGCCGAAAAATTTGCATCCCCTGCTTGTCTTTCACCAACAAAATCCTCTAACCCAACCGGAGTCGGTTCCAAAAACGGAGGTTCTTCAACTGGTACCGAAACTTGATCACCCGGCATACTAGAAGCCGCATCATTATCACTTTTTGACCTAGTCTCCACCTCTTTTTTAATTCTATCACTAGCCTCTTCAATCTTATTCGGCTTCATTGCATCCCGAACAAAGTACCCTGTACACACGAGAGCAATAAAAAAGAATGCTGCAGCAGAATTTTGAGTTACAACCTTCAAAGTGGAATATGGAGACTCTCGAAAAATAATGGCAAATAGAGCGCAAAAAATTGCCGCTAAAGAAACCAACGTAAGAAATGTAATAAATGAGTGCTGAAATATTTTAATTTCGTCAAGGGCATCTGCAACCGTTTCATCCTTATCAGCCAACCGATCTTGCTGATTATGCAGAAATATGTATCCAGTGATTGTTAACCCGTAAACAGCCGCAACCACTTGAGCCTGCGATGAAAATGTATACAACGCTTGATTTTCACTAAGATTAATAATAGGAATATTCCATCCCAGCAACACCCACCCCAAAACAATCATACAGGAAATAAAATACCTAAGAAAAACAATAGAATTCCGCTTCATTTACCCACCTTGAAAAAATAAAACTGCAAATTACTACACGACACCAAAAAATTTAACCAACCACAACAAACACAAACATATCTACTTAAGAAAGTTTGCCCCGCAAATAATTAACAAACCCATCCCAGTTATGCATTTCATATTTTTCCAAGAGAACTTTATTTAGTTTTATCTGAGGAATTTTCCATCCGATTGACTCACTCCACTCAACCTCTTCCAATATCTGCCGAGCGGTAAAAAACCTAACCTCCTCAATGGCATAATTGAAAATCAGAAAAATCCTATCAGGATTAACGGACAACGAAGCAGTACCAACTCCCCGCTGATTGGCCCAATTCATTCCACTTTTAATTTGCACTTCGAAATATCTTCCATTACATCCTACAAGGCCATCGATGCCTTTATCGTCAACAAGAGATGGATATACATCGAATCCTTCGTCAATTAGCCAAGCCCAAATGCGAAACTCATTGCGTTTTCCAATAGCCATTTTGTGCACAAATTGATTCCTTATCAAACGTGGGATTGCAGATGATGCCTGACTCATCGATCAAACGGCTACCACATAAAGTTCGTTAGTGCATTCAACACCCAACATGGCCGGCTAGCGCATCCACACAGTCACGCAGGTTCTGGAAAACATCGCCTTTCGCGCCGAGCGTGCTTGCGACACAGTGGTGTTGAAGGGCTTTTCTCAGCTGTTAGCCATTCCGTTGCGCGACGACTGTGACTTGATGGTCGTGATCGGCCGACGCTTGCGAGCGATAGCGAAGGAGTAAATAAAAACGGGCGTCATGAAGACGCCCGTTTTTTGTGTCCATGATGAAAGTGGTGCACCAACACCAAACGGACGGTTAACCCTCACTTCAAGAAGGCAAATACCGCGAAACCCTCGCCTCCAACACCTTGATCAGCGCCGGCTCCATGTACTGATAAACATCCGGTATGTCCAAACAAACAACACGTTTGTCCACCAGCTCCGCACCAAATCGAGCCATCAGCCTATTGCGGTGAATCGGCTCCATGACACATACCAGATCAGCCCACTGCAGCAGCTCCAGGCTGACTGGAACCTCTGCATCATTGCTGATCCCCGCCGACGCAGTTTCCACCCCCGGCCAGTCAGCAAAATGTTGTTCGGCCGTGGGGCTTCGCAGTCGGTTCTGGCTGCAGATGAAAAGCACGTTCAACATCGGATTCACTCCAAACAGTTAACGTGGCTCGGGTTTGGGCGAGATCACCGATTTACTGCCGCGCTCCGCGTCCCCGCAAATGCACTCGTGCCAAGCCAGCGCCACAGGCTTTCCGCATCCTTCACCGCGCCATCCACCCGCAGTTCTCGCGACTGAAGCACCTCACGCGGTGTGCGGTCGCCCGCCCACACTTCGGTCAATGCGCGCACGCTGGAGTCGACGACGAGGGTCAGTTCGCGGCCGGGGTCGTCGCGGCACAGGTCGGCCACGCCCTCCTCGACTACGAGCCACCACGCTTGCTCGCCGGGTCGGGCGTCGCGGAATTTGAAGTGGATGACCACCGGCCGGGGCGGGAACGTTTCGATGCGCACGAAGCGGCGCACGTCCCACATCAGCAGGCCGGCGTCGAGTTGGTCATCGCGCAGGCGACTGCCGATCCAGCGCGCGCCCCAATGACCCAGCGCCATGATGATGGGGCGCAATTCCTCGCCCGCCTCGGTCAGGCTGTACTCCCAGACTTTGCCGGTGGCCGTGCGGTGCACGACGCCGATTTCTTCCAGATGGCGCAGCCGTTGGGCCAGCAGGTTGGTGGACATTCGGGGGACGCCGCGGTGCAGTTCGTTGAAGCGCTTGCTGCCGCACAACAGCTCGCGCACGACCAAGGGTGTCCAGCGTTCGCACAGTGCCTCGGCACCGCGTGCGACCGTGCAGAACTGACCGTAGCTTTCGTCCATTGCCTGGGCTCCGCGACTGAAACGCTTCAGATTGTGAACTAGCCCCGCCACTTCGCCACGCGCACGCTGAAACCTCGAAAAGCCATCCACCTAAGGTAATGCTGTTCACTTAAGCGCGGGTACCTACATTTGTGGCGAGGGGATTTAGCGAAACCTCGCACCGCCCCGTTCGGCTGCGAAGCAGTCGCTAATCCGGACAATTCAGGCTGTCTGGCCGGACGCTGGGGGCCGCTTCGCGACCCAACGGGGATAAATCCCCTCGCCACAGGCTTCTTTCCCGCCTGAAGATTTTCTTCAGTGAACAGCGTTATCCATCCAAGGAGTACGCCATGACCAAGGTAGCCATCATTCAGCGCCCGCCCGTGCTGCTCGATCGCAGCGCGACGATCGCCCGGGCCGTGCAATCGGTCGCCGAGGCTGCGGCGGCGGGAGCCTCGCTGATCGTTTTGCCCGAATCGTTCATTCCCGGTTACCCGTCGTGGATCTGGCGGCTGGCGGCGGGAAAGGACGGGGCTGTCGTGGGCCAGTTGCATACGCGGCTGCTGGCCAATGCCGTCGATATCGCGAACGGTGACCTGAGCGATTTGTGCGACGCCGCCAGGGTTCACGCCGTGACGATCGTCTGCGGCATCAATGAATGCGAGCGGCGCAACGGCGGCGGCACGCTCTATAACAGCGTAGTCGTTATCGGCACGGACGGCGCAGTGCTCAACCGACATCGCAAGCTGATGCCCACCAATCCCGAGCGCATGGTGCATGGCTTCGGTGACGCCTCCGGCTTGCGCACGGTGGATACACCGGTCGGTCGCATTGGTGCGCTGATCTGCTGGGAAAACTACATGCCGCTGGCACGCTATTCACTGTATGCCCAAGGGGTGGAAATCTACGTCGCGCCCACGTACGACACGGGCGAGGGCTGGATCAGCACGATGCGTCACATTGCGCTCGAAGGCCGCTGTTGGGTGCTCGGCAGCGGCACCGCGTTGCGCGGCAGTGACATCCCCGAGGACTTCCCGGCGCGTGCGCAACTGTTTGCCGATCCGGACGAATGGATCAACGACGGCGACTCGGTGGTGGTCAATCCGCAAGGCCGGATCGTCGCCGGGCCACTGCACCGCGAGGCCGGTATTTTGTACGCGGACATCGACGTCGCACTGGTGGCGCCGGCGCGGCGAGCGCTCGACGTCACCGGGCATTACGCGCGCCCTGACATTTTCGAATTGCAGGTGCGGCGCACGCCGGCGACAGCGGTGCGCTACATCGACGAGTGAAGGCAACCCATTGATCGAGGAGTCATGCCATGAGCATTGAACGGTCTTACAAGGGCAGTTGTTTTTGCGGTGCGGTCGAATTCATCGTCAGCGGCGAGCCGGTCGGGATGGGTTATTGCCATTGCGAGTCGTGTCGGCATTGGTCCGCAGGGCCGGTGAATGCTTTCACGCTGTGGGAACCCGAGGCGGTGCAAGTGACCCGGGGCGCTGACAACATCGGCACCTACAACAAGACACCGCGCAGTGACCGCAAGTGGTGCAAGACCTGTGGCGGGCACATTTTCACTGAGCATCCGGGGATGGGGCTCATCGATGTGTATGCCGCGGTGATCCCGGATCTTGCGTACTCGCCAGGGGTTCATGTGCACTATCAGGAGACCGTGCTGCGCATCAAGGATGGATTGCCCAAGTTGAAGGATGTGCCTGAGGAGCTGGGAGGATCGGGGATTAGCGTGGATGAATAGGCCTTCATCAGGAGGCTACTTCGATTGGAGTCACTGGCCCTGCAAGGTCGATCCAGAGATAGCCCAAGCAACAAATAACCTGTGGCGAGGGGATTTATCCCCGTTGGGCTGCGAAGCGGCCCCAAAAGAGGGATTGCTGTTCAATCCAGCGGGAGCAAGCTCCCTCGCCACAGAAAACGGGCGCCTTGTCGGGCGCCCGTTTTGTTCAGGGTTGCATGCTGCGAGTGAAGCTGATCAGTTCGATTTCTTTGAAACCGACGTTCCGGCTTTACTCAACCCTTTCGCGTTGTGATCCCCAGGAGTCGAGGTCGAAATGGCAGAGGCCTTGGTCACGCCGCGCGTATCTTTGGAATGGGCGATGCCGGAAGTCGTTGTGCCGTGACCGCGTTCACCATTGCGGTCATTGCCGTAGTGGTTTCCGCTTTCGCCGTGGTCGCGAACAGACTTCCCGGCATGATCGCTGCTCAGCCCATTGCCGCGCCCGTTACTGTTGGCGCTGCCGTGATCGGAGCCGCTGTGACCGCCACCTGTACCGCCGCCATGGCCACCGCCATTGCCGCCACCGTTTCCGCCTCCGTTACCACCGCCGCCACCGCCTCCGTTACCACCGCCACCGCCGTCCTTCGCATAGGCGGCGTTCATGACAGAGAGACCCGCAGGGAGTAATGGGGCGGCTGCAAGCATCATGGCGCATGACATGACAGCAACGAGAGTCTTGTTCTTAAAAAGCATGATTGCTTCCATAGGGTTGATATCGCGTACGTTAAGACGCGTTTGCCCCCCGTCAGTTCAAGTCCTGCGACGGACGGAATGCAATCAGCTCACCGCCAGAAAAATCACCGCTGTCGCCATTCAGGCATTAATCAAACGCACCGTTGAGCACTTCGTAAATGAGCCCGGTTGCCAACGCGACCAGTATCAAATCGGTACCCGCTTGCTGCCATTCGTATCCATCGTAATGCGGCAGCCGGCCGATCAACCGACCGTCGAGTTTTTTCGCAATGCCGGGTGGAAGCGGTTTGCCTCGGGCGAGGTTCTTCTGAATGCCGGGTGGCAAGGCCGGGCCGGGGCTCCAGTAGTCCCTGTAACCGCCAAGGATCCCGAGAATGCTTCCCCGATCGATGCTTGGGCCATGATTCCAATCGCCGCCGCCGGAGTTTTTGCCTCCCTGGCCTCCCTGTTTGCCATGGACCTGGCTGTTCTGCGGGTTGCCTTTGCCGTTTCCCTGGCCCTTTCCATTACCGGGGTCGGCCAACGCGGTCGCTGTGCCGCTGACCAGCGCAAGGCATGTAACAGCGGCAATCAATGTCCGAGATCTGTGCATGAGTCGTTCCTTCAGAGTGGCGGGATAGCTCTCTGAACTTTAGACGTTACTGACGATGTTGGTTCCAGATCCTCGAACTTCGGAATGTCTGGACACAGCCGACCCGCCTGAACCAGGGCTATCTAGCAAGCAGCCGGTTACCGCTACATCTCGACCTGCGTGCCCAGCTCAATCACCCGATTCAGCGGCAAATTGAAGTATTTCAAGTTGCTATTGGCGTTCTTGAGCAAGAACGCGAACAAGCTTTCTCGCCAACGGGCCATCCCTATGCGTTTGGTCGGGATCACCGTCTCTCGGCTGAGGAAATAGGTCGTGCGCATCGGACTGAAATCCAGCTCTGGCAAGTGACAGTGGCTCAAGGCCAAGGGGACATCGGGCTCTTCGATAAATCCAAAATGCAGACTGACCCGGAAGAAGCCTTCACCATAGGCTTCAACCTCGAACCGCCGTTCAGCACTCACGCGAGGGCTGTCTTCAGATACCACGGTGAGCAATACCACTTGCTCATGCAAAACCTGGTTATGCAGCAGATTGTGCAGCAGCGCATGGGGAACAGCATCGGCCCTGGCCGTAAGAAACACCGCCGTGCCTTGTACGCGATGGGGGGGTTGAGTACGGATGCTGGCGATGAATAGCGGTAGAGGAAGCGCGGTTTCATCCAGCCGCTCAACAATAATCTTCCTGCCCCGCTTCCAGGTCGTCATCAAAATGAACAGGCCGATGCCGGCAATCACCGGGAACGCACCGCCCTGAAAAATCTTCGGCGCATTGGCCGCGAAGTACAGGCTGTCGACCAGCAAAAATCCGAGCAACATGGGAATGGCTAACCAACGTGGAGTTTTCCATAGCAGCAGGACGACCGCCGAGGACAGGATTGTTGTGATCAACATGGTTCCCGTCACTGCGACGCCATAGGCTGCGGCCAATGCACTGGACGACTCGAAACCGATGACCAGCAGCACAACCCCGACCATCAATGCCCAGTTAACCGTGCCGATGTAGATCTGCCCCTGCTCCTGGCTAGAGGTGTGCTGAATAAACATGCGAGGGACGTAACCCAGCTGGATGGCCTGGCGAGTCAGGGAGAAAGCCCCAGAGATCACGGCTTGAGAAGCGATGATGGTGGCCAGCGTGGAGAGCGCGACCATCGGTAACAGTGCCCATTCGGGCGCGAGCAGATAGAACGGGTTGCGCACGGTCTCGGGGTTTCCCAGGATCAAGGCACCTTGACCAAAGTAATTGAGCACCAGACCGGGCAGCACGAGAAGAAACCAGGCACGAGAGATCGGCTTGCGCCCAAAGTGCCCCATATCGGCATACAGTGCTTCGGCACCGGTCAAAGCCAATACGACAGCACCCAGAATCGCGACACCTATTCCTGGATGAGCGATAAAAAAATGCGCTCCCCAGTATGGATTGAGCGCTTGCAGCACTTCGGGACGCTGCAAAATCCCATGGATTCCCAGCGCACCCAGCACCACAAACCACAGCACCATCACCGGGCCAAACAGGATGCCGATGCGAGCCGTGCCATGTTTTTGTATCAGGAACAGCGCCACCAGCACGATCACTGACAGGGGCACAACCCAGTGCTCGATTCCGTCAAAGGCCAGCTGTAGCCCTTCAACAGCAGAGAGCACCGAAATAGCCGGGGTGATCATGCTGTCGCCGTAAAAAAGTGCGGCACCGAACAGGCCGAGCAGTACCAGTACCCTGCTCATGTGCGGATAGGGTGCTGCTGCGCGGCGAGCTAAAGCCGTCAACGCCATGATGCCGCCTTCACCCTGGTTGTTGGCACGCAGGATGAACAGCACGTACTTGATCGAGACGACCCAGATCAGTGACCAAAAGATCAACGACAGAATGCCCAGCACTCCATCGTGATTGACCTGAACGCCGTAGTGGCCGGAAAAGACTTCTTTCAGCGTATAGAGGGGGCTGGTGCCAATGTCCCCATACACCACGCCGACAGCAGCGACGAGCAAGCCCACTCCTGACGTTCTGGATTGGGAATCTGCATGTGTACTGGTCACTGTTTCACTCAAGGGGCGCTTCTCTCAAATTGCGGGGAAGAAGTACATGCCGTCCTTGCGCAATACATTGCCAGCGTCATTGGAAATGCAGGCGCATGACGATCTAAAAAATCGCGGCCAGTATCGTTGCGGACAAAACCGCCTACCGTAAAGAAAGCGTAAAAATAGACGGGATCCGACCCTGCCCCATTCAAGCGTCAGACCTTGGAGAACGTCTTGTTCGCCGGCCGACTGAACAGCGAGTATCGGCGATGCCGCTCAGCAATCCTCATCCTCCAGCCCCGCCCAACCCACCGGATAAATCGCGAGATAGTTGTCGACGGCATCGCCGATGGTTGGAAAGAACGATTTTTCGCCCAGCCGCGCGAACAGCCCGAATCGCTTCAGCTTGTCCTTGACCGGGTCTTTCATCTCGGCCACGCACAACTTGATGCCCGCCGCGTGCAAGGTGTCGTCCAGTTCGGCCAGCATGTCAGCGGAGGTCACATCCACACTGGTAACAGGCTCCGCCGCAACGACCAGCCAGCGCACGGGCGTCGGCGATGTCGCTACTGCGTCGAGCACACGGTCATTGAACAGCTCGGCGTTGGCGAAGAACAACGGCGCATCCCAGCGAAACAGCACCAGGCCGGGTATCAGCCGCGCATTCGGGTAACGCTGGATGTCGTGATAGCCCTTGACGCCATCGGCTCGGCCCAGGACCGCGGAATACGGCCGCCAGCCATCCCACAGGAACTCGATCACGGCAATCAAAATGGCCAGGCCAATGCCCTCAATCGCACCGAACACGGCCACGCCAACGGTGCAGGCGATCGACAGCCAGAACTCCCAGCGCTGGATGCGATAAATTCGCCGCAGGTCGGCGACTTCAATCAGGCCGATGGCCGACGCGATCACGACCGCGGCCAGTGCGCTGCTGGGCAAGCTCTGCAACAGGTTCGGCGCCACCATCAGCAACAGGGCAACGGCCAGCGCGCCGACAACGCCGGTCAACTGGGTCCTGGCGCCTGCGGCTTCGGCGACGGGGGTACGTGAAGAACTGCTACTGATAGGAAAGCCCTGGAAAAATCCGGCCGCCAGATTGGCAAAACCGAGCCCGGCCATCTCCTGGTTCGGATCGACATAGGTCTGGGTCCGTGCCGCATAGACACGCGAGAGCACGCTGGTGTCGGCGAACGACACCAGGGCGACGGCGCAACCGCCAATCAGCACCGGGACAATATCGGCGCGGGTGATCCAGGGGATGGCGAACGCCGGCAGCCCCTGCGGAAGTGAACCGAGGACCGACACGCCCGCCCGCGCGCCAAGGTCCAGCACACCGACGACAACGGTCGCGCCTGCCACTGCGAGCAGGATGCTCGGCACGCGCTTGTAGTTCTTGAGCAGCAGGATCACGACCAGGGTGGCGGCGCCGATCATGAATGCTGTCCAGTTGGTCTTGCCCTCCATCACCGCGGTGACGATGGCCCAGATGTTTCTCAGCGGGCCGTCGGACTCGATCGAAAAACCAAAAAGCTTGGGTAACTGGCTGATCAATACGGTCAACGCGATGCCGTTCATGTAGCCGTAGCGGATCGGTTTGGACAGCAACTCGGTAATGAAGCCCAAACGCAGGATGCCCGCCAGGATGCACACGGTTCCCGAAACGATCGCCATCGCTCCCGCCAGGGCCACCGCGCGCTGCGGGTCACCGCCGGACAGGGGCAGGACAACGGCAAGGATGACAGCCGCCAGCGAAGAATCCGGACCCAGCACCAGAATCCGGCTAGGTCCGAACAACGCATAAGCGAGCAGCGGAACGATGGTCGCGTAGAGGCCATAGATGCCGGGGACACCCGATGCCACGGCATAAGCGATGCCCACCGGAACCAGCATCGTGGTGAGCACCAGCCCGGCCATGATGTCGTGACGCAACCAGGCCACCTGATACCCGCGCAGCGTGCGAAGCCCGGGAAACCAGCGGCCCCAGCCATCGTCGCCGGTACTGCGGCGGGCAATCCGACCCGGTTCCGGGACGGGAGGCGAAGTATCCGAATCGCTCATGGAGCTGTGGCCTCGAGGTGTACAGCGCAGTTTCGCTCAGACGCGCCCGTCAGAATTTTTCGGGAACCCGCCGGTGCGGATAATCCGGATCGCGATAGCCGCCTGGTTTTTGTCGTTTGGGCAATACCACCTCCTCGCGGGGCACTTCCTTGTACGGGATACGGCCGAGTAAATCGGTGATGATGTTCAGGCGGGCTTTTCGCTTGTCGTTCGAGTTGGCGACCAGCCATGGAGCATGTTCAGTGTCAGTGGCCTTGAACATGTCATCACGGGCGCGTGAATAGTCATACCAGCGGCTGTAGGACTTGAGGTCCATCGAGGTCAGCTTCCAGATTTTGCGTCCGTCCTTGATGCGTGCTTCTAGCCGGCGGGTCTGCTCCTCTTCGCTGACTTCCAGCCAGTATTTGAGCAGGATCACGCCCGAGTCGACGATTGCACGCTCCACGAGCGGCGTCGTCTTCAGGAACGCGGCAACCTGCTCTTTGGTGCAGAAGCCCATCACCCGCTCGACGCCCGCCCGGTTGTACCAACTGCGATCGAAGATCACCACTTCGCCGGCCGCCGGCATGTAGGGCAGATAACGTTGCAGGTACATCTGACTTTTTTCTCGTTCACTCGGCGCCGTCAGCGCCACCACCCGAAAGACACGGGGGCTGACGCGTTCGGTGAGCGCCTTGATCGTCCCGCCCTTGCCGGCGCCATCGCGCCCTTCGAAGACGATACAAACCTTGATGCCCTTGGCTTTTACCCACTCCTGCAACTTGACCAGCTCGACATGCAGGTCGCGCAGTTGATCCAGGTATTCCTTGTTTTTGAGTTTCGGGCGTTCAGCAGGTTGACTCTTAAGGTCTTTCTTCTTGTCCTTTGCCATGACCAATACCTGTCGCTGATGGGTAGACACCCGGACGGCAAGAGCCGGCGCGTCGCGTGCGGTGACGTGTGCGCTCGATCAGGGTTCGCAGAGAAAAGCTTAGTTCAGACTAGACCGCTTACAGCGCAATGCATTGGCGACGACTAAGCTTTTGGGTTGAACCTTGCCGTCCAAGGAGAGTGCTGTGATCAGCGCACCTTTGTCCGAACTCGATGCCGCCCTACCCGGCCTGACCCGCAAGATCCGCGTACTGGATGCCCTGGCCTGGCCGGATGGGGTCGAGGAAGCATTTCTCACCCGTTGGCGCGCCGGGCATGCCGAACTGCCCCGGGTCGAACTGCGCCCGCGCGACCACAGCGCCGACATTGCCGCCCTGGAAGCCTATTCCGACCGCTGCGATGAGGGCCATCCGGCCGGGAACCATCTCGCCATGACCGCCCGCAGCTATGCCACGGCCGGGCGCATGCTGGGCGCCATTGGCACAGCGGACTTCACTCGGTATTCGTCAGCGCTTTACCGGCGCCCGGACTTCTTTTACCCCAGCCAGAATCTGAGCATGCTGGACGCGGCCCGATTTTTCCTCGCGACCACCGATGCGCTTCTGGGCGGCGCCCGCATTCCACCGAGCCCGGCGGAGATCCCGGCCGAGGCCTTCGCTGCCTGGATGCAGCCGGAACTCGACCGTTTCTTCGGCGACGGCCGGATCACGGTGGTGCTCGATCCGACCCTGGCCGCCAAGGCTATCGCCGGGGCCAGTCGCATTCGCCTGCGTGCCAGCGCGCTGTTCTCGGAACTCGATAAAAACCAGCTGTTGCAGCACGAAGCCTTCGTGCATGTCGCCACCGCGCAAAACGGCGCACTCCAGCCCAATCTGAAAAGTCTGGGCCTGGGCGCGCCCCGCACGACTCAGACTCAGGAAGGCATCGCCACCCTGGCCGAACTGTTCACCGGCAGCATGGACATCAACCGCCTGCGCCGCCTCGCCTTGCGCGTGCTCGCGGTCCAACAGGCGCTGGATGGCGCCGATTTCATTCAGGTGTTCGAAGGTTTTCTCGCGGCCGGTCAGTCGCAAGAGGAATCCTTCCGCTCGACCCAGCGAATTTTTCGTGGTGCGGACCTGCGTGGCGGTTCGGCGTTCACCAAGGATGCCGCCTACCTGACCGGTTTGCTCGGCGTGCATACCCTGCTGCGCATCGCGATCCGCGACAATCGGCCGGAACTGGTGGGCCATCTGTTCGCCGGGCGCCTCAGCCTGGGCGATACCGTTCGCCTGGCCCCGCTCTTCGAGTCCGGCTGGCTCCAGGGACCGACACATGTCCCGGCCTGGGCCTCCGACCTGCGCCTGCTCGCCGCCAACCTGGCTTTCTCTGCGTTTATTTCCCGGATCAAGCTGGATGTACTCGATCTGGAAGTGCTCATGGCCTTCGCCGACGAGCATGAAGCCGATGCCAGTGCTTAGTCTGTTTTTGAAACGGTGATGCCATCGAATTCCGAGAGTGCGTTAGTTACCATGGACGCCGGTCAGGAAGGAGGCATGCAATGGAGTTGAAGTTCAGTCACGTCGATGTGCTGGTCGAGAATCTCGAAGAAGCCTGTGATTACTATGCGCAGATACTGAACGCCAGAATCTCGAAGACGCTCGTCTGGGAGCGAGGTGGCCTGCACGTGCGCTACGCGATCGCGTTGATCGGTCAAGAGCGTTTCATGTTGGTACAGCCGTTGGCGGGGAACCTGAGAGAGCTGTTGGACTCTTCGGGCGAAGGAATGATTTACCGCCACTGCTACTCGACGCCGGACATCGAAAAGGCCTATGACGAATTGATAGCCTCCGGTGTTCAGCCAGAAGATGAAAACGGAAAACCTTTGGCCCGCGCGAACCTGCAATCCCCGTCCGGGGCACGCATCATCTGGCTGCCCAAGCGCTTCGGGCACTTCTCTATCGAGATCCTCGAAGCCGAGGCGCTGGAGGCATTTATCGAGGCTGCGTTTGCCTGAGCACGTTCACGCTCGTTTCAGTGCTCATAAAACAAAAAGGGACGGATTATTATTCAGCAATAAATCTGTCCCTTCTCTCCGAAAAGATCCTGAACCGCTACGGGACAAGCTCGACGTAGCTCGACTCCCCACCTCCAGTCGCGCCCGACAACCAGCCCCATACGAAGGTCAGAGTGGTACGCCCTGCGTGATCAACGCCTACCGTGCCACGAGACCAACCGGCAAGCATCTCACCCTCCGTCGTCAGGCATTGAAATAGAAGCTCAATGGTATCGGGGCCCGTCACGCGCCCGACTTGCTGACCGATGCGAATCCGGCCCCCCTGGTAAGTGCCCGAAATGGCATTTTCCTCGACGTGGTAATGAAATACGGTGCCTGCACCGGATAATCCGTGGGTGTTATCAGCTACCGTAAATCGGCGATTGTTCAAACGCTCGTTGATTTGAGAAAACGGGATATCCATAAATGTCGCGTCCTTTTAGTCGAGGTGTTCCATTCCAGTCTCCGATTATCCCAAGTCATTTCGACAGGAAATCACCGGCAAAAACTGACTTCGCATGAGTAGCAAAATCATCGTGTATCGGCTGGAAACCGCAGCGAAGATAAAATGCGGCTCCCTCTGGTGTATCCGTAGACAGACGCACGACACGGAATCGTTGAGCCGCCTGTTCCAAAAGATGCTGCACCAGGGTTTTCCCCACATTCTGCCCCCTTGATGCACGCGCGACGTATACCCTTCGTAGCCTGCCGATGTCCGGCCCGGCATGGGGATCATATGAAAGACCACCGATGGCAATCAGTTGCCCGTCGCGGAAGGCTCCAAAAAGACATTCGCCTGGTTGATCGAATCGATTGGTCCCGCTTTTCCAATCGGCAACCAGACGCGTGAGAAACCTGAAACCTTCTGCAACTCCCTCCGCTTCCAGTACCTGGATCTCCGGAGGAAGCGCTGAGATCTGACGTATCGTCAGATCGCCCGTAGACGTAACCACTCGATATCCCCGTGCTTGTTTTGGCACGCTGCCTGACTCATCCGCGCGCCCCTCAATGCAATGCTATCCAAACCACCAAGACCATCGTGGCGCTGGACCGTGTGAAGGTCGGGCTTGAGGTACCGAGCGTATCGGGGTAAGTACTGGATCAAGAGCATCTTTCCAGAACCATACCAACTTAAAGCGCCTGCGATATCTCCCCCACGATCAGAAAAAATCCCCATTAACGGGCTGTATTACCCGCATCCCGTGTCAACTTTCATTCGCCAGGAAATCATATTGCACCGCCAGCGAGGCGTTATAGGCTGTTGAACTTTTTGGCATAGAGAATGCTGTGCATTCAATAGCGTATTACTTGAAAGCGGGCAAAACAGCTTTCCCGGGGCACTCCCGATGGATGCGACCGCTGCCTTGCTAAAACACCTGCGCCGCAGTTCAGCCGCGCATTGCCAGCCCTTCCGAGGAGTGACCTTCATGCGAACTCAGCCGCTAGTCCTCACATTGCTACTTATGCTTCTTATCTTTTGGCTAGGGGTAGCCTGGAGTCTTTTCATCTTCTTCAGTAATTAAGCGTTGTTTCTGTTGCGCACAGGATGAAGTCCAGGTCGAAGACCGGAATAACCCCGGAAGCAGTGGCGCGAGCGAAACAAACAGGCTGCTCATGACTCAGGTAGCCGAAGTCTTCAAGACTGAGTTCCCCCTTTTCCATTCCCCTTCCCGCGCCCCGACATACCGACTTGCACGGTTGTTTCACGCCTTGTCATCCGAACTTACAGCCCGGCTCTTTTTTTAAATAAAAAGAAAGGGAGGGCATTCCTGCCCTCCCCTGTTTCCACGCTTTTTTTGACAGTACTGATCAGGACCTCAAGTGGCGAGAATGAAGTCTGTCGCCGTGACGGTTGTTGCATCGGCTACACCGACCAGGCGGATGGAGTCAGCTCCAGCGAAGCTGACCAGGGTATCCGCACCGACATCGGCGATGGTGACGTTGCCGGCAAAGGTCGCAGCCGTGATGTTGAACGCGGAGATATCGAGCCGGTCCTGGCCTCCTCCCGCGATGGCATCGAAGCCGATGATCTGATCGGCCCCGAAGCCCGCTGCGAACATGAAGATATCGTTGCCACTGCTGGCAACCATCATGTCGTCGCCGGCACCGCCCGTGACCGTATCGTTGCCGTTACCGCCATCGATGAAGTCATTACCGATGCCACCGAGCAAGGTGTCGTTAGCGTCACCACCGAGCAACGTGTCGTTGCCATCGCCGCCCTGGAGCAGATCGCTGCCGGTACCGCCATCCAGGCTGTCATTACCCAGCCCGCCGAGCAGCGTGTCGTTGCCTGCCCCGCCATTCAGTGCATCCGCCCCGTCACCGCCGTCGAGGCTATCATCGCCATTGCCGCCATTGAGGGTATCTGTACCAATGCCACCGAACAGTTGGTCGTTACCGGCGTCGCCATTCAGTGTGTCGTTGCCGCCGTTGCCGGTGAGGATGTCGTTGCCGCCGCCACCATTGAGGGTGTCATTCCCCACCCCGACGGTGATGACGTTGTTCAGCCCGTTGCCGTTGCCGGCGAAGTTGCCGACGCCGGTGTAGGTCAGGTTCTCGACATTACCGCCCAGCGTGTAGCCGGCCAGCGAAGTCTGCACGGTGTCCGTACCGCCACCTGCCACCTCGACCACCACGTCTGCGGCTGCATCGACAATGTAGGTATCGTTGCCGGCGCCCCCCACCATCCGGTCAACACCCGCACCACCATCGAGGAGGTCGTTACCCACCCCGCCGGTGAGGGTGTTGGCCAGTGCGTTGCCGTTACCGGTGAAGTTACCGGCGCCGGTGTAGGTCAGGTTCTCGACGTTGGCACCGAGCTGGTAGCTCGTGAGGCTGGTTTGCACCAGATCGGTACCGCCGCCCAGCGCCTCGGTGACAAGGTCACCGACGTTGTCGACCACGAACGTGTCGTTGCCGGCCCCGCCGTTCATGGCATCCGCGCCGAGCCCGCCGTTAAGGGTGTCGTTGCCGTCCTCGCCATTGAGGACGTCGTTGTCGTCTCCGCCGTTGAGGATGTCGTTGCCTGTGCCACCAAACAACTGGTCGAGACCGGCCAGGCCATTCAGCGTATCGGCACCACCCAGGCCAAGCAGCACATCGTTACCGCCGCCACCGGTGAGGGTGTTCGCCTGTGCGTTACCCTGCAGCACCACGCCACTCAGTACCGCAACCGCCGCGGTCGCCGCCGAGGTCAATGACTCCAGGGTGCCGAAGCCATCGGTGTAGCGCACGATCACCCGCAATTGCAGGTTGCCCTGCGCCGCACCAGGGGTGAAGGTCGCGGCCGTCGCGCCGTTGATGTCGGTGAAGGAAGTACCGACACCTTGCTGCCATTGGTAGCTGAAAGTACCCAGCCCGTCCGCATCGACAATCCCGCCGGTCAGCGCCGTCAGTACCTGCCCTTGATCCGGTGTCGTATCGCTGATCAGCAACGCGCCTGTCGGTGCGTCGTTGACGTTTTCCACCGGCCCCAGGATGTTGGACGAAACGCTTTCGGCCACACCGAAGTTATCCACGTAACCGATCACCACGCGCACTTCCTTGTCGACCTGAGCCTGACCAAGTGCGAACGTGCTGCCGGTAGCGCCGGCGATGTTGACGAAGCCAAGCCCGTCGTTCGCCTGCCACTGGTAGGTGAACTGCGGATTGCTGCTCAGGCCATCGGCGTCGATGATGCTCGACGGGTCAGCGGTCAACACCTGGTTCTGCACGGCAAGCCCGGTAACGGTCGCACCTTCGGTCGGTGTACTGTTCCCGGACGACTCGACGATCTCCAGCGTGCCCTTGGCATCCTGGTACACCGCCCGGACGCGGATGTTCAGACCCGCCTCATCGGGCCCCACCAGGAAGGTGGGGCCAGTCGCCCGCATTGCCTCGCCAGCGGCGATTAAGGTGATGTCGTCATAGACCCCCGTACCGGGAATGGTTTCGACCTGCCAGTAGTAAGCCATCCCGCCGGTCACCGCACCGGTCGGATTGGCCGCGCTCTGGTTGTCCGCGTCATGTACTGCCGAACCACTGACGCGCAGCAACTGGCCGGCGACAGGCGTCTCTTCACGCTCGCCGGTGGCCGCATCGAGGATGGCCAGGTGACCCGATGGGTCGTTGTTTTGCGCGGTGCCCACTCCGGACGATACCGCCACGTCAGCGAACTGCAGACGCTCGATGCCCGTCAGGCGATCGACGCCATCACGACCTGCCACCGAGTCGGTCACAATGACCGTGTCGCCATCGATTTCGATGCCGTATTCCCCCAACGTACCGGAGAACAGCGCCGTGTCGAAGCTGTCATTGCCGGTCAGGATCTCCCGCACAATGACCAACTGGCCCGGGTTGTAAGTACCGTTCAGCATGAACGGCACCAGTGGCTCCATGCTGTCGAACGTGGCGATTTCCGCGCCAGTGCCATCAGCGTTCGCCCGTACGCTGATGCGTACGTTCAGCCACTTGTCACCGTCGATGATGTCGTCACCACCGCGACCTTCGATCAGGTCGCTGCCGCTACCGCCAAGGATGATGTTGCCGCCATCGAAGAACGTCGCGCCGTCGGGCAGTAGATCCGCCAGGCCGTCGATCAGGTCAATGTTGGTCAGCACACTGCCGGTTGCACCCGCACCGGGCAGTGACGTGGCATCTTCGTTGTCACCGCGCAGGAAGTCACCGTGGGACGAACCCGACAGACCTTCCATGATGTCGAAGCGCACCAGCGCCGAAGCCCCCGAACCCGGTACCGGCGGAACATCGAAAAAGCGGTCCGTGAAATCGATGCTCACGCCCTGGGCGAGGCCCTTGAAGGTTGCCCAGTCAAAGCCGGAGCCGCCGATATAACGGTCGCCCAGGCCGAGACTGCCGACCATGATGTCGTCGCCGCCTTCGCCGTTGAACTTATCGTTCTCGTTACCGCCGATGAACACATCGTGGCCGATGACAGGGTCGTTGCCGAGCGGGTCGAAGTTGTCGCCAGGTGCACCGTCCGAAGTGCCCTTTTCGATCCAGTCGTTGCCTTCGTTACCCATGTCCTGTTCGTTGGCCTTGCTGCCCAGGATGAAGTCGTTGCCCTGGCCACCAATGGCTTCGGACGCATCCTCCCCGGTCACGATGAAGTCATTGCCGAACCCGCCGATGATCAGGTTGACGCCGTTGCCACCGTGCAGCACGTCGTTGCCGTCGCCACCCTGGATGTTATCGTCGCCGCCCTTGTCGGTGATGATGTCGTCGCCGGCGCCACCGCGCAGTTGGTCGTTGCCGTCACCGCCTTCGATGCGATCGTTGCCACCGTCGCCCCAGACCGTGTCATCACCTTCACTCGCAATGAGGATGTCTGCGCCGTTGGTACCGCCCAGCACGATGTGCTGATCACCTGTGTACCGGATGTAGTTCGTGTCCGGCCCGGCGGTCAGCGGGTTGTCGCGGAACACCACCTGCTCGCCGTTCTCGCCAAGCGGATCGGCGCTGCCCAGGCCATCGTTGTACTGCTTGGTCTGGTCCCTTTCCAGATAGAACCCTGGGTCCGAGAACACCAGGCCCGGCAAGTGCGTTGCCGAGGTGTTGGCCATGATCAGCTTGGCGAACGAGTTGCTTTCCAGCTCGGCATTCATCGACAGGCCGGCGGTACGTTCCAGGTAGTAGAAGCGGTCGCCGTCCTGCAGTTTTTCCAGCTGGTTCTCGAACACGAAGTTGAAGGTTGAGCCGAGCATGCCGCCGAACGGCGTTTTCGCTTCCGCCAGGCCGCCAATCCACAGGTCAATGGCATCGACCCCCGTGATCGTCACACCCTTCAGATCGTCGGCAGTTCCCAGCACTCCATCCTTGCCGGCACGCGTGACGTTGGTCCAGTCACCGGTGCCGTTAAGGAAGTCCAGGCGATCAGCCGGCGCCCCTGTCCCACCAAATACCAGGGCCATGGCTGCAGCGCGTTTGTCTTCCAGGGTGGTCGCCGCCGTGATCGACTCATGGGTGCCATAGGCCGCGATGAAGTTGATCAACGACTCCGGATGTTTCAGGTGCTGCACCAGGTCGACCCAGCTGGTGTAAGGCTTGAGTTGGGTATCGCCGGTCTGGCTGTAGATGTCGCGGCGGATCGCGTTGAGTGAGGGAATCCCCACGTCGCGGCCACGGGCGATGTTGATCGCCGGCAGGTCGAGCGGCAGGCCGAGCAGGTTGTTGCGCAGCGCCTCGGTGACGAACTCGTCGATTTCGTTACCGGCTTGCCGAGTGATCCCCCGCACGATCGCACTGGTTGCATCCTCGGGTGTCACGCCACTGGCGGCATACGCCAACGGGTTGAGGAACGCCGCGATCAGGCCGAGTTGCTGATCAGGATCAGCACTGTTCGGATCGCCGACCACGTTGAAATCGACGTCGAAGCGATCGACGGTCTCGGTCAGCATCGAGTGGCCAAACCGGTACACGGTGTGGGCGAACTCGGCGACGATCGAGGCATCGAGGTCAACGTCATAGACCTGGGTCGGTGCGAAGAACAGGTCGACGTTAGGCTGGATGGTCCGGGCAAACTCCTCGAACACCAGATGCTGATACTGCATCTCGGTGCCGAACTTGGCAGCCTGGAACAGGCGCTCGCCATTCCACACCAGCGCATCGATCTCCGCCTGGTTGGCTGGCAACGCGCTCACTGGAGTGAGCAGCCACTCGTTCAGGAAAGCCACGTCACCCGAATCGAGCACGGTGTCTTTGGTTTGCGCGACCAGCCGATTGTGCTCGGAGTGGAAGATCGCATGCACCGCGGTCAGGCCAATGTTCTCGTTGACCCGGCCGTCGCCAGCGATGTAGTGCGCATCCAGCAACTCGTTGTCGTAGGCCAGGTTGGCCCCGGTCTGCGGATTGAACGGCACGGCGTTGCCAACATCGGAATCCGCGTCAGGTACGAGCACACCACCACTGAACACCGGCGCTGCATTGTGGGCAATGTCGGCGAGGAACTGGTGACCGGTGCGCACAGCATTGGTCAGGCTGATGGGGGAAAGCGGATTGCCTTCGACAAGCACGTCATCCGCCGTGCCGCCAAGACCGTCGGCGCCCTTCATCACGACCATCGGGAAGCCGTTCGGCCCCTTGATGAAATTGCCATAGGCATCGGTCGCCAACAGCGGCGCGTTATCGACGTCGGCATCGGTCAGGTGGATCCCCAGAATGTCGTTGGCTTGCGCCTTGACCACTTTCCAGGTCGCCATGCCACCGATTTCGCTGTCGTCTCCGGTACCAAACTTGCCGTCCGCCCCCAGGTCACGGTTAGTGATCAGCCTGCCCGTCGCGATGGGGCCATCGTCGGTCAGCAGATAACTGCGCAGGAACACCTGGTGCGAGGGGTGCGAGCTGTAGGTCTGGTTCTGGTCCACGAACGGCGAGGTGGTGTTGGTGTGTTCATGGATATCGTCGGCCGTGCCGAGAACGCCATCCGCTCCTGGCAGGTTGGTCGCGCGGGTGAGCACCATGAAGTTGGAGTGACCGCCAGGCACATACAGCGGATCATCCGGTTGCAGCGGGATGTAGATGGTGCCTGAACCGCCTTTGGTCACCAGGTCCAGACCGTGATCGAAGAACTGTCCGAAGAAAGTCATCCAGGAGTTGAACGGCGCGGACAACCCCGCATCGGGCGCGGTGTTCTCGAACAGATACACATCGTGGTCGTCGGCAGTACCGAACTGACCATCCATGCCGGGGCTGGCAACTATCCGTACGCCATCCTTGAGCACGTCGTCGTTACCGCTACCCACTACGCCATAGTTGAGCACACCGTCCGCGCCCGCGTCGTAAGCCGTGGCATAAGCCGCCGGGTTGTTCGACGTCTGGTCGACGATCAGATTACTGATGGTGCGCGGCTGCGAGTCAAACACGTTGCCGCTGGTCTGCTGATAAGACGATCCCGGGGTGGCCGGCGAACCGGGGCCAAAGAACCCCGCAGGCGCACCTTCCGCCGGATTGAAGACCGGATCGGACACGCGCGGGAAGACGTTATCGGCGGCACCAAACTCGGTGTTGTTGATGCCATTGAGGTTCATCAGGTTGTTGTTTGAGCCATCGACCGCACGCAGGCCCAACGGCGCGCGGATATTCGGGATCAGCGAGAGAATGTCCTGACCGGCCGCGTCAGCTTCGGCAATCTTGATCTGATCAAGGATGAAGTTGAGGTCGGTGCGGACCATGTGCAGGCCCTCGCCGCCCTCGGTGGCATCGACTATCGGTGTCTGCGCCGTCGGCACAACCGGCACGCCGGGTTCCACCACGGCAGTCGGCTGCGAGTAGAGCACTTCAGTCGTGCCGTGACCATCCTGGTAGATCGCCTTGACCCGCAGTGCCAGCCCGGCCAGATCCGGGGAGACCTTGAAGGTGGTGCCGTCGGCGCTCTGGAATGCCAGGTCACCGGCAGGCAGCAGGATGATGTCTTCGAACACGCCGGTGCCGGGGTCGGCTTCGAACTGCCAATAGTAGGACACCGAGGCGTTATTGATAAAACCTTGCAGATTACCCACCGCGATGTTGTTCGCATCGCGCACCCCGGCCACGCTCACCGTCAGCGTGTCGCCCACAGTGATTGCGCCGCCGTTTCCATCCGTGACGGTCGGCCTGCCCGTCGGTTGTGCATTCCCCGTCACCAGCACTTGCTGGGCATCGGAGAACTGCAGTCGTTCGATATGCAGCAAGGTATCGGTACCGTCACGACCCACTTCGGTATCGGTCACGGTCCAGACATCGTCCGTCACATCGGTCGTGCCACGGGTGTCACGCGTCACCACATACTCGGACTGGAGCCCGGAGAAAATCGCGGTGTCAAAAGCCGCCCCACCCGTCGAGGTGCCGGGCAGGATTTCCCGCACGGCCTTGAGCTGACCCGGGTTATAGGTGCCGTCGAGCATGAACGGGATCATATCGACCATGCTGTCGAAGGTGGCGATTTCAGGGCCGGTATGGTTGACGTCGCCGGCGTCATACACCGCAATCCTGACGTTGAGCCATTTGTCGCCATCGATCAGATCATCACCGCCGCGCCCCTCGATCAGGTCACTGCCATTGCCACCCAGGATGATGTTGCCCGTGGCAAAGCCGGTGGTGGGCAAACCGGCATCGGCCAGAAACTGCTCCAGTCCGCGGATCAACGCCACATTGGTCAGCGCACTGCCCGTGGTGCCACCGTGATTGATGATTGTGTCCGCATCAACATTATCGCCCTTGAGCACATCGCCGAATTGCGAACCGGACAAGCCTTCGACCTCGGCAAAACGGTCGAGGATCGAGGCCGGCGACGCGCCGACCGGATTGAACGGCCCGTTGTTCTGGTTTGGCGCGTTGCCGTGTGGCTGCGCCAGCGCGGCCATGGTCAGGTCAACGGTCACGCCGATCCTGTCATTTTTGTGGGTTACCCAGTCGAAACCGGACATGCCGTCCATATTGTCCTGAGCATCGCTGCCGACAAAGATGTCATCGCCACCCTCGCCGATCATTTCGTCGAAGCCACCACCACCGATGAAGATGTCGTTGCCGATCACATCGTCATTGAGCAACGGTGAGGCGTTATCGCCAGGCGCGCCGTCCTGGGTGCCCTTCTCGATCCAGTCATCGCCTTCGTTGCCGGTAGCTGGCAGGTTGGTCTTGGCGCCGAGGATGAAATCGTCACCCTGGCCGCCGAAGGTGGTGCTGATGTCTTCAGTAGTGATGATGAAGTCCTGGCCATCGCCCCCCAGGATCAGGTTGCCTCCAACCAGCATGCTACCGGCGACGATCACGTCGTTACCGGCATTGCCTTCCAGACGGTTGTCACCGAACGAGTCGGTGATGATGTCATCGCCCGCGCCGCCAAGGACCGCATCGTTCCCGGCGCCCCCTTCGAGGCGATCGTTGCCGCCGTCACCGTAAACGGTGTCATCGCCCTCACCGGAGAGGATAATGTCATTGCCGGCGGTGCCGCCGAGGACGACATGATCTTCACCGGTGTAATGCAGATAATTGCCGTCCGGACCCACGGTGTCGGGATTGTCGCGAATCACCAGTGACACGATTTCCACACCGTTGATCATGAGGCCGCCCGTTGGATCGTCGCGACCGCCCACGCCCAGGCCAGTGTACTGATTGGCCTGATTCACCTCGAGGGTGAACGTCGGCGTCTGGAACACGGTGTTCGACAGGTGGGTGACATCGGTGTTGAGCATGATCAGCTTGGCGAAGGAGTTGTTCTCAAGCTCCGTGCCGAAGTTCAGGCCCGCCGTACGCGACAGGTAGTAGAAGCGGTCGCCGTCCTGCAAGGCCTCCATCTGGGTCTCAAACACGAAGTTGAAAGACGAGCCAAGCATCCCGCCGAATGGCATCTTCTCTTCGGCGAGGCCACCGACCCAGAAGTCGATGTCGTCGACACCGCTGATGGTTACACCCGTCAGGTCGTCTGCGGTGCCCATCACCCCATCCCTGCCGGCCGTCGTGACGTTTGCCCAGTCACCGCTGCTATTGAGGAAGTCCAGGCGGTCAGCCGGCGCACCGGTACCACCGAATACCAGCGCAAGAGCAGCATCGCGTTTGCCTGCCAGCGTGGTCGCCGACGTAATCGTGTCATGCGTACCATAAGCCGCGATGAAGTTGACCAACGACTCGGGGTGTTTGAGGCTATCCGCCCAGTCAGCCCAACTGATGTACGGCTTGAGTTGGCTGTCACCGGTTGATTGGTAAAACTCGCGGCGCGCTTCATTCAACGTGGGGATGCCAGTGTCGCGGCCACGCGCCAGGTTCAGGGCTGGCAAATCGAGGGGCAGACCGAGCAGGTTGTTGCGCAACGCTTCGGTAACGAACTCGTCGATCTCGTTGCCGAGCTGGCGGGTCACACCGCGAATGATCGCCCCTGCCGCTTCGTCCGCAGTAGCGCCGCTGCCGGCGAAGGCCAGCGGGTTGAGGAAGGCCGCGATCAGACCGAGCTGCGAGTCAGGGTTGTTCGGGTCCGTGAGGAGCGGATTGAACTCGGGGTCGAAGCGATCGACCGTCTCGGTCAACATCGAGTGACCGAAGCGATACACCACGTGGGCGAACTCGGCGAGGATGGCCGGGTTGATCGAGGTGTCATAGCCGTTAGGGGCAAGGAATGCGTCGACCTGCGGCTGAACAGTCCGCGCGAACTCCTCGAACACCAGGTGCTGATACTGCATCTCGGTGCCGAACTTGGCGGCCTGGAACAGCCGTTCGCCGTCCCACACCAATGCTGCGATTTCGGCGGGTGCAGTCGGTATCGCGGCCACATCGTCCGCCAGCCACTCATTGAGGAACGCCAGATCGCCAGAGGCAAGGATGGTTTCCTTGGATTGCTGGACCAGGCGATTGTGCTCGGAATGGAACACATGGTGCACGGCGGTCAGGCCGATGTTTTCGTTCGCCCGGCCATCGCCGGCAATGTAGTGAGCGTCGAGCAGTTCGTTGTCGTAGGTCAGGTTGTTGCCGCCCGCGCCCACTGGCTGGGTATTGCCGATATCGGTGTCAGTATCCGCCTGCAGAGCCCCGCCGATAACGACCGGCGCGGCATTGTGGGCGATGTCGTCGAGGAAGCCATGCCCGGTGCTCACGGCGCTGGCCAGACTGATCGGAGCATCCCGGTTGCCTTCGACCAGTTGCGTGACGTCATCAGCCGTGCCGGCAATACCGTCATCGCCGTTACTGATGCGTATCACCACCTGCGGCATACCGTTCGGGCCCCGGATGAAGTTGCCGTACGCATCGGTGGCCAGCAGCGGCACGTTGTGCACATCGGCGTCGGTCAGGTCGATGCCAAGAATGTCACGGGCCTGGGCCTTGACCACTGCCCAGGTCGCCATGCCGCCATTTTCCGCGCCGCCATCATCGGCAGTGCCGAACTTGCCATCGACGCCCAGATCGCGGTTGGTAATCAGGCGCCCCGTTGCAACAGGGTCACCTGCCGCGTTGAGGACGTACTCGCGGAGAAACACCTGATGCGAGGGGTGCGAGCTGTAAGTCTGGCTCTGGTCCACGAACGGTGAGGTGGTGTTGGGCTGGCCATCATCGGCAGTGCCGACAATTCCGTCCGCGCCGGCTGTACGCACTGCCCGTGGCAGCACCATGAAGTTGGTCGGACTGCCCGGCACGAACAACGGATCGTCCGGCTGCAACGGAATAAACACAAAGTCGGTAGTGCTCTTGCTGAGCAGGTCGAGGCCGTGATCGAAGAACTGGCCAAAGAAGGTCATCCACGAGTTGAAGCCGGCGGTCAGGCCGGCGTCCGCCGACTGGTTGGGAATGAAGAACACTTGCGTGTCGTCATCCGTGCCGAAGACACCGTCGGGACCTGGGCTGATGACCGGGTCGGCACCGCCGTTCGCCGCAACCGCGGCCGGGTTGTTGGCGGTCTGATCAACGATCAGGTTACTGATAATCCGTGGCTGCGGGTCGATCACCGTCCCTGTCCCGGTGTATGACGCCAGAAACGAGGGATCCAGCAGGCGCGGGAAGGCATTGTCCGCAGCGCCGAATTCACTTTGCCCGGCGACCAGGTTGTTGTAGCTGCCATCGACGGTACGCAGGCCGAATGGCACCTGACTGTTGGGTAGCAAATCACTGAGGCTGGCGCCGTCGGCATGCGCTTCTGCGATAAAAATCTGCTTGAGAATGAACTCCAGGTCGGACTTGTTGAAATTGGCCATTTTGCTTGCCCTCGATCTCTTTGGGGAAGGACGCGGGACGATAGGAATCCGCCCACGCCCAGTCAGGTGCTGGCTTGCGCAGTGTGTTGGTTCTTTTTATTGGCGAGCGCTGACGCGGGAAGTCAAAGCCGTTAAACGGCCCCCGGGATGCGCGCCTGAAATTCACAAAAGAATGGCTCGCTGTGCGATCAGGCAGAGCGAACCCGAGCCCTGGGCGGGCCATGGAACCATGCAGTCAAGGCGAACTCCCTGAACAACCCCTTCCCTCTGCCGAAGAACGAAATGATCGACATGGTGTGCTCCCGCGGGAAAATCTCTGCGCCTCGCGCTGCCAAAGAGTTGACAGGTTTCAGGCGGACGTTGCCGTCAATGAGTAAGACTTAAGGTGCATAGCAAATAATTGTCAATTTTACGACGCACAAACCAGACGATCGGCCATTGACCCCACAACCGACTGTTTTTATTAGACTTATAGAAAGTTCGACGCACCATTAGAGCGAAATGTTATTTCAGATTGTTTCATCGCCACCTACGCTGCTGGCTATGGGAGCAACGCAGAAATTGACAGGAGATTCGCCCTAGAGCGAACCCCGGTCTATCGACGGCTACCTGCGAATTACACGCGTTAGCTGTTGCGCCGCAAGGGCTAACGGCTTTTCGAGAGGGGTCAGCCAAATGTACAGACAATCGAGTACTCGATCCGAACTGACCGATGCACTCTTTCGCCTTCGTCGCAGTTTTTACTCCCTGGCAGGTTTCAGCGGCGTGATCAACGTCATGATGTTGACGCCAGCTGTTTATATGCTGCAGGTTTATGATCGCGCCCTGGTCAGTCGAAACGTCACAACGTTGACGATGCTGACGTTTCTGGTGATAGGCCTGTTCCTGCTGATGGCCACGCTGGAAATGTTCCGCACCCGTGTGATGATCCGGGTCGGCAACTGCCTGGACATGGACCTCAATCGACGCATTTTCACCGCGGCATTCGAGCGCAACCTGAGCCGCGCCGGTGGTAATCCGGCCCAGGCCCTTCAGGACCTCGCGCAGGTGCGTCAATTTCTTACCGGCAATGGCCTGTTCGCTTTCTTCGATGCGCCATGGACCCCGATCTACCTGCTGGTCGCCTATCTGATCCACCCGCTGCTCGGGTTGATCACGCTGATCGGCTCACTGATTCTGATGGGCCTGGCCTACCTCACCGAGAAGGCGACGCAAAAACCGCTGGCCGAAGCCAATCAGGCCGCCCTCTCCTCCGCCAGCTACGCCAACAACAACCTGCGCAACGCCGAGGTCATCGAGGCCATGGGCATGCTGCCGTCAATCGGCAAGCGCTGGTACCAAAGCCATTTGCGCATTCTGGAAATGCAGACCCTGGCTTCCGACCGTGCCGCCCTGATCAGCAGCACCGGGCGCTTCGTGCGTATCACGTTGCAGTCGCTGATCCTCGGCGCCGGCGCGCTGCTGGCGATCGAAGGCAAGATCACCCCCGGGATGATGATTGCTTGCTCGATCCTCACCGGCCGCGCATTGGGTCCGGTGGAACAGGTCATCGCGTCGTGGAAGCAACTGCTTGGCTGCCGCTCGGCCTGGGGCCGGCTGAACGAAATGCTCAACGACTATCCGCGCCGACCACCGAGCATGTCGCTGCAACGGCCTCTGGGCATGCTGGCGGTAGAGAATGTGTATGCCGGCGCCCCCGGCACCAGCAACACGATTCTGCGCGGGGTGAGCTTCAACCTTTCCCCCGGCGAAAGCCTTGGCATCATCGGTCCGTCCGCCTCGGGCAAATCCACCCTCGCCCGCCTGATGGTCGGCGTCTGGCCGGCACAGGCCGGCAAGGTGCGCCTGGACGGCGCGGACATCTTCACCTGGAACAAGGGCGAACTCGGCCCCTGGCTCGGTTACCTGCCACAGGACGTGGAACTGTTCGAGGGCACCATCGCCGACAACATTGCGCGCTTTGGCGAAGTGGACAGCGACGCCGTCATCCGCGCCGCCAGGACGACGGGAGTGCACGAGATGATCCTGCGTTTCCCGCAGGGTTACGAGACCCGTCTGGGCACCGATGGCAGCCCGCTTTCCGGTGGCCAGAAGCAACGCATCGCCCTGGCCCGCGCACTGTATGGAGACCCCAATCTGATTGTGCTGGATGAGCCGAACGCCAACCTCGACGACGTCGGTGAAAAGGCCTTGGTCGATGCGCTGGCCCAACTCAAAAACCGCGGCGCCACCGTCATTCTGATTTCCCACCGTCCCAATGTGCTCTGCGCCGTCGACAAGGTGCTGATGCTGCGAGACGGCGGCGTGCAGATGCTCGGCACTCGCGACGAAGTATTCGCAGCGCTGCGCAAGGCCAGTGTGATGCCTGCAGGCGCTTCAACTCCGCTGGCCTCCGTCAAAGCACGGGAGTGACCGATCATGCAGATGAACCAACACACCGACATGATTCTCACCGACCCCAGGCACGCGGTGGATCTGGACGTCAACAAACCCCTGCGCAGAGGCATGTGGCTGGTGCTCGCTGGCTTCGGCGGCTTCCTCCTCTGGTCCTGGCTGGCGCCGCTGGATGCCGGCGTGGTAGCGACAGGCACGGTAAAAGTCACCAGCAATCGCAAAGCCGTGCAGCATCTGAGCGGCGGCACCGTGGAGGCCATTCTCGTTCGCGAAGGCGATTCTGTGAAAAAAGGCCAGGAGGTGGTCCGCCTCGACTCGCTGCGTGCCCTTGCCGAACAGGGTGCGGTCAGCGCCCAGTACATCGTCAGCAAGACGGTGGAAAACCGCCTGGAAGCGGAACGTGACGACCGCGATGTGGTGAACTTCGATCCCGAATTGCTCAAGCGCTTCGGCAATGACTACCGCCTGGTGGCCGCCATGGATCTGCAACAACGCCTGCTGGACACCCGGCGTGCCGGCCTCGCGGGCGAAATCAGCATCCTGCAGGAAAACCTCGCGGCGTCGGCGGTCCAGCTCAAGGGCCTGCAGCAAGTCTATGGCGCCCGCGCCTCGCAGATCGGCTTCCTCAACCAGGAACTCAAAGGTACCCGCGTGCTGGCGGCCGAAGGCTATGTGCCGCGCAACCGCCTGCTTGAGCTGGAACGCAGCAATGCCGACCTCGCCGCCGGCCAGGCGGAGAACCTCAACAACATCGCTCGCGTGCGTAGCCAGACCACCGAAATCAAGCTGCGCATCCTGCAGCGCCAGCACGATTATTTGAAGGAAGTCGAATCGCAGCTCACCGACACCGCCAAGGAAAACACCACCCTCGCCGACCGCCTGCGTGCGCTGGACTATGAAGTGACCCACACGGTAATTCGATCGCCGATCGATGGCATGGTCCAGTCCCTGAGCATTGCTACCGTCGGCGGGATCATCCAGCCCGGCTTCAAGATCATGGAAATCGTTCCGGACAACGAACCGCTGCAGGTCGACGCGATGATTCCCGTGCAGGCCATCGACAAGATGGTCCCCGGCCTGGCCGTGGACATTGCCTTCCCGGCCTTCAACCATGCCCGGACGCCCAACATACCCGGCCGCGTGAAGACCGTCTCCGCCGACCGCCTGATGGACGAGGAAAGCAAGCAACCGTTCTATCTGGCGCAGGTGGAAGTCACGCCCGATGGCATGAGCCTTCTTGGCAGCAATCATATTCGTCCCGGCATGCCCGCCAGCGTCACCATCAAGACTGGCGAGCGCAACATGATGAGCTATCTGCTCAAACCAATGCTCGAGCGTGTAGACAGCTCCTTCAAGGAACAATGAAATGGACCGTCATTGCCTGTGCTTCTGCCTGCTGGCGCTATCCCTCCCGGCCAGCGCCATGGACCTCAAACAAGCCTGGGACCTGTTGCAATACCAAGGCCCCGTCTACCGCGCCGCCGTGCATGAAAAACAGGCCGGCCTGGAAAACCGCGCCATCGGCCAGGCCGGTCTGCTACCGCAGATCAATGCCTCGGCGTACGACAACAAGGTCAATGGCACCCAGCGCCAGAGCGGGATCGAAAGGGATCTCGACTACGACTCCAAGGGCGCTAACGTGCGCTTGCGCCAGCCACTGTTCAACAAACAGAAAATGGCCGAATACCGCCAGGGTAAACAGCGTGCCGACTACAGCGTCGCAGTGTTCGATGCCAAGAGCCAGGACGCGGCGGTGCGCCTCGCCGAAAGCTATTTCGACGTGCTCCTGGCCAGCGAAACCATCACCCTTGCCAAGTCCAAACTGAACGCCTTCGACGAGCAACTCGCCTCGGCGAAACGGCGCATGGAACTGGGAGCCGGCACCGTCACCGATATCGACGAGTCGATCGCTCGCCGCGACCTCGCCGAAGCCGAACTGATCGAAGCGCAGGACAACCTGATCAATGCGCGCCGCAAGCTTGAGGAATACATCGGAGAAACCCCCGAATCGCTGACCACCTTGCGCCCGGGCTTCGATACACCACCGCTGCTACCGAGCAACCTGCAGGACTGGCTGGTCAAGGCTCAGACCGACAGCCCGCTGATCCATGCGCGCCGTCATAGCAGCAACCTCGCTGAAGAAGAAGTGAAGCGCGCCAAGGCTGGTCACTGGCCGACACTGGATTTCGTTGCCGGCTACACCGCAGGCGATAGCCAATCAATCTCCGAGCTGAATCAACGCAACCGCTACGCCTCAATCGGGCTGGAAGTCAATTTCCCGCTGTACAACGGTGGCGGTACCAGCGCCCTGACACGCCAGGCCAGTGCCAATAGTTTCAAGGCCCTGGACGAACTCGATGCCACGCGACAGGAAGTCATCTCCGGAACCACCCGCGAGTATGCCGGCGTACAGAGCGGCGCCAAACGTATTCACGCACTGGAGCGGGCCGTGGAGTCCAACGAGCGTTCACTGACGTCGACACGCAAGGGCTTCAAGGAAGGAGGCACCAGCACCAACTCGGACGTCCTCAATGCCGAAGAACTGCTCTTCGTGGCGCGTCACGATCTGTTCGAGGCGAAGCTGCGGTACTTGATGTCGCACCTGCGCCTGGCCTCTTCGGTGGGCAGCCTGGGCGACGACGACATCGACCACATCAACAACTACCTCGGCCCGGAATTGTTGGTCACTAACTGACGTTTACCGACACAGCCCCCAGTGGGAGTATCTGCAGAGCGAAAACAGACGCAGCCTCATCGTCACGACTCTGAAATTTCTCGATCCCCAAGGAACGAAGCTGCCCCATCATGACCAGATCACGCATCAGGACGGGCGCCTCATTCACCATGCGCGCAAGGCGCTGATAAAAGAAATCATCGAATTTCACCACGCCGTCCAGGAGCTTTCCCGCCATATCGACATAGTTTTGCTTGGGCGGGCTGGATGCCTGCGCAAGCGAGTAGATTCGCAGTTGCTTCACCAGATCGATGGCCTTGGCCTGATCCGACGCCGAAGCACTGGCTGGAATGGCAAGGGCATCTCCCAGCAGACCAACCTGCTGGCGCTCAACGCAGCGATCGAAGCCGCGCATGCCGGTGAAGCGGGCCGTGGCTTTGCGGGCGTGTACCGAGCTGGAGCGGGAGACTGGGCGACTGAATCAGTTGGTCGGGAGTTTCCGGATCTGAGATCAGTGTCGCCTGTTGTTCCGCCATCGCGGGCAAGCCCGCTCCCACAGGGTTTTGCGGCGTTCACAAATGGTGTGTTCGCCACACCCCCTGTGGGAGCGTGGCTTGCCCGCGATGAACGATAACGCGGTCTTTCAGCACGCCACCACAGCATGCTCGATCCGATGAAACAACCGGTTGAAATACACCAGGCTATCCCCCTCCCCGCGCACCCCAACCTTCGACAACTCCACGAACATCACCGAATGCGACCCCACTTCCTTGCACTCGCTGATCCGTCCTTCCAGTTGCACCAGCGCATCGCGCAGCACCGGCACGCCCGTGTCGCCGCCGTCCCACAGGTCCCAGGCAAACCGCTCCGCCATCGGTACCTGGGTCATGCCGGCGAAGTGTCGGGCCAGCTCTTCCTGCTCGCCGCACAGCACGTTGACGCACAGCCGGCCGTTGGTGCGGAACACATCGTGGGTGGCGCTGTTGCGGTTGACGCACACCAGCACGGTCGGCGGTGAGTCCGTCACCGAGCACACGGCGCTGGCGGTGATGCCGCAGCGTCCGCCGGGGCCGTTGGTGGTGATGATGTTCACCGCCGCCGGCAGCTGCGCCATGGCGTTGCGAAAGTCGATTTGCTGCTGGCTCAGGTCGGCCATGTCGGTGCCCCTTCCTTCAGGAGGGCCGCCCGTTCGCGGCCCGTAGGTGATGGAACAAGACTAAGTCCCTACGCTGCGCGCAACCATTCTCACGATCCCCATGGCGAGGTGGGCTTTCCGCTAGTCGACTAGGTGGTTTCTTTATCGTCAGGGGCTGCCGCAGTGGGTATTCTGCTGATGGGCGTCAACACAGGCGCCGATGTCCGCCGCAGCGTGCACGCGTGCGAAAACAATAATTAGAAATTCTCGTGGCAGCCCCTGATGGAAACTCGCAAACCGATTGTTTATATCGTTGATGACGACAAGGATTTGCGCACGTCGCTGGCCTGGTTGCTGGAATCGGTCAGCGTGCAAGCGCAATGCTTTGCCGGTGCTGAAGAGTTCCTGAGCCAGTATGACCCGAAGCAACCGGCGTGCCTGGTGCTGGACGTGCGCATGCCGGAAACCAGTGGCTTTCAGCTGCAGGAAATCCTCAACCAGCGCGGCAGCACCTTGCCCACCATTTTCGTCTCCGCGCATGGCGACATTCCGATGTCGGTGACGGCGATGAAGAACGGTGCGCTGGACTTCGTCGAGAAGCCGTACAACCCGCAGCAAATGATCGACCGTATTCAGGCGGCGCTGAAGTCCGCCGTGCATGCCCTGGCCGATCAGGAGCAACGCCAGCACCTTCAAGGCAAACTGGCCTTGCTGACCAGTCGTGAGCGGGAAGTGTTGATGCTGGTGATCGATGGCAAGGCGAGCAAGGTGATCGCCCGGGAGCTGAACATCAGCGTGAAAACCGTTGACGTGCACCGGACCAAGATCAAGGAAAAGATGGGCGTGACCAGCATTGCGATGCTGGTGCGTGAAGTGCTGCATTTGCCGACGGAAGAGCCGACGCGGCATTGAAGCTCTTCGGGGGCCGTCAGACCGCCATCAATCGCAACTGACACCGCGCCATCAAGCAATCAGTTCTGGCTATACCGCTTGCGATACGCCCCCGGCGACACGCCAAAACGCGACTTGAACGCCGATGAGAAATAGCTGGAATCGGAGAATCCCCAGGCATAACACAACGCCGACAGCTTCTGTTCAACGTGGGAACGGCGCAGGTTTTCTGCGCAGAAATCCAGGCGCCGGTGCTTGATGTATTGCGCCACCACCAGGCCGCGCTTGGAGAACATCCGGTACAGACCCCGCACCGAAATTCCTACCTCCCGGGCAATCAGCTCGGGGCACAATTCTTCGGCGCTGATGTGTTCATCGATGTAGGCAATGATCTTGCGAAACTGCCGCTCGTGGGCATCGCCGCCGTTGTCGCGGACGCTGATCCCCGGCAACAGCAGGCTGACCAGGGCATCGAGCACCGCTTCGCTCTCCTGCATGTCCAGGCCTTCCTGCTGCCGGGTGTCCATGACCAGCTTGTTGGCCATCGCCGCCAGTGGCGTGTCGCCTGAGATCCGCGTGGCGCAGTTGACCGCATTGAAGTGCGAACCGCGCTCGACCACCTGCCGCGGCAGGATCAGCGACAACTGTCGGGAATCCTCGTTGTAGGTCATGTCACTCGGGCGGCAGGCATCGATCAGGGCAATGTCGCCCGTGCCGAGCCGAGCGCGGTTATCGCCCTGCTCCAGCTGCGAACTGCCGCGCATCTGGAACACCGCGTAATAGTGGCCGTCGCTGCTGACGCTGACGTCTTTACTGGTGCGATACAGGTGCACGTGCGCCATGTCGACGACACTGAGGTTGATGGCGCCGCTGCGGTATTCCGCGAGCTCGCCGTAAAAATCCGTATCCAGAGCCCGGGCATCGAAACGCCCACAGGCCTGGTTGACCTGGCTCAACCAGCTTTCGAACGCCTCATTGCGAACCGCCGAAGAAGTCATCATCACTGCAAAGCCTCACGCGTGTCTTATTGTTATTTTTCGACCGCTTCGTCGAGCGGTTCGGCAAATGTTACGTACCGGGCTGTCTCCTCCCTTGACGGCCGCCGAAGCGCTATTCAACAGGCTCCGGCGCTGGCTTGCCAGCCTTCCCTTGCATTAGATGTCCAATACCAGACGAGCGGAAACGGCGCGGGAAACGCAGGCACAAATCTGCTTGTTGGACGCCTTTTCCTTGTTCGACAAACAGTTGTCGCGGTGCTCCGGCACGCCGTCCAGTACCTCGACGATACAGGTCCCGCAGATGCCTTCGCGGCATTCGGTGTCGATGTCACAGCCGTGGGCCTGCAACACGTCGACCAGACTGGCGTTGGCCGGGACCTGAAGCACCACGCCGGAACTGGCCAGTTCCACCTCGAAGCCGCCACTCGGGCCGGCATTTGCCGCCGGATCGGCCTGGAAGTGTTCGAGGTGGATAGCGTCGTCAGAACGGCTGCGCGCCGCGACTTCCACGACTTTGTTCATGAACGGCGCCGGGCCGCAGGTGTAGACATGCGCGGCACTGCCCGCCTGGTTCAGGCATTCACTCAACGCGGCATCCAGGTCACCCGGCTCGACGCCGTAGTGAAACTGCACATGCCCGGCGAACGTGCTCGCCAACAGCTGGGCAAATGCGGCGTATTGCGGCGAACGAGCGAAGTAATGCAAACGCCACGGCTGGCCGGTTTCCGTCAGCCGATAGGCCATGCTCAGCAGCGGCGTGACGCCGATACCGGCGGCGCACAACACGTGCTCGGTGGCCGTCGGGTCGAGGCGGAACAGGTTGCGCGGCGCGCCCATTTCCAGCTCCATGCCCTCTTCCACCTCGTGCAGCGCCGCCGAGCCACCACGGGACTGCGCTTCTTTCTTCACCGCGACCAGATACGCGCGGCAGTCCTGCGGCGGACTGCACAGCGAATACTGGCGAGTGACCCCGGTCGGCCCCGTCAGGTCGACATGGGCACCGGGTTCATAGGCGTCGAGCGGTTGGCCGTCACTGCGCACGAGGCGAAAGGAGCGGATATCCAGCGCTTCGTCGACGATCCTTTCGATCTTCACCTTCATCATTGCGTCACCTGAACGTTTTTCGGTTGAGTCTTAAGTCGGACATTGTCCTGTGGCGAGGGGAGTTATCGGATCGGGTATCAGCGCATGAACAGGCCACCGTTGATGTCCCAGCACGCGCCGGTAACCGAAGCCGCGTGATCGGCGATCAACAGCAGGACCGTGTCGGCGATGAACCCGGGGTCGCCGAGGGTACCGGCCGGGATCATTTTCAGAATCTGTTCCAGCCGCTCCGGCGCCACCGTTTCACGCACCACCGGCAAGTCCAGCGGCCCCGGCGAAATGCTGTTGACCGTCACCCCTTGCGGCGCCAGTTCACGGGCGAAGACTTTGGTCAGCGTCGCCACGCCGCCCTTGGCCGCCGCGTAATGCGCGCCCGTGGCGGTGCCGCCGTTCTGCCCGGCGAGCGAGGCGATGTTGACGATGCGACCAAAGCCACGCTCGGCAAAGTGCGCGCCGAACACCTGGCACGCGACAAACGTGCCGCGCAGGTTGATCGCCATCGATTCATCGAACTCCTCGGGCGTGATGTCCATCAATGCGGCGACTTTCGACACGCCGGCGTTATTCACCAGTATGTCGGTGCCGCCCCACCGCTCGGCGAGCAGGTCACGGGCGCGGACAAAATCGCCTTTGTTGCGCACGTCCAGTTCGATGGCGACGGCACTCGCGCCGCTGCCATCCAGCTCCGCAGCCAGGCGTTGCACGCCGTCGAGGCGCACATCCGCCAGGCCCACGCGATACCCCGCCGCGTGCAAGCGACGGGCGATGCACTCGCCGAGACCGCGCGACGCGCCGGTGATCAGGGCTACTCGGTTCATGGTGTTGACCCTCACAGCAGGAAACCGAGCGCGCTCAGGCTCTCGGTGGAATTGATCAGGCGCACGACCTTGCGCTCCAGCTTCGCCACACCGTCGGTGAAGCGAATGCGATGGTTCAGGTCAGCCACGAACGGCGTGTGCACCCCACGTTTGTAGGCGTACAGCAACTGCGCGGAATTGACTTCGACGATGTCGCCCGCCGCTTCCACCAGGCGGAAGCGCGAAACGGTGCGGATGGTTTTCGCCGCGTCCACCGCCGACGGCGAGTAGCCGGCGGTCAGGCGTTCGATGCGCAAGTCACGCATGCGCGCATCGTCGTAGGCGTAGTTGAGGGTGGCTTCGAAATCTTCGGTGTCCGGATCGATCGGCACGATGTACTTGCCGCTCTCGCTCCACAGGGTCGCCCATTCGGCGTAGTGCTTGTGGTCGAGCAGTTCGGCTTCGCGCCAGATGAATTCGATGGCCTGGGCCAACGGGCCGGAAAAACCGCTCAGGGTGTCGTGATTGCTCATTAGCTCATCATCCTTTTCCACATGTCATAGGCACCGCGCATGCCGCCTTCATCGGTGGCGTGGCTGACCTTGTCGCCGTTTTCAGCGGTGATTTCGCGATTGAGGCCACGGTTGACCAGGATCGGCGCATCGACGCCGGCGTACGATCCGCGCTGCACCCGATCCCAAGCCTCGGCGTCGTCCGGGCTGCCGAAACCGAACGGGCCCTGGAAGTGCTCGTGAATACGCAGGCGTTCGCGGTTGGCGATTTCCGGGCCACCGTCCATGCCGAGGGCGACATGGCGGATCTCTGTTTCAGTCACCGAGACCGGACGCAACACGCGGAAGAACGACATCGACATCGCGACGTTCGGGAACAGGTTCAGGTTGAAACCGGCACCGTGCAACGAACGGACGATGCGCCGCACTTGCGCAGGCTCCATGGTTTTCGACAGTTCTTCAGTGACGTGAGCGAAGCGCTCCTGCAACTGTTCGGTGCCGTCGTCGTGATCCAGATCGACGTGCTCCGGCACCATCACCATCACGCTGTGGCCGTTGCCCAACGAATGGGTCACCGCTTGCTCGTCGGTCATGAACGAGAGCATTTCCGAGGTTTCTTCATCCACCGACGACATGAACGACTTGTGCACGATCGGGAAGTGGTAACCGTCGGTGGTGTTTTCCAGCTGGATCTTCCAGTTGCCCTTGAAGCTGAACTTGTGTTCGCCCTGCGTCTTGATCGGGTACCCGGCGCCCTGCTTCATGAACAGGTCCATCCAGTGTTTCGCACCGCCAAGGAAATCCACCAACGGCTCGATCTCGTCGTTGTAACTGGCGAAGACCATGCCGGCATAACTTTCCACGCGCAGGCTGGTGAGTGGCAGTTCGGACTTTTCCAGAATGCCTTCGTAGCCGTCCGGATAAGGCAACGCACGCAGTTTGCCGTCGAGCCCATACGACCAGCTGTGATACGGGCAGGTAAAACCGGTGGCGTTGCCCTTGTGCTTTTCACACACCGTGGCGCCACGGTGCCGGCAGCGGTTTTCCAGCACGTTGATCTGGCCTTTCTTGTCGCGCACCACAATCACCGGACGACGGCCGATGGTCGCGGTCTTGAAATCGCCGCTGTTGCGCACTTCGCTTTCGTGGGCGACCCAGACCCAGGTGCGGTAGAAAATCTTCTCGAGCTCGGCTTCGAACAGCGCCGGATCGTTGTACAGCGAGACGTCGACGCGGTCGTGACTGACCAGTTCGTCCGGGCTTTTCGATGATGCAATCAGCCGGTATTCATGAGTGCTCATGCGGTTCTCCTCATGGCTTTTTCTTATGACTTCTTTTTAGGGGTTGGCCGCGTAAGGGCCATGCTCTGTTGCAGCTGCGCACCGAAGGCGCAGACGAGTTCGTCCTGACCTTTACGGCCAACGATTTGCAGGCCGACTTTCAGCCCGCTGCCATCCAGTTGCACCGGCACCGTCAGCGCCGGATGGCCGCTGAGGTTGAAGGGCCGTACCAGCGGGGTCATGCCGGCCACGGCTTTGCTCGCGCTACGGGCTTCGATCAGCGTCGGCGGCAGGCTTGGCATCGTTGGCAACAGCAGCACGGCAAACTCTTCCAGCGCGGCGTCCACTTGCAGGATGAAACGCGTGCGCACTTTTTCGGCATGCGCCAGATCCGCGGCGCTGGTGCGGCTCGCGGCCAACAGGCGTTGCTCGACATCTGCGCCGATCAGGCCTTTACCGGTGAGGTGACCGAATGCGGCCCAGTTTTCGACGTTGATGACGGTCAGGCCAGCGGCAAACGCGGCATCGAATTCGCTCAGGTGCAGGTGGCTGCGACGCCAGCCGGCACGGTCGGCGGCGGCGCCGAGGCACGCTTGCAAATGTGGGTCGCAATCGACTTCAAGGAAACCCACCGACGCGTTACTCGCAGGCAAACCCTGAACCTGAAAGCCAGGGCAAATCACTTGCATCGCGGCAATCAGATCGTCCATGTCTGCCGCGAACGGCCCCACGCAATCCAGGCTGGAAACCGCCGGATGCGCACCGACCCGACTGACGCGACCGTAAGTAGGCTTCAACCCGGCGATGCCGCAACACGCCGCCGGAACGCGAACCGAACCGCCCGTGTCGGTGCCGATGGCGATGTCCGCCAAACCGGCGGCGACCGCTACGGCCGAACCGCTGGAAGAACCGCCCGGTACCCGGTCCGGCGCTTGCGGATTGATCGGGGTGCCGGTCCAGTCGTTGATTCCGGTGACGCCGAAGGCCAACTCATGCAGGTTGGTTTTGCCAACGATCTGCCAGCCCGCATCAAGGATCGCGTCCACCACGTCGGCGTTGCGCACCGCCGGTTTGGCGTCGGCAAATGCACGACTGCCCGAACGGGTCGGATGCCCGGCAATGTCGATCGAGTCTTTGATCGCGACCCGTTTGCCGCTGCCACCGAGTAAAAATTCGCTGATGAATGTACTCATTCGCCCAACCCCGTGCTGAACAAGCGCTGTGTACGGAAATGCGCGATCAACCAGACGCCGTCGACACAGCGGAAATCGATATTCAACCGCGTGCCGAACAGCTCACTGCGCCCATCGGCGTAGGTGGAAATCTGCTGCATGATCCATTGCCCTTGTGCCGTGTGGCCGTCGACCGAGATCGACTCGCTGGTGAGGTAGTGCAGGTTCAGGCGAAAGTGCTCCGAGGGCGGCAAGTAACCGCCGACGAATGCCGCCACCGCATCACGCCCACGGTGTTGGCCGAAGGTCTGCGCCGTGGCGCTGCCAATGCCTTCCCAGATCGCGTCGATGCAAAACAACTCCGCCAGCTCGCTGACCTGGGTGACCGCCCTCGGCACATCGCACAGGTCCATGTAGCGCGCCATCAAGCGACGCACCTGGCTCTCCCCTTCGAGCGTCGCGAGACGCTGCAGCAAGGCCTCGTTCATGGCTTACACCCTGGCCGCATCTGGAATGGTCAGCGGACGACCGATGCGCGCTTCGACCTTGGCGTAACGCCACAGGCTGTATTCGTTCACCGGTGTGGTGCGGAACAGGTTGCAGGCGTCGATCACCGACTGGTGGCAGTCGACGTCGGCCATGATGTAGACGGTCCACGGTGAGGTGGTGGACGGGCCGACCATCAGTCGGTCATCGTCCATCGCACCCAGCACGGTGATGCCGGACATGGCGCCGAGGGAGCCCATCATCTGACTGAAGCCCTTCCACACGCTCAGGCCTTCGCCGGTCGGCAGGTCGAAAAAATTCTGGGTGATACCGATGCAAAAGACGACGCGCAGAGGTTCTTGGGTGGTCTGGGACATGGGTGTAGATCCTTTGGATAATGGGTTCAGATGTAGCCAGGGAACGGCGGCACGCCGAGGAACACCGAGCCGGCGCCGTCGTACAGGCCTTCGCTGAGGAACGCGTGCTGGGTGACCACCATCGAATCGCGCAGGTAGCGTTGCAGCGGATGGCGCAGGTAAATCGCGGTGGTGCCGGCGAGGCTGTACGCGCTCTGCACCACGGCGGCGCCGGCCTGGGAAACGTGGATCGCCGAGAGGCGCAACAGGCTGGTTTGTTCGGCGGTGACCGGGTTGCCGGCAAGGATCGACTGCCACACCTGCTCGGTCGCGCCGTAGAAGAAACCGCGCGCGGCGGCCAACCGGGCTTCGGCCTTGGCGATCTCGATGCGCACGTAAGCGCGGTCGGCCATTTTCGGCGCGCCGGTGATGCCGCTGCCGGCCGCCATGCGGCTGACTTCATCAAGCGCGGCGCGGGCCAGGCCGAGGTTGACCACGGCCAGCACTTGCGCGGCGTAGGCAATCGACGGGTAGCGGAACAGCGGCTCGTCGATGGTCGATGCACCGCCACGAATGAAGGTCCACCGTTCATCGACACGTTTGTCGGTGACGCGCAAATCGTGGCTGCCGGTGCCTTTGAGACCGACCACGTCCCAGTTTTCGACGATGTCGACCTGATCGGCACGCAATACCGCGGTACGTGGCTTGCCGCCGGCGGCGCCAATCCCCACGCCGAGCAGATCGGCGCCCTTGCAGCCGCTGGCGAATTTCCAGGTGCCGTTGACCTGCCAGCCGCCCTCGACGGCTTCGGCGGGTTGCAGCGGAAACAAGCCGCCGGCGAACACCAGGTCAGGGCTTTCCGAGTAGATTTCAGCGAGGGTTTCTGGCGGCAACGCGGCGAGATAGACGCCGGCGCTGCCGAAGCTGGCCACCCAGCCGGCCGAGCCGTCGGCTTCGGAAATGCGTTCGATCATTCGCAGGAACAGCGCCGGCGCCAGGGCGTCACCGCCGAAGCATTTCGGCGTGGCGGCACGGTAGATGCCCACCTGTTTGAAGCGTTCGATCATGTCCCTCGGCACGTGGGAGCCGGTGTCGAATTCGTCCCGACGCTGGCGCACTTCCTCCAGCACCTGCTCAAAGGCCTGGCTGTGGACGGTGTTCTCGTCGACGCCTGGCAGAGGGTCTTTCTCCGCGGCAGCTGATCGCAGCATGGGCTTCTCTCCGTTTTACTTATTGTTGTTGGGCGTGGCTAACGACACCGCCCCCTGTAGGAGCGAGGCTTGCCCGCGAAGAACGATAACGGGGTCTACCTGATAGACCGCGGTGCCTGGTTCGCGGGCAAGCCTCGCTCCTAAAGAGAAGATGCGTGACTACCCGTGCATTGAGGCCCAGTGTAAAAACCGCATCGGGTCGTCACTATTGGTGCGTGTAACCCCCTGGCTAAAGAAATCCCCTAGCCCGCCCCCGGTTACTTCTGAGCGCATCCCCACGCGCAAGGCGGTATAAAACGCCATACTTCCCTTTCACCGGTTCCTCAGGGCTACGCGATGTACCTGCCAAAACCGCACGACTTTTTCACCCTCATCGAAGCCATGCCGCTGTGCATCATTCTTCACGATGCCCAGAGCAAGGAGATTCTCTGGGCCAACACGGCCGCCCTGAACGCGCTCGGTTTCACCCTGGAAGAACTGACACCGCTGAAAGCCCCGGACATGACCCGCGATGCGCCGAAGTACCGGCGCTCGGTCGGGTTGCGCTGGCTCGAAGGCGCCGCGCGCACAGGCCAGCGCGCCATCGAGTGGTGTTATCGCTCCAAGCAAGGGGTGGAAATCCTGTCCGAGGCCGTCGCCACGCTGGTGCATCTGGAGGGGCGCGATGTGTTGATGGTGCAGTTCCGCGACATCTCCAGGGAAGACAAGGTCAAGCGCGACCTCAAGCGCTTTGAAAGCCGGCTCAAGGCGTTCATGCAGGATTTGGCCGAGGGAGTTGCGGTGCTCGGTCCCGAGGGTGATATCCGCTTTATCAGCGACTCCGGCGCACATTTGCTCAACAGCGAAGAACACGCGCTGATCGGCGAAAATTTCCTCTCATGGTGCGACGACGATTCACGCCAGCGCCTGCTGCAACAGTTGGCCAGCGAGACAGCAGACCACGCACCGTTCAGCGTGCACTACCACGTGCAGCGCCGCGACGGTGAGTGGCGCTGGCACGAGGCGACGTGTCGTTTTATTGAAATCGAAGACGATCTGGTCGGCCATCTGCTGCTGTTTCGCGACGTCACCGAGCAAGTGCGCGCCGAAGAGGCCCGGCGCGTCAGCGAGCAAAAACTCGAGTACCTGGCCCGTTACAACGCCATGGGCGAAATGGCCGTGGCGATTGCCCATGAGCTGAGTCAGCCGCTGGCCGCCACCCGCAACTTCATCGAAGGCGCGGTGATTCGCCTGAACAAAGAGCAAGCCACCGATCAGGGCGTCGCCTGGGGTTTGCAAAACGCCGTACGGCAAATCGAGCATGCCTCATTGATCATCAAGAGCGTGCGCGATTACGTGGTCAAGCTGGAGCAAAGCGAAGAGCTGATCGACCTCAATGCGTTGCTGCGTGAAACCCGTTATTTCATCAGCCTGCGCGCCGACCCGAGCCTGGTCCGCGTCGACATCGTCACCAGCCCGGCGCCGCTGATGGTGAGCTGTGAGAAAGTGTTGATCGGTCAGGTCATCCTCAATCTGGCGTTCAATGCCATTGAAGAAATGAGCGACTTGCCGGTGGAACGGCGAGTGCTGCGGATTCAGGCCAGCGCTGAAAACCAGGTGGCGCTGGTGCGCATCGAGGACTGCGGTCGCGGTATTCAGGCCCAGGCGCAAGAGAAGCTGTTCGACGGCTTCTTTTCCTCCAAGGTCAGCGGCAACGGCATCGGTCTGGCGCTGTGCAAGAACATCATCGGCCGCCACCGTGGCGATATCTGGGCGCAAAACCTCGAGCCCTGTGGCGCCGTGTTCACCTTCTCCCTCCCCCTCGCAAATCCTTCCTGATGTAAACCGCCTTTCGTAGGAGCACGGCTTGCCGGCGAAGGCGTCCTCACTGACGCCTTCGCCGGCAAGCCGTGCTCCTACAGGGCTGGTTTTTGCCCGTAATCGTGGCGTGTGCGGCCTGTTTCTTGAGACTGGCACAGACACACAAACACTTGGCAGCCACAGCAATTCACCCCCTCGGCCGGCGAGGCAGAATCGAACTGCAAAAATCTGCCAATGCACCCGCGATTTGCGTGAACAATAATTCAGGGAGTTCCCCCTAATGCGAGCCACCAGGATCACCGTACAGTCAGCGCTGAGTCTCAGCCTGCTGGTACTGGGTTTGAACAATGCCAGCGCGGATCTGCCCGCTGACACGATCGGCCAGACCGTTCTGGCATTTCCACCGGAAGTCCATCGCGCGTTCATCGTCGACGTCGAATTCGAAAGCTTCGTGGCGGGCCGCGTCACCGTGGTCGACCCCGACAAAAAACGCGTCCTCGGCATGGTACCCACCGGTTTTGCCGCGCCTTCGACGCTCAGCCACGATCAGAAAACCCTCTACAGCGCCGACATCTTCTACTCCCGTGGTACCCGCGGCACACGCACGGATGTGTTGACCGCCTGGGACAGTTCGACCCTGTCGCCGGCCTGGGAACTGTTGATTCCAACCAAGCGCGCCGAATCGTTGACCCAGCGCTACGGCTTGAAGACCAGCGGCGATGATCGCTTCGTCTACGTCTACAACTTCACGCCGTCGACGTCGGTGACCGTGGTCGACACCCAGGCCAAATCCGTCGCCGCTGAACTGGCGATTCCGGGTTGCGTCCTCAACTACCCGATCGGCAACCGCCGCTTCGCCTCGCTGTGCGGCGACGGCAGCTTGCAGGTGATCACGCTCAACGACCAGGGCCAGGAAGCCGCGCGCAGCCGCACGCCGTTCTTCGACCCCAACGCGGAAAAGCTCAATGAGCGCGCGGTGAACATCGGCGACACCTATTACTTCACCACCACCACGGGCACCGTGCGTCCGGTGGATTTCTCTGCCGACGCGCCGAAAATCCTGCCGTCGTGGTCACTGACCAGCGACGAGGAAAAGAAAGCCGGCTGGGCCCCCGGTGGCTGGCAGCTGATGGCCGTCGCGCCGAAGCTGAACCGTTTGTACGTGCTGATGCACGACGCGCACGAACCCATGAAGTGGGAAGACCCAAGCCCGCTGATCTGGGCATTCGATCTGAAAACCCACAAGAAGGTGGCGACCCTGGAAGCGCCGGTGCCGGTCTGGAGCATGCAAGCCACCGGCGACGATAAGCCGCTGCTGCTCGGCACCGACGTCGAAGGCGGCTTGCAGATTTTCGACCTCAAGACCAACAAGCTCACCGGCAGCATGCCGAAAGTCGCCAAAACCGCGACTCAGGTCATGAGCTACTAAACGAGGTTCGGCCATGCACATCGATCCGATCTTCATCATTGCCAGCGCACTCGCCATTGCGGTGTTGCTGGCCAGCGCCGCGACGCACAAGTTGCGTGCGCCGGCACGTTTTGCCAGGCAACTGGCCGACTACCAACTGCTGCCCGACGCGGTCGTGCGCCCCATCGCCCGAGTCATTCCGGTGGTTGAACTGGCGATTGCCTTTGCACTGCTGGTGCCGGCCTGTCGTTCGTGGGCGGCGCTCAGTGCCGCCAGCCTGATCGCGCTGTACGCCGCGGCCATCGGCATCAACCTGTGGCGCGGTCGTCGCGACATCGACTGCGGTTGTGCCGGCCCGGACCAGGCGCAGCCATTGCGTCCGGTCCTGCTGCTGCGCAACAGCGCGCTGGTGGGTCTGGCGCTGCTGGCCAGCGTGTTGCCGGTCGCCCGTGACCTGGGTGTTTTCGACGGCTTCGTCACCGTCGCCGCCAGCGCCGTCGCGCTGCTGATTTACGCCGCAGCCGATGGCTTGCTGGCGAACTCCCCTCTTCTGCTCAAACTGATTGGTAGGTGATCAATGGAAGGCTTAATCGTTTCCAACGTTCTGCTCTGGGTACTGCTGGTGGCCGTGGCGTTTGTCGTCATGGGCCTGGTCCGGCAGATTGGTGTGCTGCACGGGCGTCTGGCGCCGGCCGGTGCGCTGATGGTCGACAAAGGCGTGGCGGTCAACGAAGCCGCACCACAAGTCACCGCTTCCGACCGTCACGGTCGCCCGGTCAACTTCGGCTATGCCGGTGAAAAATCCCAACTGCTGTTTTTCCTTTCGCCGACGTGCCCGATCTGCAAATCCCTGCTGCCGGCGATCAAATCCATTGCCAGGGAACAGGCGAATCGCCTCGACGTGGTGTTCATCAGCGACGGCGACATGGACGCCCAGCAAGCGCTGATCCGCGAACACAAACTGGAAGACGCCACGTATGTGGTCGGGCCGGAAGTCGGCATGACCTATCAGATCGGCAAGCTGCCGTACGCCGCCCTGATCGATAAGACCGGCACCTTGCGCGCCAAAGGCCTGGTCAATTCTCGCGAGCACCTGGACAGCCTGTTCGAAGTCGAGCACCTGAAAAGCGCCACGCTGCAGGAATACCTGAACAGCCAGCCGCACGCACACGATCACAGCCACGGCCATAGCCACTGATTAAGGCAGGGAGACTTTTATGAAACTGCTGGATCTGTTGTTCGAGCGCTCGACCCGTCGAGTGGCCGACACCACCTCACGTCGCAAACTGCTGGCGCGCATGGGTTCCCTGATGGTCGCGGGCGCCGCGCTGCCCCTGCTGTTGCCGCTGGACCGCACCAGCAAGGCCCTGGCCGCCGACAATCCGAAGGCCGGTGACCCGGGCGATCCGAACAGCTGCGACTACTGGCGCTACTGCTCGATCGACGGTTTTCTGTGCAGTTGCTGCGGGGGGTCGGTGACGTCCTGCCCGCCGGGCACCGAAGCGTCGCAAGTCACCTGGATCGGCACGTGCCGCAATCCGGCCGACGGCAAGGACTACATCATTTCGTACAATGATTGCTGCGGCAAGCAAAGCTGCGCCCAGTGCGCCTGCACCCGTAACGACAGTGAAGAACCGGCCTATCGTCCGTTCAACAACAACGATGTGAACTGGTGCCTGGCTGCCAAATCGCACATCTATCACTGCACCGTTTCGGTCATTCGTGGCGTGGCGGTTTAACGCGCAGTTGCCGTCGATTGTTCGCGCAATCGGCGGTTTTTTTTCGGTTTGTCGTTTGTTTTTTTATTTGTTGTTACCGGCAATCAACACAAGGTGCCTGTCATGCGTCAGTTGCTATTCCTCGGCCTCGCCTGCGTCATGGCTTCCCCGCTCGTGCACGCCCGGGCCATTCCCGACCCGGCGCAGCGTCATGCACCGGGAAACGAAGCGCTGCAGAAGCCGATTGCCCAGGCCGGCTACAGCGTTGGCGTGAACTACCAATTGCAATGCGCCGGTTGCCACCTGGGCAATGGCATGGGCGCCCCCGCCAATGACACACCACGGATGGCAGGATTTGTCGGTAACTTTCTGAAGGTACCGGGAGGTCGCGAGTTTCTGGTGCGTGTTCCCGGCATGTCGCAGTCCGCGCTGGACAACGCACAGCTGGCCGACTTGCTCAACTGGCTGATGCGTGCAGACGGCATGGCGGGCAAAAGCACGCCTGCGGATTATCAGCCTTACAGCGCAGAAGAAGTGGCGGCGCTGCGCGCAAAAACCATGCTCAACCTCCCCGGCACCCGCGCAGAACTGATCAAGCAGATGCGTGCGCAAGGCATCGCCATTGAAGACGGGATGAACAACTGACAACGGTTTGACCGAACCGACACTGTGAAAACGGGGACTACGGTTCCCGCCCTGCCCCTTGAACCTGCCCCGCACGACTTCTGTCTCGCGCGGGTTACCTCTCCAAGACTGCTGATCAAACAAGCCTGCGGTAAACGCCGCGGATGCGTCACCCCGTGTTTGCTCGCCCCCTCCTGCCCGGCTTCATTTTTTGACTTGATTGTTGTATGAAACGGCAGTGATTCAGTGAATGTTTGCACAGTGGTGCTAAAGTGATAGCACCCGTCTCCGTCTCACCGGTTTTACACATTTGAGGGTAGATACCTGTCACAAGTATGAGTAGCTTGTCGGTGACGCCGAGGCTCTCAAGCGAGGGCCGCCTTGACCTGAACCCCGTCATTATCGAGCGCAAGGGAAAGCAAATGAGGTCTGAAAATGATTTTTGAGCCCAACAGTACCCGCTCCGTTCTACAGCGAAGAAGCAGCACCAGTATCGTTATTCAGGCCGGTCTCGATTGTGTTGCGGTCACCGGTGTCGCGTGGTTTTTGATCAATTATCATATCGGCTTCATTTCGCAAGACTACGTCATCATGCTCCTGCTGCTGCTTGGGGCATTGGCCGTGGTGTACGACCACTACGCTATCTACCGCAGCAATGTCGGATTCACCGTCAAAGCCTTCAAGCTTCTGAAGGCGTGGACCGCGACCTTTGGATTTCTAGTGGCCATGGCGTTTCTGACCAAGACAAGCGAACAGTACTCGCGACTACTGGTTGGGGAGCTATTTGTCCTTGGCTATTTCGCCCAGTTGTTCTTGCACCTTGCCACTCGGGAAATGCAGAAGAAGTTTCTGGCTCATTCGACGCAACTGGAAAATTCGCTGATCATTGGCTCGGGCGAGCTGGCCAGCTACCTCCACAAGAAAATCAGCAATAACCCCTGGCTCGGCGAACGCATCGTCGGCTGTGTGTTGATTGGTCCGGACGATGACTGGGCAAAGGAAGGCCAGGAAGGCGCACCCCGTCTGTCGATACTGGGCAATATCTCTGATCTTGATGAGCTGGTTGTCAAACATGCCATTCGTACCGTCTATTTCGTCACCCCTGTCGGTGGCTCCGAAGTTATCCAGAAGGTTTATTTAAGCCTGTTCGACAAACACGTCAGGGTTAACTGGGTGCCTGACATTTTCGCCTTGAAGTTGATCAACCACAGTGTTCGCGAGATTGCCGGCATTCCCGTGCTGACCTTGTCCGAAACACCGCTGATGGGTATGCGACTGTTTCTGAAAAATCTCGAAGACAAGGTCGGGGCTTTTCTCATCCTGCTGTTTGCCGCGCCAGTGCTGGCGCTTGTCGCCCTTGCGATCAAGATCGATAACCCCGGCCCGGTGTTCTTTCGGCAGCAACGCATGGGGTGGAGTGGCGAAGTTTTCCGGATCTGGAAGTTCAGAAGCATGGTGGTCCATCAGCCATCGGACGGCACCGTCAAGCAGGCGCAAAAGAATGATCCACGGGTGACCAGGGTGGGCGCCTTTATTCGGAAAACCAGCCTGGATGAGCTGCCGCAGTTGTTCAACGTGTTGATGGGAGAAATGTCGCTGGTAGGCCCTCGCCCGCACGCGATTCAACACGACGTGCAGTACTCACCCGATGTCTCGGGCTACTTTGCGCGCCACAACATTAAACCTGGCATCACCGGCCTGGCTCAGGTACGTGGTCTTCGCGGCGAAACGAAAGATATCGAACAAATGATTCGGCGAGTCGATTCGGATATCGAGTACATCAACAACTGGTCGCTCTGGCTCGACTTCATCATTCTTTTACGGACGGTATCTGCCTTCTCCGGCAAACAAGCCTACTAGTCGGACATGAGTAAAGGCGAGGTTCATGCCTCGCCGTACGATGACGGAAACAGATCCAGCGTGCGCTCGACTTCATCGGGATCGATAGTAAAACCGCTTCCCGCTGGCGTACCGACCACAAAACCAAAGTTCTGCCGGTCACGGTCGGTCAGGTACTTGAAGAAACAGACGAAACGATCCGGCGGCTGCAAAACCAGCAGCGAGCCACCCGGGGGAAGCACATTGACCCCATGGATAAGCTGACTCCCCTCGATCCCTATCACGGTTCTTGCCCCCGCACAGGCGGCGACAATGGTTGGAACATCGGAGGTCGCCGGGTCGAGAATGCGAAAGCCTCTACGGTCACGCAGACGCTCCGCAAGCGCCCTCTCATTGCGCAACAATCGCAACTCACCCTTGCCACCTCGCAGGATGAACACGCCTGGATGAGCGCTGGCGTTGACGTGTGACAGCAGTTTTTCACCCATCGCCCGGAAACGCAGGTGCTTGTGCCGGTTTTGGCTCAGGTCGTCAAAGATCACCAGTTCACGAAAAAAAGCATTACGTAAACGAACGGGCCTCATGTCCAGCCAGTTCTCGTAACCGGGGGCGTGAATGATGCCGTTCCTGGCGATGGAAACATTATCGGCACAGGGCGCCGTGGTCACCGGGATCCCTTCGTCGCTGGCCAGTCGATACGTTAAACAATCATCCATCAGCCAGGTGCCGAACCATTTGTTTCCCCCCGCCGTGCAATACAACGCGCCGCGATCGATTTCGTTTTCTACGCGAATGCCCGGTAACCGGCCAGAACCAGGGGTCAACCACGATTTGGCATTGCCTTTGTAGAGCGTGCCATCGATCAGCCAGACATCCTTCAACAAGTAACCCCGGGTCGGGTTATGTTGCACACGACCGACCCCTTCCATGGTGCGTCGAGGATGCTCGTGAGGATAAAAAAGCGCCTCGGCCCACCCCGTCACACGCTCGAGCTGATTGGGCAGGTAGAAAGCAGGCGGCGCGATCGCGGTTTCGCCCGGGGCAATTTCCCAGGTTTTCACGGCCTGGCTCTGCAGGGGTAATGAGGGCGTCCGTGTGATGCATGTATGAAAAAGGTGCTTGTAAGCAGCAAGGCTCCACTTTGATTGGCCGCCAAGGGTCAATGCATTAAATTGAGACATAGGCACCCCATCCAGATATGGACAAACAGCAACTGGCGTTCTTTATCGAAACTGACGTTCTCTAAACACAAGAATGTGTTCAGGTGGATACGACACTTTCCAGAACAGGGGGTGACTTCAAATGCGTGTAACGGCTACGCAGGGTATCGAGAAGTGCTTCTCCGGGCACCCTTGAACAATGGATATATACCTTGAAAAGTCCACCAAAGCCCATTTCGCGATATCGGTGCGCAACTTCCTCGTCACTCGGCCCTTCCGGCAACCCGAGATGAAGTGTCAGGTGCTTGCCCTCTACAGCAAATAGCGGCGCCTCCCAGAGAAACTGCGCGGCACCTGTTTTGGGCAGTTGAACAAACAGATAGCCGTGATTACCCAGCGTATCGACATCACCGCCGCGTCGTCTTTTCCATTCGAGAAGTCCGTCGTCCGGGCGCGCCAGGCAAGTGCCGATATCGTAATAGTCAAAACCATTTTCAATCGCCCATTCAAGCGCCATGAACGTGGTAATGGAGTTGACTTCACGCAACTTCTTTGTATCCGAAAACACTACATCGGGATAACCGAAGCGCACGGTACTCCAATAACGCTTCCCTGCCCGCGTGACTACGCAACCAAGATGGCATGCAACAATCTGGTCTTCCAGCAGCACCAGATCGAGTCGCCCAGCGACTTTTGCCACCCGTTGAACTTCGTGCGCTTCAATTTGCGAGGCGGCCGAACCATGTCGAGCCGCGGCATAGGGTTGAAGCATTTCCCGGTCTGCGACTTCAATCTCGTCATCGTTCAGCGCTTGTTTCATGCGGTAGCGCAGACGGTTCTTGCGCAGGTTCCGGCGCAGCTCGGTGTTGTATCTCGCGGTGATCTCGTCGATTGACCTGCTCAGTGGCACGACAGCACTCAGGTACTGAGGCACATACAAGGCACCCGGGGTCGGTATTTCACTGACCAACACTGTCCGGTCTGACTTGCCCAACTTCAATTGAGCATCAACAGCTTGAGATTGAACGCCCAGTAAAACCTTCACAAACTCCCGCTGTGTTTTCCTGCCCGCGTAGAGAATGTCATAGGCGCTGTCTTCCCGCAGTTTGAACCTGACAATTTCCCAGCGCCAAAAACAGGCTCGACCAAGAATATCCCGTAGCCAGGCGACAACGTTCCTTAGCTCGAATCGCACCGAAGGAGTCAATAACTGACGTATTAATTTCGCTATATATTCTTTCATTTGGTTATCAGCACAATTCAAGGAAGGGCCATTTGAGTTTCAAATCAATAAAACAAAGACTCGAAATGAAAGCGTGACAACTAAGCACATTATCCAAACTGTGCGGATATTACAGTCTCGATACAATCCGCCATCCACTTTGAGCCTGCCACCCTCCTTCTTGCGAAAAACTCGCAACTCCTTCCCTGAAACTCAAGATTTCTTGACAACATTTTGTTGACGCCAATCTTAATGAAGCAAATAACCCAAAGCACACCCGTCAAGTCGAAACTTCAACCTGAGTAAAGGTGCAACGCCGAAGTTTTGCAAGATATTTCAGACGCTGTTTTTATGGCGCCGGAAAAGCTTCAGTGAGGGATCAAAAGAACTGTTACGTCAGGCTTGCCTGAAGATCAAAGTACGCAATAAAAACAGCGGATTACCCATCACATAACGACGGAACAGTCGCTTTGGCTCAGTGATGAGTCTGAACACCCACTCGCAACCGATACGACGCACCCACTGTGGAGCGCGAGTCACCTTGCCGCCGAGAAAGTCCAGGATCGCCCCGCCGCACACGACCAGACACGGCACACCACTGTCGGCCAGCCTGGCAGCGACGGCTTCTTGCTTGGGCATGCCCATGCCCAGCACCACCAGTTCCGGCTGAAACTCCCGGGCAAGGTCAATGTAAGTATCCACGGGTGCGAAGCCATGGTGAGCAGAGACGACATTGACCGCAAACTGCGCTTCGCTCTGCCGCACGGCATTGGTTAGAAAAGGTTCTTCAGTCCCCCAGAAAGCCACGCGCCGGCCTTTGTACGCGGCCAGCAGTTTGGGGATGAAATCAGTACCATTCATGTTCAGCCCCGGTTCCAGACCGAGGCGACGAAACAGGATGGCCAGGCCGGAGCCATCCCGCAGCAGCACGTCCGCCGAGAGCAGCGCGGTGTGGTAATCGGTATTGATTGCCACCAGGTTCATGGCATGGGCATTGGCGAATCCGAGCACGGTCGTCGCGTCCGGCCTGGACAGCACCTCAATCAATCGTTGCTCATCATCAACGTCGCTGACCACCCTGAGTTTGCGGGTAATGGTTTGCCAGCGGTGTTGCCAGGACGAAGCGTGCATTAGTTATCGTCCCTCTTCGACCGCACCCACTCGACCTGTCGCTTCAGCACGAAGCCGATGTACAGGGGGATTTTTTTCAACGCGTAGAACGGTGCATATAACAAGGTCGAAAAAGCGATGATCTCGCGACCGAAACGGCTCCACGCCAGCAGGACAGTCCCGCCCAACAGGATCATCCCGACCGAAGCGATCACTGCGGGCGCCAATGCTCCGCCCAGCAAAAACACCAGCCATGACAGGATGAAGGCTGCGACCAGAACCAGCGTCAGCAACGCCAGCGGTGGCACCAGCAAATCCAGGGTCATGGCCAACAGACTCCCGTTACGCCGGGTGATCGCCTCCACCATCAACTTGGGCGCATCCCCCAGGATGACGCCCAGATGACCATGTTCCCAACGCTTGCGCTGGATACTCAAGCCTTCGTCACTGCGCGGAAAATTACTGGTCACCAGTGCATCGGGGCAAAACAAGGGCGGCTTGCCGCTTCGACAGAAATCAAGGCCCATCTTCAGATCTTCGACGATATGGCCGCTGGCGAGGTCGATCAACGCCAAGTCCTTCCAGACGAAAGCCATCCCCGAGCCCATTAATGAACACGGCAAACCCAGCCGGGCCCAACCTTGCGGCCGCACCCGGTTTTTCACACACCAGGCAAACTCGGCCAGCTGCACTTTCAGCCCGGAACCTGCCGGAGCATGCATCAGATACAGGGCCTGAACCGGCCGCCCAGCGTCGATGCAGCGCACTGCCAGGCGCTCGATCGAGCCTTCACTCACCAGGGAATCGGCATCGACGATGATCATGACGTCCGGCGCATCGCTCGCCAGATGACGCACCCCGAAGTCCAGCGCATACCCCTTGCCACGCTGCTGCGCATTGCTGCGCTCCACCACCTCGGCACCCGCCGCGCGGGCCAGCGCCGCTGTGTCGTCGGAACAGTTGTCCGCCACCACCAACAGACGATCGCCTTCCTGTAGCTGCGGCCGAATGCTGTCCAGCGTCGCAACGATGAGTGAGGATTCATTGTGCGCCGGCACCAGCACCGCCACCCGCGGCCGCGGTCCCGGTGTCGACGAACGTGACCGCGCAGGCAGACAGGCCAGCAGCACCTGGGCAGACAACACCAGCACCGGCAGGACGATGAGCACCAGCAGTGCACTGAACAGCCAACCCAGTAACGTGATCATGCTTGCGCCTTGAATAAATCAGCCAATCTGGCTGCTTCGGTATCGATATCGTGGCGTTCCACCACCCGCTGCCAGGCTGCTTCGCCCATTCGCTGCAACGCCTCGACAGGTTGCGCGAGGCAGTCCGCCATCGCCGCCGCCAGCGCCTCCACTTCGCCAGCAGGAAACAGCCAGCCGTTCTCACCCTGGCGCACGAGCTCGGGAATGCCCGCCACATACGTCGTCAACACCGGTCGGCGCAAGGCCATGGCTTCCATGATGACCACCGGCAAACCCTCGGCAAAGCTGGGCAGTACCAGGGCCCGCGCGGCAAGAATTTCCGTACGCACCTGGTCGCTGCTGATCCAGCCGGTGATTCGCACCTTCGACTGCAAACCATGCTGTGCAATGAAGGCTTCGATTTGCCCGCGCATCTCCCCATCGCCGGCCAGTACGATCTCGAACTCTACGCCTTGCACAGCCAGGATGCGCGCGGCCTCCAGCAACAGCAACTGGCCCTTTTGCTCACACAAGCGACCGACGCAAACCAGACGCGGCACGGACGGCACGGCAACGGGCGGCACATCGTGAAACGTCCGCTCCAGGCCGCAATGCACCACTTTCACCTTGGCCCAGTGCGAATGATCCACCCAGCGAAACAACTGGCTGCGGCCATAAGAGCTGATCGCCGCGACAAACGCCGCGCGCCGTACTTTCTCGCCCAAATGAATGAACTGCGGTTTGTCGAACTCTTCCGGCCCGTGCACAGTAAAACTGTACGCTGGCCCGCCGAGTGCGTTGGCCAGCATGACCACCTCGGTGGAGTTGGTGCCGAAATGCGCATGCACATGCCTGGCGCCGAACGCCTGTAACCAAATCAGCAAGCGACAGGCTTCAAGCAAATAAACCACGTGATACGGCCAGGCGCGATCAGCACGCCGGCCCATGCGTAACGCCAGCCACAGTGTCGAAAAGAAGCGTCGCGGCTGGGCGCGCAATACCTGCAACGCGGGGCCTATCAGCCCTTTGACTCCGTCCTGCAATACATACCGGGTTTTATCCCGTTCAGACACGTCCTCGGCATCCACCAACTCGGCGTCCCAGCCACGTAGCGCGATACGCTGGACCTCGAAACCCTGACGCTCCACCGCCAGAATCTCGCGACGAATGAAGCTATGGCTGACCTTGGGGTACTGATTGATGAAGTAAGCGATGCGCATAGGAACCCAGGCTCAGTTGTCGTTGCGGAGGGTTATTGCTGCAGGTGATTCCACTGTCGTACGGCTATCAGGAATGTCACACCGCTTGCTGTAACTGGCTGACAAAACACTGTCTATCTTTCTGAACGTGTCATCCAGAAGCTCATAGCGTCGGCGGTACATGGCACGTTTTTTTGCAACAATACTGTCGAGCGGTTTTCTGGACGGTTCCATGGGAATCTCGAAAAAGTCCTCGCGCTCTGAAGGCGTCGCGCCGTGCTCCAACCAGATCACGTCGTAATTTGCCGCCAGATCCTGAGATTTTTCAGCACCAAAATACGGATGACGATGGTGGCGATACCCATCCCCTACCGCATGGATTTTTTCGACACCGAGGTTCGTGGCAAGGTACTTGATCACTTCAATAAGGAAGCTTCTTGGTCGCAAGCCTTCAAAATCCTTTGTCAGGTCCCTGTAGATACTCAACGACAGATCACTCTCCACGCCTTTGTGTATCCCTTGGACGGCGCCGATGAACATACATAACTCATTGTCGGTGCGGCACAAGGTGAACGCGATGGATGCAATACGCAGCTCACCCTGAAACAAATTCAGTACCAGCTCCCCTTCACGCATGAACCACGTCGGACGATCCAGCACCAGGAAACAACCCGGGGAGAATGCCGACAAGTCACTCAACACCAGACTTTCGTTTCGCCCGAAAAGCAATAATTGCGGGCAGCTTGTTGTGATGACTTCGTAATGCGAAGCCAGCACGCCCAATCGATCCTGAGCGCTCCAGTTTTTACTGATGTAGGGCCAATGAACGACACCGATACAATCAATTCCCAACTTCTCGACCCCGGACTTGCCCAGGGCGTTCGACATGCGCCCCAAAAACACATTGAGCCCCGACCAGTTCTGTCCAATCAAAACCAATAATTTCAGCTTGTTTTTCAGGGCTCTTAACGAATAGCCCGCGTGCAAGGAAAACACGCTCTTCAATAGCAGCCAATTATTCATGGACGTCTCACTTGTATTCGATCAACGCGGTTTTGCCGGTGCCGAATCTGTTCAGAAGAAACTTGGCTTGTCCGAGCATCTCGGGAAATTTTCCCAGCACGAGAAATAAAGCCAGCAGCCAGTTTTCCCGGGGGGATCTATCGCCCCGGCGAGCCAGGCGCACGACTTGCAAGGGGTAGACCAGCAGCAAAAGCAGCCCGGACCATCCCACCATCAACATCGCGATCACCGTCGCCAGCGGCACACCCAGGCCCCAGAACCAGGCACGACGCGATTCCCGCAGCCAATGTTTCTCCGGTGCAGCCCCATGCAAAAAAGCACCTTCGGCAAAGGCATGACCGCCACGTAATGTACGCCGCCACCACTGGCCGAAGCGGGTCATGGCCGCATCGTGCAAGGTCATTTCCTCAGCCAGACGCCAGACCTTCCATCCATTCGCCCGCAGGCGCACACACAATTCGGGTTCTTCTCCGGCGATCAGGTCCGCTCGAAACCCGCACGCTTCGCTGAAGGCATCAGCCCGCATCAACGCGTCGCCACCACAGGCCTTGGCTTCACCTACCGGCGTGTCCCATTCCAGGTCACACAGCAAGTTGTAAATCGAGCGCTGCGGAAAACGTTCGCGGCGCCGTCCACAGACCACCGCCACTTCAGGCCGGCCATCGAGAAAGGCCTGTGCCCGGGTCAACCAGCCTTCGACTACCTCGCAATCACCGTCGACGAACTGTACGTAACGAATGGCCGGCAGCAGTCGTTGCAGGCGGGCAAATCCCTCATTGCGCGCACGCGCCGCCGTAAACGGGATCGACATATCCAGCTCGACCACCTCGACCCCGAGCGCCTTGGCCATCTGCACCGAATCGTCCGTTGAACCCGAGTCGACATAGACCACCTGCTCTGCCGCACCGACCAGCGAAACCAGGCAACGCTCAAGTCGCAGGCCTTCGTTGCGACCGATAACAATGACCCCCATGCCGATCGCCATGGGGTTCACTTGGCGTCGCAGTCGGAAGTGTCCAGGGAGGACGCTGTTGCTTCTGCAGGCTGCCTTCTCTTGATAGTGGCGGGCACGCCCACTGCCACCGAGTCATCCGGAACATCGGTCAGCACCACGGCATTGGCACCAATCACGACATTGTTGCCAATGCGGATATTGCCCAGCACCTTGGCCCCGGTGCCGATATCAACGTTATTGCCGAATACCGGGGCGATCGGATCATTGACATTCTTCAGCCCCACGACCACGCCATTGCGGATCCGGCAATCATCACCGAACTGTGCGTACCCACTGATGATGATGCCGCCGAAGTGATCGATGACAAAGTTGCGTCCGACCACGACTTCACAAGGCAGCTCGATGCCCGTGAGAATCTGCACCAGTTTGTAGAGCACTTTGTAGATAAAGGAGAGCAGCTTGCGCAAGAGCGCCGGACGCACGCCGTAGCGCCAGCGTCCGAAGCGATAAACCACCATCACCCAGAAACCCTGAGCCCCCCAATCACCCGCGTATGCACGCAAGTCCGCACGTATGTTTTCGAACATGAATGGCTCTACCGTGTTGGTTGGGTAGCGAATTTGGTCTCGCGCAGCAGCGCAAAGGTGGCACGCGTATGTTGCCAGCACGCGCCGATGGCGGCTCGGCCGCGACCTTTCAATAACGCCTTGAGCGCCAGAATCAGGTCGCCCAGGCACACCAGAAACATATGCAGGGCCAGACCGGGCAGACCGTGGTGCTTGCGGAAATACAACAGTTCGCTTTCGATCTGCATCTTGGGTATCTGTCGACTGACCGCATTGAGCTCGACAACCGTCTTGGCACTTTCACCACCGATATGCACCACCGTGGTGTCCGGGTAATACACCACTTTCCAGCCGGCCTGCTTGACGCGCTTGCAGTGATCGACCTCCTCGTAATAAAGGAAGTAGCGCGGATCGAACAAACCCACCTGGTCGATGACTTCCCGGCGGATCAGGTAATAGCAGCCAGGTACCCAGTCGCACTCACGGACCGAGGCGTGATCCCAGTCCATGTCATCCACCCTCTTCACCACGGGGAAAAACCGTTCAAGCCCGGTACGCGAGAGGAACACATTCAGCGGGGTCGGAAAGAAGCGACACGAAGGTTGCAGATCACCTTCCCGGCCGACCAGCCGAACGCCGAGGACACCGCAATCCGGGTGAGCCTCCATGTAATCGAGCGTCTTGTTCAGGGTGTCCGCAGCAACGAAAGCATCGGTGTTGATGAGCAAGGCGTACTTGCCCTGCAGGTGTTCAACGAGTTGATTGTTGGCACGACCAAAACCCACGTTTTTTTCATTGGCCAGCAGCAACGCTTCCGGACAAACATTTTCCAGGCGCTCCAGGGAGTTATCGGCCGAGGCGTTGTCCACGACCAGATAGCGCGTGGGATCCGCACTGTTGGGTTGGCGCAATGCATCAAACATCGGCTGCAACAGATTCGCGGTGTTGTAGTTGACCACCAGCACATCAAGGGGAGTACGGGTCATTTAGGTGACTCGCCAAAAAAGTATTCCACTCGCATTTCCATAAGCGCCGACTCCAGACTTGGATCATAGCTACCGGTGCGCTCTCTGATGAGGTCCATCCACGGATAGTCGTTGCAACGCGCCTCGAATTTTTTCATCAGGTCTTCAACGGTGCAAAAAACTCTCGCTGGATTGCCCCCGACCACGACACCCGGCGGGACATCTTTCCTGATGACAGCACCTGCGGCGACAATTGAACCCGGACCTATGGTCACGCACGGCATGATGATCGCACCGTGCCCGATAAAACAGTTGTCACGGATGTCGACGGGGCCGACAGAATCAAGTTTTACGTTGTAGAGAGTGGAGAAGAAAACGGCTCCATCGTGACAGAACAGGGTGCAATCCGATAAAGCGATGTTGTTGCCGAGGCGCACCAGCGAAGGGTCAGCGATATTGCAACCGACATTGATCCACACATTGCTGCCGACGGAATGCAGCGATCCCCAGCGCGCCAGATATCGAGCCCACTCGAACCCGTCAGGATTACAAAACCGTTTAAAGATCCAGCGCCCCCGCCCCGTTTTGTTGACGAAAAAACTTACAGCACGCCTTGCCAGCCTTATCATCCTGTCAGCCTCACAAATCCTGCGATTCTCATCCGTGCCAGAGCCAGAAACACCCTGGTTTTTTTGATTGTAGTATCAGGAATACCTGCCCGCCGGGCCCGCTTGATGATTAAGATGGTCTGCCAGCCTCAGGGCAAGCTGCAAAAGAGGCATGGTCGGATTGCTCGCACCGGCTGTAGCGAAAACGCTGCTGCCCGCGACGTAAAGATTATCGGTGCCGAACACTTTGCAGTTCTCGTCGACCACTCCGGATTCGGGTGTCGAGGCCATCCGTGTGGTTCCCATATGATGCGCGTGGGGCGCCACTTTCAGGGGCACAGCGAGGTCATACACGTAGTCATCGAGCTTGACGAAGCCCAGCCCCGTGTCGGCAAAACACTTCGCCACCTCCATCCCTATGCACTTGATGGTATGTCTGTCTTCGAGTGTCACTTCCCAATTGATGCTGACCTTGCGCATCCCCAATGCATCCCGTTCATCGTGCAACGTGAGGCGGCTGTTTTGATTGGGAAACTGTTCGATCAGGGTGGTAATCACCCCGTCCCCGGGACAATTGAACCGGGTAATGAAATCGATCTTGTGCGCCACCCCGGCATCGCAGGCGAGGTTCTCCAGAAAATCCTTGATGGCCGCCATTCGCCCGTAGGCCTGCACTTGCGCCAGGAGTGATGCAGACACATTCCCTTTGCCTGACTGATATTGCGCTACAAACGCGTCGGTCGTGAAGTACTGTCGAGGTTCGGTACTCTGCCCCTCTTCCAGGATGAAAGTCCCCAGGTCGAGGTTCAGGTGCTCCATGAAACATCTGCCGACCAAACCGTCCTTGCTGACGACACCCGCGGATGCAAGCGACTCACTGTTCATCAGCTGCCTGGCATTCTCGATGGCGCCCGTTGCCAGAATGAACTGTTTTGCCGTCACTCGCTCCCGGTGCCTGTCGTAATCCGACACAACGATGGAGGCGATGCGGCCGGTCTTGCCATCAAACTCAAGATCGACGCAGTTGCAATTGATGAAGACATCAAGCCCCTCGGTCTCTTGGAGTTCCTTGGCGTATTTTTGTGCAAATCGCGTCGGCGGGCTCAGCAGAAAACGGTCCGCTACAAAGTCGTTGCCATCCATGGAGGCATTGATGGCCTTGAATCCCGTATCAGACGGGAGATCCACAATGGCCATGGCCGCTGGCAGATAACGCTCGATCTCGGAGAATGCGATGGGCCAGCCGGGCAGTTTGATGGGAGGCGCAATGTCAAAATCTGACTTCTCGAAGGGCCGGCAACGCCCCGCCCAGTGGTTGGATGTGCCGCCAAGAAAGCGCAGACGTGTTTCTTCCGCGTAGACATTCATCCCTGTCGAGGGGCAGTTATAGAGGGTTTGCGAGGGCTGCGAATACTCGTGCCCCCCGCCCTCGATCAGCAGCACGCGACGTCCACCCCCGGCCAGGCGCAATGCCAGCGTGATGCCCGCCGGCCCGGCCCCGATGATGCAAAAGTCATAGCGGTCGCGCAGTTCTTTCTGCGATTGGTAATCTTTGATCATGTGCGCGTTTGCCGAAAATACTGGGCAGGCAACACCCAGCCGTTGACCACGACAAACCCGTTTTTTTCAGAAGAAGGCGGAGCAAGGAGTGAGGACAATCCAAATGTCATCCCCCCAAGACTCAATACGGCAAACGCCTGGAGGAAGTCTCTGCGCCCCATCACAGAGGTATTCAAATCAAGTCCACTCATGATTCAAAGCCCCACGACATTAAGTTTGCGTTTGTATTTTCAGCTACACAGCGAACCCCATCACTCCCCAAAAGGATGACGTTCCGCCAAGGCGTTGAAAGCAGCAAGTGACATCGATCAAATCAAAGCCATTCGGCAATGCCCAGCACCAACTCCCCGCACAACACTCCGACCAGCAACATTGGCAGCACAACCAGCTCACGCTTGAGATCGAACAGCCCTATACGACAGTTCACGTAAACAATTAGCACAAGTGTAGGAAACGTATGCAGCGCGACACCCCAAATGGCGTATTTCACCCCGCCAATGGCCAGCAGCACCGGCAGCAACACCCATAACGAGACGGCGCGGATGATGTTATCCATGGCCTGGTACTTCGTGAGTCCCAGCGCCAGCCACGCTTGATGCGCGATGCCATAGCGCAAGGTGAAGAAAGACACTGAAAGCACGGCCATCATGCTGCCGGCCTCGGCATAACGCTCGTCGTATAACCAGTGGATGATCAAAGGACTGATGACCCACAACAGTCCGGTGATAAACAGCAAGGCGATGTCGACAATCAGTTTGAAGCGGTCATACAAAGAGCGCAGCCGCACGGTGTCATTGCTTCTTGCCGCTTCGCCGAAGGCTGGCAACGCCACGGCGCCAACCAGCCTCTGCACACCGAGGGTAATAGCCCCCAGAATCAGCACGGCAATGGAGTAGACACCCAGTTCGGCGGCCGACATGCTGCCGCCGAACCAGATGCGATCGCCATTCATGGCCAGTACGCCCACTGCCGAAGACAACAATATCCACCGGCCGAAGACGACCAGCTCCTGGAGCGCACTACGATCCCACAACAGACGGTTAGGCGGACCCGGAAACCAGAAATGCCCCAGAAGCAGGCTGACCAGAGCGGAGACCAGACCCGCCCCCACCAGCGACCAGATAGACCGGGTGAAGTAACCGATCACCAGCATCACCAGCAGGCCGGCAATCTGGGACGCAAACTCGGCGAGCACGACTTTCTTTTGCTGGAATGAGCGAACGGCCACGTCGACTTTTGTCGACTGAAAACCATAGATGATTGCGGAGAAACCGGTAATGGCCAGCACCAGCGGCAACTCGGGTGCACCATAGGTGGATTCGGGCGACCACAGTTGGATGGCCTGCGCAAACCAGGCGAAGCCTGCGATCAGAAGTGTCGTGGCAAACAGGACAAAACCGCGCACGATCTGCACGGTCCACACGGTATTGAGAAATACCGGGTCGTCACCCCGCGGGCTCTGGATGATGTTCTGGCGCAAGCCGACATCGGAAAGCAAATGGATGATCACCGAAACGGTGGTGGCGATGATCATGATGCCGAACATCTCTGGCATCAGCAGGCGAGCCATGATCAGGTTGCCGCCCAGGCGCATGGCCTGAGACGTGACCAGTGCCCCGAGATTCCAGGCTCCGGCGAATATCGCTCGCTTGCGCAGGCTCAACGATGGCGATATATCAACTGAAGGCATAACATCAATCCCGGACTCTGTTGCACGAACGTTACTATAGCCGCAATCAGGCAATCCACTATGCTTCGCTCACCATTCAATAAGTGCATTAATTCATGCCTGAGCACATTCGCGCGCTAATCGTCATTCTGGTCCTCGCCGGCACCGTTTTTGCTCTTGCCCGTCGACCCGCAAAGGACCTGATTCCGTACAACGACTTCACACGGCGCCGCAACCTGTGGTTCGTCTTGACCCTGCTGGTTTTTTTCGCGCACAGTTTCTGGGTGTATGCAGCCGTTGCCGCTGTGGTGCTGACGATCGCCCGAAAACGCGAGCGCAATCCCATAGCGCTGTTTTTCATGTTGCTGTTTATCGTGCCGCCGGCGTCGGCGCAGATTCCCGGCATGGGCATCATCAATTATTTCTTTGATCTCAACCACATCCGGCTGTTGTCCCTGTGCGTTTTGCTTCCGGCATTTTTCGCGCTGCGCAGGCGAGCGGACACCTTGCCTTTCGGGCGCACCTGGCCTGACAAGCTGTTGGCCGGCGGCCTTGCGTTGACGAGCCTGCTGTTGCTGCGCGAAACCACGCTCACCGACACGTTGCGCCAAACCGTCTACATGTTCATCGAAGTTTTCCTGCCTTACTACGTTGCCAGCCGGGCCCTGAAAGACATCAACGATTTCAAGGACGCCCTGTTGGCCTTTGTCCTTGCCGCCATGGTGCTGTCGATTATCGGGCTCTTCGAATTTGCCCGCAGCTGGCTGCTCTACAGCGCGCTGACCGACGCCCTGGGCATGCAATGGGAAATGTCCGGCTACTTGAGCCGTGGCGGTTCATTGCGCGCGAGCGCCACCACTGGCCAGGCCATTGCGCTGGGGTTTGTCATCAGCGTCGCCCTCGGCCTGTACCTGTTTTTGCAGGAAGGTGTGCGCAGCAAGTTCCAGCGCCGGCTTGGCGGTCTCTTGCTGGCTGGCGGATTGTTCGCGCCGCTGTCGCGCGGTCCCTGGATCGGCGCCGTCGTCATGATCACAGCGTTCATCGCCACGGGTCGCGGCGCTGCCAAAAAATTGATGCTGCTGGCGCTCGCCGCGGTGCTCGCCCTTCCATTGCTGGCCATCGTGCCGGGCGGGCACAAAATCCTGGACCTGCTACCGTTCATTGGCACTCTCGAAGTAGAGAACATCACGTACCGGCAACGTTTGTTCGATAACGCAATGATCGTTATCCAGCGCAACCCCTTGTTTGGCGCTTTCGACTTCCGCAACACGCCGGAAATGCAGTCCATGATCCAGGGCCAGGGCATCATCGATATCGTCAACACCTACATCAACGTGGCGCTGCAGGTCGGGTTGGTCGGGTTGACGCTGTTCGTGGCTTTTTTCGTCACGGTTCTGCTGGGCATCCGCAAAGCGATGCGCTCGTTTCCCGACAAGGATGACGAGACACGCCGGCTCGGACGCGCGCTCCTGGCGACACTGGCCGGGATTATGGTGACCATCGTGACCGTCAGCAGCATCACGTTCATTCCCGTGGTGTATTGGTCGGTGGCCGGGCTGGGTGTTGCCTATGCCCAGATGGCTCGCAAGCTCAAGCACACGTCGAACGCAGTCACTGCGAGCGCCCACCTCCAACTCCGGTAATGCCAATGACCACTTTGTCTCGCCGCACTCCGATGCTGCTTCTGGCGCTCTTGTGCGTTGCCATCTGGCCGTTCAGGACCTGGGCGTCGGAGTGGGTCGCCAGCGTCGATGAACTCAGCGGTCTGCCGGTGCTGACGCGCGGCGGCAGCCCTGTGTTTGCCTCAAAATTCACCTTCTGGGGGAGTAACTGGGACTGGACGTCTTTCGGCACCCGGTTCAAGGTTGACGCCCCCTACAAATACACCCTGGAAGGCCAGAACAAGGAATTGGACTTCGACCTGGCGACGCAGATCCAGAAGAAAGACGAGCAGACGCTGACCTGGGACTTTGACCTGGATGCACACAGCGTGAAGTCGGGCGTGATGGGTGGGGGTATCGTCTTCAATTTCGCCCCGACCCTTTTCGACGGAGAAATGGGCAAGCCGGATTTGCTGCCCGGTAACCGCGGCTGGTCGTGGGGCAACGCACAAGGTCGACGCATCGAGATGCGTTTCGAGCCGGCACTGGCGAGTGTGTACTTTGAGCCCGGCAGTCCATCCGAGGTGCGTGCTTTTTTCTACAAGGGCTCAATCAAGCCCGGTCGACAGAATATCAAAGCCACCTTGAGCATTTCCGGTGACGTGACGCTCGGCCCCACCACGACCGAACGCTTCGGCCTCACGGACCCGAAGAGCTGGCCAGATGACAAGGTCGACATCAAGACCTCGCCGGTCGATCTGTCCTTTCTCAACGCTGATGAAAAACCTGCGGGCAAGCGCGGCTTCGTCAAAGCCTCCGGCGAACAACTGCTGTTCGCGGACAACACCCCGGCGCGTTTCTGGGGCACCAACATCACGTCCTACGCGCTGTTCCGAACGTCCGACGATGCAATCAAGCAACAAGCCAAACGCCTGTCGGCACTCGGTTTCAACCTCGTGCGACTGCACCACCATGACTCGCCCTGGGTCAGCCCGAATATCTTTGGCGACCGCGACCAAACGCATGACACTCAGCAACTCAGCGCAGAATCGCTGAAAAAAATCGACTGGTGGATCAAGTGCCTGAAAGACGAAGGCATCTATGTATGGCTCGACATGCACGTCGAGCGAGCCCTGATGGCGAAGGACAACATTTTCGGCTTCGACGAGCTGCCAAAAAACGAACAGAACAACGCCAGCCTCAAGGGCTTCGCGTATGTAAACCTCACTATCCAGCAGGCAATGAAACGCTTTGCCGAAGCCTACATGACTCACGTAAATCCCTTCACCGGCCTCGCCTATAAAGATGATCCGGCAATCGCCGCCGTGCTGATCACCAACGAAAACGACGTCACTCAACACTTTGGCAACGCCCTGTTGCGAGACAAGGGCGTCCCCAAGCACTGGGAGCTCTACAAGAACCGGGCCGATGCCTTTGCCAGCCAGCACAATCTATCGGCAGGGCTCACCTGGCGCTCGTGGGAGCATGGCCCCTCCAAGCTGTTCCTTAACGATCTGGAACAGAATTTCAACGTAGAGATGATTCGGCATCTGCGCGAACTGGGCGTGAAGGTGCCCATCGCCACCACCAGCAGCTGGGGCGGTGACGGCCTGAGTTCCTTGCCGGCCCTGACGTCTGGCGACGTCATCGACGTTCATAGTTATGGCGGCTCCGGGCAACTGGAGAAAAACCCGCTCACCAGCGAAGGCATCGTCGACTGGATTGCCGCCGGCCAGGTCACCGGCAAACCGCTGACCGTCACCGAGTGGAACAACGAACCGTTCCCGACACCCGATCGCCACTCGTTGCCACTCTATGTCGCCGGCACCGCCAGCCATCAGGGCTGGGACGCGCTGATGCAATATGCTTACAGCCAGCAGCCGCTCGACGGTGGCTGGGTGACGGCTGACAACTGGCACGCCTATAACGATCCGGCCATGCTGGCCACCCTGCCCGCCGCCGCCCTGCTCTATCGTCGCGCCGACGTCAGCGAAGCCAACACCACTTACGTCTTTGCACCGACACCGGACACCCTGTTCAACAAACCCGTTTCTCCGGCCAATTCTGTTTTTTTGCGCACGGCCATGGAGAAAGGCAAGCTGCAAATCGCCATGCCGCACACGCCGGAATTAACCTGGTTGCAGCCGGGCGTTATCCCGAGCAATGCGAAGGTGTTTCATGACCCTGACCAGTCGTTGCTGGACGCCAATGCCAGCGAGTCCACGACCGATACGGGTGAGCTGAAACGCAACTGGAAACAAGGCATCTACACTGTCAATACGCCGCGCACCCAGGCTGTCACCGGCTGGATCGGCGGCGAGTCGATCAGCCTCGGCAACATCCAGGTCCAAGTGAAGACCGCCAATGCCAGTGTGGTGGTGCAAAGCCTGGACGCCGCGCCTGTGGGTCGATCGCAGAACCTGCTGATTTCCCTGGGCACTCGCGCCATCCCCAAAGATGACGACAAAACGCCTTTTTATGTCGAGCCGCTCGAAGGCACGCTCAGCATTCAGGGACCGCCAGGCCTGACGCTGTTCACACAAGGTACGCTGGCGCAAATGAAGAAGTTGCCCACGACTTACGTTGACGGGCGCTACACGATCAAGTTCGACGGCGTGCAGGCTTTCAATTGGTTGTTTTTGAGAAAAAACGCTGCTCACTGACGGTACAATCCGCGTTTGCACAGCAACAATTTCCAGGAGGACAGGATGAATTTTTTGGTGGTCGGCGGCGCAGGTTATATCGGCTCGCACATGGTCAAGCATCTACTGCGCGCAGGCCACGAACTGGTGGTAGCCGACAATTTCTCCACGGGGTATCGCGACGCCTTGACCGGCGGAAAACTGGTTGAACTGGACATCGCCGACGCGCACGCCCTGGACGCCTTGTTTGCCGCACACCGCTTCGATGCCGTGTTCCACTTCGCCTCGTTCATACAGGTTGGCGAATCCGTCACTGAACCGGCCAAGTATTATCAGAACAACCTGGCCGCCACGCTGACGCTGCTGCAAGCCATGGTTCGCGCGAACATCAAGCACTTCGTCTTTTCCTCGACGGCCGCTGTTTATGGCGACCCGGTGTATGTGCCCATCGACGAAGAACATCCCAAGGCGGCGATCAACCCCTATGGTCGCAGCAAGTGGATGGTGGAGCAGGTGCTTGAAGATTTCGATCGCGCGTACGGATTGAAGTCGGTTTGCCTGCGCTACTTCAACGCCGCCGGAGCAGACCCGGAAGGACAGCTGGGTGAACGCCATGAGCCGGAAACCCACTTGTTGCCACTGATCCTGCAAGCCGCCTCCGGTCGGCGCGCGAGCATCACCGTCTATGGCCGCGATTACGACACGCCTGACGGCACATGCATTCGCGACTACGTACACGTTGCCGATCTGGCGGCCGCTCACGCACTGGCCGTGGATTACCTGGTGGCCGGCGGTGCAAGCACGGCGTTCAACCTCGGCAATGGCCACGGATTCTCGGTACAGGAAGTGATAGACACGGCGCGGCGTGTCACCGACCGGGCAATCTCCGTCAGCGATGCGCCACGCCGTGCGGGTGATCCACCACGCCTTGTGGCGGATCCCCAAAAGGCCCACGCGCTACTTGGCTGGCAACCGCAATTCGCTTCGCTGGAACAGATCGTGACGCACGCCTGGAGCTGGGAGCAGAAGCATCCCTGGCAGTGAAGTCGGCGCTGGCCGCTAGCGCCGATCGCTTGAGGATGACGCGCTAGTAGTAAGAGCGGTTTTGCGGCTCGGCTTTGTTCAACACTGTACCAATCAGATTCGCCCCACCCAGTAGATGCAGGCTTTCCTCGATCTCTTTCCTGCTGTTCAAACCGTTGGCGACGATGAGCAGAACACAGTCGAACTTGGGCAAGACGTTGATCGCATCATCCGAACTCAACAATGGCGGCAAGTCGGCAATCACGATACGTGAGCTGTAGCGCTCGCGCAGGTCGGTAATCAAATGACTGATCTTGGGCGATGACAACACTTCGGTGGAGAGCGGAACCGCCTCACGCGTCGGCAGGACCACAAAGCGTGGCAAGGTCGGATTGACCAGCACCTCTTGCAGTTCCGCTTCATTTTCAAGGTATTCGTTGAGCGATTTCTCCATCGGCAGCCCCAGATAGGCGCCCACCCTTGGACGACGCAAATCGAAGTCCACCAGCAACGCCGTCTTGGTGGTGTGATGCGCGATGCTCATTGCCAGGTTGATCGCTAGTACTGTCTTGCCGGCCTCTGGTGTCGGCGAGGTGATGGCGAGTGTACGCCAGCCATTTTCTTCCATGACTTTCAGAACTTGCGTACGCAGCAGATCGAACGCCCCGCCCATGTTCGAGTTCTTGTTGTACGCCACAATGCGATTGCGCTCGAGGTGATCCGGCCGCAAAGGTACAACTTTGGTTTGCACATAACTGAGCGCATTCAGACCTGAAGAATGCGCGGTGGACGTCAAGGCTTTTGAAGAGGTCTCGGGCTCGGTGTTTTCGGTATCGGGCTTGATAATTTCCATGTCTGTATTCCTTATGCAAACCGGCCCAGCGTTTTATACGCCAGCTGATCCAGAGGCATGTAGAGGAAGTGCACGAGCACCAGAAGGATCGCGAACAGCACGATTCCACACAGGATCAGGCGCGTTCGCCACTTCTTGCGGCGCTCCAGTTCGGCCATGGTGTGAATGTAGGGAATGGAAACCAGTACGCGTCTGCCGAGCACACTGGCCAGGGCTTCAGCACCGCGCACGCGCGAACTCATCATCTCGAGAAGCATCACCAGTGCGCCAGCGCCCACCGGGGCAAGCACGAAGCCCATGGCGACCACTTTCTTGCGGTTCGGCCGAACCGGCTTTTCAGGCATCAGCGGCGCTTCCAGGAGTACAAAGCGCTCCGCCTTGTTTTCCTGTTCCAGGCTTTCGGAAATTCTCGCGTTCATCTCTTTGGCGCGCATTTCCTCATATTTCTTTTTCGCGTTGTCATGGTCGCGCATCAGCGTGATCAGGCCGCGCTCGACTTGAGGCATTTCAATAATCTGCGCTTCGTATTCGGATATTTTCTGCTGCGTCTGCTGCCTCTGATCCGCCAGTGACCGGATACGCGCCTCGGTGGCAGCTATCCGCGCCTGAGCTTTCGCTACATCCATATTGACGGGCACTGCCGCACTGCCCGCCACCGTCTTGTTCGCTTCAAGTGCGGCAATCTTGCGTTTCACGGCACGCACATCGGGGTGGGCATCGGTATACAGCGTCTGCAACCGGGCGTACTCCACCTTGAGGCTGCCCAGATCCTGCGGTTTGTCAGCCGCTGCACCCGTTGCTCCAGGCTTGGTCGCTACGCCGGTGTTGGCGGCGACAAGCTCCAACTCGTTGAAACGCAATTCCTCACGGGCAGCCTTGTAGTCACGGTCGACCTCTTTGAGGTCGGTTTCAGCGCGCGTCAGCATATTCGAGAGCAACTCCCGATTTTCGGGTAACGCGTTGCTGTGCAACTCCTTGAATATCGCCACGCGACTGTCCTGGGCATTCAGGGCAACCTCGAGCTTGTCCGCCTCCTGCTTTGCGAACTCGGTGTTTTCATTGGCGCGCTCGGTGCGCTGCCTGATGTTCTCATTCAGAAACAGCGTCACCAGCTCGTTGGCCACCTGGGTGGCAATCTCTGGCTGGCGGTGCTCAAAGGAAAGGCGAAACGCAATCGTCACTTCCCCGCGTCCCTTGATCGCGGCGCTGACCAGGGTGACGCCAATCGCATTGCGCATCTCATCGATTTTCTCGGAAACGCTCAAGTGCCGGCCTTGAGTAGAGAACAGATTGTATTTGTCGATGATCGCTGCCAGGTTCTCGCGGGTCATCACACGCTGGCGAATGACTTCGATGCGCTCATCGGCAAAGGTGCCGTTGTTTGCCGCGACCAGCTCAGGCGAGATTTGCTGCGACTCGATCAGAATCGTGCCGGAGGATTCAAAGGTGGGCGGGAGTGACATCGCGACCGCGATGCTCACGCCAAGGATCGCAGCGCAACTGACGATCAACAGCACCGCGTGGTGCTTGATGATTGCAATGTAGTCGTTGACCGACATTTCGTATTCAGTAGTCATAGATCATCACAAAGCTGAATTTCAGAGACCGGGATAACTATAAGTCAAGGTCAACCCGACGACATTTGCACTGGCATCCGGCAAGCCGTCCTGCTTGCGTTCTTTGTAAGTGAAGGATAGGCGCGCAATCCAAAAAGGCGAGAGTTCCTGACTGAACCAGGCACTGTAATTGTGCAGGGTGTTCGGCGTTTGCCCTTTGCTGTCTTGCCAATAGGCTTCAAAACCGGTGCGTCGGGTCTCGTCGATGGCATAACTCCATGTGCCTCTGGCGGTATCCGCTTCGACGAAACCACCGTCCCCGCTGGCAACGGTGCTACGAGCGGCGTCGATGCTCGCCTCCACTCGCTCACCGGTATATTGGAACGCCACACCGCCCTGCCCCTTGGGGCCGTCGCCGGTACCGGAAATCTGATTGACGCCCGCATACACCGATCCCTTGAACCGTTCGGAGAGCAGGAAGTTCACGCCTACCGTCGGGGTGTAGCTGTTCGAGGAGGAAGCCGCGGTACCTTCCGCCGGCTCATAGCGCCGAACGCCCAGACGGCTGAACAGCTCGACCTGCTCGTTCCATGCGTAGTTCCAGGTAAAACGGGTCGCCAACTCGTCATAGTCGATCAACGTATCCACGTCGTAAGTGACGTGAGTGTAGTCAGTTTCGTTGATCAGGGTGCTTCGTTCGCTGAGCGCGGTGCTCCAGTTGCCGCCGACCGTATAGAGTTTCTGCGTGCCATCGTCCGCAGACACCACGCCGGTTTCCTGAACCGCGGTGGAAAGCGTCGAGCTCTCTTCATAGCGGGCCGTGAGTCCATAACTGCCCGTTTCGGTTTCGCGCTTCCACCCAAACTTTAATCTGGGATCTTCACGGTCAGACACGATGTCCGTTTCGGACGAGCGCACGACATACACACCGAGGCCGAACTGGAACTCATCCCGTCCGGAAGTGCCGACAAGGGTGTAATCGGGGGCGATGATGGTTCGGGTCACCCCCTTCTCGCCACTCGTCAGCAACAGTGGGTTGCTGTCGTACTCGACAGTCGAGGGCACCGCGATTGCTGATTGCCAGGTAGCCGCATAGGCCATACCCGAGAACGGCAGGATGAGGATTGCCGTGGCAACCCCGGTAGTTCGAAACGCAAGCAAAGTAATCCCTAGTGCATCGCGCAAGGCTAAGGCACAACCAGCGTATCGCCGGCCTTAAGTAGAAAATTGGTGGACATGTCATCGCCGGACATCAACTTGCTGTAGTTGACCCGCAGGATCTCTTGCTTGGTCCCGTTGAGTCGCACGACCTTGATGTCATCCGTGTCGGCGAATTTGTCGAGACCGCCCGACTGGCTCAATGCCTGCAGCACTGACGTTTGACCGGACATGTGCACAGGGCCGGGTTTCACGACCTTGCCCTGCACGTACACGAGATTGCCTTCGGTGCTCGTGACAACAACGCTCACCTGGGGATCGGGTATGAACTTGGTTAGCTTGGCGGCTATTTTCTCTTCCACTGCGGTGGTATCGAGCCCCGCGACATCGACCCGCCCCGCCAGTGGGAAGTTGATGCTTCCATTGGGAAGAACGATCAGATCCTGTTTGAGCTTGTCTTCGCCCCACACAGAAACGTTGAGCTTGTCACCCGGACTCAACAGGTAAGCAGCATCGTTTGCAACGGCATTGGAAATGCTGGGCAGAACAGCCAGCGCGCAGACCACAGGTAACCAGAAACGTAACATCGGGATCCCTCCGCCTAAGTAGCCTTGCCCAGAGTCTCACACAAAATCCCAGGCAAATCACGCTCGCAATTTTTGTCGCTCGGTAACCGCTCAACGAGCATTTTTTCGCGGCTGACGGTGGCCATTTTTCGTCGGCCCGACGTAGCACTTATCTGCAGTGCGGCCTCTAGTGAAGGAAGTTTTTTATTTAACAGTAACTTGTCGTTAAACATATCGCCCCCGATGTTTCTCGCCAAATTAATAGCACTCTGTTCAATAGAGCCCGTCACTCAGCCAATACATCGCCAACCACTAACGCATCAAAGTGAAATCAATCACTAGTGTCAATGCGCCATTCAATCATCAGCAAAAACAAGCTGCTAGCTATACCTTCCGCCGATTGGCGACCATAACGAAACCGAACAATGCGGACGAAAACAACCAGGCAGCCGCGGACAGCGGAACTGCATTGGGTTGATTGGCAAGGGTGTCAGCCGCTCCACTTACAACTGTAGCTTGCGCATCTAAATCTGCCGTGAATTTATCACTAACAAGTTGCGCCATTAATCCGTCACAGGAAGAACTATTGACGGTTGCACCCACCTTTGCGGCAGATTCAATGAGACTGTTCAGTTGATTTTTTGCGGTTTCGACGGCGGAAACATCGCTGACTGAAGCCGGCGCGCCAGAACGGTTGGCAACAGTTGAAGGGGCGCCACCCGGCGCTTCGGCTGCCGCGCCCACTTTTGGCCCAGACGCTGCACAAGAATCGGCTATACGGTTAATTTCATGGGCCAAAATGGTCGCGTGAGCGTTGGCGATGGCCGCACCATTAAAGAGCACACAGAACAAAACGGATTTGAAAACCAGTGATGAACGCATGATGACCGCCTCCCTGCCTACAGGGTTTTCCTGATATCGAATGAAGGATTCGTTACCCAGTTGCTTGGAGACTATAAGCACATCGCCAGCACGTCAATGGTCCGTCACTACAATAAATAAAAATAAAATTTTACGGAGAATGGCGTCAAAATAACGCCAATAAATGCGTTTCACTCTGGCTCCCTCTATCCATATGAAACGGCTCAAGCGTGGGCATCGGGCTTCGTCTGAAGGCTTGAAAACCTGCTTTCGCACCTCGTCGAAAGGCCGGCGACAAAAAACTATCGCAGCGTCCCGTTGCGCATCCATTCTCGCGGACTGACACCGGTCTTGCGCCGGAATGCCCTAGCCAGCGCCGAAGGACTTTCATAGCCCACCTCCTCGGCAATCAGGGCGATGGACTTGCCTTCACGCAAACGCTTCTGCGCCAGGCTGATGCGCCAGCTCACCAGATAGTCAACCGGCGTCTGACCCACCACCTGGCGAAAGTGCTCGGCGAAGCTGGCCCGGGACATGTTGGCCGCCGATGACAATTGCCCCACGGTCCAGGCTTTGCCGGGGGCGTCATGCATCAGGCTCAACGAGCGCGCCAGGCGCGGGTCCGCCAGGCCGGCCATCATGCCGGGGCTGTGCTGATGGTTAGTCAACAGGTGCCGCAGCAACTGGATCACCAACACCTCGAACAGGCGGTCCATCATTGCTTCGCGACCGCAAATGCCGTCGAAGGCCTCGTTGAACAGCCAGTCCAGTGTGCCGGTCATGCTCGGTATTTCGTCGAGCCCCAGCACCAGGTAATCGGGCAAGGCTGCCGCCAGCGCATTGCCTGCACCGCCATCGAAGGTCAGCGAGGCGCACACCAGTTGTGTATCGGACGGCTCAGCGGCAAACAAGCGATGTCGGAAGGGTCGAGGAAAGAAAATCAGGGTTGGCTGGTTGAGCTGGATTTCGCGCTCGTCGGCCAGTTTGAGCGTCAACTCTCCGGCCTGTAGCAAATGAAGGTGCCCACACGCCTGCTCACCGTCAAAACCCGTGGTGCCGCAGAACGTGCCGCTGTGAAAGGTTCCGGCACTGACGCCGAAATGGCTGAGTAACGTGGACAAGCGATCCATGGGCAGGCTCCGAGCGAATATCTGGACGATCTGTCGCATATCCTCGACGATTTGCACCCAATAGACCAGTGCCCGGCAATAGTATGGACTCCGTACCCAGCGCACACCGCGCAGTCATCTACCGGAGATTCACCATGAGCCGTATCAATACCCTGAGCCTTGAACACGCCACCGACGCTACCCGCCCGCTGCTGGAAGGCGTGCAGAAAAAAATCGGTTTTTTGCCCAATGTCTTCAAGACGCTGGCCCATGCACCTGCGGTGCTTGCCTCTTATCTGCAACAGTCGGCAACCCTCGGTAAAACGTCGCTGAGCGCCACCGAGAAAGAAGCGATCTCCCTCGCCACCTCTCAGGTGAATGGTTGCGACTACTGCCTGGCGGCCCACACCCTGTTTGCCGGCAAGGCCGGGTTGTCTGCGCAAGACATCCTCAGCGCCCGTAATGGCCAGCTCAATGCATTCGCCACCCTCGCCCGACAGATCACCGAAAGCCGCGGCCACCTGAGCAGCGAGCAGATCGAAGCGGCGCGAGCGGCTGGCATCGACGACAGCAAGATCATCGAAGTGATCGCTCACGTGGCGTCGCAGACCCTGACCAATTACCTCAACAACGTCGCCCTGACCGACATCGACTTTCCGGCGATCGATGCTTGAACAGACTTTCAATTCGGGAGTACCGCTTATGAACACCGTAACGCTCTATACCACCGACACCTGCCCTTACTGCCGCAACGCCAAAATACTGTTGGCCAGTCGGGGGATTGCGATCCAGGAAATAAACGTTCAATCGGAACCGGGGAGATTCCAGGAGATGCTCGACCGAAGCGGACGTCGCAGCGTGCCGCAGATTTTTATCGGTGATACGCATGTCGGGGGTTTTGACGACCTGGCCAAACTTGATCGTCAGGGGGGGTTGATGTCGATGCTGGCCTGAGACGTTTTTTTGATGGGGTACATATCCGTTACCGCAGAAACGGATATGCCCCCAAAACGCCAAAACGCCCCGCTCTTTACGCGCCCTCGAGCACACCCGGTGATCCCTATGGGCAAACCAGCGCACAGCGCTCTATGATTGCCCCCATGACAACCCCGCTGCCGATCCGCCAACCCTGCCCGCCCGGTGCCTGCATCTGCGAGCGTGAACCGCTGCTGGAAACACCCGGCGCGGACCTGCGCATCCTGTTTCTGACCCGCACCGAAGAAAAGCGCCTGATCGAGCGCCTGGAAAACCTCCAGAGCCTGAGTGACCTCGAACGGCTGCAACAACGGATGTACGAACAACTGGGCATCCGCGTAGAAATCGCTCCCGGTTTCAACGAAGTCCGCACCATGCGCGGCATCGCGATCACCATCGCCGAACTGCCGGGCCTGTGCCGCAAAACCCGCCAGGCTATCCCGACCGCCATTCGCCGTGGTCTGGAGAAACGTCCGGAAATCGCCTACGAACTGCTCAACGCCAACGACCTGTTGCGCGATGCCTGACAGTCAGGCGTCTCAAGCAATTCCAGAGACAATAAAAGAGGATCAGCGGTCATACGCGAACGGCCGCGCGCTGCTATGCCTTCTCATGGGAGCAATCGCTTCAACCCCGTCAGGATGACACGGAAAAAGGCGTGGCCGTGGTTCCGGCGCCAGCCAGGCGCGCGACGAGCAACAGGTGCCAGTCCGTAGCAGGAGGTGGCCAATGTTATTCATGGTCAGTTGGTCGATCAGTCCGCAAAACCGCAACACCGTAATCAAGCGTTTCCTCGAGACCAAAGGAGCACCGCCCGCCGGCGTCAAGATGCTGGGGCGCTGGCATGCCGTCGGTGGCTCGAGCGGTTTTGGCATCGCAGAAACCGATGATGTCGTACAGATTCAAAAGTGGGTGCTGCAATGGAATGACCTGATGAACATGGAGGTGCATGCGGCACTCACCGACGAGCAGGCGGGGCCGCTGTTGGCGGCAGCTGTCAGCCAGCAATAGTCGTTCGGGGCGGCGAGTGCTGCTCGCCGCCCGCTACCCTGTCAGCGTTTCCAGCACTCTGAATAACGCGCGCACACCCCGTACTGCCGGTCCATTTGCGCCATCCGGTCGAGATGATGATTGATGGTTTCAAGCAGCAGGTTCTGGCTGGTCTGGACGTAAAACTTCGTCATCGTCTTGCGCTCCTCGGACGCCGCAAAGTGCGTAGGCCTGGATGCCTTGTCCTCAGGGTGTGCCCATTGTTCCAGTTGCTGATCCGTCAGTCGTTGCAGGCGCAGACGATACTTGTCGCTGTATCGCTTGAACGTTTCCGCCTTGTTTCCCGCCGCTTCTTCGTCAAAGGCAATCAGGTTCTGGCGGTACAGGGCCCAGTAGTCGTCCGGCAAGGTAAAGCCCAGCTTCGCCTTGCGTTCGGCAATCAGCTTGTCGAGTTTTTCCGGTGTGTAGCGTTCGCCGTTGTCCTTGGCCGGGTCGGGTTTCATGCCGGCGATGGTCGCACCGTCGAAGATCTGGTCGATCAGCATCACCCGCTGAGGCGTGTCGGGCAGCGCGGGCGGAAGCCCCGGGAATGACGTGCCGCGACCGACACAGGCAGGCAGGCCATTGTCCATGACCGGCATCGGCAACCGCACGTCACGGCCATCGATTCGCTTCAGCTGATTCAACAGCACGCCGCAACGGCCATCGCGCAAATTCAACGTCACCTCGTATTCAGCATTGCGCTCGGGTGCCAGGCTCAAACTGGTGACACACACCCAGTTACTGCCAGTCGTGGCGAGGTGCAGGTAATTATCCTGATCGGGTTTGACCTTGATCTCCAGATAGCCCCTGGCATCGGCCGGCGGCGCGACACTCATGCCCACCCGACGCTCGGTGTCACGGGCGTACAGGTTGTTGAGTTCACCGGTGACTCGCCCCTGACAATTCTCCGGGTCGTAGTAGTAGAGCTTCGCATTGCTGGTGTTGGCGATGAAGCGGACCTTGGCGGCGTCGGGCTCGGTGGCATCGGTGTAAGTGTCTTTGACGGCGCAGCCGCTGAGCAGAGCGGACAGCAGCGCCGCGACAGCAACGACGCGCGTGGCGCGATTGAAGGAAACCGGCATTGGATCGTCCCTGATGCGCGAAGGCTATGGAAAACGGGGGATGCTACTAAATGGCCACCACCCTGTCCATCGGGCAAGTCAGCGCCTGCCCGTGGGGCCGTCAATCGGCACCGGGAGCGTTCGTTGACGTCGGGGCTGAACTATCGGTTTTAAACCTCGCAGACACCTCGCCACCTGTGGGAGCGGGCTTGCCCGCGAAGGCGGCGGTACATTCACCATCGTGGTGACAGACGGACCACTATCGCGGGCAAGCCCGCTCCCACAGGTTCGGAGTCGGGCATTAAATGCTACTTCTTCATCCCCACCCGCCGCCGCATCTCGGCGGTGATCGCCTGTTTCGTTTTCTTCAGGTCGGCCCAAGGCTCGTCGCCCACCTCGGCCAGGCGTTCATGCACCGTGTGGATGTTCCACTGATTGCCGCCCTTGAGCCCGGCCACCTCCTCGCGAAAGATCGGCACTGACACCGGCAGCCCTTCGCGGGTGCGCGCAGCGTAAGCACAAATGGTGGTGGCGCCGAGGCCGTTGCGCAGGTAATCGATGAAGATCCGCCCCACCCGGTTTTTCGGCCCCGAGACCGCGGAAAACCGTTCCGGCAACAGTTTGGCCATGTGGCTGACGATGGCGTGGCTGAAATCCTTCACTTCATCCCAACCGAGCTTGCGGGTCAGCGGCACTACGAGGTGAATGCCTTTGCCGCCGCTGGTCTTGAGGAAGGCCTTGAGCCCCAGTTCATCCAGCACCGATAGCGTCAGTTGCGTCGCCTCGACCATGCTTTTCCACGGCAGTGCCGGGTCCGGGTCGAGGTCGAGAACGAAGCGGTCAGGCTTGTCGAGGTTGTCCGACGTGGCGTTCCAGGTGTGCAGCTCCACGGTGCTCATCTGCACGGCGCCGATCAGTGCCTCGGCGCTGTTGATGATCATGATCGGCTGACCGGTGAGTTCCTTGTCGAGGGTGGTGATCCCCGGAATGGCCAAGCGCTCGGCGTTCTTCTGGAAAAACAATTCACCGGCAATGCCGTCCGGCGCGCGAACCAGCGCCACGGGACGGTCTTTCAGTTCGGGCAGAATCCATTCGGCGACGCGGGCGTAATACTCCGCCAGTTGCACTTTGGTGGTGCCGCTGCTGGCGTCGATGACCCGGTCGGGGTGAGTGATCCGCACCTTGCCCTCGCCCAGGCCGAGTTGTGACGGCGCCGACGCGGGTTTTTCCGAGGCTTTCTTTTGGCGGGAGGCAGGTTTTTCCGCCGTGTTTTTTTTCACCACTTTTGGACGCTCCTCGGTGATGTCTTCCGCCGGTTTGTCATCGCGCAGACCGTGGAACACGGCATGGCGAACCGAGCCTTCCTTGGTCATTTCGGCGAAGGCAATTTCAGCCAGCAGAACGGGTTTGAGCCAGTGCACACCTTTGGCGTCAAAACCGGTCGGCGGATTGACCACCGACGGCTTTTTGGTCTGCAACGGTTTGAGTTGTTCGTAGATGCTTTTAAGCGTTGTCTCGTTGAAGCCGGTGCCGACCTTGCCGGCATAACACAGCTTCCCGCTGTCCCGGTCATGCAGCCCGAGCAGCAATGCGCCAAAGGCATTGCGCGAACCTTTCGGATCGGTGTAGCCGACCACCACAAACTCTTGCCGGTGCTTGCACTTGAGCTTGATCCAGTCACTGCTGCGACGCGACACGTACGGCGAACCCAGGCGCTTACCGATCAGCCCTTCCATCCGCATCTGGCAGGCACTGTTGAGCAGCGCGTCGGGTTCTTCGGCGAACGCATCGGAGAATCGCAGCAACGGCTCTTCATTCGGTTTGAGTACCGTCGCCAGCGCGACGCGTCGCTCTTCGACCGGCACCTCGCGCAGGTCCACGCCATTGAGGTAAGGCATGTCGAACAGGTAGTAAAGAATGTTGCCGCTGCGCCCGGAGTCGAAGGCGTTTTGCAGCGCTTGAAAGTCCGGCACGCCCTGCTCGTTGGCCACCACCATCTCACCGTCAAGCCAGGCCGATTCCAATTGCAGAGAAGCCAGTGCCTCGGCTTGTTTCGGCAGTTTATGAGTCCAGTCGTGACCGTTGCGTGTGAACAGCTTGACCTCGCCATGGTCGATGCGAGCCATGATCCGATAACCGTCAAACTTGATCTCGTAGCTCCATTCGCCGTCGGGGGCTTTTTCCACCAGCGTCGCCAGTTCGGGTTTGATCAGGTCCGGCAGTTTCGCTTTGTGTGCACCGGTCAGTTGCGCCGACTGTTTTTTTTCTGCGACTTTGCGCGCCGGTTTCTTGATGGGCTTGGGCTTGTCCGCTGCCTTCGACTTTTTCGCAACGATGGTCCGGTCACTCAACACACTGTCCGGCTCGGCCGCGACCACGTCGTAATCGCTTTCGGGCTTGGCCGCGCTGTCCTGATGCTTGATCAGGAACCACTGCTCCTGCTTGCCCGGCATGTGCGTACGCACCAGATTCCACAGGCCGCCGAGCTTCTCACCTTGCAGCTCGAACTTGAGTTTTCCCTTGGCGTAGGCCGTGGCCGGATCTTCTTGCGGAATCCACACGCCACGGTCCCAGACAATCACGTCACCGGCACCGTAATGCCCTTCGGGAATGCTGCCCTCGAACGTGGCGTAATCGATCGGATGGTCTTCGACATGCACCGCCAGGCGCTTGACCTTGGGGTCCAGCGACGGGCCTTTCGGCACCGCCCAGCTCTTCAGTGCGCCATCAAGCTCCAGGCGAAAGTCATAATGCAGGCGCGAGGCGTCGTGCTTCTGGATGCAGTACTGCAAGGCGTGATCTTTCGCGGCTTTCTTGGCCGATCGCTTGGCGGCCGGTTCAGAGGTCGCCGAGAAGTCGCGCATGCGGTTGTAGTCATCCAGATTCTTGTTCATGGCTCACTCACCTGCGGCTGATTCAACGCTGCCCCCGATGCCGGGATCGAGCCGCGTAACGATCAGCGCGACCACCGCAATCCGCTCCACCCTTTGGTAGCCGGGCATCAACAGTTCTTCACCGAATACGTCCGGATCGATCTCGCGATAGGTCCAGCCGAACCGCGCCGAATCCAGGTACGGCGCCAACGCGTCCAGAAACGGGTCGCAGCCATCGATCATCGCCACTCCCGTGTACAACACCAGCGAACCGCCAGCGGTCAGTCGGTTCAGTGCCTGCTCGACGATGCGCACCGACAATTGCGCGCCGTACGCCCCGCCGCCGTGGCGATAGGCACGCTCCGCCGGGTCAGCCATGTAGGGCGGATTGGCGACGATCAGATCGAATGTACCGTCGACATCCTGCAGCACATCACTGGCTTCGACGCTGACGTTGGCCACTTCCGCGAGCGCGGCGTTCACAGCCGTCAGGCGTAGCGCCGCCGGGTTGATGTCGACTGCCAGCACCTCGGCTTCACGACGTGCGCGAGCAATCACGATTGCGCCGACACCCGCCCCGCAGCCGATGTCCACGGCGCGTCTGACCGGCGCGAAACTCTGTTGCAGATGGGTGTGAAGCAACTGGGCAAAGCGGTAGGTGTCCGGACCAAAGAACACCGCGTCGGCCGCGTCCGTGGGGAATCCGGAATGCACGAACAACAGGTCATCGAGACTGGACCAGCGTATGTGGCTTTTCAGCCGGCCATTGCTCTCTTCGAGAACGCCGGCCTGCTGCAATTGCCGCTGTTCGTCCGCTGATAACAGACCCGGTTCGAACGATCGCGACCAACCGAACACCTCGCGCAGGGTTCGGGCACTCTGACCGAACGCGCGGTCGTTGACCCGCTGATGGGTCAGCGGCGTCGGCGTGATAAAGCGATAACCGTCCGCCTGCAAACGGCGTCCTAATTGCAGCAAGGCCAGGTCCGCAGCACCCAGTTGTTCTTCCTGATTCATGCCGTGCTCCCTAGCGAAGGCTGGATTTGAGTTCGATGAATCGCCGCGTGGCCATCAGGCCGGCAGGATGGGCATGTCGATGGGCAGACAGCCAGGGAATCAACACCGACATCTGTTCGGCGGCGGGCAATCCTTCCAGCGCGGTTTGCAGGCTCTGGATATCCGGGTCGGCGGCCAACGTCGGTTCGACCGCGCCACTGCTTTCGCGGCGAACCGCGGGAGTTGAACGCTCCGCTGTCCAGTCACCCGAAATCCAGTCGTGCAACAGTTGCTTTTCATAAGGGCTGAACACACCGAACATGGCCGCGCCGTCACCCTCGATCAATTGCCAGAAGCGGCTTTCCTGCGGATTCTGATGACGCTTGATCCAGCCTTTGTTTTCCATGGCAGCGAGAAAACCTGGCAGCTGCTCCGGAGATGACAGCCATTGATTGACCGTTTTGCCCTCGAACCGGCAGTAGTCGGAATGCATGTGCTGGCCGAACGGGCGCTTGCGTTCCAGCATGTTCAACACTTCAGCGTACAGGTCGAAAGACTCGATGATCGCGCGACTGCCCTGCCCCAGGTCATTGAGCCGATAGCCCAGCGCGACCCTGCGCAAAAAGTCCTCGCGATCGCCTTCGATCGGCAGCAGTTGCAACACCGATTGCACGGCTTTTTGCGCGTGCCCGGTGCTGGCGTTGTCGATGGTGACGTGCAGGGTGAAGTAATACGGATCGATGCCCAGTTCGCTTAGCTCGTAGGCGCTGATCAGCAAGTGCAGCGGCAGTTGTTCGTAGCCGAGGTTGTAGCCGATCACCTCTGGCAAAAAGTCGTCGGCGCATTCGCCCAGCGCCAACTGAATCGCGCCTTGCAGGTAATGCTCGTCGGCGATGACCCCGGTGTCCTGCAAACCGAGTTCGCCCAGGAGTTTGCGGTAGATCACCACATGATTCTGCGCCGGGTTGCCGTCGCCCAGCTCTTCCAGATAGGTGCAGATCAACCCTTCGAAACGCGGGTCACGCCAGTGCTGCAACAGGCCGTACAGCCAGGCGCCGTCAACCAGTTTGGTCGGGCTGACGGCTTGCAGGAAAAACAGCGCATGCGCCTTGTTGCTGAAGAACTGGCGCGGCCCGCCTTCCTTGCGGGCGCTCAGGTAGTCAGCGTATTGGCGCGCGACATCGGTGCTGTGTTGCTCGACGAAAGATTGCAGCGCCGACACCTCCTCCGGCATCTCTTCCGGCAGGTCCGTTGCCCGTTGCAATTGCGCTTGCAGGAACGCTTTGCCGAGGGCGCGGCGTTGCCCGGCATCGTCGCCCAGCAGCAGTTGTTCATAGCACTGCTTCAGGCTGCCGGCAGTCGGGATGGCGTGCTCGTGGGCAGGCTTGTCTTCAAGTCGTGTCAAGGCAGTCATGGGCGCATCTCTCGGTCTGTGGCCAGTGGCAGGACGCTGAATCAACACGTCTCTACATCAGCAGAGCGATTTGCCCGGAGAAAAATTCAATCAGGGTTGAAATTGCGCTGACAGACGGCCTTGCGCCGCCGCACCCGACGCGGGCTCGAGTGAATATACTCAACCGGGTGTGGACTCATCCCCAGGAGAGCAATCATGCGAACGGTTCACGTCATCGGGTCTGGAGAAACCCCCAGACCGGTCAATGTCGTGGGTGAGGCGATCACGATTCTCGCGGGCGGTGATCTGAGCAAACCCTTTGAGGTGCACCTTCAGGAAGGCGTGCAGGGAGGCGGCCCGCCACCGCACTTTCATCCCTGGGATGAGGCGTTCTACGTGATTGACGGGCAGGTGCAAGTCACGGTCGAGGGCACCTCCACCACCGTCTCGGCGGGCGGTTACGTACACATACCCGCCGGGTCCATCCATGCCTACAAGAACATCAGCGCCACGGCGAAGATGATCGGTGTGGTGTCTGACCCACGGGGCGGCCAGTTCTTTGCGGCAATGGACCGGCTCAGGGTGCCGGAGGATTTGCCGCAAATACTGGAGGTTGCCGAAGCGCATGGGGTGACGTTTTTGCTGCCGAAATGACCGCCCCACCTGTAGGAGCCAGGCTTGCCGGCGAAGGCGTGCTGACATGCGCTTTCGCCGGCAAGCCTGGCTCCTACGAAAAGCAGGTCAGGCCGTGCCGCCCTTGGCCTGCTGTTCCAGGTGGACCTGCAAATCCGGATCAATCTGCAACGCCGCCGCCAGTTCATCGAGGTAGCTGCGTTCGGCGTCTTGCTGATCGTCCACCAGCATCACGCTGGCCAGGTACATTTCCGCGGCTATCGCAGGATCCGTCGCCGACTGCGCCACATCGGCGGCATCGAGCGGGCGGGCGACTTCATCGTCCAGCCATTGCTGGAGTTCCGGGTCATCGGTGTGGCGGCCGATTTCGGTGCTGATCATGTGTTTTTCGGCGTCATCGATTCGGCCGTCGGCCTTTGCCGCTGCTATTAATGCTCGAAGGACGGCGTGGCTGTGATCTTCGACTTCCGGGCCGGATAGCAGGTCCACGGTGCGCGGTGCCTGTTGCGGCGCGGCTGCCTGGCTGCGTTGCCAGGCCTGATACGCTTGAAAAGCCATCATGCCGAGGGAGGCCAGCGCCGCGTAGTTGGTGCCGCCACCCGGGCGTCGCTGGGTCGAGCCGCCCATGGCTGAGCCACCGCCGAGCAATCCTCCCAGCAAACCGCCCAAGCCGCTGTTGGCACCGGCACCGCCGCCCAGCAGGCCGCCGAGCAATCCGCCAAGACCGCCACCCATGCCGCCCTGGCTGGGTACGCCGGCACCTTGCTGTGTCATTGAGCCCTGGCCGGCTCGCAGGAGTTGTTCGAGCAAATCGCTGGTGTTCATGACGACGTCCTCATGGGTTGAGTCTGGCAACGATAGTCCTCGCAGGGTATTGCGCCAGCACCGTTTGGCTGACTTCGCGGTTGCCTTTTTTTAATACGGGAGGTGTTTGGGTGTTCGGGTGTTCGGGTGTATATCCATTTTTTCGGTAACGGCGGCTATTGGTTCCGCTCTTACAGCGGGTTACTTGGAAAAGCGCCAAGTAACCAAGCGCTTTTGCCCCTTTCGTTCGGTGGCTCGCTAAGGCTCGCCATGCCCTCCTTCCGGTCCTGCTCCGTGGGCCCGCCGCCATCGGCCATCCATGGCCGGGGGCGGCTAACCCGGCATCCATGCCGGGTTGCCCACTGCGCAGAACCTCCACTCGGCCTCACGAGGGGGCGACCACCGCAACAGCACCGCGAGGCGGCCTTCGGGCCGACCTGGCTCTTAAGTGTGCGCATTCCCCTGTGGGAGCTGGCTTGCCAGCGATGGTCGTTAACGATGACGCCTGACTGTCTGAATGACCACAGTGTCTGGGCGTCAATCGCTGGCAAGCCAGCTCCCACAGGGTTTTGCTGGGGGACGTTACATCGGTGTTCACCCCCGATGATCCTGACGAACTTCAGGCCGGCTATCAGGCCGCCTCGCTTTGTTTTTGATCTTGATCTGCCCCGTCGGAAGGCTGAGCGCAGGTTCTGCGCAGTGGGCAACCCGGCATGGATGCCGGGTTAGCCGCCCCCGGCCATGGATGGCCGATGGCGGCGGGCCCACGGAGCAGGACCGGAGTGAGGGAATGGCGAGCCCAGGCGAGCCACCGTACGTCAGGGGCCAAAGCGTTTTGGTTACTTTGGCGCTTTTCCAAAGTGACCCGCCGTCAGGGCGGAACCAATATCAGCCGCGACCGCAGGAATGGATATGTACACCCTCAAAACCCCACCACCTGACACACCGCTATCGCTGGCAAGCCAGCTCCCACAGGGATTCGGGTACATCCGCCAGAACAGGTCGTCTGTCAGGCCGTCTTCGCGGGCAAGCCCGCTCCCACAGGGTTTCGGGTACATCCACCAGAACAGGTCGTCTGTCAGGCCGTCTTCGCTGGCAAGCCAGCTCCCACAGGGTTTCGGGTACATCCGCGAGAACAGGTCGTCTGTCAGGCCGTCTTCGCGGGCAAGCCCGCTCCCACAGGGGTTCCGGGTACATCCGCAAGACCAGGTCAACCACACCCGAGATGGCTGGCAGCGCAGTCCGACGGGGACGTTCCCCCTTAGTCAAGGACTTCAACCCCACTCAAGAACTTCAAGTGAACAACATCAGGATTAATCCGCAGTATTTTTTGGCGACCCAGCTAAGATTTACAGACGGTGAACCTTATTCCCGGATTTCCGGTCGATACCTGCAACCCGACCAGGTTTGCCGCCGCCCTCGATCAACGAGGGTGATGACTGGCTTGCTTCACTTTCTGGAGAACGCCCCCGTGATTTCGACTCTACACATCGCCAGGCTCAAAGCATGGGGTGCCCATGGTTTTACCGCTACAGGCGTGGTCACTGCCTTCCTCGCGACCCTCGCCCTGCTGGAAAACCAGCCCACCAACTGCCTGCTGTGGCTGGGCGTCGCCCTGATCGTCGACGGGCTGGATGGTGCCTTGGCGCGCAAGGTCAATGTCCAGTCGGTACTGCCGAGTTTCGACGGCTCGATCCTCGATCTGGTCATCGATTACCTGACGTATGTGTTCATCCCGGCACTGTTCATCTATCGCTACATTCCATTGCCGGACTACACGCTGCTGCTGACCGTGTCGCTGATCCTGGTCTCGTCGCTGTTTTGCTTCTGCAACGTCAACATGAAAAGCAAGGACAACTACTTCCAGGGCTTCCCCGCCGCATGGAACGTCGTTGCGCTGTGCCTGTACATCATCGCCCCGTCGCCATGGATCACCCTGCTCACCGTCATCGGCCTGGCATTGCTGACCGTGACGCGGATGAAGTTCCTGCACCCGTTCCGCGTGCGCAAGTTCATGCCGATCAACATTGCCGTGACCGCCATCTGGTTGCTGTGCAGCCTGTCGCTGGTGATCAACCACCCGGTGATCAACCCGATGGTCATGGGGCTTTGGCTGCTGATGTCGGCTTACTTCCTGGGGATCTGCATCTGGCGTACGGCGATGGAATGGTTTGACGGGTCGCGGCACCGGTAAGTCGCCATGCCCATTCATATTGTACGACTCGGTTCACCCCGCCTGTCCGATGAAGGCCTGCGGGTAGGCACGGTGCGCCGGCCGCCTCGCGGCGTGTCGAAAGCCGAGTTTGCCAGCCGGGATTTTTATGATGTGTGGCAGCCGCTGCTATCGCCCAGCGCAGAGCTGGTTGCAGAAGCAAAAGCCGCGGAGGACGAAAAAGCCTGGGAGGTTTTTCGGCGCAAGTTCAAGGCCGAGATGAATCATCCTGCCGCCAGCCAGCTGCTCGATTTGTTGGCGGCCCTCTCCCATCAGACCTCGATGGCCGTCGGGTGCTATTGCGAGGTTGAAGCGCACTGCCATCGCTCCGTATTACGCGAACTGCTGACGGCACGCGGCGCCAAAGTGGTATAGGCCGCGCGAACACCCAAAATCCCATTGTGGGAGCGGGCTTGCTCGCGAAAGCGGTGTGTCAGTCATGCAGATTGCGACTGACACTCCGCTTTCGCGAGCAAGCCCGCTCCCACATTTGATCGAGTAATCGCCATTGCGTCCACCTGACGGACGGGACGTTGATCATGGTCAATACTTTAAGGATTGAATGCCTGTCGAATGACCGCGCACCGGGCGGCAATGTCCAGGCTGTTGCAACGGGACCGTCACCTGCTCGTTAACCCACGGGAGGTTTGTCATGTCTGAGCAATCACGTTTCATGCTGGTCGCCTCGCCCCTGATGGAACACAGCCCCGCCTTCGACCGGGCCGCGGCGCTAGCCAAGGCCGAAGACGCGGCGCTGCACATTGTGGCGTTCGATTATCTGGAAGGCCTGGCGACCGCCAGCCTGGTCAACGAAAAAGCGATGGAGCAAATGCGCCTGGGCTATGTCGATCGACACCGGCAATGGCTTGAGGAACAGGCCCGGCCGTTGCGCAAGATCGGCGTGCAGGTCACCACCGAGGTGACGTGGGTCGAACGTCCGCTGGAAGAAATCCTGATCCACCTCAAAGAACAGCCGATGGACGTGCTGATCAAGGCGCTGGAGCCGCATTCGATGCTCTCACGGCTGATGTTCACGCCGCTCGATGTGCATCTGCTGCGTGAATGCCCGGTGCCGCTGCATTTCGTCAACCATGCCGTGCATGCCCTGCCCCGCAGGATTGTCGCGGCGGTCGATCCGTTTCATCGGGATGACCAGTACAAGTCCTTTAACGACCGGATCCTTCACGAAGCGTCGAAACTGGCGAGCGCCTGCAATGCCGAGCTGGACATGGTCTACGCCTACGACTTGTCATCCATCAGCGCCGACGAATTCGGCTTCGACAATGGTTCTGCGTTTTTCTCTTCGGCCAAGGCCAGGACCCTGTTCGACTATCAGGAGGATGCCTTCCACGAACTGGCCGAACGCAACGGCATCGCGCCAGAGCAACGGCACATGATCATGGGCAACCCGGCCAAGGTGCTGACTCGCTATGCCGATGCCTTTGACGTCGACGTGCTCGTCATGGGCCGGATCGGCCATCGCGGCCTGGGGCGGCTGATCGGCAGCACGGTGGAGCACCTGCTGTACAAGATGCCGTGCAGTGTCTGGGTGGTGTACACCGAGCGGCTGGATGAGTAACTGATCGAGCAAACACCGCATATCCCTTGTGGGAGCGGGCTTGCTCGCGAAGGCGTTGTCTCAGTCACCAAAAATGTCGACTGTCACGCCGCCTTCGCGAGCAAGCCCGCTCCCACATTAGTATCGCGTTGCCGGTTCAACGCCTTGTAATTACCACTTCAAGGTATTCACTCGGCACCACCAGCGACTTGTCTCCCGCCCGGTTCATGCGGTTTATCAGCTCGGTCAAGTCATCCTCCAGCCCCTTGGCGCCTTCCGGTGGCAGCGCTGCGAACGCCTTGTGCACCGGGCCGTACCAGGTGCGGAACGTGTCGATGAAATGCGCCGCCGAGCGGTAACGAAAGTTGAAGAACCGCCGGGTCACCTGGAGCAGGAAATCCCGCTCATCGAAGTGCGAATGCAACCAGGCCTCGGTACCCCAGTTCGACGGCGGTTGAGCCCCCGGTGGTGGCGGCAGATGGCGGCCCAGGGTTTTGAACATCTGGCCGACAAAGCCTTCGGGTGTCCAGTTGGCCAGGCCGATCCGTCCGCCAGGGCGACAAACCCGCGCCAGCTCCGCAGCCGCTTTTGCCTGGTCCGGGGTAAACATCACGCCGAAGGTCGACACTACGGCGTCGAAACTGGCGTCCTCGAAAGGCAGCGCCTCGGCGTCGGCCACTTGAAAAGTGACCTCCAGGCGCTCCGCCCGGGCCCGGTCTTCGCCACGCTCCAGCAGTGCAGCGACATAGTCGGTTGAGGTGACGTGAGTGCCGCGACGTGCCGCCGCCAGCGTCGCATTGCCGTTACCGGCGGCGACGTCCAGCACGCGTTCATCGCAAAGCAGGTCGCAGGCTTCGGCGAGCTGCTCGCCGACAATCTGCAAGGTGGTGCCGATCACGGCATAGTCGCCGCTGGCCCAGGAGGCCATCTGGCGGTTTTTCAGGGCAGTGAGATCAATGGGTGTACTCATTAAATCCGCTCCGTTACAGGGTGGAACATCCCCGGCTTATTCTGCCGTGGTGGGATCGATGATGGATGTGACCCGGGAAATGCTGTTGGCCGGGAAACCGCTCAGCCTGGCGTGTTCCCTGATCAACTCTTCGCTGGGCGAGATGTACACGCAGTAGAGCTTGTCGCCGGTGACATAACTCTGCTGCCACTGCACCTCCGGCAAATCGCGCAACGCCCTGCAGGACTTTTGCGAAGCCGCTTTCAAATCCCTTTCTGACAGTGTTCCAGCACCCGGAATCTCGCGTTCAATGACGAACTTCGGCATGGCAACCTCTCATTCTTGTTATTGATGACAGGGTCGGCAGACCCTGTGTGACAACTATCGCGCTGCTGGCCGGGGGCGTCCTGCCCGATCGTCGGCCAACCCTGTCCGATCGTCCGGAGGTTTCGCATTGCGCCGCGACAGGCTCACAATCAAAAGCTGTCCGCCCACAGGGGAAAACCACCATGGACGCCCTGTCCCAGACCCTGCGCGTCGTCCGCCTGGTCGGCGCGATTTTCATCAACGCCAGGTTCACCGCGCCCTGGTGCTACCAGTCGCCGAGCGCCGACACCGCCGCACCGTTCCTGGAGCCCGGCGCCGAACGCGTGGTGATCTTTCACCTGATCACCGAAGGCGAGTGTTATGTCGAACTCGGCGATGACCCGCCCCTTCTTCTAACGGCCGGCGATGTGGTGGTGTTCCCTCAGGGCGACGCGCACCGCATGGGCTCGGCGCCCGGCCTCAAACCGGCAACCGGTGCGCGGCTGGACGTGGTGCTGTCACGGCGTCCGCGGCAGTTGAGCTACGGCGGTGGCGGCGCGGTGACGCGACTGGTGTGCGGCTATCTGGCGTGCGACACGCGGTTGGCGGGCATGTTGCTGACCGGCTTGCCGGCCGTGGTGCGGGTCAACGTGCGCGGCTCGAATGCGGGTATGTGGCTGGAATCGTCGGTTCGTTATGCGCTGGCCGAAGCGCGCTCGCCAAGGCCCGGTGGCGAAGGAGTCCTGGCCAAACTGGCCGAGGTGCTGTTCATCGAGGTGCTGCGCCTGTACATGCACGAACAGGGCGAAGGACGCACCGGATGGCTGGCAGGCGTAGGCGACCGGATCGTCGGCGCCGCGCTCAACGCGCTGCACAAAAAACCCTGTCATGCCTGGACACTGGATGAGCTGGCGCGTACCGCTGGCACCTCACGATCGGTGTTGGCCGAACGCTTTCAACAACTGGTGGGGATTTCGCCGATGCAGTACCTGACGCAATGGCGAATGCTGCTGGCGGCGAACCTGTTACGCAGCAGTAACAGCTCGTTGTTGCGGATCGCCGAAGAGGTCGGCTATCAAACCGACACGGCGTTCAGTCGGGCGTTTCGCCGTGAATTCGGCGCGCCGCCTGCGGCATGGCGACGAGGTCAGGAGAAAAAGACAATGGCCCACGGCGCGGAGCCTGTGAGCCATTGATCTTTCGGTTTACGCCGCTGGCGTGGCGGCCTTGGCGTCTGCCTTGGCCTCTTCCAGCAGCTGCTGGATCATCTTCTCTTGCGTTTCGTAGCGACCTTCACCGAAGTGGGTGAAACGCACCTGACCCTTGGCATCGATCAGGTAGTGAGCGGGCCAGTACTGGTTGTCGAAGTTGCGCCAGATCGCGTAGTTGTTGTCTATGGCCACCGGGTAGGTGATGCCGAGCTTCTTCACCTGATCCTTGACGTTGGCAATGATGCGTTCGAAGCCGTATTCCGGGGTGTGGACGCCGATCACCACCAGGCCATCCTTCTCGTATTTCTTCGCCCAGTCCTTCACGTAAGGCAGGGTGTGCTGGCAGTTGATGCAGTCGTAGGTCCAGAAGTCCACCAGCACCACTTTGCCTTTGAGCGAGTCATTGGTCAGGGCTGGCGAGTTGATCCATTCGACGGCACCGGACAGCGACGGCATGGCGCCTTGGGCGTTGTCCATGGTCGTGTCGGCCTTGACCTTGCTGACCAGGTAATCCACCACTTTCGGTACGCTTTCCAGCACGCCTTTCTCGAGGGTACTGACGCCTTCGGACGAGGTGCCGGCCAGCAGGGTCTTGTCCGCACCGGTGGAAATCACTACTGCGGCGGCCAGTACCGCGAACCCGGCGCCCTTGCGCAGCCAACCGGTGACCGGAATCGACGCTTTCAAGCGATTGACCAGGCCGCGGCCGGCGAAAATCAAGGTGCCCAGGGACAACGCGCTGCCCAGGCCGTACGCCACCAGCAACAGACTGGTTTGTGGATTGGCGCCTTGCAGCATCGCACCGGTGAGGATCACCCCGAGGATCGGCCCGGCGCACGGTGCCCAGAGCAGACCGGTGGCGACGCCGATCATGACCGAACCCAATGGGCCGGACATTTTCCGGGTTTCCGGGTCGAGGCGGTTGCCCAGCAGTACGAATGGGCGAGCGAGCCAGCCACCGATCCGTGCGGAAATCAGCGACAAGGCGAACAACCCCATCACGACCAGGGCCACGTGGCGACCGGTGTTGTTGGCTTGAACCACCCATTCGCTGCTGACCACGGCCAGGCTGGAGATCAGGGCGAAGGTCAGGACCATGCCGCCGAGGGTCAGCAGGATCGACGAACGAGTGCGGTCAACGCCGGCGAACAAAAACGGCACGACCGGGAGGATGCAGGGGCTGAGGACGGTCAATATGCCGCCCAGGAAAGCGATGAGAAACATGAGGATCACCTATAAATACGAGGGTGGCGGTTAACACACGTCCCCTGTGGGAGCGGGCTTGCTCGCGAAGGGGCCAGTACATTCAACATTGATGGCGACTGACACTCCGCCTTCGCGAGCAAGCCCGCTCCCACACTGGAATGTGGTGGATTCAGCAACACTGTCCGGCCTCAGGCCGTCTGCTCATCCAGCAACTGGCCTTGTGGCGTACGGCTGGAGCCGTCCTGTGCCAGGAAGGCGTTGGCGCCCTGCTCGTTCACCGGGGTCAGCTGGAAGCAGGTGCTGCTGCCGCAGGTGTTTTTTTCAACGGCGGCGTTGGCATGAGCGGCGGCGCCGGCAAGGGCGAAGGCGGCGGCGGTCAAGTAGCGGGTTACGTTTTTCATGATGTTCTTCCTGTATCAAAGGGGATTGGCAATCGGTCAGCGAAGGACTCAGTTGTCCGAGTTGCAGTCAGCAAATTTGCGGTAGTCCAGGACCTGGGTTTTGTTTTGCGAATCCAGGTAAGTCAGCTGGGCGTCCACAATCCCGCAGGAATCCGAGGCGTCCTGTTTCAGCGACACCACTTTCTTGATGTCCAGGTGCGTGCCGTAGGAGTAGGTTTTGGCGCTGACGTCTGCTTCGGCGCGGGCCGACAGGGTGCAGATGTTCAGGGCGGCAAACAGGCAAGCGGCGTAGATGGCTTTGGTGTTCATGGCGGTTTCCTCAAGGCTTCAATAAGTAGGTCGTTCAATTGAGCCGAGGCGGTTGGGTTTGCCTCGATGGAACCTATTAGAAGCCTGCGAGGTATCTCGTCTGTGTCGAAAACCGGCGACTGTAAATCGGTACGTATCAAAGGGGCCTGCGGATACACAGCGATACAAAACCCCGGAAATCCGGCGTTTTTGCGTCCGTGTGTATCCGCCGATACACCAGATACACTGCAATACAAAGGGTGGCGGGCGAACGTGCAAAGGCTCGATAGACTGTGCGTCATCCCCCATCTTCAGAGGCTTGGCCCCATGGAACACGTCGATCACATTCTCATCGTGGACGATGACCGCGAGATTCGAGAGCTGGTAGGCAACTACCTGAAGAAGAATGGCCTGCGCACCACCGTCGTCGCTGACGGACGCCAGATGCGCGCCTTCCTCGAGTCCACGCCAGTGGACCTGATCGTGCTCGACATCATGATGCCGGGCGACGATGGCCTGATGCTGTGCCGCGAGATCCGCGCCGGCAAACACAAGGCCACGCCGGTATTGATGCTCACCGCCCGCAACGATGAAACCGACCGCATCATCGGCCTGGAAATGGGCGCCGACGATTACCTGGTCAAGCCGTTCGCCGCCCGTGAACTGCTGGCGCGGATCAACGCGGTGTTGCGCCGCACACGCATGCTGCCGCCGAACCTGGTGGTCACCGAAAGCGGACGCCTGCTGGCCTTCGGTCGCTGGCGCCTCGACACCTCGGCCCGCCACTTGCTCGATGACGACGGCACCATGGTCGCCCTCAGCGGCGCGGAATATCGGTTGCTGCGGGTGTTCCTCGACCATCCGCAGCGCGTGCTTAACCGCGACCAGCTGCTGAACCTGACCCAGGGACGCGACGCCGACCTGTTCGACCGGTCCATCGACCTGCTGGTCAGCCGCTTGCGCCAGCGCTTGCTCGACGATGCGCGGGAACCGGCCTACATCAAGACCGTGCGCAGTGAGGGCTATGTGTTTTCCCTTCCGGTGGAAGTCCTCGGTGCTCCGTCATGAAACGCTCATTGCACTGGCCTCGTACCCTCGCCTCGCGGTTGTCGCTGATCTTCCTGATCGGTTTGATTCTGGCGCAGGCGTTGTCTTTCGGCGCGCAGTATTACGAGCGTTACGAAAGCGCGAAAAACACCATGCTGGGCAATCTGGAAACCGACGTTTCGACCTCCATTGCCATCCTCGACCGCTTGCCGGCCGAAGAGCGCATGAGTTGGTTGAAACAGCTGGATCGCCGCAACTACCGCTACTTGCTGAATGAAGGCTCGCCGGGCACGGCCATGAGCGATACGCCGATTGCGATGACCTCGATCAAGGACGCCATCGGCAAGGACTACCCGATGACCATGACCGACATTCCCGGTCCGGTAAAACACTTCCAGGTCCATCTGAAACTGGCCGATGGCAGCCCGGTGACCATCGACGTGCGCCCCTCGATGGTGCCGCTGTCGCCCTGGTTGCCCACCGTTCTGCTGGGCCAACTATTGCTGATGATCCTCTGCACCTGGCTGGCCGTGCGAATCGCCATCCGTCCCCTCACCCGCCTCGCGCAGGCGGTGGAAACCCTGGACCCCAACACCCACGCCGTGCTCCTGGATGAAAAAGGCCCGACCGAAGTCGCCCATGCCGCCATGGCATTCAACGCCATGCAGGCGCGCATCGCGGCCTATCTGAAAGAACGCATGCAACTGCTGGCGGCGATTTCCCACGATCTGCAAACGCCGATCACGCGCATGAAACTGCGCGCCGAACTGATGGACGATTGCAGCGAAAAAGACAAACTGTGGAACGACCTCGGCGAAATGGAGCACCTGGTCCGTGAAGGCGTGGCCTACGCCCGCAGCGTCCATGGTGCCACCGAAGAGAACCGCCGCACCGATCTGGATTCGTTCCTCGACAGCCTGGTGTTCGACTATCAGGACGTGGGTAAAGACGTACAGCTCAGCGGGAAAAGTGAAGCCGTCATCGATATCCGGCCGCACGCCTTGCGACGTGTGCTGGTGAACCTGACGGACAACGCGCTCAAATTCGCCGGCGCGGCGGAGTTGCAGGTGCAATCGAAGCCCGGCGGCAGTTTGTCGTTGAAGGTGATGGACCGCGGCCCCGGGATTGCCGAAGAAGAACTGGCCCACGTGATGGAGCCGTTCTACCGCGTGGAAAATTCACGTAACCGCAGCACCGGCGGAACCGGCCTGGGCCTGGCGATTGCCCAGCAACTGGCGCTGGCCATCGGCGGCTCCCTGACGTTGAGCAACCGTGAGGGCGGCGGTTTGTGTGCAGAGTTGAAGTTACCGACCCGACCTCTGTAGGAGCGAGCGGTGCGGCGATCCGACAGAAAGTAAACTGGCAGGCATTAGGCCAAGGAAAGCCTTATATTGCTGAAGGAGCAATCGACGCTCCACAGCAGTACCTCATCATTGATATGGACATTGGCTAATGGATGAAAACAGAAGACCCATCAAGACGCGTTCTGCGGGATGGGCCAAACGCATCACCGACCAGTTGGTGAAAAGCGACCTCTCCCCCAATCAGATCTCCGTGGCCAGCATCGCCTTCGCACTCGTTGGCATCGTGGCGCTCAACATCGATAACGGCATTGCCGGGTCAATCCTCTGCGCGATCGGCATTCAGTTGCGCCTGCTGTGCAACCTCTTCGACGGCATGGTCGCGATCGAAGGCGGCAAGAAATCCGACATCGGCAGTCTCTACAACGAATTCCCCGACCGGATTGCCGACAGCCTGCTGATTGTCGGGCTGGGGTATGCCATCGGTTATCCGGACCTTGGCTGGTTTGCCGCGCTGGCCGCGGCACTGACCGCGTATGTCAGGGTGTTTGGCGGTTCGATCGGTCTCAAGCAGAGCTTCATCGGCCCGATGGCCAAGCAGCACCGGATGGCGGTGATGACGGTCGGTCTTGTGCTGAACGCTGTCGAAGCGAGCGTTTATGGCAGTCATTACGTGCTGTTGATCGCGCTGGCCATCATCGCCATCGGCTCCGTCGCCACTTGCGTCACGCGAACGCTGGACATTTCCAAGCAGCTCAAAGGTGCCGCCCATGTGGATCAGTAATGCGTTGATTTCGGTTCTGCGCTTCCTCATTGGCGTCACGGCGAGGTGGGAAAGCCCACCGGATCTTTCGCGCCAGCGCATCTATTTCGCCAATCACACCAGCCACATGGACACCCTGGCAATCATCGCCGCCCTGCCACCGGAAGCCCGAGTGAACGTGAAACCGGTTGCGGCCGCTGACTACTGGGGAAAGAACAAATTCCTGTCATACATCTCGCAGAAAGGCCTGAATGCGGTACTTATCGATCGTAACCCCGCGCCCGGCGTAAACGTACTAGAGCCGATTTTCGATGTGGTGCGCGCCGGCCATTCGATCATCATCTTTCCGGAAGGCACGCGCGGCAGCGAGGCGTTGCCCGGTCCTTTCAAATCAGGTCTTTACCGCTTGGCCGAAACATTCCCCGAGGTTGACTTGGTGCCTATCTACCTGGAAAACCTGCATCGCTCCATGCCAAAAGGCAAACACGTCCCGCTGCCCATCATCTGCACTATCCGTATCGGCGACCCGCTGCAACGGATCAGTGGCGAGGAAAAACAGGTGTTTCTGGATCGGGCGCGTGACGCGATTGTGAGGTTGTCGGAATGAATCTTGATGAAAAGTTTTTGTGGTTCTTCGGCGCCATTGCCGCCCTGTTGGCGATCGCTTCGATCATCGGTCGGATACTGGCCAAGCGGGCTACGACAGAGGGCTCGATCTCAACCATCGAAAACCTCAATCAGCGCGTGAATGCCTGGTGGGGGATGGTGATCATTTTCTTCGTGTCCTACCTGCTGGGCGGGAACGCGACGGTCATTCTGTTCGGCTTCATTTCCCTGTTCGCACTCCGGGAATTCATCACCCTGACACCGACCCGGCTTGGCGACCATAACGCGCTGTTTTCGGCGTTTTTCATTCTGATCCCCCTGCAATACATACTGATCGGCACCCACTGGTATTCGCTGTTCACGCTGTTGATTCCGGTGTACGCCTTCCTGCTGTTGCCGGCGATTGCAGTGCTGAGCCAGGACACCGACGCCTTCCTGGAACGGGCGGCCAAAATTCAGTGGGGCGTGATGATTTGCATCTACTGCATCAGCCACGCACCTGCGTTATTGCTGCTGGACCTGGAAGGCTTCCAGGGTCAGAACGCGCTACTGCTGTTCTATCTGGTGTTCGTCGTTCAGTTGAGTGATGTCTTGCAGTACGTGTTCGGCAAGCTCTTCGGCAAGCACAAGGTTGCGCCGCTGGTGAGTCCGTCGAAAACCGTGGAAGGCCTGGTGGGTGGCGGTCTGTCTGCCACGCTGATTGGCGGTTGCATGTTCTGGATGACGCCGTTCAGTTTCTGGCAGTCGCTGATGATGTCGTTCGTCATCGTGGTGATGGGTTTCCTCGGCGGGCTGGTGATGTCGGCGATCAAGCGCAGCCTCAGCGCCAAGGACTGGGGCACCATGATCAAGGGCCACGGCGGCATGCTCGACCGGATGGACTCGATCTGTTTTGCGGCGCCGATCTTCTTTCACCTGACGCGGTATTTCTTCTCCGCGCAGTAAAGAACGGGCACCCCCATTCCCTGTGGGAGCGGGCTTGCCCGCGAAAGCGATTTAACATTCAGCATTGATGTTGGCTGACACTCCGCTTTCGCGAGCAAGCCCGCTCCCACAGGGTTATTGGGTGTTTGGGAGATTGTGTTTGGTCAGGCAATAACACCAACCACCCCTTCCCCGTGCATCTGCCGCAACAACGCCGTCCCGCTGTCGATGAAATCCTGCGACCCGGCTGTTCCTGCCTCGACCGCCAATCCCTCCAACTGCTCGCGCCCGTTCAGCTCGGGGAACTCGCCGATTCGCTGCAACAAGCGCCACGCCAACGGGCTCAATTCGGAAAACTTCACACTCCAGTCCTCGACCCGTCGTACCAGCAGCAAAGTCGGCTGGGCCGGCACAACGTCCGGCTGATAATCCGGGCCGACCAGGTGCATCGGCCACGCGTACGCCAACGGCCAGGCCAGCGGCGCAATCTGCAACGGCTGATCCAGCAACAACCCGGCATCACTCACCGGCAACGGCTCGGCCTCGGACTGCTGCAACGCCATCTCGACCCACTCGTAATGCGCCAGCTCCACCATGAAGGGCGGCCATGGTCCGTCATTCAACGCCGGTGGCTGTGCGGCGAGAAACTCGACGAACTCCTGGGCGATCTCACCGAATTTCGGCGTGTGCGCGCGGTAGTCCCGCAGGAAGATCCGTACCAGCGAACGCCAGTGCTCATCCCCCAGAATCTTGATCAGCACCGGAAAAGTGCCGCTGAGCAACATCGACAGGTTGTTGAAAATCAGCTCGCGGTAAACCTGTGCCCTCTTCACATCCATCCCGGCCGGCGGTGCGCAATGATCGGGGTCGCGCAGGTAAAGGCCGAGGGTGTTCTGTTGTTGAAACAGGGTGGATTTATCCACGGTTCACCCCCTTGGCCTGCAAGCGGCGGATGGTCTGCAGTTCGGCGACCAATTCAGAGAACGCAGGGAAATTGAAATCCCGCTCCAGCAACGTCGGTTGCGCACCGAACCGGGCATAGGCCTCGGCCAGCAACGACCAGACCACCGGTTTCACCGAGGCGCCGTGGGTGTCGATTTTCAAGGTGTCGGACTCATCGAAATGCCCGGCTACGTGCATCGCCACCACCCGCCCCGAATCGATGCCGGCCAGAAAGGACTGAGGATCAAAACCGTGGTTGATCGAGTTGACGTACACATTGTTGACGTCCAGCAACAGGTCGCAATCGGCTTCGCGCAGCACCGCATTAGTGAACGTCAACTCGTCCATGTCTTGCTGAGGCGCGGCGTAGTAAGAGACGTTTTCCACCGCCAGGCGCCGACCGAGGATGTCCTGGGACTGACGAATACGTGCGGCGACGTGATGCACCGCTTCTTCGGTAAAGGGCAGCGGCAACAGGTCGTAAAGGTGACCGTCATCGCTGCAGTAGCTCAGGTGCTCGCTGTACAGCGGCACGTTGTATTGATCGAGAAAACCCCGGACCTCCTGTAAAAACCCGACGTCCAGCGGCGCCGGCCCGCCCAGTGACAGCGACAGACCGTGACACGACAGCGGATACCGCTCGGCCAGGGCCCGCAGCGCCGCGCCATGGGCGCCGCCGATGCCGATCCAGTTCTCCGGCGCGACTTCCAGGAAGTCGAAATCGCCCAGCGGGGCAGCCTGGAGGTCCTTCATTAAACCGCGACGCAGGCCCAGTCCGACGGTGGCCTTCGTTGATGTGAGGGAAGTCTGCATGATGTCGATCTCAAGGGTTGCCAGAACAGAATCACAGTTAACCGAAGCGGTGTATCGAGCCTGTGTTCCGTTCCGGCAGAAAATCGCAGCGGTTGTATCACCGGCGGGTCTGTACACACTTCGGTACAGACCCGCCGGTAGGCGTTACGCCAGGTCGTATTTCTCGCGAACCAGATGGCCGATGCCGATGCGATCCAGAACTGGCATCGGGCACAGGAACGTCACGCGCACGGTGCCCGGCAAGCGGCTGATGTCGATGGAACCGGTGATGGTTGCGCGGTTGAGCACTTCGTCATATGGCAGGCCGGTGACCGCGGCGGCGCGTTTCAGGCCGTTTTCCACCGCCACGTTGAGGTTTTCGCCACTGCCGATGAAGGTGATCGGGCCGCTCTCCTCGATTTCATGCTGACCCCAGCGCTCGCCCAGTTCACGGACTTTCTGCCGCTGCAGGGCATTCATTGGCCGGGCCATTGGCGGCAGATCGTCGAGGTTCTGCAGGAGGATCGGCCCTTCCAGCGTCAGGTTTTTGATCACTTCGACCTGCACTTCGGTTTCCCCGGAGCAGTCGGTCGCATGCCCGGCGATTTCGCCGTTGCCCTGCTGGGCATGCATGTCGCCCATGTACACACCGGCCCCCGGCACTTTCACCGGGCAGATCAGCACGCAGCCTTCGCGGATCGAGTTGGTGTCCATGTGGCCGTCGGTCTTGGCCGCGTGCAGCTCTTCGCGGGTCATGCCGAAACGGTGCGGTGCGCCGATCAGGTATTGGCCGAAATCGGCGCAGTTGTGCGAGTCCGGCAAGTCACGGGACGGCGTGGTGCCGATGTTGCCGAGGAACGGCCGCATGTGTGCAGCGACGCCGGGGATGTCGGCGCGGGCCAGGGACAGGATCGAGTGCTGGGTGGCGAATTCCGGCAGCGCCGACATCTCGGAGGCATTCCCGGCCAGTTGATTGGCCACGTCCTGATTGACGGTCAGGCTGACCTGGTTCTGCGCATCGAACACGATCACGTAACCATGGCTGAATCGGAACGCGCTGACCTCGGCGCCACAGTTGTTGCAGCGAATCGAATCCTCGCCGATGCCTTCGACGTGACTGGCCGGGTGTTCGGTGCCGCATTTACTGCAGAATTTCGAAACGAACGGGTCGCCGTTGTAGCGGCCTTCGACAAAACTCATCACGCCAGACGAAGTGGCCAGAGAGGTGACGCGCATGCTTTTGATCTTGATCGCCACGGCATCGCCGATTTCGGCACCGGCGATGGCCACCGGTTGAGTGACTTCATGGCCGCCTTCGAAGGCCGGCGTAATCATCGGCCCCCAACAGCCCGGCGGCGTGCCGGTGATCAGGGTGCCGCCGTCGGCCAATGGGCCGAGCATCGGCTGGCTCGGGCCGATGAGGCCGTTGGTGTACTGGTCGACGCGCAGACGATCGACGGGTGTGGAGTTCAGGTCGGATTCAGGCAGAAGCGTGGTCATTGTTGTCCCCTTCACGGTGTATAGGGTGCCAAACGGCCTGTGCAGTTCATCGCAGGTTTGTATCTGGGCTGTGTTCGACGGTGGCGGGGAATGAACTGGAATGTGTCGGGGTGGTGTTTAGATACAGTGAGATACACACGATTCTTGCAGCCACTGCGCAACCCTGTGGGAGCGGGCTTGCACGCGATGAGGCCGGCACATCCCACATATTTGTCGCCTGACACACCGCCATCACGGGCAAGCCCGCTCCCACAGGGTTTGGTGTAAAATCAGAAACTTCAGCCACACGCGCTTTCGTCGCTACAGGCAGCGGCCCACAGCCACCGGACTAAACTTAGTGCACCCAGGACGCGGTTATTGTCCTGTTCATTCCAACGACCACCGCCCAGAGCTGAAAGCCTCGAAAAACAACGCTTCTGGACCGTGATCCTGCTGAAGGAGCACACATGATGGACGAGGCCAGACTCAACGATTTCATGGGCAAACTGGTGAACGACATGGGCGGCGCGGCCATGCTCGCCAACGTCATCCTCGGCGAAGAGCTCGGCCTGTACCGGGCCATGGCCGACAGCCAACCCATCACCCCTGAAGCACTCGCCGACAAGACCGGCTGCAACCCCCGCCTGCTGCGCGAATGGCTCAGCGCCCACGCCGCTTCCGGCTACATGGAACACACCGACGGCCAGTTCCGCCTGCCCGAAGAACAAGCTCTGGCCCTGGCCATCGAGGACTCACCGGTCTACATCGCCGGCGGTATCGGGGTGGTCGCGTCGTTTTTCCATGACAAGGACAAACTGGTCAACGCCATGCGCGGCAACGGCGCCCTGGCCTGGGGCGATCACCATCCGTGCATGTTCAGCGGCACAGAGCGATTCTTCCGCCCCGGCTACAAAGCGCACCTGATCGCCGAGTGGCTACCGGCCCTCGACGGCGTCGTCGCCAAACTGGAAGCCGGTGCCAAAGTCGCCGACATCGGCTGCGGCCATGGCGCCTCGACGGTGATCATGGCCCAGGCGTTTCCGGATTCGCGGTTCGTCGGCTTCGACTACCACGCCCCGTCCGTCACCGTCGCCACCCAGCGCGCGGAAGAAGGTGGCGTGGGCGGCCGGGCCCGGTTCTTCCAGGGCACGGCAAAAAGCTATCCCGGCGATGACTACGATCTGGTCTGCTATTTCGACTGCCTGCATGACATGGGCGATCCGGTGGGCGCGGCGAAGCACGCGTATGACTCGTTGAAACCGGACGGTACGGTGCTGCTGGTGGAACCGTTCGCCAATGACAAGCTCGACGACAACGTCACCCCGGTCGGCCGGCTGTTCTACGCGGCCTCGACCTTTATCTGCACGCCGAACTCCCTGTCCCAGGAAGTCGGTCTCGGGCTCGGCGCCCAGGCGGGTGAGGCGCGGTTGCGCAAAGTGTTTACCGAGGCCGGTTTCAAGACATTCCGTCGAGCCACGGAAACGCCGTTCAACCTGATTCTGGAAGCCCGCAAGTAAACCCCGCACTGGCAGGAGCGTGGCTTGCCCGCGAAGGCGGTGTGTCAGTCGACAAAGAGCTGCCTGACAGACCGCCTTCGCGGGCAAGTCGGATCGCCGCACCGCTCGCTCCTACAGGGGAGTCGGCAAATGCTACCCTGCAAACACCCCAGGCCCACCGGAGTGTTGAACATGCTCGACAGCCGCACCCGCGAACAACTCGACCGGCTCCAGCAGCTCATGGCCGACCAACCGTTTGTGGTCCTGACCGGTGCCGGCATCAGCACCCCGTCGGGCATTCCGGATTACCGCGACAATCAAGGCGTGCGGCGTGGCCGACAGCCGATGATGTATCAGGAATTTCTCTCCGCCCCGGAATCCCGGCGCCGCTATTGGGCGCGGGCGATGCTCGGCTGGCCGCGGGTGCGCCTGGCCCAACCGAATGTGGCGCATGAAGCGCTGGCCAGCCTGCAAAGCACCCGGCGGATCGGCGGATTGATTACCCAGAACGTCGACACCTTGCACGACCAGGCCGGCAGTCACGATGTGATCGAACTGCACGGCAGCCTGCACCGGGTGTTGTGCCTGGACTGCGGGCAACGCAGCGAGCGCGATTCGATCCAGCAGTTGATGGAAGCGCAGAACCCTTACCTGGCCGGTGTCGACGCGGTGCAGGCACCGGATGGCGATACTCTGCTCGATTCGGCGTTCGAGGCGCGGTTCCAGGTGCCGCAATGCCCGCATTGCGCGGGTGAACGGATGAAACCGGATGTGGTGTTTTTTGGCGAGAACGTGGCGCAGGTGACAGCGGCCAAAGCAATGGCGGCGGTCGAAAAAGCCGCGGGGCTGCTGGTGGTCGGGTCGTCGTTGATGGCGTATTCGGCGTTCCGCTTGTGTCGGGCCGTGGCGGATCAGGGCAAACCGTTGCTGGCGATCAATCTGGGGAAGACGCGGGCGGATGATCTTCTCGACCTGAAGATCGAAGCCTCCTGCGAGCAGCTGTTGCCCTTACTGGCTCAGCGCCTCTCTACCTGACGCCACTACCCCCCTGTGGGAGCGGGCTTGCCCGCGATAGCGGTGTGTCAGTCGATAAATATTCTGGATGTGCCGGCCTCATCGCGGGCAAGCCCGCTCCCACAGGGGGTAGTGGCGTCAGGAAGACAGGCGCTGGCCCAGGTTTTCCTCCTTCAAAATATCGAACAACGCCTGCGCCGCCGCCGACAATTCAACCCCCGGTTTGGTCAACACGCCAATCGCTCTTTCCACGACCGGGTCACGCAACGTGATGCACCGCGCGCCCAACTCGCGCATCTGCCCGGCGCACAACGCCGGCACCGCACTCACCCCAAGCCCGCTGGCAACCATCCTTCCGACGGTCGCCAACTGATGGCTTTCGAACTCCACCGGCAACTTCATCCCTCGCGCCTGCAAGTGCTCTTCCAGCATCACCCGCACCGTCGACGGTCGCTGCAAGGTAATGAACGGTTCTTCAAGCAACGTCTGCCAGTCGATATCGTCCCGTTCAGCGAACGCGGAATCAAACGGCACCACCGCCACGAAACGGTCGATGTACAGCGGAGTGAACGCCAGCGACGAACTCTGCGTCGGCTCGAACGCCACCCCCAGTTCGACCTGCCGATCACGTACCATTTCCAGCACCTGTTCGTTGATCACGTCGTTCACCGTGACGTTGACCTTCGGGTAGCGCGCCCGAAAGGTTTTCAGGATGGGCGGCAACAGGTTGCCGGCAAACGACGGCATCGCCGCCAGCGTCACCCGCCCGCGTTGCAGGGTAAAACGCTGGCGCAGTTCGTCTTCGGCATTGTCCCAGTCGGCGATCAGTCGACGGGCCAATGGCACCAGCGACTCACCTTCAGCGGTCAGCGCCACATTGCGCGTGTTGCGCGTAAACAGTCGCCCGCCCAGGCCCTCTTCCAGCGCCTTGATGGTCAGGCTCAGCGCCGATTGCGACAGGTGCAAGCGCTCGCAGGCGACGGCAAAGCTCAGGCTCTGGGCAACGGCCAGAAAGGCGCGGATCTGCTTGACTGTCATGGGCGTATTGCTCCAGTAATGGGTGCAGGTACTTTCTGCAGGAGCAAGGCTTGCCCGCGATAGCGTCCTGAAGATCGCCATCGCGGGCAAGCCACGCTCCCACAGGGTTTATTGGTGAGTTTTATCTATCAATCAACCTTAAAAATCAACTTAACAAATGAATTCTTCGGCGAGACACTCCATCCCATACGGCTAGCCAGCCGCCCACAAAGAATAAAAGAGGTGCATATGGCAGGTTTCGACAAGCGCGTGAGTTCCTACGAGGAAGCTCTGGCAGGTCTTGAAGACGGCATGACCGTGATCGCGGGTGGCTTTGGCCTCTGCGGCATCCCGGAAAACCTGATCGCCGAGATCAAGCGTAAAGGCACCCGTGACCTCACCGTGGTGTCCAACAACTGCGGCGTCGACGGTTTCGGTCTCGGTGTGCTGCTGGTAGACCGGCAGATCAGCAAAGTAGTGGCCTCCTACGTCGGTGAGAACAAACTGTTCGAAGACCAACTGCTCAAAGGCGAAATCGAAGTCGTCCTGACCCCTCAAGGCACCCTCGCCGAAAAAATGCGCGCGGGTGGCGCCGGCATCCCGGCCTTCTTCACCGCCACCGGCGTCGGCACCCCGGTCGCCGAAGGCAAGGAAGTGCGCGAATTCCACGGTCGCAAGTACCTGATGGAAGAATCCATCACCGGTGACTTCGCCATCGTCAAAGGCTGGAAAGCCGACCATTTCGGCAACGTCATCTATCGCCACACCGCCCAGAACTTCAACCCGCTGGCCGCCACCGCCGGCAAGATCACCGTGGTCGAAGTCGAAGAAATCGTCGAACCCGGCGAGCTGGACCCGGCGCAGATCCACACCCCTGGCATCTACGTCGACCGGGTCATTTGCGGCACGTTCGAGAAGCGCATCGAACAGCGCACCGTGCGTAAGTGATCCCCTGCCCCCGGACCGAATGAAGGAATAACAACAATGGCACTTTCCCGCGAACAAATGGCTCAACGCGTCGCCCGCGAAATGCAGGACGGCTTCTACGTGAACCTGGGCATCGGCATTCCGACCCTGGTCGCCAACTACATTCCTGAAGGCATGGAAGTCATGCTGCAGTCGGAAAACGGCCTGCTCGGCATGGGTCCGTTTCCTACTGAAGAAACCATCGATGCCGACATGATCAACGCCGGCAAACAGACCGTGACCGCACGTATCGGCGCGTCGATCTTTTCCTCGGCCGAGTCCTTCGCGATGATTCGCGGTGGCCATGTCGACCTGACCGTGCTGGGTGCCTTTGAAGTCGACGTGCAAGGCAACATCGCCTCGTGGATGATCCCCGGCAAGCTGGTCAAGGGCATGGGCGGTGCGATGGACCTGGTGGCCGGCGCCGACAACATCATAGTCATCATGACCCATGCGTCCAAGGACGGTGAGTCCAAGCTCTTGTCCCAATGCAGCCTGCCGCTGACCGGCGCCGGTTGCATCAAGCGCGTCCTGACCGACCTGGCGTATCTTGAAATCGAAAACGGCGCGTTCATTCTCAAGGAACGTGCACCGGGCGTCAGCGTTGAAGAGATTGTCGCCAAGACCGCCGGTAAACTGATCGTGCCGGACCACGTTCCGGAAATGCAGTTCGCTGCCCAGTGAGGAATCATTCCATGCAAGAAGTCGTCATTGTCGCCGCCACCCGTACTGCCATCGGCAGCTTCCAGGGCTCGCTGGCCAATGTGTCCGCCGTTGACCTCGGCGCCGCGGTGATCCGTCAGTTGCTGGCGCAGACCGGACTGGACGTTGCTGAAGTCGATGAAGTGATCATGGGCCAGGTGCTGACCGCCGGCGCCGGGCAAAACCCTGCGCGCCAGGCATCAATCAAGGCAGGCCTGCCTTTCGCAGTACCGGCGATGACCCTGAACAAGGTCTGCGGCTCGGGCCTCAAGGCCCTGCACCTCGGCGCCCAGGCGATTCGCTGCGGCGACGCCGACGTGATCATCGCGGGCGGTCAGGAAAACATGAGCCTGTCCAACTACGTCATGCCCGGTGCGCGCACCGGCCTGCGCATGGGTCACGCGCAAATCATCGACACCATGATCAGCGACGGCCTGTGGGATGCATTCAACGATTACCACATGGGCATCACCGCCGAGAACCTGGCTGAAAAGTACAACCTGACTCGCGAGCAGCAGGACGCCTTCGCGGCAGCCTCGCAGCAGAAAGCCGTGGCCGCCATCGAAGCCGGGCGTTTTGTCGATGAGATCACGCCGATCCTGATTCCGCAGCGCAAGGGCGATCCGCTGTCCTTCGCCTCCGACGAACAGCCACGCGCCGGCACCACCGCCGAATCCCTGGGCAAATTGAAAGCCGCCTTCAAGAAGGACGGTTCGGTGACCGCCGGTAACGCTTCGTCCCTGAACGATGGCGCCGCCGCTGTGATCCTGATGAGCGCGGAAAAAGCCAAGGCCCTGGGTTTGCCAGTGCTGGCAAAAATCGCCGCTTACGCCAACGCGGGCGTGGACCCGGCGATCATGGGCATTGGTCCGGTGTCGGCCACTCGTCGTTGCCTGGACAAGGCCGGCTGGACCATCGACCAGCTTGAGCTGGTTGAAGCCAACGAAGCCTTCGCCGCGCAATCCCTTGCGGTAGCCAAGGACCTGGAATGGGACTTGAACAAGGTCAACGTCAACGGCGGAGCCATCGCGCTGGGCCACCCGATCGGTGCGTCGGGTTGCCGGGTGCTGGTGACCCTGCTGCACGAAATGATCAAGCGTGACGCCAAGAAAGGTCTCGCCACCCTGTGCATCGGTGGCGGCCAGGGCGTTGCACTCGCGCTCGAACGAGCGTAACGCGTTCAACAGACGGCGCGGGGACCCACGAAGATCCGCTGCTGTCTGGCAACACCCCGGTGCGCCTGAGTTGATCAGATGCTTGTGTGGCGAGGGGATTTATCCCCGTTGGGTTGCGTAGCAGCCCTAAAAATCTCGGCAATAGTCGAAGATTCTTTGGGAGCGCTTCGCACTCCAACGGGGATAAATCCCCTCACCACAAAAAGCTCTCTCGTCACAGGTGTACCGGTTTTTTATCCGAGCCTTCAGGCAAATTTCACCAGGTTCAACGCCGGCAGCGGCCCACCTGGAAACTGCACCAGCCGCGCCCCGACACTCAGTTCACCGAGATCAATCCCGAAAAAGCCCAATCGCTCGATCAACGCGCCCACTTGAGCTTTCGCCTCGGCATCATCGCCCGAGAAGAACAACACCCGGCGTCCTCCCTCCGCTGCCGGATCGCCATCAACAAGATGCGCCTGAAGGTGATTGAACGCCTTCACCACCCGCGCCCCCGGCACCCATTCGGCAAACACTTCGCTGGACGGACGGCCCTGCAAATCCACAGCCTTGAACGACGGTGCCTCGATCGAGTTGTTGGCGTCGATCACAATCCGCCCGCCGAAGTCCGGCAAACCGGCCAATGCTGTCGGCAATTTCGACCAATTGACTGCGACCAGAACAATCGGCTGGGCCGCCGCTTCTTCACGGGTTCCGGCGCGCGCCGTCGGGCCGAGTTCTGCCACCAGCGAGGCCAGGGTTTCAGGCCCGCGGCTGTTGGCGATGACCACTTCAATGCCTTTGCGCGACAGTGCCCGGGCAAACGCTGCGCCGATGGCGCCGGCGCCGATGATTCCGATAGTGCTCATGATGGTTCACTCCGAGGTGTTGTCGTTGGAGTGAATACTGCACTTGCCAATGCGGCTTTATTAGACGGTAATGCTTTGAATGATTTTCAAGCATCGTTTGAAGGTGTCAGCCATGGAAACCCTCGCCAACCTCGAATCCTTTGTGCGCAGCGCCGAAACCGGCAGCTTTTCTGCCGCCGCACGTTTGCTTGCGCTAACGCCTGCTGCAGTCAGTCGCAACGTGGCGATGCTTGAGCGCAACATCGGTGTGCGGCTGTTTCAGCGTTCGACCCGCAAGTTGTCGCTGACCGAAGCCGGTGAAAGTTTTCTGGCCAGCATCGGTGGCAACCTGGAGGCGTTGCAGGTGGCGATCAGCGCCGTGAGCAGCGATCGCGGGGAGCCGGCAGGTGTGCTCAAGGTCAGCCTCGCGCCGACGTTTGGCATCGGTCATGTGTTGCCGTTATTGCCGGCATTCCTGGCGCAGTATCCGTTGATCCGACCGGAATGGCATTTCGAAAATCGTCAGGTGAACCTGATTGCCGAAGGCTACGACGCGGCAATTGGTGGCGGGTTCGAGTTGACGCCGGGCGTGGTGTCCCGGACGTTGGCGGCAGCGGATATCGTCGCCGTTGCCTCACCGGCCTACTTGAAGGGACGCACCCCGCCACGCACCCCTGCGGACCTGCTTGGACACACCGGCATTGTGATGCGCGGCATTCGGACCGGGCGGATCAGGCAGTGGGTGATGCACGATCGGGCGGGCCATGAAGAAAGCGCCACCCTGAACGAAAACATTGTGCTGAATGATCCGGCGGCCATGCGTGAGGCGGCACTGCTGGGCCTCGGTGTGACGCTGCTGGTATTGCCTGATGTGGTCACGCACATCCAGCACGGTGAGTTGGTGCGCTTGCTGCCGGACTGGTATGCGGACGCGGGACCGATCTCGTTGTATTACCCGAGCCGAACGTTGATGCCGGCCAAGACGCGGGTGTTTATCGATTTCGTGGTTGAGGCGTTTCAGCGGTAGACCGCGTCATCGTTCATCGCGGGCAAGCCCGCTCCCACAGGGATTCTGTAAACACAGGATCTACTGTGGGAGCGGCCTTGCCCGCGATGAGGCCCGAACAGTCACCCCAAAAACTGCAGAATCAACCAGCTATTCGCCCCACTGATCACCACAAACAACCCCCACGCCAACACCCGCGTCGGTAGCCGGTTCACAAACGGCCCCATCAGTTTCTGGTCGTTGGTCATCCGAATTAGCGGATACAACGCAAACGGCAACTGCAGACTCAACACCACCTGACTCAACACCAGCAGCTTGCCGATCGCGTTGTCCCCCATCAGCCACACGCCGATAAACGCCGGGATCAGCGCCAGCCCTCGCGTGATCAACCGCCGCTGCCAGCAGGGAATCCGCAGGTTCAGGTAACCCTCCATGATCACCTGCCCCGCGATGGTGCCGGTAAACGTCGAACTCTGACCGGACGCCAGCAGCGCAACGCCAAACAACACGCTGGCCAATGCCCCGCCCACCAATGGATCAAGCAAGTGATAGGCGTCCTGGATGTCCACCACGTCGGTGTGCCCGGTCTTGTGAAAGGCCGCCGCCGCGAGGATCAGGATCGCGGCGTTGACCAGCAACGCCAGCGCCAGGGAACCAATGGTGTCGATGCGCGCCAGCTTCACCGCATCCTGCTTGCTGGCCAGGTCCTTGCCGATCATCCGCGTCTGTACGATCGAGGTGTGCAGGTACAGGTTGTGCGGCATCACCGTGGCCCCGAGAATCCCGATGGCCAGGTACAGCGGCGCGGCATCGCCAAGGGCGGACAACGACGGCGTGAAACCCCGTGCGACGTCCGGCCAGTAAGGCTTGATCAACAACAATTCAACGAAGAAACACACACCGATGGTGCTCACCAGCACCAGCATGATCGCTTCCAGTCGGCGGAAGCCACGGTTCTGCAGGGCCAGCACCAACAGCGTGTCGAACGCCGTGAGGGCGATGCCGACAGTCAGCGAGCAACCCAACAGCAGGTGGAACGCCAGCGCACAGCCGAGCACTTCGGCAAGATCGGTGGCGATGATCGAGATTTCCGCCAGTACCCATTGGGTGCGCGCGGTCCGCGTGCTGTAGCGTTCGCGGGACAACTGCGCCAGATCGCGCCCGGTGGCGATGCCCAGGCGCGAGCACAAGCACTGCACCACCATGCCCGCCAGACTGGCCAGCAGCACCACGAACAACAGACTGTAGCCAAACCGCGAACCGGCCTCGATGGCGGTGGCCCAGTTACCCGGGTCCATGTAGCCGATGGACACCAGCAACCCCGGGCCGGCGAAACGCAGGACACGCTTGAAGAATGACGCGCGAGGGTCAACGGCGACACTGCCCGCCACTTCCGGAGGGCAAAACGGCGCAGTGGCAACTTTGGGCAAACTGAATTTCACGCACTCATTCCAAAAAACAGGCGGGAGAGGCAGCTTAGACGTTTCGCCCCCCGGGCCCAAGGGGCAAATGCCAAGATCCAGCCGCTGGCGACTTGTATACAAAAAATGGCTTTTCCTAGAGCAATCTGCCACCCGCAATGCTAACGTTGCCCGTTCACACAGGTCGGAGGCGCAGGCGTGCTGCTGCTCAAACTGCTGGTTATTCCCGGATTTCTCTTGCTGATCTCCCTGGCCGGCAAACGCTGGGGTCCTAGTGTTGCCGGTTGGCTGTCGGGGTTGCCGGTGGTGGTCGGGCCGATTCTGTTTTTCCTCGCTATCGAGCAGGGCGAAGTGTTTGCCGCGCAATCGGCGACCGCGGCGTTATCGGCGATGTTTGCGATGATTGCCTTTTGCGTCACCTACGCCCAGGTCGCACAACGGACCGGATGGCCATGGGCACTGACGGTTTCGTTGCTGGTCTGGGCGACGGCAGCCGTTGTGCTGTCGGTGATCCCGCCGTCACTGGTGTTCTCCGTTATCGCCGCCGCGACGGCGCTGCTGGCGGCGCCGTATCTGTTCCCGGCCGTGCAGCCCATCGTTTCCGGCCCGGCACCGAAGTCCGATAAATTGTTGCTACGCATGATCGCGGGCGCCCTGCTCACCCTCGCCGTGACCTTGTTGGCGAGCACCGTCGGCGAACGCTGGAGCGGCCTGCTCGCGGTGTTCCCGGTATTGGGCAGCGTGATGGCAGTGTTTTCCCAGCAAACCCGTGGGCCGGCGTTCACCGCAGCCTTGTTGCGAGCCACAGCGACGGGCATGTATTCATTCGCAGCGTTCTGCCTCGTCCTCGCACTGACATTACCCGTCATGGGCTTGAGCGGGTTCGGCGTCGGTGTCGCAGTGTCCATAGCCATGCTCGGCGTCACCAAACGCCTGTTAGCCAAACCGGCGGTCAGCCCGCCAACACCTTCGACTATTTCGAACGAGTAGAACAACAACCTCGTACGTCAATCGAACGGGTTTCGCCCACCATCAGCCTCAGTTACTTACCCACTGACTGAGGCCTACACCATGAAGTTCTTTTTCCACCCTTCGCCCAACCCGATGAAAGTTGCCCTGCTGCTCGAAGAGCTGCAAACGCCCTACGAACTGATCGGCGTCGACACCTTCAAGGGCGAGCAACACCAGCCAGCCTTTCTGGCGATCAACCCGAACGCCAAGGTGCCAGCCTTGATCGATGGCGACGCCACTGTCTTCGACTCCCAGGCCATCCTGTTGCACCTGGCGCAAAAACATCAGCGCTTCCTGCCGACCTCGGTCACCGGGCAAGCCGAACTGCTGTCGTGGCTGATGTTCATCGCCACCGGCCTGTCGCCATTCTCCGGCCAGGCCGTGCATTTCCTGCACCACGCACCGGAAGACCTCGCCTACGCAAAAAACCGCTACCTCAAGGAAGTCGAACGCCATTACCGCGTGCTCGACCAGCGTCTGGCCGCACATCAATACCTGGCGGGGGACACCTACAGCATCGCCGACATGGCGCTCTGGGGCTGGGCCAATTACGCGCCGTACATCCTTGGCGAAAACGGCCTGGCGGAGTACCCGAACGTCAAGCGTCTGTTCGATGAAATCAGCGCCCGCCCGGCCGCCCAGCGCGTTCAGGGTCTGAAAGAGAAACTGGTGTTGAAAGCCGAGTTCGACGAAGAAACCCGTCGCAATCTGTTTCCACAGAACCAGGCGCAGTAAGCCATTTCCGACATTCGAAGGTGATGAAATGAGCGATCAAGTCGCGTTTATCGTTTACCTGCCGGCCAAACCGGAACGTTTTGCTGAAACCAAAGAACGGCTGCTGGACGTGGTGCACCAGATGTCAGCCGAGCCGGACTTCGTCAACACCTGGGTCCACCAGTTGCAGGATGATCCGAACACCCTGGTGCTCTACGAAACCTGGAGTTGCAGCAAGGAAGACTTCATCACGCGCCACCTGAGCAAGCCGTATCGCCAGGAATATGAACAGCACCTGCCGGCGTTGTTGGCCAGCGAACGCCGGATCGAATTCATGGATGTGATCAAGAGCTACCCGGTGCGCCGCGAGGTGTAATCACGTCAGATCCCGTGGTGAGGGGAATTTGCCGTCACCACGGGGTCCCACAAGCGATGACGAAAATCAAAAAAACGAGGATTTGTCCCACACGTTTTTCGGGTTGGCCGTCGGACGCTTGAGGGGTAGCGTGGTAGCTCCAAATCAGGCAAGTGAGATGGGTCCAACTTGCTTCCACTCACTCAGTACATGGAGAGCGGCCTTGTTCAGTGCCTCACGGAAAAATTCTTTAGAACGCTCCAGTGCTTAGCGAAGGAGATCAAAACGGTGCGGCTAAACCATCAGCAAAGGATAGCTGCCTCCCAGTATGGGCAGGTTCTGAAGCCAGCAATCTTAGTGTTTGGTAGTCAGAGTTGGCTGAAGACTGGCTAAAGACACCGTGTAAATACCTGCACGGCAATATCCCATTGGAGCTGATCGGCAACGCGCTTGGCTATCAAGTCGTAGAGGATTATATGACCCGCATTGAACAAGGGGTCTATCAATGAATCCCTTGCCGGAGATGCTGAGTAACCCGACCGTCCGTTAGCCCACGCTGGAATGCGTCACGACCTCCATGGGATGATCGCCCCCCCACCGCGAGACCACCCTGGAGATTTTGAATGTCACTGTTGAGTAAAAAAGCCGTTGTCCTGCTGCTAGCGGTTGCCAGCCTGGGGGCTTTGAACGCGCAGGCTGCCAAGGTCGTGGCCAAAGAGGCGGCGGCGACGCAGAAAGTCTCGATGCTGGGCAACAAATTTACCTTCACCCTGCCCAAGGGCTTCATCGCCAACCCTCTACCACCGAGTTCGACCGGCGCGAGTGGCACCATGTACACCAACGAAACCACGAAAACCGTGGTGATCGCTGCTGAAAACACTATCCCCGGCAGCGTCAATGCCAAGGACAATGACGGCGAGTTCCTCGACGCCACGGCGTCTGACTTCGCCACCGAGCAAGCCAAGGCGCTGCCGGATTTCACCAAGCTCAGTGAGAAAAGCCTGACTCAGAAAGGCACCGGCCTGGGGCTGCGGCAGATCGACAGCATCGCCACCCAGGGCGGCGGCAAAACCCTCGACACCACGCTGATGGCCGCTTCGGGCACGCGCATGGCGCTGGTTCAGGTGATTTCCCGCCTCAGCGACAATGCCGGCCACGAAGCGCTGGTCAAACAGATCGTCAGCGGCAAGTAAGGCTCAAGGGTTGAGCCGTTGCAGCCAGGCGCTCAAATCCTGCATCTCGGTGGCACTGATGCTGTGACCGACGCCCGGGTAGGCATGAAACTCAGGCTTGAGTGACAGACTCTGCAACAGGCTGTCCGCCTCGGTGCCGTCGTTGAAGGGAAGGCGTTTGTCCGCCGTGCCATGCCCGATGAAAATCGCCAGTTTCTGGCGTTTTTCATCCGGTTTGAGTTCGGATTTGAGCACCGGCAGGATTCGCCCGCTCAACGCGGCAATCCCGCCCACCGCCTCGGGGTGACGCAACGCAACTTCGTAGGACATGATCGCGCCTTGGCTGAAGCCCACCAGGAAAACCTTGTTCGGTACTGTGTGATATTTCTTCGCAGCCTGTGCGACAAAATCCAGCAACACCTGGCCGCTGGCCTTCAGATCATCCGTCTCGCCGTTGTAGGCACCTTTGCCTTTCTGGCGAAACCATTGATAACTGCCCTCTTCCATCACTATCGGTGCCCGCACCGACAGGAAGTTGTACTGGGCAGGTAATTCATCCTTGATGCCGAACAGGTCCTGTTCGTTACTGCCGTAGCCGTGGAGAAAAATCACCAGGGGCTGATTGACGGATTCGGGGTTGGCCTGCTCCAGGTACTTGAGCGGCAGATCGGTGTGCAACGGGGTTTGAGCGTGGACGGCGGTGGACGCCAGCAGTGTCAGCAGAGCAAGAACCTTCAACATAAACCTTCCTTCACGGAGCGCAGGATTCGGGGAAGAGCCTAACATCTCTTTCCGTCGATGCACTCTCGGTGCTGGCGAAGAGGCCCGACAAGGCACCGACGACTTCCCGGTTAATCGTTAATCAGCTTCCCCACCCGAATCGGCTCTCGCCCCGCCACCTTCGCTTGCCACGTCCCCGGTTGCGTATAGCGCCCACGATCAATCGCAAACAAGACCCCGCTGGTCCCGGCGCGCACGGTAGTCACTCGGTCGTTCAACGGATCGACCACTTCAAACAACGCATCGCCCTTCTCGACCCATTCACCCGCCTCGCGCAGGAAACTGACCACGCCATGATGCGGCGCAAACAGATACTCCGTGCCTTCGAACGGCATGCCTTCACAGCATTCACTCGGTGCCGCTGGCCAGGTGCCTTTGATGAAACCCTGCTCGGCGAGGAACCCGAGAATGGCCTCGCAATTGGCCTGGGCCTGATCGACGCGGGTATCGCCCATACTGCCCAATTCCAGGGTTGTCGCCAGGTTGGCCGGTGGAATCGTCGCCTCGGGAAACGCCCTGGCCAGTCGCAGCCACGGCGAAGAACAGGATTCGTCGAATGAACTGCCGCCAGAATCTTCACACAGCAACGCCACGCCAGCTTTCAAGCGAGCCGCCAGGGACTGCCACTGCGGCCAGTGTTGCGGCAAGGCATAAATATGAATGGCCGCCTCGAAATCGCAATGCAGGTCGAGGGTGATGTCAGCGTCGCAGGCGTGGCGCAGCAGCAAGCGGTGCATGGCTTCCAGTTGCGACGTGGGTGCAGGCAGATCGTCGAGCACCTGGCCCATGGTCTGACGAATCAGTGCGATGTTGGCGTGTGCATCGGTACCCAACCGGCCGCCGATCAATTCGCCCACTGGCGCGCTCAGCTCGACAAAAGAGCGGTTGAAATTCTTGCCGCTGCCGAGTTCGAAACGGCCCATGTGGCTGCCTTGCAGGTGCTGATCCAGACCGATGGGATTGGCCACCGGCACCAGTTCGATCACGCCTTGCAACTGGCCTTGGGTTTCCAATTCCGTCAGGCGTTTCTTCAGTTCCCAGGCCGTGCGCATCCCTGGCAGTTCATCCGCGTGCAGGCAGGCCTGGATGTAAACCTTGCGGGTGCCCGCGCCATAACGAAACACGCTGAGGGTGCGTTCGGTGCCCAGGTGGCTCCAGGGCAGTGGATGGTCGATGCGTTGCATGGGAACTCCAATGTAGAGGGCAGTGAAATTCCCTGTGGGAGCGGGCTTGCTCGCGAAGGCGGCAGTGCATTCGAAATCGATGTCGTCTGACACACCGCTTTCGCGAGCAAGCCCGCTCCCACAGGGGATCGCGGTCTGACTAGAGAGAACATAAAAAAAGTGGCAACCGCATCACCGGTTGCCACTTTTTTGTACGGCTCGATTACTCGCCGTAAACGTCGAAAGCGAAGTATTTGTCCTGCACTTGCTTGTACTTGCCGTTGGCGCGGATTTCAGTGATGGCGGTGTTGAATTTGTCCGCCAGCTCTTTATCACCCTTGCGCACCGCAATGCCGGCACCGCCGCCGAAGTACTTGGCGTCTTCGTAGGTCGGGCCGACAAAGGCGAAGCCTTTACCGGCGTCGGTTTTCAGGAAACCGTCGTCGAGGTTGACCGAGTCCGCCAGCATCGCGTCGAGACGACCGGAGACCATGTCCAGGTTGGCTTCCTGCTGCGAACCGTAACGCACCAGGATAATGCCGGCCGGTTGCAACACTTCAGTGGCGAAGCGGTCGTGGGTACTGGCGCGCAGTACACCGACTTTCTTGCCCTTGAGCTCGGTCAGCGGGTCTTTCACGTCGGAGCCTTCCTTCATCACGAAACGCGCCGGGGTATGGTAATACTTGATGGTGAAATCGACGTTCTTCTTGCGGTCGTCGGTGATGGTCATGGACGACAGGATCGCGTCGATTTTCTTGACCTTCAGGGCCGGAATCAGGCCGTCGAACTCTTGCTCGACCCAGGTACATTTCACTTTCATCTGCTCGCACAGCGCATCGCCGATATCGACGTCGAAACCGGTGAGCTTGCCGTCAGGGGTCTTCATCGAGAATGGCGGGTAACCGGCTTCGATACCGATGCGGATCGGCTTGGCGTCATCGGCCACAGCGGTCAGGGACAACATCGACAGTGCCAGGGCACCGAACATCACTAGCTTCTTCATTTATAACTCCTGTGTGCGGAGGCTTTTATTGGCAGCGTTCGATTGGTAGCTTTCGGTCAGAGCTTTTTTATTGGAGAAGACCGAAGTGGCGGGCAGTCTAGAGCGGCTGCAGGCGTGCAAATTGTGCATAAGCGACAAATACTTATAAAAAAGGCGAGCTGAATGAACGATGTAATTCGCGGGTTGAACCTGATCCAGCACCACCCCGCCGAAGGTCCGGGCGCGATTGCCGAGTGGGCCGAGTCGCGGGGATTGCCGTTGCATGTCTATCGCGCCGACCTTGGCCAGTTACCGCCCGTGAGCGCGCAACCGCTGATTGTGTTGGGCGGGCCTTATGAGTCAAACGCCGGACCGATGTGGCTGGAGGCCGAACGGCAGTGGCTGGCGGGCTGCCTGGATCAAGGCGCGGCGGTGTTTGCGATTTGTCTGGGAGCGCAGCTGTTGGCGCTGGGTCTGGGCGGCAATGTGCGGCGGATGGATCGGACCGAAACGGGCTGGACCTCAGTGACATTTGCCGATGGCCAGAAGCTGAAAGTGCTGGAGTGGCACGAAGACGCGATAGACCTGCCTCCCGGCGCGCAGTTGCTGGCCAGCAGCGATCAGTGCGAGCAGCAGATGTATCGCGCCGGTCCTGCGCGGGTGGGTTTGCAGTTTCATCCGGAGTGGAATGCAGAATCGGTGGTGACGCTCAATGCGCACTTTGCCGATGAGTCGCCGTTGCCACGGGACGAACCGGACAGCGCCGCCCATGCAGCCGTTTTTGACTGGTTGCAGGCGACGCTGGATGAGTGGTGGGCGGCCACACGTGTCCGCTGACTCTGTGGCCGATGCCTTTGTGGTAGGTGCTTTTGTGGCGAGGGAGCTTGCTCCCTCGCCACATTTGATCAGCGTTGCCTGACGTTCAGCATTCGCAACCGATGGCGGCTGGCCGTTGCACGTCAGCGCTCAACTCCAACCCTTCATCCAGCCACCCGGTCACCCCGCCGATCATTTCCTTGACCGGGTAACCCAACGCCGCCAGTTTCACCGCGGCCTTGTTGGCACCGTTGCAGTGTGGCCCGGCGCAATACACCACGAACAACGTGGATGTCCCGTAACCCGCCAACCCTTCGGCGCTCAGCAGTCGTCCCGGCAAATTGATTGCGCCCGGCACATGTCCGCGCTCGAACGCCTGCGGGCCGCGCACGTCCACCAGGACAAAATCCACGTCACCTGTTTGTTGGCTGTTGTAGACGTCGGAACAGTCGGTTTCGAATGTCAGACGGTTGCTGAAATGCATCAAGGCAATGGCTGATGGTGCGGCGGGAATAGTGCGGACCAGGCTTGTCATGGGTCGTACTCCAGAGTCTCGGTGGGTGTGAGAAGACTTTATTCGCCAGTCGCCAGCGGCTAAAGTGGCGCACAAGACACTCACCGGGAACTTTCCGCCAAATGCAGTCCACCCCTGGATTGGTCGCGATTCTGGCCTACGATGGCCTCTGCACGTTCGAGTTCGGCATCGCCGTGGAGATTTTCGGCCTCGCACGGCCGGAGTTCGATTTCCCCTGGTACGAGCATCGGATCGCAGCTGTCGATCAGGGGCCGATGCGCGCCATGGGTGGCATTCAGGTGCTGGCCGATGGCGGCATGGAACTGCTCGATGACGCCCGGACGATCATCATTCCCGGCTGGCGAGATCGCAGCGCTCCGGTGCCAGAGGCGTTGATTAAAGCCCTGCGCCAGGCCCACGCGCGAGGTGCGCGGTTGCTGTCGATCTGCTCCGGCGTATTTGTGCTGGCGGCCACCGGTTTGCTCGACGGCCACGGCGCTACCACGCATTGGCGCTACGCCGCGGAACTGGCCGAGCGATTCCCGAACATTCTGGTAGACCCGGACGTGCTTTACGTCGACTCGGGCCAATTGATTACCTCGGCAGGCAGCGCTGCCGGTATCGATGCCTGCCTGCATCTGGTGGCGCGGGATTTCGGCACGCAAGTGGCCAATTCCGTGGCGCGGCGACTGGTGATGTCACCGCAACGCACTGGCGGTCAGGCGCAGTTCATTCCGACACCGGTCAGTCCTACGCCGCGCAGCGATCTTTCACGCGTGATGCAGTGGGCACGTGAGCGTTTGCATGAACCTCTGGAGGTTCGCGAACTGGCCAGCGAAGCAGCCATGAGTGAACGGACCTTTCTACGTCGATTCACAGAAGCGACCGGCATGCCGCCCAAAGCGTGGCTGCAACATGAACGCCTGGCGCGGGCTCGGGAGTTGCTGGAAAGCACGGGCCAGAACACCGACCGGATTGCCGAACAGTGCGGTTATCGCTCGGTGGAAAGTTTCCGGGTGGCGTTTCGCAACGTGGTTGGCGTGCCGCCGTCGGTGTATCGGGAGCGGTTTGGGCGGGAGATCAAAGCAGGGATTTGAGGTGTGGTTGAGGGCCTCTTCGCGAGCAAGCCCGCTCCCACATTTAATCTCTGTCGTATTCGAGATTAAGGTACACAGGAGATCGAATGTGGGAGCGGGCTTGCTCGCGAAGGCGTCAGGACAGACACCTGATCTCTCAAGGCTTACGCAAAAGATAGGTATCCATAATCCACCCATTGGCCAACCGCGCGGCCTTGCGCACCCGCTCGATCTCATCCGCCACGTCCTTGAGCTTGCCGCTGATGAGGATTTCATCCGGCGTCCCCAGGTAAGCCCCCCAGTAAATCTCTGTCTCCTGATCCGCCACCTGATGGTAGGAATCTTCCGCGTCGAGCATCACCACCAGGCTGTCGGCATCACTCACCTGCCCCGCCGCCAACCGCCTGCCGGTGGTGATTTCGATGGATCGACCGATCCGGTTCAGCGGCACCTTGTGCTGCGCCGCCAACGCCTGAACGCTGGTGATGCCGGGAATCACGTCAAACTCGAAGACGCATCGGCCGGATGCCAGGATCGCCTGCAAAATCCGAATGGTGCTGTCATACAACGCTGGATCGCCCCACACCAGGAATCCGCCGCACTGGCCGTCGGACATTTCTTCATTGATCAGCCGCTCGAAGGTCAGCTGCTTGGCAAGGTTGAGATCTTCCACACTGGCCTTGTAGTCCACATCACCGCGCTCACGCTCCGGGCTGTGCGCTTCAACGAAGCGGTAATCGGGGTCGCTGATGTAGCGTTCGCAAATCTCGCGACGCAGGTCGATCAGCTTGTCCTTGCTCTGGCCTTTGTCCATCAGGAAAAACACATCAACCAGGTTCAGCGCCTTCACGGCCTGCATCGTGATGTAGTCGGGGTTGCCGGCACCGATGCCGATGACCATCAGTTTTTTCATGAACAGTTTCCCTCAATGCCGGTGCCGGACAAGCGCAAGCGCCAGCAACCGTTGAACCGCAACTCGATGGCTGACAGCGGTTCGACGTCAACCCGATTGAACGAAGGGCTTTGCAACACCTGGGTCAACGCCGCACGAATGACAAATGGATGGGTGATGGCAACGATGTGCCCCGGCGTTGCTTCCAATGTCGTGAGCCATGCGGCCACTCGTTCACCGAGTTGCGCTACCGACTCGCCACCGTGAGGCGCCGAATGCGGATCATCGAACCAGTCCTGTAGCGTCTGCGGTTCGGATTTCTGCAGGTCATCGATCTGCGCGCCGTTCCAGCGTCCGAAATCGCAATCCCTCAACGCCTCGACAATCTCCACCGTGCTGCCGAACAACCCGGCGGTTTGCCGTGCGCGAAGTTCCGGACCGCTGACCAGGCGAGGCTGCCCCTTGAACCTGGAACGGAGGGAACCCTGTGCCGATTGCCAATCCATCTCAACAGGCTCATCCGTAGGAAAGCGTGCCAATTTCTGTGCGACGGTTCGAGCGTGGCATACCAGGGTCAAACGAGTTGCCTGCACGAAAGATCACTCCGTTGTAGGGAAAGAAAACGCTATCAAGCCAGCATTCAGGCGCAATTGTGCCGGAAGAAATGCGATGGGGGGCTTTTCATTGCGCCGGTCCTCCTTAAAAAACAGCTATCTCTGACATCACTGTCAGCGAGGGCCTACAGCGCTGATCGACATCCGTGTAGCCCCCGACCTACGGGCATTTCGCCCCATGTTGGGGCTGGACAGGACGGCACAAAAATTCACTAGACATGGGGCGCGGGTTAAATAAATACTGCTGTAACGGATTATTAAATATAAACAGCACACCCCCCATCCAGCAAGAGCCCGGATGCCCTCTCCCAGCGACATGAACCACCGCCTCCATTGCCTAAACCCCGTCCGGTCTCTCACTACATGGGACGCCGAAACGGTGCTGTCCCGAATAACGGCTGGCTAGAAAAAGAGCGGCGCTGGCAAGCCATCAAGCGACCGCCGATCAAACGCGTGGAAACCGACAGTGATAGTCAGGTTCGTGCCAATCGCCGAACCCTTTGATACAGGAGTGCATCCATGCTGGTCTTACGCCCAGTGGAGTTAACCGACCTGCCCCAGTTACAGCGACTGGCGCGCGAAAGCCTGGTCGGCGTCACGTCCTTGCCGGACGATACCGAACGCTTGCGCGAGCGGATTCTCGACTCCTGCGCCTCATTCGATAAAGACGTCCAGGTTCATGGTCCGGAAAACTACTTCTTCGTACTGGAGGACCTGACGAGTCAACGCCTGGCAGGCTGCTCGGAGATCCTCGCCACGGCCGGTTTCGACGAACCGTTCTACAGCCTGCGCAACCGCCATTTCACCAGCGCCTCGCGGGAACTGAACATCGAGCACGGGGTGCCGGCGCTGTCGTTGTGTCACGACCTCAGCGGCCATACCTTGCTGCGCGGTTTTCACATCGATGCGGCGCTGGTGCGCACGCCCTCCTCCGAGCTGTTGTCACGGGCGCGATTGATGTTCATTGCCGCTCATGCCCGGCGCTTTGCGGAAGCGGTCATCACCGAGATCGTCGGCTACAGCGACGACGAAGGAGGGTCGCCCTTCTGGGATGCGCTGGGCAAGCACTTCTTCGACCTGCCCTACGCCGAGGCCGAGCGCCTTTGCGGGCTGGAGAGCCGGACGTTCCTCGCCGAGCTGATGCCGCAATACCCGATCTACGTGCCGATGCTGCCCCAGGCGGCGCAGGACTGTATCGGCCGCATCCATCCCGATGGCCAGGAGGCCTTCGATATCCTTGAACGCGAGGGGTTCGAGACCAACAGCTACATCGACCTGTTCGACGGTGGCCCGACCTTGTATGCGCGCCTCGCCAGCATCCGTTCCATCGCGCAAAGCCAGACCGGCACGGCGACAACGAGCGACGTCATCGATGCCCGCGGTCGCTACCTGGTGAGCAACGATTCGTTGAAGGACTATCGCGCCATCGTCGCCGATCTGGACTTCAACGCCGGACATCCAGTGCCCCTGAGCACCGAGATGTGCACGGCCCTGAACGTGAGCGAAGGCAGCCCGATACGGATGATCGCCCTGTGAGCATCATCCGGTCCCATGCCCAACGATCGCGCCGGCCCGTAGAAGGAGCTGCCTCATGATTTTCCGTCCGGTTAACGTTACCGACCTGCCCGCCTTGCTGGCACTGGTACGGCACGCCGGCCCGGGGTTTACCACCCTGCCCGCCAATGAGGATCGTCTGGCTCACCGGCTGCGCTGGGCACAACGGACCTTCGCCGAACAGGTCGAGCGGGCCGACGCCGACTACCTGTTCGTGCTCGAAGACGACGACCAGCAAGTGGTGGGAGTCAGTGCCTTGACGGGGGCCATCGGGCTGCGCGAGCCCTGGTACAACTATCGAGTCGGGCTGACGGTCAGTTCGTCACCGGACCTGGGCATCCAGCGCCAGATTCCAACGCTGTTCCTGAACAATGAAATGACCGGGCAATCGGAGATCTGCTCCTTGTTCCTGCGACCCGATCAACGCCAGGGCAGCAATGGCCGATTGCTGTCGTTGGGACGCTTGCTATTTGCGGCAGAATTTGCACACCTGTTCGGCGAGAAGCTCATCGCCGAACTGCGTGGCAGCGCCGATGAGCAAGGCTGCTCACCGTTCTGGGACAGCCTGGGCCGGCACTTTTTCAAGATGGACTTCAGCCATGCGGATCACTTGTCGGGGCTGGGCAGCAAAGCGTTCATCGCCGAACTGATGCCGCGCCAACCGCTGTACACCTGCCTGCTCACCGAACAGGCCCAGGCCGTGATCGGCAAGGCTCACCCCAACACCGAGCCGGCGTTGAAAATCCTCACGGCCGAAGGTTTCACCCACAATGGCTACATCGACATCTTCGACGCCGGCCCGGTGATCGAGGCACCGCTGTCGAAAATCCGCACCGTGCGCGATAGCCAGGCGCTGGTACTGACCATCGGCACCCCGGACGATCAGGCTCCGGTCTGGCTGATCCACAACCGCCGACTGGAAAACTGCCGCATCACCGCCGCCCCGGCCCGACGGGTGGGCAACAGCCTGATCGTCGACCGGATCACTGCCAAACGCCTGCAACTGCAACCCGGCAACTCCGTACGCGCAGTGCCACTGCTCAATCAACAGCAACAGGCTGTGGCCGCCTGAAAAACCTGCCCCGGCCCTGCAGGTTCGGGTTTCGATCAGGCCCCTCCTGCAAAATCGTCATCATTCTCCCCCCTGTTGCGTGATAGCCTTTTGTATCTTCGGCGTTGACACTCTTGCTCAAGCCCTTCCATTCCTTTGTATTGGTGGAACTCATATGTCCAGGCTTTCTCATCAGGATTTGCGCCGCAACTTCCGTGAACTGTTCGCTTCCAACAAGTGTTATCACACGGCATCGGTCTTCGACCCGATGTCGGCACGCATCGCGGCGGACCTGGGTTTTGAAGTGGGGATTCTCGGTGGTTCGGTTGCCTCGCTGCAGGTACTGGGCGCCCCCGACTTTGCCCTGATCACGCTCAGCGAGTTCGCCGAGCAAGCCACCCGTATCGGTCGCGTAGCCCAATTGCCGGTCATCGCCGACGCCGATCACGGCTACGGCAATGCATTGAACGTCATGCGCACCATCGTCGAACTCGAACGCGCCGGCGTGGCGGCCCTGACCATCGAAGACACGCTGTTGCCCGCGCAATTCGGTCGCAAGTCCACCGACCTGATCGGCGTCGCCGAAGGCGTCGGCAAGATTCGCGCCGCCCTGGAAGCCCGGGTTGATACGGAAATGGCAATCGTGGCTCGCACCAATGCCGGGATTTTGCCGGTGCAGGAAGTGATCAGCCGTACCCAGCAGTACCAGAAAGCCGGTGCGGACGGGATTTGCATGGTGGGTGTGCGCGACTTCGACCACCTCGAACAGATCGCCGAACACCTGAGCGTGCCGCTGATGCTGGTCACCTACGGCAACCCGCTGCTGCGCGACGACAATCGTCTGGCGGAGCTGGGCGTGCGCGTCACCATCGACGGTCATGGCGCGTATTTCGCGGCGATCAAAGCCACTTACGACAGTCTGCGCGAACAGCGGCAGTTCTTCACTCAGGCGTCGGATCTGAGCGCGACCGAACTGACGCACACGTACACGCAGCCTGAGGAATACATTCGTTGGGCGGAAGAGTTCATGAGCGTCAAGGAGTGATGGCGCGTCAGGTTTAGCGCTGTTGACTCACAGGCCCCTTCGCGGGCAAGCCGCTCCCACAGGGTCAGCGTCGATCACATACAGTGCGAGCTACCTGGTTCATTGTGGGAGCGGCTTGCCCGCGAAGAGGCCTGATGCAACACCGCAAGCGTACCTGGAACCCTTTGACCGCTCCGACACAAGTATGGAAACGGTCAGTAGGTTCTGCCTCTTACCGCTTGGCCAGCTCCATGATCATCCGCGACAACAGATAAATCCGCGGCGCCACGCTCTCAACTTCCGCGTATTCCTCCGGCGTATGAATATTGCCGCCCACAATCCCGAATCCGTCCAGCGTCGGCGTACCCACCCCGGCCGACAGGCTCGCATCCGCCGCGCCGCCACTGCCCTCTTCCGTCAACTTGCGCCCGATTTCGCCGTAGATTCCCTGCGCCATCGCCATCAGTCGATCCGACTCCGCCGTTTGCGGCATCGGCGGCAAACCGCGCTGCAGTGTGGTGGTGACTTCGGTATCGGGTATCAGCTTGTCTTGGGAAACCCGCGCCAGATCCTTCTCGATCCGGTCGAACTCTTCCGGCACCGCCGCCCGCACATCGGCTTTGGCCGTGGCTTGGTCGGGAATCACGTTGGTGCGGTCGCCGGCCTTGAGCACGGTGAAGTTGATGGTGGTTTTCTTGGCTTCATCGCCCAGTTTGCCGAGTTGCAAAATCTGGTGCGCGGCTTCCATGGCGGCATTGCGACCCAGCTCAGGGGCGACACCCGCATGAGCTGCCTTGCCTTTGACTTCGACGACGGCGGTCGCGCTGCCCTTGCGCCAGACCACCAGGCCATCCGCCGGGCGGCCGGGTTCGAGGTTCAGAGTGACGTCATGGGCCTTGGCGGTTTTCTTGATCAGCTCGGTGGCGATGTTCGACCCGGTTTCCTCGCTGGCGTCGAGCAGAAAGGTGATTTGCGCGTAGTCCTTGAAGTCGAGGTTCTTCAGGACTTTCAGCGCGTAGATACCAGCGACGATGCCGCCCTTGTCATCCATCACGCCCGGCCCGTAGGCGCGACCGTCCTTGATATGAAACGGGCGCTCGGCGGCGGAACCTTCCTTGAACACGGTGTCCATGTGCGCCATCAACAGGATTTTCGCCTTGCCGGTGCCTTTCAGCGTCGCGATCACGTGGTTGCTTTTGTCCGGCGTGTTCGGCACGAGCTCGATGGTGGCGCCGAGCTTTTTCAGTTCATCGATGGCGATGTCGCTGACTTGAGTCAGGCCGGGTTCATAGCCGGAGCCGGAATCGATGTTCACCAGCCGCTCCAGCAGTTTCAGGGCTTCACCCTTGTACTGTTCGGAATCGGCGAGAACTTGCTTGTGGGGTTCGGCGAATGCCGTGGGGGCGAAGGCGCCGAGGGCGAGCGTGAGGCCGAGGCTGGTGGCCAGCAGGGAACGAGAGAGATTGAGCGTCATGAATCGGTCCTTGTTTCGTGTCGGGAGTCGAAAACACCCTACCTGACTATCGCGCGAGGCTCTAGGCTGGATGCGACACCTACGATACTGATTCACCGAAGAGCCAATGGGGGAGCGGGCTTGCTCGCGAAGATGGCGTGTCAGCCGAAGTAAAGGTCGAATGACACGGCCCCTTCGCGAGCAAGCCCACACATTGGGATTTGTGCAGGCCTTCAGACCGAGTCGAGCAACTCATGACGGGGCCTGCCGTCCCCGCAACAGATCACACGATTACGGCCAGTGGTCTTGGCTTCATAGAGCGCCTGGTCAGCGTCGTTGAGCCACAGCATCGCGTCATTGTGGGCCGGGTTGAAGGCGGCGAGACCAATGCTGAGGCTGACTTTCAGCGCCGGGCTCTGTTCGTAACCGAGGGTGGCGAAGCGATCACGAAGCGCATCCATGGCGGCCGCGGCGTGATCGAGCGCAAGGCCCGGGAGGATGACGCAGAATTCGTCGCCGCCGTAGCGCCCCGCCACATCGGACACCCGCAGGTTCTGTTTGAGCATCTTGCTCAGCTGACGCAACACGATGTCCCCGGCGACATGTCCATAGGTGTCGTTAATGGTTTTGAAATGGTCGATGTCGATCAGTGCAATCGCCCCGCCCTGGGGCTGGCGTTTGCAGCGCTGGAATTCGATTTCCAGTTGATCTTTCCAGGCTCCATGATTGAGCAGGCCGGTGAGGCTGTCGGTGCGGCTCAGGGCCAGTAATTCACGTTTTTGCCGGCCCAGCGTGGTGGCCTGTCGGAAGCAGATCCAGCCCAGCGCCAGCGGATAAAGGGTCAACAGCGGCAGGCAGGCATACATCTGCAACGGACTGGTTTGCGGAACGAAGGCCGGCGCAAACACCAGGTATCCGACACCGATCCCCAACACCTGCGCAACGGTTCCCACCAGCAGGAAACGCAGGCCACCAATGGCCACGTTGTTCATTGCCATCATGGCGATGGTGGTTGCGCTGGGCAACGGATTGAATTGCATGGCGGCGACCCAGACGCCACCGAGAAAGGCATCGACCAGCAGATTACGATGTTCGGCGTGGTAGGGAACCTTCGCCCGACGCGCCCATTGGTAAGCCACGTGCGGCCAGAAAACGCCGTTGAAGAGCATCAGCGCCCAGACCCACGGCGCCGGGTCGAGCGGGTACATCGCGGCGGCCACACACACCAGCCCCGCGGCCAGGCCCAGGGTTCGCGTTGCGTAGAGCCTCCTGGCCAATGAAAGTCCTTTTCCGCCCGTTTTTTCCATTGGAGCCTCTGCGCCACTGCACGGAACCTGCTGACACCGAGGTTTCAGGTGTGCTGGAAGTCTAACAGGGCAACGTCAAATAGCCATCACCGGCTGGCGGCCTGAATACCGCGGTATTGCCGTGAAGCAGGCGTCGAATGTTTGGCTATACATGAAGAGAGGGTTCAACAGACAACGATAAGAAAGGAGACCCATGCAGACTTTTCAAGTGTTGATCATCGGCAGCGGTTTTGGCGGACAGTGCGCGGCGATCAATTTGCTCAAGGCCGGTATCGATGATTTTCGACTGCTGGAACGGCGGGACTTCTTCGGTGGCACCTGGTGCCAGAACACGTACCCCGGCGCGGCCGTTGATGTGCCCTCGCCGCTTTATTCGCTGTCCTTCGCCCCCTACCGCTGGACACAAATGTTCGCCGAACAGGCCGAACTGCACCGCTACACGCAGTACGTGGTGGATCAATTCGGCCTGCGCGACCGTGTGGAACTGGAAGCCAACGTCGAACGCGTCGAATGGGACGATGACTCCAAACGCTGGGCAGTGCACACCGCGAACAAAGGCACGTTCTACGCCCGCTTCCTGATCAATGCCACGGGGCCGCTGAGCCAGCCCGTCATCCCGCATTTCCAGGGCCAGGAGCGCTTTCAAGGCAAGACGTTTCATACCAACAACTGGGATCACGCCTACGACTATCGGCAAAAACGCGTCGCCATCGTCGGCAGCGGCGCCAGCGCGGCCCAGGTGATTCCGGCCATTGCCCCGGACGTCGAGCATTTGCATGTGTTCCAGCGCACGCCGCACTGGGTGCTGCCACGGGCCGATCGCGCCTTCGGCCCCTTCCAGCGTTGGCTGCTGGGCCTCAAACCGGCCTACAAACTGCTGCGCTGGATGATTTACTGGCAATTCGAAACCCGGGTGATTGCCTTCAAATACTCGAAACCGGCGATCCGCATGGTCCAGCAACACGCCCTGCGCTTCATCAAACGCCAGGTCCCCGACCCCGAACTCAGACGCAAACTGACACCGGACTACGCCATCGGCTGCAAACGGGTCATCGTCTCGAGCACCCTGTACCCGGCACTCGGTCGCAGCAATGTGACGTTGCACAGCCGCGAACAGGGCATCGCGTCCATAGACGAAACCGGCATCGTCACCCAGGACGGGCAACACATCGACCTGGACCTGATCGTCTGGTCCACCGGCTACGACGCCACCGACGGGGTGATTTCCTACCCGGTAACAGGAAAAAACGGCAAGCAACTCAGGGATTTCTGGGCGACCTACCCTCGCGCCTACCTCGGCACCAGCCTGCCGGACTTCCCCAACCTGTTTATCGTCACCGGACCCAACACCGGCATCGGCCACACTTCGGCCCTGTTTATCATCGAATCCCAGATGAATTACATACTCGGTTGCATTCGCACGCTGAAAGAACAGGGTTTGCGCAGCATCGAAGTTCGCCCCGAGGCAGAACGTACCTACACTGAAATGATCCACCGGGAAATGGAACGCACGGTGTGGAAGTCCGGAGGCTGCCACAGTTGGTATCAAAGCAAGAGTGGTCATGTGATCGCCATGTTTCCCGGGTTCAGTTTCAGCTATCACCGATTGACCCGGACGCTGAAACCCGCCGATCACATCTTGTCCTGATCAGAGAGAAGGGAGACGCCTGATGCTTTTGTTGGTTGTCGCAATTGCGGTTTTCGTGGCCTGGAGCTGGTTGAGCTACCCGGCCATCGGTCACTGGCTCTATGACTTGAACATGGCGGCCGAAGCCAGGCTGTACCGGCTGCACAAAATCGTCGTGCCGATTGCCGAAATGACCGTTTCGACCTGGCAAGGCGGGCCTTATGAAGCGTCAAGCAGTGTACTGATGCTTCACGGCTACAGCGCCGACAAGAACATCTGGCTGCGCTTCGCCCGGCATTTTGTCGGCACTTACCGGGTGATCATCCCCGACATCGCCGGGCATGGCGAAACCGGCTTCAAGGCCGGCGGCGGTTACGACATTCCTCTGCAAGCGAAGCGGATGATCCAGTTGCTCGATGTCTGCGGCGTCGAGAAGGTGCATGTGATCGGTAACTCGATGGGCGGCTACATGGCGGCGTGGCTCGCGGCGACGTATCCGGACCGCATCGCGTCGGTTGCGCTGATCGACCCGGCCGGTGTCACCGCACCCGAAGTCAGTGACCTGGAGCGCCACTTGGCCAAGGGCCACAACCCGTTCCTGATTAACTCCCGTGAAGAATTCCAGCGCTTCTACGCCATGACCATGGCTGAGCCGCCATGGGTGCCCGGCGTGGTGCTGGATGCCATCGCCCAGCGTTATGAACAGGCCCGGGACGAGCTGGAAGAAATCTTCAGGGATTTCCGTGCCAGCCCGCCAATGGAGCCGAAACTGCCCGACATCAAGTGCCCGGCGCTGTTGCTGTGGGGACGCAAGGACCGCCTGATCGACGTCAGCAGCGTGGCGATCTGGAGCAAGGGCATCGAAGACCTGCGGGTGGAGATCTGGGAAGGTGTCGGCCATATGCCGATGGTCGAGGCACCGGCGGGCACGGCGCGGCTGTATCGCGAGTTTTTGGCATCCCAGCGCACTCAACTACACGTGTAGCACCTGCCGAGCTGGCTATAGCAGTCCTTTGCAGAATGAAGTCCGTAAGATTCTTCGTTTGTCGGCGCCGCTGAAGGCTGCGATCTTTTCTCCCATCCTTCACGTCACCGCGCCTGGAATTTTTTCATGAGCCACCCAAGCTTTGTCAGCCCCGACCTGATCCGCCAACGCTTCTCCAAAGCGATGTCCGACATGTACCGCGAAGAAGTGCCGCTGTACGGCGCGCTGATGGAACTGGTGCAACAGACCAACCGCCATGTGCTGGACAGCGAACTGCAGATCGCCCGGCAGTTGAACAGCACGGGCGAAATCCAGCGTCTGGATCTGGAACGCCACGGCGCCATTCGCGTCGGCACTGCCGCTGAACTGGCGACCCTCGCCCGGCTGTTCGCGGTGATGGGCATGCAACCCGTTGGCTATTACGACTTGACCCCGGCCGGCGTACCGGTGCATTCCACGGCGTTCCGCGCGGTGCACGAGGCGGCGTTGCAGGTCAGCCCGTTTCGCGTATTCACCTCGCTGCTGCGTCTGGAACTGATCGAAGACCCGGAACTGCGTGCCTTTGCCCAGTCGGTATTGGATAAGCGCTCGATCTTCACGCCAAAAGCATTAAGCCTCATTGAACGTGCTGAAACCGAAGGTGGCCTCACCGAACAAGAAGCGCAGGAGTTCGTTCTGCAGGCGCTGGAAACTTTCCGCTGGCACCACAGCGCCACCGTTACCGCCGAGCAATACCAGAAACTCAGCGCCCAGCATCGTCTGATCGCCGATGTCGTGGCGTTCAAGGGCCCGCACATCAACCACCTGACACCACGCACGTTGGACATCGACATGGTGCAGGCGCAAATGCCGGCCCACGGCATCACCCCCAAAGCGGTGATCGAAGGTCCGCCCCGCCGTCAGTGTCCGATCCTGTTGCGCCAGACCAGTTTCAAGGCGCTGGACGAACCCGTTGCCTTCACCGATCAGGCTGAAAGTCGTGGTAGCCACAGCGCCCGGTTCGGCGAGATCGAACAGCGCGGTGCCGCGCTCACACCCAAAGGCCGGGCGCTTTACGACCGCTTGCTGAATGCCGCTCGCGACGAACTCAAAGACTTCCCCAATGAAGCCAATGCCGCACGCTACAACGCGCTGATGACGCAGCACTTCAGCGAATTCCCTGACACCCTTGAGGGAATGCGTCAGCAGGAATTGGCGTATTTTCGCTATTTCCTGACGGATAAGGAGTTGGGGGCCGAAGCGCTTCAAACCTTGTCGCTGGAGGATTTGCTCAGCAACGGCTACATGCGGGCGGAGCCGCTGGTGTACGAAGATTTCCTGCCGGTCAGCGCAGCGGGGATTTTTCAGTCGAACCTGGGGGATGCGGCGCAAACCCACTATGGCGAGCATTCTAATCAGCAGGCGTTCGAGAAGGCGCTTGGGCGCTCGACCATCGATGAGTTGGGGTTGTATGCCGAGACGCAGCGGCGTTCGATCGAGGCGTGTTTTGTCACGCTGAATTCAAAGTGAACCCCCCCCTTTCAACGCACACCGACCAGTAGGAGCCAGGCTTGCCGGCGAAGGCGATTTCAAACGCGCCTTCGCCGGCAAGCCTGGTTCCTACAGGTTTTAGTTATTTCAACTTCGCCAGCAGCGCTTCAGCCGTGGCCTCGGACGACGCCGGATTCTGACCGGTCAGCAGCAGACCATCGGTCACCACATAACTCGCCCAGTCATCACCCTTGGAATAAATTCCGCCCTTCTCCTTGAGCATGTCCTCCACCAGAAACGGCACAACGTTGGTCAGCTGCACCGCTTCCTCCTCGGAGTTGGTGAAACCCGTCACCCGCTTGCCCTTGACCAGCGGCTGACCGTCCGCCCCCTTGACGTGGCGAAACACGCCCGGCGCGTGACAGACCGCCGCCACCGGTTTGCCTGCCTTGTACAGCGCCTCGATCAGCGCGATCGAGTTCTTGTCTTCGGCCAGATCCCACAGCGGGCCATGGCCACCCGGATAGAAAACCGCGTCGTAATCGTCAGCCCTTACACTGCTCAGCAACGCAGTCGACGCCAGTGCCGACTGGGCCGCAGAATCCTTGCGGAAGCGATCGGTGGCCGCGGTTTGTGCATCCGGCTCGTCGCTCTTCGGGTCCAGCGGGGGTTGCCCACCCTTGGGCGAAACCAGCGTCAGTTGAGCGCCAGCATCCTTGAAAGCGAAATACGGTGCGGCGAATTCTTCCAGCCAGAAGCCGGTTTTCTTACCCGTGTCACCCAATTGATCGTGAGACGTCAGAACCATCAGGATTTTCATGTCGCGCTCCTTGAATTCGGGAAATGTTCAATCACTTCGGCGCTGGGTTTGACCACCAGGCTGCGCCGTTCGTTGCACTTTTCACATCGACTCCGGGCGTGATGGCCAACCGCCTTGATGCGCAAGAAGTTGCGCAATCGATACGCCGAATCACCCGGCTTCAACGCTGAACGCCCCACTTGTCAGGCCTTCCAGCCCAGTGCGCAAGAAGTTGCGCAGTGCTGCGCAAGTTCTTGCGCACATTCCGCGGTGAACGTTGCCGGCCATCATCCCAGTAATCAAAAACTCACTGCAAAGCCCCGGTTTATATGGCTTTCAGCGTTTCTGGCACGGACCTTGATAACAGTCATGCACCCACCGGGCGATATCGCCTCCCGGGCACCCTCATATTCAGCAAGGAGAGCATCCATGGCAACACCAGCGTACATGTCCGTCACTGGCGAAAAACAAGGTCTGATCACTGCCGGCGCATTCACCGCCGACTCGGTTGGCAACACCTACCAGGAAGGTCACGAAGACCAGGTCATGGTTCAGGCTTTCAGCCACGACGTGATCATCCCGCGTGACCCGCAATCCGGCCAGCCAACCGGTCAGCGCGTACACAAGCCAGTCGTGATCACCAAGGTATACGACAAGTCTTCGCCACTGCTGCAAGCCGCTTTGACCTCCGGCGAGCGCATGAGCGAAATCGTTATCCAGTGGTATCGCACCTCGGCTCAAGGTACCCAAGAGCACTACTACACCACCAAACTGGAAGACGCGATCATCGTCGCCATCAACAACAAAATGCACAACTGCCAGGATCCGTCGAACTCGCACTTCACGCACCTGGAAGAAGTGCAATTCACCTACCGCAAAATCACCTGGACCCACGAAGTATCCGGTACTTCGGGTTCCGATGACTGGCGTCAGCCGGTGGCCTGATCCAGGTCGACCGTCTAAAGCATCGGCCAGCTCTGCTGGTCGATGTTGTTTACGCCCTTCCAGAATTTTCGCGTCCGCAAGCTCCCTGCACGGGTGCCGGCGAACGCCGCAGCACTGCACGAGGAACAAGGGATGTTCGCGCCGGCCAATCAGACTCACTTTGCCCTGACCATCGAAGGTCTTTCCAACGACTTCCAGGTCCTGTCCCTGCAAGGTCGGGAAGCCATCAGCCAGCCGTTTGTGTTTGAGGTGGAACTGGTCAGCGAAAAGCCGTCCCTGGACCTCGAAAGCCTGCTGCACAAACCAGCCTTTTTGCAGCTCTCGCCCGACGGCAGCGGCATCCATGGCCAGATCTATCGCGCCGCCCAGGGTGATTCCGGCAAACGCCTGACCCGCTACGCGGTGACCCTGCGCCCGCAATTGTCCTACCTGGCGCATCGCATCAACCAGCGCATCTTCCAGAACCTCACGGTGCCGAAAATCATCGGCCTGGTCCTCGAAGAACATGGCATCCAGAGCAATGCCTACGAATTCAAGGTCGGGGCGATTTATCCGGAGCGCATCTACTGCGTTCAGTACGATGAATCGGACCTGCAATTCGTCCAGCGCCTGTGCGAGGAAGAAGGTATTCACTACCACTTCCAGCACAGCGCCACGGCCCACAAACTGGTGTTCGGCGATGACCAGACGGTGTTCCCGAAACTCGCGCCAGTGGCCTATCAGCAAGATTCCGGCATGGTCGCCAACGACCCGGTGATCAAGCGCTTCGACCTGCGCCTGGAAACCCGCACCAGCCGCATCACCCGCCGCGACTACGACTTCGAAAAACCGCGCCTCACCCTCGAAAGTGAAAACCGCGGCGACGCCCTGCCCGACCTCGAAGACTATGACTATCCCGGTCGCTTCATCGACCGCGAACGCGGCAAGCACCTGGCCAAACGCGCCCTCGAACGTCACCGCAGCGACTTCCAGCTGGCCGAAGGCAAAAGCGATCAACCGTTGCTGGTCAGCGGCCATTTCCTGGCCCTGACCCAACACCCGAAAGCAAAATGGAACGACCTGTGGCTGCTGACCGAAGTCCTGCACGAAGGCAAACAGCCGCAAGTGCTGGAAGAGTCCGTCACCAGCAGCACCACTAACCTGAAAGACGATTTTCACCAGGGCTATCGCAACCGCTTCCAGGCCACGCCGTGGGACGTGCCGAATCGCCCGCCGCTGACGCAGAAAAAACCGCGCATCCTCGGCAGCCAGAGCGCCGTGGTCACCGGCCCCAAAGGTGAAGAAATCCACTGCGACCAGTACGGCCGCGTCAAAGTGCAATTCCACTGGGACCGCGAAGGCCAGGCCGACGACAAGACCAGCTGCTGGCTGCGCGTCTCCTCCGCCTGGGCCGGCGCGCACTACGGCGGCATCGCCATCCCGCGAATCGGCATGGAAGTACTCGTCACTTTCCTCGAAGGCGACCCCGACCAACCGCTCATCAGCGGCTGCCTGTACCACAAGGAAAACGTCGTCCCGTACGCCCTGCCGGCGAACAAGACCCGCACCACCTTCAAAACCCTCAGCTCCCCGGGTGGCGCAGGCTTCAACGAACTGCGCATCGAAGACAAGAAAGGCCAGGAGCAGATCTTCCTGCACGCCCAGCGCGACTGGGACGAAAACGTCGAACACGACCAGAAAATCCGCGTCGGCAACGAACGCCATGACACCGTCGAGAAGAACAGCTACAGCGAATTCAAGGCCGAAGAACACCACACCGTTTATGAAGACCGCAAAGTCGAAGCCCGCGCCAACGACCACCTGACCGTGGGCGTGAACCAGCACATCAAGATCGGCACCGGGCAATTCATCGATGCAGGCCAGGAAATTCACCTGAGCAGCGGCATGAAAGTGGTGCTTGAGGCCGGGAGCGAATTGACACTCATTGGTGGCGGCAGCTTCATCAAGATCGATGCGGGCGGCGTGACCCTGAGCGGGCCGGTGATCAACATGAACTCCGGTGGCGGGCCGGGCAGCGGGACGGGGGCGGCGCCGTTGTTGCCGGGGCCGTTGAAGCAGGCGGATGCGGACAAGGCAGGACAATTGTTGGTGCCGGCACAGCGACAAGCGTTGATGCAGAAAAAGCCGATCTGCGCGATCTGCGAGAAGGCCAAACTGGAGGCGCAAAATGCTTAAGTCCGATTGGCCACTGGAAAACGGATTGCCTCAAGGATTGCCGTGGAATGGCTCCGTCGCATTGCTGCTGGATGGCGTCAGCGTCGAAAAACTGCCCCAGCACCTTTATCAATGGTCGGACAATCCGGTGTTCGAGCCACTCTACCTCGGCACCCAGTGGGCCGAATTGGGCGACGTCTCACCGTGCCTTGTCCAGATAAACACCCAGAACAATCCCATCCTCGCGAAGTTTCTGGCTGAGCCCCGCCAAGAGTGGGGCTACCTGGTGTTCAGCGATCAACCCTGGGCGCAAATGGTCGAGCACTTCCGCTGGCTGACCAGCGTCATGCACCCTCAGGGTGAAGAAGTCCTGCTGCGCGTCGCCGACCCTGCCGTCGCCCACGCATTGCTCAGCCACGCCGAGAGTATCAAGGACCCTACCCTGTTCGGACCTTGCTCACAGGTCGTCGCCGCCGACGCGGCGCTGGGCTGCTGGCACATCAACCAGCGACCGGGCAAAGCCCCCGAGCCCAACCACAGCAAACGCTACCGCTTGAGCGACGAGCAACTCAGCCAACTGGACGAAGTGAATTTCCGCAGCATCGTCGTGCGCCTCGACCAACACATGCACGAATACTTTCCGTCCTATCAGGCACAATTGACGCCGTTGCAGCGCTGGGAACACCTGCACGCATTGGCATCGACCTCGTACGATCGCGGCTTCAACACCGAACTCGACATCACTCTTTACGCCAACATTCACGGGTTCCTCGGCGAGCGAGCGCTGGAGGAGCATCCGGACCTGGATGCAATACTCAAGACCCCGTCGGAACAAACGCCCGCTCAGCGACTCGAACGGGTCGCTGATATTGCCCAGGAACGGGCAGCAAAACCGGATTGAAAGTGAACGCTCAAGTGAGCATCACTCTTTGCCTAACAGGCAACTTTTTGTGAGACTGCGCCGCGCATTGGTAAAAGCCGCCGGTAACGACACTCACGTCATCACCAAGAACTGAGCAAACGGGCGAATCGATCCGCCCTTGCTACCCGATGCTGGAAAGGAATTCCGTATGAGCCAGACAGGCAAAAACCCCAACGCAGTCGACTTGCCCCGCAGCGATGCCAAGTGCTCCACTGGTGGCTGTTCGCAGATGAAGCAAAAACTTCAACTGATTCCCCTGCGTTATGGTCTTGTCGAACGGCTCGACCCTTCTTCCGAATTGTCGCTTCCTTACAAAACCGCGTCACGCCCGATGGGCATTCGCCTGCTGCGCGATGGCTGGCTTTACGTCATCGACAACACCACGGGTTATTTGCACGAGTACGAAGTCAAAAAAGGCGTGGTCACCAAGTGCATCTGGAAAGGCAAAGAAGCCACTCAGGACAAGCGCACAGGCTCCGCGGGCGAAAACGCTTTGATCTTCACCCGTGGTAGTTCCCTGCACATAGCCTATGCCGAAGTGCAATGGACGGCTGCCAAGTGCTCGCAAATGCTCAAGTCGAGTAAAGAGCGCGATCTGTTCATGCAAAAAGTAAACCTCGCTAAAGGTGACGTTGAAAAAGGTGGTCCAAACCTGTTGACCGACAAACAGGCTGAAAAATGGATCGCAGAGGTCGCGGAGAAACCCGCCACACAAACACCACCGGCGGGCGCACACCCCGAGGAAAGTAAGGACTACATCTGGGAAGACCAGAAGGATTTGTTCAAGGCGACGCAACTCGGCACGATAAAGAAGTCGTTGCTGGCCGCCTATGAAAAAGACCACTTCTTTTTGGTGTTCAAAGACAGCATTGGGGTAATGCGTGATCTTGCAGAGCAACAGGATAAAGTGGTTGGCTGGATCGATGAATGGGTGCTCAAGGAGAAAAACGACCTTAAGTACTCCATCGGTAACTACATCGAAACGCTCATGGTGGTCAGTGAAAAATCTGCCCGCCAAGCAGGTACAAGCGATGCGTTGTTCGAAAAAACTACGCCAGAGCAACGACAAAAAATCTATGACTACGTTAATTCACGAAATGAATATGACGGAGCTAGAACCAGCACCACTGATCTGCCGCAGAGAGTAAGCCGGGTTCGCGTACCCAACCCCAAGGTCGGCGCCGCTTACAAGGTCATGAACACAAAAAAGCAGGAGATGATCGACTCCCTTGGCAAAAGTCTCTACAGCGATCTGGAAGATGACATCGAGGTACTGGAAGACAAAAGCCATGCTGCTGTGCAAGGTAAAGGCCTGGGTGCTCGTGGTATTCACGACCTCGTCCGCTACGAGGAAATGAACAAATACCTGGAAACCGAACGCTCGCACATGAAGCGCTGGACCTCTAGGCTGAACCGTATTACTGATGACCGGGTGGGGTTGTTTACAAAAAGCGAATACCACATGAGTGCGTGGTATTTCGATGCGGATGTTCCTGATCAGTTGATGGCGGCTTTAGCCACTGAACAGAACTGTGTTCGGGATCTGTGTCGCACAGAGGAAAGTTTAAAGACAGTAGGTGAGTATTTCCACGGCGCGCCTTATTACATCATGCCGGGGTTTTCTAGTCGTCTCGACGGAGCGTTCCTATTTAAAAAAGCAGGGGATGTCCGAAAATGGTTGGACGACGCAAAAAATCTACAACCAGGACTCGATGATGCAAAAGCCAGACTCAACGAAGTTGGTACCTTGCTGGGTCGTCACTGGACCACAAACTTAAACCCAAACGCTCTGAGCACAAGCCATGCGATCAATGCAGCTTATTCTCCAGCGATTGCTTTACGTTTACAAACATGGCTTGCAGAGATTCAAGGCAAGCTGAACGGCCCAGAACTAAAAGCACACCTCGATAAAATTTCAACGCATAGCAACCGAGCACATCGCTTAGGAACACTATATGCGTTGAAACATGGAGGCGCGACGCTAAAAATATCCAACGCTCAAGATAAACAAATCTTCCTTGGCCGACTTGGAAGCCTAGGAACTATTCTAGATACAGAGCAGCAGTTAGTACGCGAACGAAATCGAGCACAAAAGGATAGCAAGCGCCGTGTAGCAAGCAGCGACCAACTGGGAAAAGCAAGGCAAGCTAATGCAAAAGCAGAAAAAAACGAGTTAAATCGCCAACTTCTGCTATTGCGAAAAAAACGTCTTGCCCTGACAACCAAAATCCAAGATAGCTTAATTACAACCAATACACTTGCATCCGGCTATGTTGGAGTTCAACTCAACATCGACGCAGCCCAACAAAACCTACTAAACAATGAAATACAACGATTAAAAATCGGAGCACTTCGTAGCTATGGAGAACCTGGCGGTTCCGCCGTACTAAAGAGCAGCTTTGTTCCGATGGCCGCATTATTATTTCAAGCGTGGAACTTCAGAGAAGCATTGGATGCTTGGAGCAAAGTTTCAGGCAACCCCACGACCAAAGAAAGCGTTGTATTCTTCGGGGCATTTACGGGCGTCGTTTCCGCAGCATTGTCGGTATACCAGAACGCGTATATTTCATTAGTAGACAAGGGGTTCAAAGCAACAGTCGCCAGCACCGGAGGTAAAGGCGGAGCCTTATTTATGGTAAAACTTGGCAAGCTTGGGCTAGGTCTGGGAGCAGTGATAGCGCCGTTGGGCCTGCTAAGTTCCGCTGGCACGACTTTGGACAACTGGAACAAATGGACAGACGCGTTGCTTACTGGTACAGCAGGCGAAAAAGCAGGGGCATTGTTAGCTCTTACGGGAGACGTAGGAAACACTAGTGTGGCCGGGATTACTACGGCTAAGTCGTTAAAGGATATTGGCACAGTTGGTCGAATTTACGTAACTACGCCTAGGGCTGATCGAGTTGTCGCAGTGGGACGAGCATGGGGCACCCGCGGAGTACGATTCTTAAGCTTCTCATCCCGACTAACGCCATGGTCTTTAGGTTTTACCGCCCTTCAATTGGGTGGCGAAGCTCTTTACAATTATTTCAACCTTGATGATCAACAACGTTGGATGCAGAGTTGCTGCTGGGGTATAGAGAACAAGCAATGGGATATGAAAACGCATGCTCAAGGATTGGCCGAGGCCAACTTACGCCCTGTCGTTACAGATATTGGAATAGTAAAGCGCGAACTGGATGGGGAAGGTGTTCGAACAGTTGGAATCACATTTCCAGGCTTATCTTTGGAGACATGGAATGAAAATCCAATTCAAATGCAGGCAGAATTGTCGGCTCAGCTTGCCCATCCGGCGAAAGATGTCAGTGAATCTGTGCGAGATATCTTGCAACTGGCGAGTAGTGACCCGTTACTCCTAAAATTAGATATACCGGAGGAATGGTGCGGAGAGCAATCCGAACTAAGATTACGCCTGAGTGTACAGCCGGATGTAGCAAGTGCACCGCTCAAAGCCAATGATGGATTTCTTTACTACCCTATATCACTACGCTTTTCGGGTACTAACAACCCAATTAAAGGTGAATCTTCGGTCAGACAGAGCAGAACCACGTTGAAATGGGTCGAGATTAAATCGGAGAATCTAAATGCTTGATAGTAAATACGAGCGACTGCCCCATGCGGGAGACTTTGAGAATGATTCGGGCATTGAGGTGGTTTACTTATCCCCCAAGCCAGTACCCACAGGCATGCCTGCGGTTAGCTCTCGCCAACTGCACCGCACCACCAATGAAACCTTTTTAGACTTTGCCGTCGGACAAGGCAATTTTGAATTTATGGCTAGAGTCGGTATCGGCGCAATAATGCTTATTGTGACTTTGCTATTTTTTTTCTCTGCTTTCGCCTCCTATCTTAGAAGAAATGCAGAGCCATTTTTGAGTGGTTGGTTCAATTTTTTTTTCAACCCTATACTTTGGCTTATTATTGGCGCCATCGCACTGACCTATCTTTATTTTTTCCATCAAGCTGCTCGGCAAGTTTCCGCGCACCCACCTGTTCGCTTTAACAGACAGCGCCGCGAAGTCGTGTTTGTGCCTCAAAAGGGCCATAAACCACGATATGTACCTTGGGAAGATGTTATAGCCTGTGTATCAGTGGGAAAACTCATTACCCAATATGCAGTAATGCCAGAATACAAACTGATGATTGGCCTACGAGATGCCAGTACCGGCAATGTATTGTGGTCCGTTATACCGAGCAGTAATTTGAGCCTTGCCGTCTCTGAATGGGAGGCAATTCGCGCCTATATGGAGGATGGTATGTCTGCTCTCCCCCCAGATCAATCGGACGAACTAGAAGAAGGCACAGTCGAATTCTTCCATCTGTGTCGGCGTAGCTATCGGGCGGATCATTCATATTTACGTTATTTATGGGGTTTTTTGACAATACAATTTTTTAGCGGCTGGACACTACCGTGCTACTTATCTAGTTGGGTGAACAATCGGCCAAAGGCAGGTTTCCCTAAAGAAGTCGTGGAATGGTCAAGACCTCTCCCCGTCGAGCAACACGCTAAGCCAAGCGAAGCGTTGCTTAAGGAGAGCGCCGAAATCCGGAAGGCATTTGCCAAAGGGCAGAACCTGTTGGATTACTTCAAGATCAAATTTGCCGAAACGGATAAAGAGACTGCCGTGGACGCGTCCTAGGCCGAACCCACCTTATGGTTTCCTGCATGTCACCTACCTCTCCGCAGTACGATGAGTTCGATATCCGACAGCTGCGCCCTGTCGCTGGGGAAACTCGTCGTTTTCCCACTGGTGAAGCATTGTTCCTCTCACCTCTACCGGTTCCTACCGGACAGACTCCAATGGATCTAGGCGGTAGTTTTGTTGAAGTCAACGACACCTATCTGGACTTGGGCAGCAGCAATCTCACCAAGTCTTTCCAGGCACGATTAGCGGTGTCACTCCCGACAGTCGTAGTTATCGTTTGTTTATTTGTTCTCCCAACCTTGATGGGCTTCGCAGCATTCATAAATCCATTCGACAGAAGCTTTTGGTTTTACTTCAACGATTTTTTTGAGTTCGGGCTATAACTAGCGCTCTGGTGTGGAGGGGGAGCGGCGCTGATTGGCCTGTACGCGATTGTCAGCACCACAAGAAGCAAAGCCCGCACCCGTCCCATCCGATTTAACCGTCAACGCCGAGAGGTCTGTTACTTCCCGAACGACTCCGATGAAGCCGTGATCCAGCCTTGGGAAGACATGGTTGCGTGGATCTCAGTCAGCACCGGATTCACCGGAGTAGGCGTAATCAGTAGCTACACCTTTGGTATGGCCATAGATAATCCCAAGGCCGATACGGTGCACTTTCTTACACAGGAGGTCATGACTCCTTTTCATGGACTAGGCAAATGGGAAGCCATACGTGTCTATATGGAAAAAGGACCGGAGTTTTGCCCTGGCAAAGCACCGTACGAGGGTCGCCACACCTTCGATAAAGAACGACAAGACATGCACGAGGAATACCAGCACAACGAACGTTCCGCTTTAGGAGTTGGTTGGTGGTACCTGACACACCTGATCACCTGGTGGCGTTTTCCGTACTGGGTAGCGGAATGGGACCATCGATTCAGCATGAAATCTCTACCGAAATCCATTGCTGAGTGGTCTAAACCTCTTCCGCCTGAGCAGTGGGCGAAGCCAAGCCAAGCTTTAAAAGAGCAAAGCGCGAAGATCGAAAAAGCCTTTGCTCAAGGACAGGATTTCATGACGTACTTCAACGCAAGCTTAAGTAGAACCGAAGCAAAAGAGTCAGCGGTTAGCTCGGCATTATGAGCGCAGAAATCAAACAGCCCGGTGATTGGCGGGACTTCAGCAGTCAGCGCCCTGTCGCTGGTGAGTCCCGACGCTTTGCCACTGGAGAAGCATGGTTTTTATCGCCTATGCCGGCGCCCACCGGGCAAATACCCTTGGATTTGGGTGGGATCATTGTTGAGGTCAATGACACATATCTGGACATTGGCAACAGCAATTTTGGGAAAGCGTTCCAAACCAGAGCAATGATTGGTCTGTGCATGGGCTTCATCGTTTCATGCCTGCTGGTCCTACCTACAATTATGGGATTTTCAACATTCAACAACCCTTTTGGACGCAACTTCTCATGGTACTTCAGCGAGTTTTTTGAATCTGGAATGTGGATTTCCGGTTGGGGCGGCGCGGCATTTGCCATCATCGGCTGTTACGTAGTGATCAGCTCTACACTCACCAACTCCCGCACCCGCCCCATCCGCTTCAACCGCCAACACCGCGAAGTCTGTTTCTTCCCCAACAACTCCGACGACCCCGTCATCCAGCCATGGGAAGAAATGGTCTCCTGGCTCTCCGTCAGCACCGGCTCAACCGGCGTAGGCACAATGAGCACTTACACCTTCGGCATGGCCTTCGACGACCCAAAGGCCGACAAAGTCCATTTTGTAAATCAAGCTGTGGCGACACCTATCCATGGGCTCGGCACGTGGGAAGCGATCCGCGTTTATATGGAAAAGGGACCGCAATACTGCCCCGGCAAGGTGCCTTACGAGGGTCGGCATACTTTCGATCAAGAACGTGCCGATATGCACGAGGAGTACCGGCACAACGAGCGCTCAGCGCTAGGTGTTGGCTGGTGGTATTTTTCGCATGTAATGACTTGGTGGCGATTCCCGTATTGGGTTGCCGAGTGGGATCATGGCTACAGCATGAAAAGCCTGCCGGACTCGATTTCAGACTGGTCCAGGCCCTTGCCAGCCGAGCAATGGGTGAAGCCAAGTGCTGAGTTGAATATACAAAGCGCCAGGATTGAAAAGGCCTTCGCCCAAGGGAAGAGCTTTAGTGCGTATTTCGAAACCGGGATAAAACCCGAGTAAAAACCAAAAAAAATGGCGATCTAATTGATCGCCCGTTTTTTTCCCCTCGCCTCCAACAACCAATGACGACGCGGCGCAAGGTCGGAGTTGCCAAGTTTGCGGATCAGCGTGGAGGTGTGTTTGAGGTAGCGGAACGGCAAACGCTCAAACGAGTCTTGCGGCCGGCGTAGTGCTTGCGGGAGAAGCGCCAGGCCAGTTGACGGAACAGTCTTTTCTGCCAACGGATCGGCGTACCCGAAGAAGGTGTTCGCCCAGTGTAATGGCCTTGGCAATCCATGCACTGGTAAAGAGCCTTGCCACTGGGCGAACGGGAAGCATTTTAGTAGAACTGTTTGAATATGTCCGCGCATATAACATGAAATTTATCGAACAACGATTAAATGTCATTCCAAATATGACTTACATACACCCACAAAACTCACTGGTTAGGCCATAAAGCCGATTATTCTTGTACAAAAAGTTATACAAGAACAATCGACACTATAGAGTCAATACTCAACTTTCGTGTTGAGTGGTCACTTTCAATACATCGGTGTAAGTCACGACAACGCTTTGCCCTACTTTCAAGTCCTTCAGTTTTTTCTGCACTTCAGGTTTTTCGACGTTGACGGTTTTCGACTGGCCCGCCGGGTTTTCGAAAGTCACCTGGTTTTTCTTCAGATCGATACCTGTGATTTTCAGCTGGACCTGTACCTGGCGGAACGCTTCACCGCCCGGATTGGGGTTGTATTTTGTCGCGCGGATTTCGCCGGTGTGCTCGATGGAGCCAGGCAGTCCTTTGTCGACATCGGTATCGAGATAGGCCGCCACCGAGCGGGTCACTTCGATCTTGACCTGATCCCCGACTTTCAGGTTGCCCAGATTCTTGGCCTTGTCGGTGAGCTGGACATGAACCTGCCGACCTTCGGCACCTTCAAGGACCACTTGATGTTTGGCGGCGTCAACGGCCAGGACTTTGGTCGTGACCTGATCGGCCTCTACGACGGCGGACAGCGGGATATCCGCTGCCACGGCGCTGAAACTGGCGGCGGACAGCACGGTAGCGAGGGCGATGGCTTTGGTCAGTGCATGAAGTTTCATATGCGGTACGTTCCCTGTGATGAATGGCAGCGGACGGCTCTGAACCAAGGCTCAGCGCCGTCCGTGCCACTGAGCATAGACGCTGTTCAGCGATTTTCCGCCGTTTCTTGCGCGGTGGATTCGCCGCGGTCGGTGCCTTTGCCACTGTCCTTGCGGCGAGTGGGATCGGTGGGTCGCAAGGCGTCGTTGTCGCGCTCGACTTCTCCGGGTGGACGCGGTTCGTCGGGGTGTTCCGAGGTGTCAGGCGATTGGCGGTTCACGTTGGTTCTCCTCAGGCGTCGGGGTCGTCGACCTCGTGGGCGACGTTCACGGCAGGCGAGTCTTTGTGGGATTGATCGGCCTTGGCCTTCAGGGTCTGCCACTGGTCGAGGTCGATGGCGCCCTGCCCCAGCAAATCGTCGGCCACACGCAGCAGCTCGGCGTAATGGGCGTCGGGGGATTGCTGCCAGTAGGCCTTGTCTTCAAACAGGCGCTGCCACGCGGCAAGGTCGGGTGGTTTGAGGTCGTCGCTCATGGCGGGCTCCTGTGAACGCGGGCATTCTTGAATTAGGAGGACGCCGCGCTGCCGAGAGTTCCGACTTAATAACCGGTCATTTCCAGATAGCCCTGCCCCGCATGGCTGCCGCGGAGGCGTACCGGGCCTTCCCAGTACGGAATGCGCAAATCCATCCAGGCATTGGGGTTGAGCGCGTTGATGGTGATGTCTAGGTGTTTGGCGGGGATGTTGATCGACCAGCGCACGGGCATCGAGCGCCCAGCGACGGTGGCAGTGTCTTGCGGAATCAGGCGGATATCCGTGGCGTGCAGTAACTGAGTCTGGCCCTGGGCGTCGATCCAGGTGCCGGTGAGATACGGCTCGCCGTTCTTCTGCCGCATGCGGTACAGCATGACCTGTTCGCCGCTGTCCAGATGCAGGGAAAACCAATCCCAACCGCTCTGGTTCGCGGTCAGCGGCTGGCTGCTCCACTCGCGGTCGAGCCACGCCGGGCCGCTGACCTGATAGGTCTTGCCGTCGATCTCCAGCGTACCGCTGGCCTGAAAAAACGGCTGACTGTAGTAGTACGACGCCTGGCCCTCCTCGGATTTCTGGCTGAAGCCCTTGTCGCCTTGCAGCACTGGTGCACGCGTGGACGTGAGCCGCAGTTGGTAGCTGAAAAGCTTGTCACGGGCACTGAGTTGAAGATCAGCCAACGCATCGGTGCCCTGACTGCTGAACCGCCAATCGTCGATCCACGCATTGAAGGGCTGCACGCTCACCCCGGCCTGCCCGACGCCGCCACGGGCGTAGCGTTCGGCCGCGTGATGCGCCGTCGCCGAGGTCACTGCTGCATGGCCGAGCCAGATTGTCTGGTTACCCCACCCTGCCACCTCGGGCGTGGCTTTCAATGCACTGCGAAACAGCGTCCATTGCACGCCGAACTCGCGGCCCTGATCGTCCTTGAGGTTGGCGGTGACGTACCACCACTCGATGCGAAAACCATCGTGAGGCCCGTGATCCGCCGGAAAGCTGAACACCCGACCGGGCACTACCGGGGTAAACGCGGCCGCTTCACCACCGAGGCCGGCGAAGCCTTTTTCGACCGGCGTCGAGTCATCGCAGCCGCTCAAGAAAAGTGCCAGCAACAGCACGCCGAGTTTAATCCTCATGAGCAAACGTCCTCAGCAGGTCCGCCGGTTGCGAGCGATACAGCGAGTACAGCGGCCACGCGGACGCCAGCAAGGTCGCCAGCAACGCCAGCCCCATCAACTGCGCCAGCTGCAACGGAAACACCCGCAACGGCAGGCGCCAGCCGAATGCCTGAACGTTGATCACCGTGTCCAGGCACCACGCCAGTGCGATGCCCAGCGGCAAGGCCAGCACCAGCGTCAGCACCGCCAGCAACCAGGTTTGCCCGAGGTTGAGCAGCATCAATTGTCGGCGCGTCACGCCCAACGCCCACAGCGGTGCGAGTTGCCCGAGGCGGCTCTGGCTCTGGGTCAGCAGGCTGATGAACAGTGCCACGCCCGCTACGCCAAGGGTCAGGCTGTTCAGCGCGGCGGTCGCGGCGAAGGTGCGTTCGAACACTTGGGTGGACCATCCTTTGAGCCGGGCCTGATCGACGATGCGGCTGTCGTCCAGGGCGAAGCGTGTTTGCAGCGTTTTCAGGAACGCCGGGATCAGCGGCGGCTCGATGCGCAGGTTGAAGCGGTTGGGTGTCAGTTGTGGCCAGCCGCGCAGCAGGTGGTCGACATTGACCAGGAGGTGGCCCTTGGGATTGCCGTAGTCAGCGTAGATCCCGACGATGCGCGGTGACCACGTGCCGGTCGGCGTGGGCAGCGTGAGACGGTCACCGAGACGCACCTTCAGGCGCCGGGCCAGTTGTTCGCTGAGCATCAGCGCGTCGTCCTTGGCCAATCGGTCCCACGGGTTGTCGCCCAAGGCTTCCAGCAACGGCCAGTGCTGGCGATAGTTCGGGTGGTCGATCACGCCAAAAACGTCCGCCGGCCAGCCCTGCAACTGGATCGACACCTGCCAGTTGGGCAGCACGGCGCTGAGTGATGGTTGCTGTTTGAGCCAGCTCTGCAGTTCTCTGGCCTGGGCCGGGTTTTGCGGGTTCACGTACAGTTCGGCGGTCAGCCTTTGTTCGAGCCAGTCACTGAAGGTCTGGCGAAAACCGGCGGTCATGCTGCCGGCGCCGATATTCGCCGCCAGTGCCAACAACAGCGCCATCAACGCCAGGCTCAGGGCCGGCAGTTGCTGACGGCAATCGGCGAGAAACCATTGACCGAGCACCGAACGGCTGCGATGCAGCACCAGGTTCAGCACCGTATCGAGCACCACCGGCAGCGCCAGCGCCGCGCCGATCAGCAGCGCGGCCATCAGCAGGAATCCACTGGCCAGGCTGTCGCCAAAGATCAACGCCAGCACTGCGATCACGCCCGCAATCGCCGCCACCCAACCTTGACGCCGCAACCAGCGTGCATAGGCCTGATGCCACGCCTGCGGATCGGCCAGGGCCAGCAACGGCAAACGCGCCGCCCGCAACAGGCTGTTGGCACCGGCCAGCATCGCACCCAGCAGGCTCAGGCCAATACCGCTGAGCCACCACCCTGGACTGAGGCTCAACTGCCCCGCCACTTCGGCGCCGTACAACCCGCGCAGACTGGCGGCGACGTCCGGCAGCAGCACACTGGCCAGCAGGTAGCCACTGGCGACGCCTGCAAGGCCGCCGATCAGCGCCAGCCCACCCAGTTCAACGGCGAGGCAAGCAATCAACATTCGAGCGCTGACCCCACAGGCGCGCAGGGTTCGCAGCAGCCCTCGACGTTGCTCCAGAGCCAGTCCGATGGCGGCGTGGACAATGAACAGGCCAACGACAAAAGAGAGAAAACCCAAGGCATCGAGGTTCAGGTGAAAGCTTTCGGTCAGGCGCGAAAGGTTGTTCTCTTCGTCGCTGGCTTTCAGTTGGAGCTGGCCTTTGAATTGATCAGGCAAGGTGGCAGTGAAATCCTTGGGCAACAGCAAGCGCGACAGTTGATCCGGCAGCCCCAGAATCTGCTGAGCAAAGCCGATGTCCACCAGCAAGACGCCGGGGGCCATGTCGGTTTGCACCTGCAGTGGCGGCAACATCACACCGTTCAAACTGGAAGGACGGTCGCCTTCGCGCAACCCCAACGCCTGCAACATCTGCGGAGAAATCCAGGTCCTGCCCGGCGGGCTGAAAAACTCGACCACCTGCTCGATCGCCAACGCCTGCCCGGCCACGGCGGAACCAGATGGGAGCGACACCGGCTCAATGCCCATCAACTGCAATCGCTGGTCTTCATGCCCCTTGAGCGTGACTCTCCCCTGCAGCACCGGCGACACCGGCCAACCCGCGCGGCGCAGCTCGACAAACAAGGCCTGGGGAAACGTCCCGCCACCCGGTGCACTGAGACTGGCCTGGGGTTCACCGCCGATCAACTGACTGGCCCGCGCGTAACTTTCCCGCGCCTGGCTGTTCAGCGCCTGCACGCCGGTCAACAGGCTGGTGGCGAGCCAAAGCCCGGTCAGCACACTGAAAAACTGCACCGGGTGCTGCCGCCAATGGCTGAGCAGTGCGCGCATGGTTTCGCGAAAAACCCGCACCTCAGCGATCGTCCGCGCCAGCCAGGCGACCACGGTGCAACACCACTTTCTCCGCCAGTCGCGCCGCCACCCTTGGGCTGTGAGTGACCATCAACAACGTCGTGGGGCTGTCGTCGAGCAGCTCCAGCAACAACTTCAGCACTTCATCGCTGGTGGCTTCATCGAGGCTGCCGGTGGGTTCGTCGGCCAGCAGCAGTTTGGGTTGCGACGCCAGCGCCCGCCCCAGTGCAACCCGCTGCTGTTGACCGCCGGACAACTGCTCCGGATAACGCCGCAGCAAATCCCCCAACCCCAGGCGCTGCACCAGATGCGCCTGCCAGCGCGGATCGTGCCGCCCGGCCAGCCGCGCCTGGAACGCCAGGTTGTCCTCCACGCGCAAGCTGCCGATCAGGTTGAACTGCTGGAACACCAGACCGATTTCAGTCCGCCGCCAGTTCGCCAGTTGCCCTTCGTTCATCTGATCCAGCTGATGCACACCACTGCGGATGCTGCCGCGATCGACCTTGTCCAGCCCGGCGATCAGGTGCAGCAAGGTGCTCTTGCCGCTGCCCGACTCGCCCATCAACGCCAGGCTGCTGCCGGGTTTGAGCGTCAGGTCGACACCTTGCAACACCGGCAGCGGACCTTGCGGAGTGGCGTAGCTTTTGAAGACGCCTTGGACCTGAAGCATGGGTGGACCTGAATGAGGGGCGTGGGGCAAAGGATAGCGGGCCTGCATGGGTTTTGTCGGCCCTGCCGCCGCCAATCTGATCTTGGAGGCTGGTGGGAACGATCATGAACCTTTGCATGTGCATTGAATGGGCCGGCCTCTTCGCGGGCAAGCCACGTTCCCACAGGTACAGCGGTGTTACCGATTTGGTCTCAATGCTTCAACGCCACCCACGTAAAACACAACGGCAACTGCGCCGCGTGCTTCTCATAGCGGTCATACAGCTCCTCACGATTGGAGTGCGGATACTCCTTGAAGTGGCTGATCTGCAACCCCGCCTCGATGGCGCCGGTGAAGATCGCGCCCAACGTGTGGACGAACCAGTAGGACGTCGCAGCCTGCTGCTCGACCTTGCCTTCGTAGACGATCGGCTGGTCTTGCACGAATGGCTCGCTGCGAAAGTAGGAACTGGCCAAACCATACGGATCAGCGGCTTCGGGGTCGAACATCTCCAGGAACGGATGGGTTTCGTACACCACCAGCGCGCCGCCGGGCTTGAGGGTGTGTGCGACGTGGCGGAAGAATTCGCCGATGTCCGGCATCCAGTTCAGGACGCCGATGGTGATCAGCGCCACATCGAACCGGCCATGCAGTTCGCTCGGCAGACGATGGATATCGGCCTCGATGAACTCGGGTGCGTGCGGTGAGCGTGACGCCAGCTCCCGCGCCTGTTCGAGAAAGGCCTCGGACTGGTCAATGCCGACGACACTGCGGGCTCCCAACGCAAACAGTGAAAGACTTTCGCGCCCGTTGTTGCAGCCCAGTTGCACCACGGCCTTGCCGTCGACGCCGACCTGTTCCAGCACACCGCGCAAGGTGTCATCGATGCAGGAAAAATCGCCTTGAGTGACCGCCTTCAGAAGTGAGGGCCATTCGGGATTGTCTTTGTGGTGTCGGGCGGAGTCATTCCAGGCATCGCGGTTGCTGGCGATGGCCTTTTCTTTTGACGGCATTTCCATTGCACACTCCAGAACTCGGGGGTTATCAGACCGGCCCGAGTCTAGATCAGCGTTTTTGAAAAACCCATGTGGCGTTTGTTGGAATGTTGTAAGCCAGGCATCGCCCACGTCCGGCAGCTATAGTTAATGACCTTGGGGAAATGCGGGAAAACGATTTCGCAGGTGCAGCCATGAAACACACCGATCTGCCGCTGATGTTCGCCCTCTGCCTGACCGCCGCCACCGGCGTTCACGCGCAAGACAGCCTGGTACCCACGTCCGAGTACAGCAGCGAGTTCAACTATTACGGGGAAAACCAGCCGTTCGCCCACCCCGTTCCGCCGACCCTGAGCACCGTGCCGCCGCGCTCGTACATCCCGACAGCCCCTCCGGATTTCATCCCGATCGCCAGCCAGCATGAGTTCTCCGACTCACGGTTGCCGACGGTCGCAGATGCCACCGTCCGGGTGTTCATCCGCTCCTACGACGCCGAACGCGGCGTCTACGTGAACGAAGAAGTCATCGACCCCACGTGCCTGCTGGCCTGCCTCAGTCGCCAGGGCCAGGCGACGCCCGTTTACCACTGACGTTTGTCCGGGCGCGCGAGGCCGAGTTTTTCGATCCGGTAGCGCAGCATGTCGCGGCTCAGGCCCAGCAGCCGTGCGGACTTGGTGACATTCCAGTCGGTCTTGTCGAGCATCTTGCGCACCATGTCGCGCTCCACTTCCGGCAGGTTCATCGACTCGTTGCCGTTGTAGACCGGTCGTGGCTCGCTGTGGTGTGGCGCCTCCGGCATCGCCAGCGGTTCATCTACCAGGCTCAGGCAGACGTTCAACTGGTGGGCGGCGATGGTGTCGCTCTGGGCCAGCAGCACGGTTTGTTCGAGCATGTTGCGCAGTTCGCGCACGTTGCCCGGCCAGGTGTAGCTGAGCAACAAATCTTCGGCCTGATCACTGAAATACAGGTTCGGTTTGCCATAGCGTTTGCCATGGATCGCCAGGAAATGCCGGGCCAGCAGCAGGATGTCTTCACCACGGGCGTACAGGCGCGGCACCTTGATCGAAATGATGCGCAGGCGGAAGAACAGGTCGCGGCGGAACTTGCCCTGCTGGACCATTTGCTCAAGGTTGCAGTTGGTGGCGCTGATTACCCGTAAATCGACCTTGCGCTCCTTCACCGATCCGACCCGGCGAATGGTCCGGTCTTCCAGCAGCTTCAGCAGTTTGGCTTGCAGCAGCAGGTCCATTTCACCCACTTCATCAAGAAACAGCGTGCCGCCATCGGCCGCTTCGACCAGGCCGACGCGACGGTCCTTCGCGTCAGTGAACGCGCCCTTCTCGTGACCGAACAGCTCCGACTCCACCAGGTTGGAAGGAATCGATGCACAGTTGAATTCAATGAACGGCCCCTTGGCACGCGGACCGTCAAAATGCAGCGCGCGGGCCACCAGTTCTTTCCCGGTGCCAGTCTCGCCTTCCACCAGTACGGGCGGCAGATCGGTGTTGGCCATCCGGCGCTCGGCGTCGAGCAGCTGACCAATCGTGCTTTTCAGATAGAGCATCGGCCCTGATTCGCCGATCAAGGCCTGCACCCCTGACTTCTGCGCTTCACGTTCCTGATAGAACGACAACGTGCGCTCCATCCGGTCGGTGGCCAGGGCCTTGTCCAGCAACAGCTTGAGCTCCGGCAACGCCACCGGTTTTGTGACGTAATGAAACGCGCCCTCTTTCATCGCCACCACGGCGTCTTCGACATTGCCGTAGCCGGTCATCATGATCACTTTCAGGTCCGGCGCGCTGATGCGCAGCTTCTGGATCAGATCGTGCCCGCTCATGCCCGGCAGCGAATTGTCGGTCAGCACCACGTCCGGAGCGACCGTGCGCATTTGCTCCAGCGCCTCTTCAGCCGAGTGGCAGACCGTCACCTCGAAGTCTTTGCGTTCCAGGTAGGTCTGAATGTTCTCGGCGAGGAGTTCATCATCCTCGACCAGCAGAATGCTCTGCCCCATATACCCCTCCCGTTGCCACTTTAAAATTAAGACTGACGCGGGTCCCTTGCTGCTCCTGACTGGTCAGTTCGACCGAGCCCTCGAAGCGTTCCATTATTCGTTTGACCAGGGCCAGGCCCACGCCCAACCCGCCTTGTTTGGTGGTGAAAAACGGCTTGAAGACCATTTGCTGCTGCTGTTTGGTCATGCCCTTGCCGGTATCGCTCAGGGTCATACGCACGTGTCCGGCTTGCGGCGATTCAATCTCGATGCTCAGCAGACCGCCCTTGGGCATGGCTTCCAGAGCGTTGGCAAACAGGCTATTGAGAATCTGCGTGAGCAACACCTGTTGGCTGACTACCGGCGGGCAGGCGTTGGGGGTGAAACGAACGTCGACATTGGAGCGGTTGATCAGCGCGTCGAACGCACTCAGGGTGTCGTCGATGGCGAGCACCAGATCCACCGCTTCATACTCGTCAGTCATCGGCCGCAACGACACCAGCAGCTCGCGAACCCAGCGCGACATGCGATCGACCTGACTGATGATGTCGCCGATGTTTTTCTGTGAGCTCTGGCTGGCGATTTCCTGGGCCAGTTCGGCGCTGGAGCGAATGTTCGCCAGCGGATTGCGCAAACTGTGGGCCACGGCCGAGGACATTTCCCCAAGGGCCACGAAGGTTTCGTTGGCGATCAGCTGTTTCTGCTGGCTTTCGAGCAGCTTGGCGGCACGCTGCACAATCCAGAACAGCCCGAGGTAGATAACGGCCCCGCCGAGCACGGTCGCCACCCATATCGACTTGAAACCACGCTGGATGCGCGCAACCAGATCAACCGGCTCCTTGTAGACCTCGACCATGGCGATGACCTTGCTCCTGTCGGAATTGAACATCGGAATGTAGTTTTCGATGAACAGATACTCCGGCTCGCGCAGCAGTCTTTGCTCGGGACGTTCTTCATCGATCTCGTGGTAGCTGGTGGACACGGCTTCCTTCATCTCGAACGATTCGTCCAGCTCCTCGTCATCTTCAATTCGCACGCCGATCAACTCCGGGTTGGTCGACCAGACCACGGTGCGATCCAGCGCGTACACCGTGGCCAGCAGCATGTCCGGCAGATGCCCTACATGATCGAGAAACTCGTTGCGCGAGGCGGCACGGGCGCCCGGATTGACATCGGGGTAGGCGTTGTCCTGACGCGGGTCGAGCATTTCGCCCATGGTTCTGTTCGGGTTGATCGATGCGTGGCGGATTTCGGCGTCACCGATGGCCTGAACGAATTGCGCGGTCAGCATGGAATCGCGTTTGATGCTCTCCTCGACCACGAAACGCGTGGAAATGTAGCCAAGCCCCAACGCCACGACGGCGATGATCAAGAAGCTGCCGATGGAGAACCAGCGCAGAAGATTGAAGCGGCCCCGCCAGCCCGCGTCTCCCACCGGCGTGTTCGGCGGCGCAGCTACTTTGTGTTGTTCGAGTATCTGCATGGGCGGGTCCTGGTGGCTGGCATAAAGCCTTTTCCGTGGCGTTTCGGATCAGTGTAGGTGGCATTGATCGCGCCTGACGGCTCGATATCAGTAATTAGTCGCTATGGAACCTGCGCGGCCTGCAACGGTTGCTGACGATCGGTTTCCTCCTGCAGGAATTCGACGATGGACTGCGCCGAGCGCTCATCCAGGCGCAGGTTTGGCATCGGGATCCGGTCAAAGCGTTGAAACAGCTCCAGCGCAATCGGGTCCTTTTCGGCGAGCATGCGATCCGGTTCGCGGATCCAGCGATTGAGCCAGGCGGGCTCCCGCAGACGGGTCACGCCGATCAGGTCCGGGCCGATGCTGCGCATGCCGATGCCCTGCCCGTCTTGCGGCCCGAGGCTGTGACACGACGCACAACGGGTACGGAACAACTCTTCGCCGTTGCTCGGTGGGCGGATCTCGGGCGCATCGGCATAATTTTCTTCAATGCTGGGTTGCTTCCAGTTCTGCAAGGTATTGGCCAACTGATCGGCGAGGATCCACGGATTCTCGAACGGTGAGGCTTTCATCCAGCGACCGGTACTTTGGTTGCCCACGATCAGGCTCAGGTTGTGGTCCTTGCTGCGGCCGTTGTCGACGCCTTCGATGAACAGCCCGAGCTTTTTGCGCAAGTCGGTAACGGCCTCGAATTCGCCGGTGAGAAACTGCCAGCCCGGTCCGACCTTGAACCGTTGCGAGTAGGCCTTGAGCACTTCGGGTGTATCGCTCAACGGGTCGATGCTGATCGAGTAGAAAAAAATGTCCTGGCCAACCCGCCCACCCAGCAACTGTTGCACCTGGCGAAGGCGCGCGGTTTCAAGCGGACAGGAGTCGCTGCACGTGGTGAAGATGAAGTTGATCACCACCACTTTGCCCTTGATCAGGTCATCGAAAAAACGCACCTGCCGACCGTCCTGGTTGGTCAGCAAGGTATTGGGGAAGTAATCACCGCCCCAGGGTGTCGCCGATTCCTCCGTCGGCGACAGTTCACCTTCATGAGCGAGCAGCACCCAAGCGGCCAGCCCACAGGTGACCAGCAGCAAAATCAGGTGCATGCCCAGGGCGCGGGAGCGCGGCGTACGTGATGTCATGTCGGCTCCCCTGCGAATCATGGTGTGACCTCTGCTTTGGTGCCGTAGCCGTCGCCGGTGCGGAAGGTTGGCAGCGCCGCAGAGTTTACGTAGCGCACGCCATCCCAGCTCGGCAACGGAGTCGGCATCAACTGCAGTTGCCCCGGTTTCTCAAGGTCCCACCGCAGCAACATGGAGTTGTCCTCGTGTTGCGTGTTGTGGCAGTGCTCCATGTAGGTGCCGGCGAATTCGCGGAAGTTGATCGCAATCTCGACATTGTCCGTACCATCCTTTTCCGAACCGATGCGATACACGTCCTTGCGTGCCCATTTTTCCCATTCCGGTGGTGCCTTGCCGCCACGGCTGAGGATGATCCCTTCCTCGAAGTGCACGTGCACCGGGTGGCTCCAGCCCGTGCCGCTGCCCTTGATGTGCCACACCTCCAGCGTGCCGAAACCCGTGACGCCGGCGTCGGTCGGACCGCTGGCCAGTTTGGTCGAGGTGTTCAGCCGGCGCGGGTCCATGCGAAACCCGAAGCCGCCGTCGGTCTTGATCGTCCAGGGCGCTTCATCGGTGCCGTCGGAACGGCCAAAGGTGTAGGTGCGGTGGCGGGATTTGGCCAGCAGCGCCTTGTCGGCAGCATTGTCGTAGTGAATCTTCAACGGGATCATCATCAAGCCCGCAGCCTTGCCCGGTTTGGCCGGTTCATAAGCGGCCGGGTCCATGGCCAGGTCCTGACCGGTGTAAGCCTTGACGTTGAGTTGCAACACCTTGCCTACCACCGGATCACCGTCTTCCCATTTCGGCCCCTTGCTGGTTTGCTTGATGATCGCCTTGTATTTCTCGGACAGCACGTCAGCCAGGGAGACGGGTTCTTCCGGACCCTTGCCGTCTTCGTGCACCAGCAGGTTGACGAAGAACAGCTTGTCGCCCGCCTTGATCCCGTTTTTCGCGAAGTTGACGATGATGTCGTGACGCTCGGCGATGCCCAGGGTTGGCAGGATCGCGTTGTGGTTCTGTTTATCACCGTCGGCATCCAGGTCCATGCTGCCGTCGAACGGCACGCTGTGTTCCATGATATTGCCGTCGTTGGCAATCATGTGGAACGGCACCCGGGCATACGACACGCCCGACCCGGCAGGCCCTGGGAACTCGCCGGTGGTGCCCTTGATCTCGCGCACCAGCGCCATTTTGAAGTAGCGCGACACTGAACCATTGAGCATGCGGAAGCGATAGCTGCGCGCACGCACGTCCAGGGTCGGTTTCCACCTCCAGTTGACCAGTACCTGGTCACCGAGGAAGCCGTCAGTGTTGAAGGGGTTGAACCACAGTTGACCGTTCTTATCCCATGCCTTGTCGGAAAACATCAGGTTGACGTCGTAGTCGCGGTTACCCCAGGGCAAGGCGCTGCCGCTGGGGAGGCGCAGGTTGACGCCGTCATTTACGGACTCATTGCCGCGGTCCAGGGCGCTGTAGTAGTTCATCATCGCCGCGTTGCCCTTGTAGACGTTCTGCGCGGTGAAATCGAGCATGTGGTCGTGGAACCAGTGGGTGCTCATGGTTTCGCGCCAGTCGCCGCGGACCTTGATCATGCCGTTGTCGCAAGTCTTGCGGCCGGGGCTGAGGTCGTTGGTCCACAGAGTTTCACCCGGTGAGCACGGAAAGGCTGCACGCGGGTCTTCAGCCTTGGTGTTGATGCTGTCGTAGCCAGCCAACTGGATCGGCCAGCGATAGTCGTAAAATTGCCCGGGGAAGAAAAACGCATTGGCATAACCGTCGCTTTCCGCCGGTACGTGACCGTTGTGTTCGTGGGTGGTGATGGTGTGCAGGCCAAAACCCATGTTCGCCGACGGATCGATCGGCAAGCCGTTGTAATGGCGCATCAGCACCGGTTGCCCATAACGGACCATGAGCAATTTGGGCGGCAGGGTGCCGTCGAAGGTCCAGACCGATTTGTGGTTCTGCACTGGCATTTTCGGGTGAAAACGCGGTTCAAATCCTTTGGAGGTGCCTGCGGTCGCCGGCACGCCAGCCACGTTGTAATAGAGGCCACCAGGGCCAAATTCACCCATGGCATAGCGGTGCATCTGACGACTGTCACGCAAGCCGGTATTCACCCGTGCGCCGGTTTGCACGGTCTTGTAAGCCACCTGCGGGTAAAACTCGTTCCAGCGCTGGTGCGACCAGCCTTTTCCTGGCGGACGGCCTTCCGCCGACGAGCCGATACGGCGGTTGAGGAAAAACTCAATCTGCTTCTGCCAGGGGTTGCGGTCGACCACGTTGGAATAATGGCTGGGGAACGGAGTCAAGCCTGGTTGACGCAAGAACGCGTCGAGCGACGCACTCGGTGGGGCACTACGAGCGACGCTGGTGGGATCTTGTTGCGGCAGCGGTCCGATCGCGGCGGGTGGAAACGGCAACAGCGCCGCCGGTGTCGTGGGGTCGAGTTTTTCCAGGCCGAATTCTTCGAACAGCGCCAGTGGCTGAGTAAACGGCAACGCACCATACAGCGGACTGGGTTTTCCGTTGGTGGGGTAATTGAAGCTGGTCTGCACCGCCGGCGGCAGGATGTTTTCCTTGAGTGGGGTGTCTCGGTCGCCTTTGACGCCAGCCGGCAAGTCGAAGGCATCCAGGTTGGCCGGAGGCATGGTCAAAATGGCGTTCAAGGCTCCCTGTCTGTCAGCCGGTTCGTCGTAGTACGCCGAAGGGTCGGACGGTCCGGGCTGTCCTTCGTCGTCGATCGGGCCGGCGCGCAGGCTCGTTGTGCCGAGCATCATTGCGACAAGGACGCTCAGGGGCGTCAGAAGGCCAAGCCTATTGCAGGGGTGCCGCGCTTTTCTGTCCATCACCAGCCGCCTCGAAGTTGTGAAGGGGGTAATGGAGGTTTTGCAAGGAACTCGCCAGATCTGTAACAACTTTATACAAAGCATTAATACCCAGCGAAACAATGGCTTATCAACATCAATTTGCCATACCCGAAAAAACGACTGGGGAAGGACACCCGCTACCGGGGAAAGTTCATCCCCATTTCAGGGAATCCGCTTGAATGACAGGCGTGCACAGGTGCCCTCGCCCTCACAACTTTCAAGGCTCACGGCACCGCCGTAGCGTTCCATGATTCGTTTGACCAGCACCAGTCCGACACCCAGCCCGCCTTGCTTGGTGGTGAAAAACGGCCGGAAGGCCAGGTTGCGTTGTTCCTCGCTCATGCCTTTGCCCGTGTCCCTCACAACCACACTGGTGCCTCGGGCATCAGTGGGCTCCAGGGTGATGGTCAGCGTGCCCCCCTTGTCCATGGCTTCCAGCGCATTGGCCAGCAAACTGTTGAGGATTTGCGACAACTGGATTGGCTGGCTCAGGACCATCGGCGTGTCCTTCGGCTCGAACACCACGTGAACCCCGGCGCTGGCGATCTGCCGTTCGAAAGCCATAAGGCTGTCGTGCAACGCCGCCACCAGGTTCACCGGTTCGGGCTCGTCATGGAGCGGGCGCAAGGATTGCAGCAGTTCCCTTATCCATTTCGACATGCGATCCGCCTGGCCGATGATGTCGGTGATGTTTTTGTGCGCCGGGCCGCTGTCGAACTCCAGCGCCAGCTCGGCGCTTGAGCGAATGGTCGCCAACGGATTACGCAAACTGTGGGCCACCGCCGACGACATCTCACCCAGGGCAACGAACGTCTCGTTGGCAATCAATTGTTTTTGTTGCTCCGCCAGCAGCATCGCCGCCCGGCGCACGATCCAGTACAGCCCCAGGTAAATCAGCCCGCCGCCCAGTGCGGTGGCCAGCCAGATCAACACCAGGCCGCGCTCCATGCGGTCGATCAGGTCCTTCGGTTCCTTGTAGATCTCCACCATTGCGGTGACGTTCTTGCCATCGACATCGAACAGCGGAATGTAGTTTTCGATGAAGATGAACTCCGGTGGCGATATGAACTTCTGTTCCATGCGTGTCTTGTCGACATTGTGATAGCTGGTCGACACCGGCTTCATGGAGGCAAACGCCTGCTCCAGGTCTTCATCGTCGAGGATCGTGGTTCCCATCAATGTCGGGTTTGTCGACCAGACCACCATGCGATCGGGCGCATAGATGTTGGCCAGGATCACGTCCGGCAGGTGCTCGATGTGGTCGAGAAATTCTCCCCGGACACTGGCGCGGTCCAGCGGGTCGACGTCCGGGAAATCCCTGTCCCTGCGCGGGTCCAGCAGCTCGCCCATGGTTCGCACATTCGGAATCGACACATGACGCATCTCGGCGTAAGCGATCGTCTGAATGAACTGCGAGGTCAACATCGCATCGCGCTGTACGCTTTCGGTAATCACGAACCGCGAGGACACGGCGCCCAGCGCCACCGCCACCGTGCCGATCACCGCCATGCTGGTGAGCGAAAACCAGCGCAGCAAATTGAATGGCTGTTTGCGCGAGCTCAGGCGAGTGCCCTCCTCGGACGGGAGCGTTTGCGTAGGCAAGTTCATGGGCGTACTTCTCGGCGGTTCCCCCCATTGGTTATAGCCCACTCATGGCTGTTTGCCCGACCCTGGGACCGCACTTCCCCAGCCTGCCTCCTCTCCCCATCTACCCCCAATGCTGGGGACAGAAGCCCGTATGCCCGAATGCCAAGCAGCCATCGTCTGAGCCTGACAAGCCCTGATTACGGGCCTCTGGCGGCCTTTTTCAGCGATTGGTATGGAAGTTGCCGAAGGACCCTCAACTGACCCATCCCCACGGGCAGGTCTCTGATAGAGGGAATACTCATGCACCCTTTACTGTCCAAAAGCGCGATCGCCCTGGTCGTGTCCGCTCTGGCCCAAGGCGTCACGCAGGCAGCGCTGTTCGCTGTCGACCCGGGGCCTTATGTACCCGCCAATGGTTCGTTCGCTGCCTGGTACCAGGACTCCCACGGTCGGACCCTCGATCTTTGCCTGTCCAAGGCCGTCAGTTCCAGGGTACCGGGCGCGCCCGGTGCGCCCTCCTACATGTGCCTTTTGAATCCGACCCCCGGTGTTTTCGACGACACGCAGCCCATCGTTTTCCCGACCAACTTTCCCGATGAATCGTTCTGGTTCACCGGCGACGGAGCCATCGTCGACGCGGCACGGGGCATCGACCTGACGTATGTCAGCGCCGTCGAAGCAGCCTTCGCCGCCGAAGATCCGGTTGAAGGCGACCAGGTCAGTTTTGGCCGTATCCGTATTCGGGTCGACGTGCCCACCGCGGGCACCTATGTCATCACTCATCCCTACGGCGTCGATGTGTTCAACGTCGATACCCCCGGGCGTCGTGCGATCAACATGACCCGGGACATTGGTATCGGCTCGCCGAAAACCTATGACGGCGCACTCAAAAGCGACATTGGCCCGTTCCTGCGCAGCGTCAATGGCCCCTATACCGAGACCAACCCGGTCACCGGTTCGGCCGAGCAATTCGTGGGTGACCCGAACGTGGAAGAGGCTTTCACCGGCAGCCCTTTCAACACCAACTACATCCGCATTGAAGGACCTAACGGACTGGACCTGCGCACCACGGTGATGGCCATTTCCGGCAAGTTATCGACCGTGACTCGACCCACTCCGATCATTGCCGAACGCAGCACTTACTCACGCAAGCCCGGCACCAGCGCCCCGGTGGCCCAACAGGATGTCTTCGTCCTGGCCCCGCCACCGCCGGCCACCGTGACCCTGGACAGCAACACCCCGGCGCTGCACTTGACCGAGGCCAATACCACCGGCCACTGGTACGTCCAGTCAGCCACCAACCCGACGTTGCCGAGCAATTTACTGGTGACCGCCGACAACCATCTGGCCATCCCCAGCAGCACGCCGACCTCCCTGTCCATGCCGTTGACCGACCTGGTGGTGATTTCACGGGCCGAGTACAGCCTCGGCAGCGGGCAAATCACGGTCGTGGCGTCGACCAGCGATGAAACGTCGCCGCCGGTACTCACCGTCACCTCCGGCACGGGTGTCGCCATTGGCGCCCTCAGTGGCAACGGCGCAGAGAAATCCCTGTCGACCGGCATCTCGCCGATTCCACCGGCCAAGGTTCGGGTGACGTCATCCAATGGCGGCAGCGACACCGAAGAAGTGGTCATCGTGCAATGAACGCTATCATGCCCAGATCCGCATCAGGAGGCATCATGAACAAGTGGCCACGCTTCGCGCTCAACGCGCTCGGGCTGACGCTCTCGCTGTCCGGCAGTGCGTTCGCGCAACTCAATGCCGTCGATACCGGCCCCTACACCTTTGCCACGGGGAAATTTCCCATGTGGTATCAGGACAGCAATCTGCTGTCGCTGGAACTGTGCCAGTCGCGGGCGACCAGCTCGCGCTCACCCGGCGCTCCTGGCGCGCCCTCCTATATGTGCATCCTGAACCCGGAACCTGGGATCTTCGACGACACCCAGCCGATGGTGTTTCCGGATAACTGGCCACCGGAGGCGTTCTGGTTCCTCGCCGAGACCAGCATCAACGATGTCGGAGGCTATGGCGTGGATGCCTACGTGGCCGGGATCGAAGCGGCATTCGCTGCGGAAAACCCGGTCGACGGCGACCAGGCCAGCTTCGCGCGGATTCGTCTGCGGGTGAACATTCCTGTCGCGGGGACCTACACCATCACCCACCCGTACGGCGTGGAAACGGTCAACGTCACCACGCCGGGCCGTCGGGCGATCAACATCACCCGCGATATCGGCATCGGCGCACCGGGCAACTTCTCGGGTGCGCTCAACGGCGAGGTCGGGCCTTTCCTGCGCAGCGTCAACGGTCCGTACACCGAAGTGAACCCGGACACGGGCTCCATCGAAACGTACGTGGGCGATCCGAACCTCACCGAAGCGGTCACCGGCAGTCCGTTCAACAACAACTTCCTGCGTGTCCAGGGCCCGGCCGGGACCATCCAGACCAACCTCTTTACCGTGTCCGGCAAAGTCCTCGACAGCCGTGCGCAAACCCCTGCGGAAATCGGCCGCGCCACTTACCGCCGCACCGCTACAGGTCCCGGCACGAGCAGTACCCGGGTAGAGGTGTTTGGCAAATCGTCCAACAGTTCGAGCCTGTGTTTCCGCGAAACCGTGGCCCTGGTTCCCGGACCACCGCAGACGCCATGCCTGGTCAACATGCTCGGCGACAACACCGGCCAGTTCTTCGCTCATCGCCTGACAGGGACTACCGTTCCTCCGGTGGTGGTGGTCACCGCTACCGACCCGAGCGGCACCAGCCGGCCAACCGCGGTGTCAAGCAAAGTCACCGACGTGGTGAAGATCCAGACCGCTCGCTACAACTGGAGCAATCACAGCCTGCTGATCGAAGCCACTTCGTCTGACGAAGTGGTGGTGCCGGACATGGTTGCCCAAGGCTACGGACGTCTGAGCAAAACCGGCACCCTGCAACGGTTGACGGTTGCCGATCTGACGCAGCCACCGGCCAGTGTCACCCTCAAGTCCGCCGCGGGTGGCAGTGACACCGAACCGGTTGTGGTGGTTGGAACGGCACCGAATAGCGGTGAAAACCAGGCTCCGCTGGCCGTTGCCGACACCGGCAGCACCAGCTTCGGGGTGCCGATCACCCTCAACCTGCTGGCCAACGACAGCGACCCGGACGGCAACACGCCGTTGAGCATCACTGCGCTGACCCAACCAGCCGCCGGGCAAGGCACCGTGGCATTGAGCGGCACGACAGCAGTGGTCTACACCCCGCCAGCCGTGGTCAATGCACCGCTGACCACAACCTTCACCTACAAGGCTCAAGACATCAAAGGCCTGGCCTCGACCACGGCAGCGACCGTGACCATCACCGTGGCGCCTAACCAGCCACCGGTGGCCGTCGCCGACAGCATCGCAACGCTGGGCGTGGCGGTACCGATCAACGTGCTGCTCAACGACACCGATCCGGAAGGCAACGTGCCGCTGACCGTCGCCAGTTTCACCCAACCAGCAGCCGGTCGCGGCACCGTCAGCAGCAACGGCACGGTGCTCACCTACACCCCGCCGGCCACTGTTACCACGGCGTTCACCACGACCTTCACCTACATCGCCCGGGACAACTTCGGCGCTCTGTCGGTGACACCGGCCACGGTCACGGTGCAAGTCTCGCCACGGCCACCGGCAGAAGCGTTCACGGTGACCACGGCGACGGTGTCGGCGCGCTCCAACAACCGCTTCACCTGGGACTTTGCGGGCACCTCATCGGTGATCACCGGCAACACCATCACCGTGCGGGTTTCCACCCCGACCGGGCTGGCAACCCTGGGCACCGCCACGGTGCCAGTGACCGGTCGCTGGCGGCTGACGGTGAGCAACACCACCACGGTGATCCCGTCGGTGAACCCGACCGCCACCATCACCTCGTCCCAAGGCACCGTGCGCTCGGTGTCAGTGATCTCCAACTGAGTCTTCGCCCCATCGACCACGTGGCCGATGGGGCAAGCCTCATCCTGAAGGACAACGTCATGAAAACGTCGACCGCCACCCTGCTCTGCCTGCTTCTGCTCTGCAGCAGCGCGGGTGTGCGCGCCGACGATTTGATGGAGAACGACGACCTGGGCCCCGGCACCGATCTCGGCGAGTTGCCACCGCCGATTGGCCAGCAAGCGCTGATCGACCAGACCGGCCAGGCCAACGTGGCGCTGCTGCAACAGAACGGCCAGTCGTTGCTCGGCACCATCGTCCAGTCGGGAAGCAATCAGGAAGCCTGGATCCTGCAACAAGGCAGCGACCTGATGGCGATGATCACCCAGCAAGGTTCCGGCAACTCCGCCTCGATCACCCAGACCGGCAGCCAGAACCGTGCGCAGATTTCCCAGAACGGCAACAACAACGACGCCAGCATCGACCAGGCCGGAACGGGGCTTTCCAGCGCCGTGAGCCAGTCGGGAAATGGCATGAGCGTTTCGGTCAAACAATACCGCTAAAGCACTGCACCCTCTGGAGGTTTCATCATGTTCAAACTGACGCCCCTCACCGCCGCCATCCTGGTCATTGTCAGTGCCCAGGCGATGGCCGATGACAGCATTTCCAGCCAGGACCAGGTCGGCACGGCCAACGTCGCCGATGTGAAACAGACCCTGGCGCCTTTCAGTACCGCTACCCAACAGCAACTCGGCCAGGGCAACGACGCGGCCGCCGTGCAGGACTCGGCCACCAGCACCATCGACCAGAACCAGATCGGTGATTACAACGCCGGTTACGCCGAGCAGTTGTTCGAAAACAACAGCACCATCAACCAGCAACAGACCGGCAGCTTCAACACCAGCCACGCCAGCCAGTCGATCGGCGTGGGCGGCAGCGAAGTGCTGCAACAACAGCAAGGCTCCGGCAACTTCTCGTTCGTCTATCAGGACAGCCAGGACGGTACGACCGGTCAAACCTTCCAGTTCGGTGACAGCAACGAAGCCAACATCGAACAGATTCAGATCGGCATCGCCAACACCGCGGTGATCATCCAGTACGGCACCACCAACTACGCCACCGCCGAACAGATCAACCACATGGGTGGCCAGATCAACCTCAACCAGGCTGGCACCAGCAACTATGCCTACGGCGACCAGCGCAATGGCGACGGCGGCAACCTGACCATCAACCAGTTCGGCGAAGGCAACGGCACTGAAGTCTGGCAAGACGGACAAGTCGGCAGCGAAACCACTGTCGACCAAATCGGCCTGACCAACGAAACCGTGGTCGACCAGAGCTTCGGCGAAAACAACACCGCCCAGGTCTTCCAGGTCGGCGACCTCAACGCGATCTATGCCGATCAGTTCGAATCCACCGGCTCGACCATCGCGCTGTACCAGACAGGCACGGGCAACACGCACTTCACCTACCAGACCGGCGAGGGGCATTCGCTCACTGCGACTTCGGTGGGTAACGACAACAAGGTCTATGCCAGCAACTGGAAAGGCCCGCAAAAAGGTGGGCAGTTCGGCAGCAACCAGCGCGCAACCATCAACCAGACCGGCAACGCCAACATCGCCAACTTCACGCAAGACGGCGTCGGCCACGTCATGACCACCAACCAGACCGGCACCGGCAACAAAACCACCGTCAGCCAGGCTGAAAACTACAACGAGCTGTACTTCGACCAGAACGGCAGCGACAACATCCTCGTCGCCGATCAGCGCGGCACCACCAACCTGGCCCAGGGCAGCAGCAACGGTATGGGCAACAGCACCGCGTTCGACCAGTCCGGCACCGGTAACCAGGCCTACACCACTCAGTGGGGCAGCGATAACCAGATCACTTTGAAACAGGCTGACACGATGAACGTGGCGTATGTGACACAGGGCGGCACCGGGAACATTGCCAATGTTGATCAGAGCGGCATGACGCAGATGGCGACTGTTCAGCAGTTGGGGACGGATAACCGGGCGACGGTGTTGCAGCAGTAAATGCGGGGGATAAAAAACCGCGGCCCTGGGTGAGGGTCGCGGTTTTTTTGTCTGAGGTTTGTAGGGCTCACCGGTTCCTGTGGGAGCTTGGCTTGCCAGCGAAGGCGGCCTGATAGCCGACGTGTTTTTTTGACTGAGTACATATCCATTTCTGCGGTAACGGCGGCTATTGGTTTCGCCCTTACGGCGAGTCACTTGGAGAAGCGCCAAGTAACCAAGCGCTTTTGCCCCTTTCGTTCGGTGCCTCGCCTAGGCTCGGCATGCCCTCCTTCCGGTCCTGCTCCGTGGGCCCGCCGCCATCGGCCATCCATGGCCGGGGGCGGCTAACCCGGCATCCATGCCGGGTTGCCCACTGCGCAGAACCTCCACTCGGCCTCACGAGGGGGCGACCACCGCCACAGCACCGCGAGGCGGCCTGCGGGCCGACCTGGTTCTTCAGGTATATGCATTCCCCTGTGGGAGCTGGCTTGCCAGCGATGGTCGTTAACGATGACGTGTGCTGCCTGAAGGAACGCGGTGTCTGGACGTCTATCGCTGGCAAGCCAGCTCCCACAGGGTTCTGGGTACATCCGCAAAAACAGATCGTCTCCCACAGGGTTCCGGGTACATCCGCAAGAGCAGGTCGTCTGCGAGGCCGCCTTCGCGAGCAAGCCCGCTCCCACAGTGGATTGTTGGCGGGCATGACATTGGTGTTCTCCCCGATGATCCTGACGGACTTCAGGCCGGCTATCAGGCCGCCTCGCTTTGTTTTTGATCTTGATCTGCCCCGTCGGAAGGCCGAGCGCAGGTTCTGCGCAGTGGGCAACCCGGCATGGATGCCGGGTTAGCCGCCCCCGGCCATGGATGGCCGATGGCGGCGGGCCCACGGAGCAGGACCGGAGTGAGGGAATGGCGAGCATTAGCGAGCCACCGTACGTCAGGGGCGCCGGGCGCTTGGTTACTTGGCGCTCTTCCAAGTAACCCGCTGTAAAAGCGGAACCAATAGCCGCCGTTACCGCAGCAACGGATATGTACACCATCAAACCCTATACTGCCCAACACACAGCCATCGCGGGCAAGCCCGCTCCCACATGGATCGTGGTGAATCTACAAGAGCCTGGTCGGCCCGAAGGCCGCCTCGGCTCACTGTTCTTCAGGCACCTTGTTCTGAGTCAGGTACCGATCAAGCGTCTCACTGCTCTGCGGCGAATTATCCCCCGCCACCTGCCACAAATGCCGCTCGATCCCCTGGGCCAACAGATGCCCCACCGCCGCCTCGATCGCCGACAACACACACAACTGCGCCGGCTCGTTGGTGGTGTACCCGACCTCAGCCTCAAGCAACTTCTTGAACTCGATAAACTTGAACACCCCGGCACTACGGCCCACGGAGTAGATGGTCTTGCTGGTCATCACATTCGCCAGCACCTGCCCACTGCGCACATCCACCGCCCGCAGGTTCACCGTCACCTGATCCACCCGATACTCCCGGGAAATATCGATCCCCAGGTAACGCGCCCCTTCCCCGCCGCTTTTCACATTGGTGTCGTAGGCAATGATCCCGCCCTCGAGCATCATGTTCGCCGCTTGCAGCGGCGGCAGTTCACCCTGGATATTCACCGGCGTGTTCGGTTTTTTCTGCGAGGCGCGGATGATCTTGCGCTCGGTCAGCAGGTTCTGCAGCCCCTCACGTTCCAGCACCACAAACCAGCCGCTGGCCTGCAACGCATCCATGAGCATGCTCGCCGCACCCTGGGTCACGCTGGTGGAAAACGAACTGGCCGGCGTCGGTTTGTATTGCCCGGTCTGGTCGCGAAAACCGTACACCACCGCCATCAACCGGCCCTTGGGTCGTGGCATGTTGATCAAGTCGTAATAGGTCGAAGCCCTCGGGGTCAGCGTCGGGGTTTCGGTGTCCTGCTCAGCCCCGACAGGGTCGCGCAGACTGCACCCTTGTAACGCCGCCAACATCAGCCCTAGCACTATTATTCTTTTCATGTCCTTCACTCCCCATCAACCCGGATCCCGTCAAGGGGCCAGGCCGCTTACCTGAATTTCGGAGACTTCACCGGTCGCTCGGTCAGTCACGACGATGGTCAACTGCCCGGAGTCGTCAACGACGTTGACGATAAAAGCGTCGGTAGTCAGGCTCCCGGTATTGCCCGCGGAGATGTTGTCCAGCAACTGCCCGAGCAACCGCGACTGCAACTGACTGGTGAACCGCTCCAGGGCCGACGTCCCGGCCGCAGCGGTGCGTTTTTTCAAATCAGGATCGTCGTAATCGTTCTGGGCCTGGGCGTTGTTGAGCAGCCAGGTCCCGTTCAACGGGTTGCCGCCAAACGATGGATTGATGGGCGTGTAGACCAGCTCGGTGGCCTGGACCAGGCCGCAACTGCCAAGCCCGAGCAACCAGACGCCTGCCCTTGAAAACAGGGCGCGCTGCGAGAAGTGTATTGTTTTCATAATTCGTCCCTCTCAAGGTCCGTTGTGTCCTGCAACATGGCTTCCAGCTTGCGCTGGACGATCTGCCCGCGAACCCAGTCGGCGGCGTCATAGGCCTCGTCCTTGAGTTCCACGGTGTTCGGCGGCAGAAAACGCCGGTAAACCAGACGCTGCTGATATTCCACGGTGACCAGGGCGCCCCAGCGCGCCGAAGGTCGTTCGCGCACCACCAGGTTGAAATCCATCGGGCTGGTGGCGCGCAGGCGTTCACTGAACGAGTAGTAAAAGTCGTGACCGATGTGCGAGATCGTGTCATCGACGATGAACCCCATCATTTCGTCCTCTTCGCCGGCCGGAGCGGCAGCGGACGTCAGCATCAGGATCACGACCCAACAGAATCTGTTCATGGCTGTAACGCCTGAGGCAATTTCGACTGCCCTTTGGCAGGTCCGGATGTGCCATCGAGGAAGGCCTTCTCGGCCACGAACTGCCAGTCTTTGTAACTGGCCATGCCGGTGAAGTCCGACCATTGCGTGGGGAAATCCGCCTGCTTCAGCGGCTTGTCCGTGGAGGCGCTGTTGAGGCCGGTGATGCGCCCGTCGAAACCGCGCATCAAGACCCATTCGCCGCCGCCAATCGGGTCCGGGTAAAGCTGCCGCAGATGATGTTTCGGGTTGGGAAAGCGCTCGTCCTGCAACAGGTCTTCGAGGGCTTTCGGGTATTGGGCCAACCCGGGCGAACTGCGGTAATAGCTGCGCAATGCCTGAGCGTATTGCGTACCGACCCAGAGCAACTGCCGTTCGCGATCACGGCGCGAAGCGGTCGACCACAACTCCCCTGCACTGGCCAGGCCCATGCCCATCAGCATGATCAGGAACAGCACGCCCAGGTAGGTGAAACCACCCTCGCCGGCCGGCTTACCACTCGGAATAAAGGCTGCCATCACGCGCCCTCCCTGTGGCTCCGCTTTTGATATCGGCGACCCCGCCCGGTACGCCGTCCGGCGGCGCGACCATGACCCAGAGGTCCTTGCGCTCGGCAATCGGGTCCATCGGCGGGTTGCGCAGGTAACGCTGCTCCACCAGTTGCTCAAGGGAATCGGGATAACGCCCGGTGTCGCCGTAGTAGTGATCCAGGGCTTCACGCATCGCCGACAGGCTCTGGCGCAGCGTGGTCTCTTTCGAAGCCTCGAGGCTGTTGAAATAACGTGGCATGGCGATGGTCATCAAGGTCGCGATGATTGCCATGACCACCATCAGTTCCAGCAGGGTAAAACCCTTTTCCCGACGCATAAGCTCACCACTCCCGGTATGCGATGCCGTTGAGACCCTTGCCACGCGCCTTCGAATAAACGTCAAAGACGTCTTCGCCTTCGCGCGGGTTTTGAGCCGTGCTGTCGTAGGCGCGCAGGCCCCAGCCGCCCTCATCGTCGCGCTTGACCGGGGCCAGCGGGTCATGGGGCACGCGGCGCAAAAAGTAAAACTTGGCGCCCTTGGCGCTGCGCACGTCGCGCACACCGTCCACCAGCACCTTGAGGTTCGGCGGATAGCCGCTGCTGTTCAGCGTCTTCTCGATGTAACCGGCGTCGAAGGCGCGTTTGTAGGCGTCGATGGCATCGCGTATCTGGTACAGCGCCGTGCGCAAATCCTGCTCCTTGCCCCGGCGCACCACGGTCTCGGTCAGCGGTGCGGCCATACCGGCCAGCAAGCCGATCAGGGCCAGCGTCACCACGACTTCGATCAGGGTAAAACCACGTTGCGAGGCGCTCATGATCAAGGCTTCCCGACGCTGACTTGCACATTGGTGGTCGCCACCGGCCGGTCGATGGGCGAATTCTGATCCGCTGATTCCATCCGCCGGTCCGGTGCCTGAATGTGCATGCTGGTTTCGGTGCCGGTCGGGAACTCCATGTCCGACGGGCTCTGGTACGGCAGGTTGCGCACGATCCGCGGCGTGATCGACAGCACCAGTTCCGATTTGCTGACGTTATCCTTGTTGCTGCCGAACAACCGGCCCAGGCCCGGGATGTCGCCGAGGCCCGGAATCTTGTTGCCGGTGGCGCCATGGTCGTTGCGCATCAGGCCAGCGAGGATCTGCGTTTCGCCGTCATGCAGGCGCAGGGTGGTCTGGGCATTGCGGGTGTCGACCTGAACCGGAATCGTGCCCTGCCGGGTCGGCTCCAGCGGCGTTGCGTTACTGACTTCCAGGGCGATCTTGATCGCCACTTCGTTGTTCAGGTGCACGGTCGGTTGCACTTCCAGTTTCAGACCGACGTCCAGGTACGTGACGCTTTCGGTGATCACCGGGCCTTGGGTCGACGGCACAGAGGTGGCACTGATGATCGGCACACGCTGACCAATGTGGATGCGCGCCTGCTCGCGGTTACTCACGCGAATCACCGGGCTGGCCAAAGTATTGATGTCGTTGTCCTGGGCGTTGATCTTGAGCTGGGGCGATGGATTGATGGTGATCCGGCTCGAGTCGATACCTTTCAATTGATTGAGCAACGACACCGGCGAACCGTCGCTGTTGACCACGCCAAAGGTGTTCGGCCATTGCAGGCCGAGGTCGAGAATCCGCTGGGTCGCGACCTCCATCACTTCCACTTCCAGCACCACTTCAGGGTTGGACTGGTCTTGCGATTGCAGGAGCTTTTCCGCCATGCGGATGGCGTCTTCGGTGTCGCGCATGGTCAGGGTGTTGAGGCGCTCGTCGACAAACACGTCGCGGGTCTTGAGCATGGTCTTGATCATGTTCAGTGCGGTGTTGGCATCGATGCTGGTGAGGTAGAACGTGCGCATCACCAGCTCCTGGTAATCCTTGAGCTTTTGCGGCGAGTCCGGGTAGATCAGCAAGGTGTTTTCGTTCACCACTTTCTGGTGCAGCTGGTTCTGTTGCAGCAGCAGTTCCACGGCGTCTTCGATGCGCACGTCACGCACGAAGATCGTGGCTTTCATGTCCGGGCGCAGGTCTTTGTCGAAGATGAAATTCAGACCGGCGACCTGGGACAGCACTTCGAAAATGGTCTTCAGGTTGGCGTCGCGAAACTCCAGGGTCACGGGCCGTTCCAGGCGGGTGCGCAGCTGTGGATACGGAATCACGTTGCGGCTCTGGACCAGGCGAATGTTGCTTTGCAGTTCCAGCGCGCCGTCGTTTTTCGGGTCCAGTTCGAGGATCTGTTTGACCTGGCGGTCGGCCCCGTAGATATCGCCACGACGTAAGTCGCCACGGGCCAGCTCGAGTTTTTCATCCAGGCTGCGCATGTAATCGAGCTGGCGCATGGCGTCCTGGGCGCGACGGTTGTTCGGCTCGATGGTCAACACCCGGCTGTAGTTGACGCGTGCTGCGGAAAAGTCCCGGTGCGCACGATCCGTATCGGCTTCGGTCAGCAGTGCGGTAATGGCTTTGGAGTGTGCGGTATTCAGGGCCAGATGCAGTTCGGTATTGCGAGGGTTTTCCCGCAACCCTTCTTCGATACGCGCCAGACCGGCTTCGTATTGCCCTTGCTCGATCAGCTCGGACGCTTCCTTGTTGGCGATCCGCGCGGAACTGCACGCGGCCAGCCCTGCGCAGAGGCAGGCAAGGCTCATCAGCAAACGGCATCTGTTCATGGTGCGCTCCCCACAGACAAGGTCTGGGACACATGCAAAGGCAGGTAGACGAAGCTCAGTTCCACATCGGAAATGCCCTCGATTCGCCAGGTTTCGTCGATCACATCCCCTTTGCGCACGACGTATATTTTTTCGCCGTTCTGCAAAAACACTTGCAGGTCGGAACGGTCATCCAGCCTGCCGACAAACTGGAAAGGCATCGGCGGTACGCTGGGGACTTGCACCACCGGGGTTACGTTGACGGGTTGTTCGATGACGCTGGCGAGGGTCGGTGCCGCTTTCCAGCTGCGGGCGGCGAACAGGTCGCCAGCCGGGCTCAAGTCCTTCACCACCACCGGTTTTCCAGTGGCCGCTGCGGCAGGCAGCGCCCCCCGGGTTTTGCTCTTGCTCACAGTCGTCACGGTGGCAACGGCCGTATCGCCCTCGTCGGCCGGCATCAGGTAGTCAGGCAGCCAGGCCAGCGCCGCCGCAACGCCGAAGAAACTCAGCCAGCCCACTACGCGCTTGGTATTCATCATGACCTCGACAGGTAAAGGGTCATGCGGATCCGCCCGGTCAGGTCGGTGTCGGCGATTTTCTTGCGCTGGAACTCCACGTCCTCCACCACCACCGCCGGCAACTGGCCGAGCAAGGCATGCAGGAAGCGCCGCAGTTGCGGGTAGCTGCCCCGCACCGGCAGCAGAATCTGATAGCGGGCCAGATGCGTTTTAGGGTCGATGCCCAGGGCATATTCACCGCGCGCCAGGGTGATGTGTTCCTGTGCCGCCAGTGCGTAGATCCTGTCGATGGCCACGGTGGCCTGAGGTTGCGAAGGCAGCTTGCTGCGGAAGTCATCGAGTTGGCGTTGCGGCACCACCGGGGCGGCGACGCTGCCGTCTTCAACCCTGGCCAGGTACTCGCCGGCTTCACGGGTCTGCTGGCTGAGCTGTTGCAGCGACTGCCAGTCCGGCATCAGGCCTGCCAGGCCATAGACCAACGCCAGCACCAGCATCGCCAGCCCCGCCAGACCGGGAATGCCCAGGCCTTGCAGGTATTCGTGGACGATCAATCTAGGGATTCGCATCGCCAATCTCCCAGGTAGCCGACAAGTTGAATTGCACCGGGTGCTCCGGCACGTTGGCCACGATTTCGTGGCTGAGCAGCGACACATCGGACAGCTCTTCGCTGGCTTCGAGGTTGCGGTGGAAGTCGAGCATGGCGTCGAGGTCTTTCGCCTCGGCGCTGATCCTCAGTTGGCCCTTGCGGGCATCGGGCGTCAGGGTCAGCAAGGCGATGTTGTCGCGCGGCATGGCCTCGAGCAGGGCGAACAGGTTTTCCCAGGGCCGGCGCAGTTGCTGCGAGACCTTGCGCATCTCGGCGAGGTTTTGCGCCTGCTCGCGGGTTTCTGCCGGAGTCAGGCTGACCTTGCCTGCGGTGTCGCCGGTGAGGACGCGCTGGGCGGTTTGCAGATGGCCCTGCTGTTGCGCGGTTTCAGCACTGATATGCTGCTGAACCAGGATGCAACCCAGCACCAGCATCACGCCCACGGCCAGCAGGCTCCAGCCCAACGGGCCGCAGCGGCGACGCGGCTGAAAATCGAGGTTCAGGGCGCGCATCTCAGGCCACCGCCCGGGACATGACGTACAGGCAATCGCGTACGGGTGTCCGGCCTTCTTCCAGGGTGCGCAAATGCACCTCGGGTACATCGGGCTGCACGTCGATGCGCGCAGGGGCATGCAGGTAGACGTTCAACGGCCGCTCACTGGTGGATGCCTGCAACTGGCTTTCGCGGCCGATCAGCGCGGTGAGTGCGGCGTCGCTGTCGCTGCTGCCCACCGAGCGCACCGAGGTCCAGCGGCCTTCCCGGGCCAGCAGCAACACGCTGCGTACCGGTTCGGCGACTACGAACAGGAAGTCGCCGGCATCGAGGCTTTTATCGAAGTGATTGAACGCCGCCATCAGGTACGGCTGCACCGAACGCAAGCGCAGGCCACGGACGCTGACCAGCGTGCGTAGACGCGCCAGCAACTCCTGGGGCAGCGCGCTGGCGATCCGGTCATGCCCCGCCGGTTCTGCCGACAGCACCAGGCTCCAGGGTTGAGTCGGCGCACCGTAAAGGTCTTCAAAGCACAGCTGGGCAAAGCCGCGCAGTTCATCGGGGCTGCTGATCTGTTCGCTCCAGGGCACCAGACAGAAGCGGCTGAAGTGCCCGGAAATGACCACGCTCAACTCGGCACCGGCACGGGTGTGATCGGCCAGCAAGTGGTCGAGGGTGTCCAGCGCCACCGCCCAGGCATGGAAGCCTTCGTCGATGAAACCGACGCTGCCCAGCCACAGGGTTTCGCTGCCACGGCGCTGGCCGAGGCCGACACTACTGGCGCCGAGCACGGCGACAAAACAATCACGAGACAAAAGTGACACGATTGATCTCCTCGAGCGTGGTCCGCCCATCCGCCACCAGTTCCAGCGCCGACTCGCGCAACAGGCGCAAGCCACGTTTGCAGGCGTGGGCCTTGATTTTCGAAATCGGTTGACGCTCGACGATCATCTGCCGTAACTCGTCATCCAGGTGCAGCAGCTCGGCAATCGCCGTGCGTCCGCGGTAGCCGGTGCCCCGGCAATGGCCGCAACCCTTGCCGTGAACGAAGCGGTAGTGATCGACGTCGTGTGGATCGAGGCCCGAGGCGCGCAATTCGTCGTCGGTCGGGTGGCTCGGTGCGCTGCACGTGGTGCAGACCAGGCGGATCAAACGCTGGGCCAGCACCGCATTGAGCGCGGAAACGAGGCTGTAAGGGTCGATTTCCATCTGGGTAAACCGGCCGATCACGTCGAACACGTTGTTGGCGTGGATGGTGGTGAACACCAGGTGCCCGGTGAGCGCCGATTGCACGGCGATCTGCGCGGTGTCGGGGTCACGGATTTCACCGACCATGATCTTGTCCGGGTCATGGCGCAGGATCGAGCGCAGACCCCGGGCGAAGGTCAGGCCTTTCTTCTCGTTGACCGGAATTTGCAGGACGCCCGGCAACTGGTATTCCACCGGGTCTTCAATGGTGATGATCTTGTCCACGCCATGGTTGATCTCGGTGATCATCGCGTACAGCGTGGTGGTCTTGCCGCTGCCGGTGGGGCCGGTCACCAGCACCATGCCGTAAGGTTCGGCGGCCAGCCTGCGCAGTTGGCGCAGGGTTTCGTCTTCAAAGCCCAGCGCCTGCAATTGCACGCCGCAGACCTTGTCCGCCAGGTCTTGTTTGTCGAGCACCCGCAGCACCGCGTCTTCACCGAAGATGCTCGGCATGATCGACACCCGAAAGTCGATCTGCCGACCGCTGATGCCGATCTTGAAGCGACCGTCCTGGGGCACGCGTTTCTCGCCGATGTCCAGTTCGGCCATGACCTTGACCCGGGAAATCACCTGTTCGGCGAACTCGCTGCCCTGGATTTTGCTGATGTTGTTGAGCACGCCGTCGATGCGGTACTTGATCACCAGACCGCTGCCGGTGGTGCCCAGGTGGATGTCGCTGGCGTGCATTTTCAGCGCGTCGTACAGCGTCGAGTTGACCAGTTTGACGACGACGCTGGCGTCCTCGCTGATGCTGGTCAGGGACAGGCTTTGCAGGGTATCGATTTCGATGTTGGCGTCGGCCTGGGCGTTGAGCGACTCCACCGCGTGGAAGCTCTCTTCGTGGCGCGCCAGATAGGCTTTCAGGTCGTCGGCATGCACCAGGTACAGCGGCGCGCCGTGCAGGCAGTCATCGATCCAGGCCAGACGGGACGTATCGAACGGATCGGCAAACACGCCAATGACCGCATCGTCGTGGCGCAGCAGGATAAATTCGCGTTTGAGGCATTGGGCCAGAGTGACCCGGTCGAACACCGGGGTGGCCTTGAACAGGCTGTCGGTGTCGAGCACCGGGTAATGCAGGGTGGCGCCGAGGCGCTGGATGAACGGCATCGGGGCCAGTTCGCTCAGGCCCCCGAGGGCCTCAAGCATACGTTCGCCGGAACTGGCGGCCAGCGATCGTGCCTGGGACAGTTGCTCACTGGAAAAGCGAGACGGTACACATTCCGACTGCGCCGGTTCGACGGCAAGGGATAGACGGTCCATGGCTTGCTCTCCAACGCCGGGGGCTTTGAGCCCTGTCGACGCGGCGAGCAATTACGGCGGTTACCGGAACGGCTTGTCGCGCCACTACTCCCCGGTGAGCAATTGTTCGTCGTCCGGTGCCCTGGAGGTCGATGAACTTCGTCGACGATCCGCCAGCACCCAACTGCCATCGTACAACTGCAGCGGGAAACTCTCGGTCCTGCTCTGGCGTCGTTCGACAAAACCTTCGGATGTGCTCACGCCTGCTTTGGGTTCGCGCTCCATTCCCAGAAGGTCACAGACTGCACGGGCCAGTTCCGCCAATGGAAACGGTTTGAACAGGATATGGCTGACTCCCAGTTGCCGGGCCCGCTCACAGACTTCAGCGGTGGGGTGCCCGGTAATCAGCACAAAATGACAGTTCCTGTTCTGGCGGACGGCATCGAGCACCTCAAAGCCTTCCATATCGGGCAAGCGATAATCGAACACCATCACATCGGGTGCAAACTGTTCGGCTTCACCGATACCCGTCGCACCGTCATGTGCAATCCGGACGTCCAGTTCTTGCGCCTGAAGGTAATCCTTGAGGTTTTCGGCAAGAAGCTGTTCGTCTTCGACAACCAGTACTTTGTTTAACAAGGTGGACTCCTTGAAACCGCAGGTCCGAGTTCCGAGCCTGGTGGAGTGCGCGCCTTACTGAGGCTAACGCACACTTCATGCCAGGCTGAGCACCGGCTGTTTTACCGCTGCATGTAATTGATATCCATGGAAAAGCCTTTTCGTCCACGCACCCCTCGCCCCCAAAGGCGGGGAAGCACACGGATTCGCGCTGAAGCTTTCCCCACTATTGGGGGGGAACCTTCAGTCATCGTCAATCCGTTCGATTCGATTGCGCGATCGCAACTGCGCCAGAACCTGAAGACGAACCTCGGCCTGTTGCTGTCGGGCAAGGTACGCCCGAACCCTTTCAAGTCCCTGTTGCTCTGAGACATCGGCCGCCTCCAAGTGGTTCTGTAAACCAATCAAGTGCCAGCCCAGCGGTGTGCGAACAGGTTCACTGAGCTCACCGGGCGCCAGGGCAAAGGCTGCCGCTTCAAATTCAGGCAACATACGCCCACGAGGAAAATAGCCCAGATTTCCGCCTTCGCTTGCGGAAGCATCCTCTGATCCGGCCCGCGCCACGTCGGCAAAGTCGGCGCCCTGGCTGATTTTCACTTGCATCTCCACTAAGCGTAGCCGCGCCGCTTCGACTGTGGCGGCATCGGCGCCCTGAGGCACTTTGATCAGGATGTGCCGCGCCTGCACGGCTTCGGGCCGAGTCATTTCGCCGCGGTGTTCCTCGTAAAATGCGCGGACCTGCTTTTCGTCCGGCTCGGCCATCCGGGTCAGCTCGGTGAACACCTGTTGCGCCGCGAGCTCTCGGCGCGTGTATTCGGCAAAACCGGCCTCGTCGAAACCGGCATCTTCCAGGCGGCGAGCGAATTTCTCGGCACCGCCGATGGCTTGCCGGGTCTGTTCAACCTGGCGTTGCACCGTGGCGTCGCTGATCACCACCCCGCGCTTGAGCGCTTCCTGCCACAGCACCTCACGGTCGATCAACGCGTCCAGCGCCTTCTGGCGCAATTGCTTGTACGCCTTGGGATTGCGAATGCTGCCCAGCGCGCGGCCCTGATCCTCCAGGTACTCGGCGAAATAACGCTCGAGGCGAAATTCGGAAATCTCCTCGCCATTGACCCGCGCGGCGACCGGGCCGTTATTGGCGAACGCCACGGGCACCCACATCGATAACAGGAGCAGCAGAGTCTTGAGCTTCATGATCGAGGCCTCCGGTCAGGGTGTCGCAGTAATGGGCTTGTAAGGCGCGACCAGGTAGAAGCGCTGGTCAGGCAGGTCCACGGTGACGATATGCGCGCCGTTCAAGCCCAGGCGGCGGCCCGGTCCGAAGCTGATGCGCGGAGTCAGCCCGGTATCGAAGTCATGCAAGCCTTCCAGCGCATTGATCAGCTTTTCGCGGCTGGCGTCGCGCCCGGCCTGTTTCATTCCTTCGCTGAGCAGCAGCATCGAACTGAACGCGCCGACTTGCAGCACCGCATGCTGGCCGCCAAGCCCCTGCTGTTCGCGCACTTGGGTCAGGGCCAGGCGTCCGGCCAGGGTCCAGTCGCTGGGCACGAAGGGATAGGACAGGAACACCCGCCGGGAAAAACTGCTGGGCACCTGTAAAAGGTCACCCGCCACCTGGTTCGACATGGCGAACAGGTAAGGAACCTGCCCCGCCGTCTGCAACCGATCGGCGAGGTGGCTGAAATCACTACCGCAGCCCAGGTAAAACACTGAGCGCGAGCCCAGCGGCAGTTCGTCCTGTGCCGAGTCGTACGCCTTCAGGCTGACATTTTGCCAGGCGTGATCTTGCAGGTACTGGCTGAGGGTCTGCGCCGCCAGTCGTTGACCTGGATCCTCGGTATAGGTAATCAGCGTCGGGCCCTGGAGTACGCGCAAACTGGCGGTGGCGTAATCGGCCAGGGCGATCAGTTGTTCGCGCACCCCCGGCATCGGTTCAAAAATCTGCCGACTGCTCTGCGCCGTACCCTGTAACGAGAGCGGGCCGATCAGCGGAATGCCCGCCTGCTCCAGACGCGAAACCAGTTGCGTGTCGAGTGCCGGTGCCAGTGGCGCGATCAGGGCAAACACCTGCTCCTGATCGATCAACTGATCCAACGCCCGCTCGGCAGTGATACGGTCCGGCCCCGGATCAAGGATCGTCAGGCGCAACTGCCGGCCATGAATCCCGCCCGCCTTGTTGATTCGCGCCACGCTGCCGTTGAGCACCGCGGCCACCGTCGAGCCCTCTTCCGCCAACGCTCCCTGACTGGGCAACAGCGTGCCCAGGTGCAGGCTGTCAGGCGTCAAGCCGGGATCGCGCTCATCGGCCAGGCGTTTGAGGTAGGCCGTGAGGTTGCGCTGATCGTTCATCGACAGCACGAACCGCGGCATCGCCGGGTCGAGGTGATTGTTGCCGGGATCGCGCCCCTCCTGGATCGCCCGCGCCAGGGTGCCTTCCGTGTAAGCCGGGTAGTTGCGGCCATTGACTTGCCGTTGGCCGTAGGTGCTGGTCAGCCGCGACCAGCTCAGTTGCGGCGGTCGCACCCCGCCCTCGGGCCGGCCCAGACCATCGGCGCCGTGGCAGTTGGCGCACGGCAGGCTGGTGGCCGGCAGCAGCATGCCCGCCGCCCCGACCCGGGCCATGATCGGCTCGCCGCTACTCGACACGCCCTCGCGGTACAACCGCTTGCCGGCGCTTTCGTCAGGGCTCAAGGGCAACGTATCGGCGGCGCAATGAAAACTGCCGATCAGGAGCAGGCCGAGGATCAGGGAGGCTTTCATAGGGCGGTCTCAGCGACCGGCCACGGGCATTGTCAGCAACTGCAAGCGCTGGGCAATGGCGGCGGCCGGGGCATCGGGACGGATTTTGCTCCAGCGCTTGTTGGCCACGTCGCCGACGATCAGCTGTGTCGAATGTTGCTCGGGGGTCGGCACGATCTGGCCGATGCGCCCCAGCACCAGGTCCATTTGCGCCTTGTCGCCGGTGAGAAAAAGCCAGTGGGGGCCATCGACGCCCTGCTTCAAGGTGTAAGCCTTGAGTACCGCCGGGGTGTCCCGCAGCGGATCACTGGTAAGGGAAATAAAGGTGATGCCGTCCGCCTTGTCGCCCAGCAACTCACGCACTTCCTTGAGCTTGCGGGTGATCAGCGGGCAGGCATCCGTGCAACTGGTGAAAATCACGTTCAGCAGCACCACGCGGTTTTGCAATGCATCGCTGTAGAAACGCAGGGTCTCGCCGTTCTGGTCCTGCAACGGTGTGTCGGTGAACCAGGTTTTCGCATCCCGTGTGCCGGTCGCGGGTTGGGCGGCCGCTACTGTCGGCGCGGGTTCTTCGTGGCCTTCGTGGGCAAACGCCATCGCGCTGAAAATCCAGAAGCACACCGTCAGGGTGACCCAGTCGAGGGTTCTCATGGCTGATGCTCCATGGCGATGGCGGTGTGTTTGGCGTGCGCGTTGCGCTGGCCGCTGAGTTTTTCCACTTCACGGGTCAGCACCGCCGGGTCGGTGAAGCCGTAATAGCGCGTCCAGCGGCGGCTGTTGCCGTCGCCGACGAGGATCAATGGCTGATGGTTTTTGAAGTCACCGCTGAAGGTGCCGAGGCCTTTGAGGGTGGCGTTGATCGATTGCGCGCTGCCGGTCAGCCAGCTCCAGCCCGGGCCGTTCTGAAAGGCGCGGGCGTAGTCGTTCAGACGCTTGGCGTCATCGCGCTGCGGGTCGATGCTGATCGACACCAGTTGCACCTCGGTGCCCACTCGCGCACCCAGCTGTTTCTGCACTTTGCCCATGATCGACGACACCACCGGGCACACCGTGGTGCAACTGGTGTAGATGAAACTCATGACCACGATTTTGTTGGTCACCAGGTCTTTTTCCAGACGCACCGCCTGGCCGTTCTGGTCCACCAGCGCCACGTCGGCGAATTTGACCTGGGCACTTTCCGAGCTGGCGCTTTTGGCGGGCATGTCATGCCCGGCGTGTTCATCCGCCGAGTGCGCCAGGGCTTGTCCGGTACCGGCAGCCAACAGGCAGAAGGTCAGCAGTCCACGGTGTGCGAATCGGTTCATGTCGATTTCCTCTTCAGTGGGCATCGCCGGGCTGGACCCGAACGCTGGCAAAAGTCTTGTCGTCGAAACCCGCGCCGAGTGACGCGGCGCGCACGTGCAGGTACCAGGCGCCCTGCTTGTCGAGGGTCACTGGTGCTTCATAGATCCCGTTGCCGATCTCAAGGGCGGCGACTTCCCGGGCGCGCGAAGTCGGGGCGCGGAAGTAGCGCACCTGAACATCCTTCACGCCGCTGCGCTGCGCCTTCTGTTGGCCTTGAACGATGCGAAAGCGCACGGTGTAAGGGCGGTCGAGGACAGCGGTGGACTTGTCGAGCATGAACTCGACTTTTGGCACGCCGGGAAGACGTGTGAGGCTTTTGTCCGGTTCAACCAGCGCGGTGAAGCAATGGATGATGTTGGGTTGATTGAGCAGGAACGCCACATCGAACCGCCCGGCGTTTGGCAGTTTGATCCGCGCACCGTACACCCCCGGTTCGACTTCTCGCAGGCTGCGATCAATGACCATCGCCGCCCGCGCCACTTGCCCGCGATTGGGATAGCCGGACATCGGCGCGTTCATGCCTTCGGCGTAGAAATAGGTGGTGTTGTCCACCGGGTTGACCACGAACACCGCGTTGTCATCCCGCGACACCGCGAGGCTCGACGCCAGCGGCAAATCGCCGGCCAGCCGTGGCGCCTGCGGGCCGGCTTCGAAGCCCTGGCTGATCGGCGTGCGGCCTTCACCCAACGAAGAGAGATTGATCATGGTGACTTTGGCCGAGGCCAGTCCGCGCACGTAGGCGTAGGCCTTGGTGAACACCACTTGGTAGGGTTCGGCGGACACGTCCAGCTCATGGATCAGCGAGTCGGTGGCGGCGTCGATCACGGCAGCCTGGTTCTCCAGCGTGTTGAGCACGATGCCGAAACGACCGTCGGCGCTGAACCCCATCGGGCCCAGGCCTTGTTTGACGTTAATCACACGGCGCACGTCGAGGCTGGCGCCATCGACCACGGTGATGGTGCCGTCCTTGCCATCAGCGACATACACCGCCTGGGACAGCGGCGAATAGGCTACCGACAGCGGGTTCGAGCCGGTCTTGAGTTGCTTGCTGATGGTCAGGCTGGCGATGTCGATGATGCTCAGCGTGCCGTCATCGCGGTTGCTGACGAAGGCAAAACGGCTGTCCTTGCTGAAGGCGATTTCGTGATGCCCGCTGCCGGTGGCCAGGTGTTTAAGGGGCTTCAGGCTTTGGCTGTCGATCACCGTGACGCCGGACGCTTCGGCGTTCACCGCATTGTTGCCGACCCACAGCAAGCGCTCGTCGGGTTGCAAGGCCAGGCGTACTGGCTGGCTGCCGGCGGTGACCGAGTCGATCAGCTTGAATTGCTCACTGTCGATCACCGCCACTTCGCCGGCGGTGGGCATGGAGATGAACACGCGTTTGTTGTCCTTGCGGGTCACCCAATCCATCGGCGGCTGCTTGATGTCGATGCGCGCCAGGGTGCTGGTGATGCCGCCCACCGAGACCGACGGATCGACCACCGAGACGCTGGCATCGCGGTTCATCACCAGCAGGAAATAACTGTTGAGGTCGAGCAGCGGACGCGCGCCGATGCTCGATTTAAGGAACACGCCGACCCGGGACTTGCAGCTCCGGTCACGGCCCTGAGCCTGATCGGCGGCGACGGTTTCCGGGTCCAGCCAGGCACCGGGATTGACGCCTGAAAGGGGTTGGCCCGAAGTGCTGTCACTGACCCGGAAAAGCACGTCGGCAAACTGGCCTTCGCGCAATACGCCGTCCTCGGCCAATGGCCGCAGCTCCAGCGCCACCGACACGCCATCGCGCTGCAGCGTCTGACCGCTCCAGGTGTCGGGCAGCGCCACCTCGCTGAGCAGGGTCGCCGGTGTCGTGCGCCAGACGCCGAGCCAGATCAGCGTCACTCCGAGAATCAACGCAGCAATTCCAATGGTCCTGTTCATATCACCTACTCCCCTTACAGATCTGTGCCTGCCTTGTGGCGAGGGGATTTATCCCCGTACGGCTGCGCAGCAGTCGTAAAAACGTTGCATGCGGTGTACCTGGTCCAATGTAATTGCTGGCTTTGGGGCTGCTTCGCAGCCCAACGGGACGGTGCGCCGTTTCGCTAAATCCCCTCGCCACATTGGTTCACTCCTGCTCGGTGGATGCGCCCTGCCGCTACGGCGCCGGGGCCGGTTCTGGTTCATTGGTGACCCGCAACAATCCCCACAATCCGGCGGTGTTGCCGTACGCGCCGTAATCGCGGAACAGGTAATCGCCCGGTATCGCGTTGCTGCCCCCGGCGCTCGGGAGCATGAAGCTGAAGTGCGCCGCTGGCAGGATGCTTTCACGCGCGCCGATGTACATCGACATCGGGTTGTAGCCGAACCGCACCGAACCCACGCCCGGCGAACTCATCGGATACCCTCCGGTATCGCTCTTCTCCGACTGGAACGGGTTGACCGACCAGACGTGACCGTCCAGTTGGAAGGTCGTGCCGCGGCTGCCACCGGTGGGCATCATGATGTGCGTGCGGAACGGTTGCCCCGGTTTCACATACAGCACTGGTGTCTGCGGATCGCCCCCGATCAGCGCATTGCTGTAGGCCATATGCGCGTTAGGCACGTCCCCGTAACCGGCACCGTCGGCGTGCCCGAACGGTGCATCCGGCGCCAACCCGAAGCGGAACCAGAGTGGCTCGGCCTTGTAGTTGATGGCCATGCTCGAGTTGTCCTGTGGATCGGTCGGTACACCGAAGCCTTCGGCGGCAATGCCTTCCACCGGCCGACCATTGGCCCAGCGGATGTTCAACGCTTTCTGCCAGACCATCGCAAAGTCGCGGTAAGTGGTCTGCCCTGGCGCCGTGACCGTTGCGTTGGTTTTGCGCGCATCCTCAACCCAGGTCGCGCCGACCGGCAGGATGGTCATCGCCCCACCCAAGCCTTTCTGCGGTTGTTTGATGAGGTCCGCCGGCGTGATGTTCAGTCCGCCGAACTCCACTGCCGTGGCGTTGATGTTGTCGACACTGCGGCCCAGTTGCGTGACCGGTTTGCCTTCACGTTCCAGGTGCCCGGCGTAGTACTGATAAGTACGGGTCGGGTACGCGCCGCTGTTGCCGATGCGCGGTGGCACGGTCTGGATCGGGTTGGCGCCGACGTTGGTGCCATCGGATTTGGTGATGTCGTACGCCAGCAATTGCGCGTGCAGACCCACGTGGCTCGACGGCCGGAGCAGGTTGTTGGTGAAGATGGTCGAGCCCTGGCCATTGTTGCGATCACGCTTGACCAGCCCTTGCATCACGGCCGTCTGGGTCAGGTCGGGCATGACCACAGGCAAGCGGTTTTCCAGGGTGACGTTGATGCAATCACCCGCCGTTGCGCGCAATACCAGCGGTTCGACAGGCACGCCGGCTTTCAGCTTGCCGCTGACCGGATCGAGGTCGGACTTGCGCACGTACAGGATCGCAGTCGGATCATGCAACGGGCCGCTTTGACCGCCGATGGTGATGGTTTCGCCATCTTCAGGATCGACCACGGTGACCTGAGGGATGTTCACCGGCCGCGAGTTGAACACCAGGGTGCCACCCGCCGGATTCAGCGGCCCACCCACGTGTTGCCCGATACCGGCCGGATCGCCGATGGTCAGGTTCAACGGATTGCGCAGGATGTCGTTGGCCAGCGCCGCAACCACTTCATAGTTGCGTTGCACCGTCGGCCGGGTGCCGATGCCGTTGGGGTTGGCACTGATCCGTGGGCAGGAGCCATCGAATGCCACGGTATTGCGCATGCCCGCCGGCTTGGGATTGTTCGGCACCGCGAACAGATCACTGCGCTGGGCCGTGTAGTTGCGCATCACGCCCCAGATACCGTTCCAGTAACCTTCAATGGAAGCGTCCATCGAGTACAGGTAATCCCCCGTGGTCGCCGCCGAACTGGACAGCATCGAGACCGGCGCATTGAAGCCCATCTGTTCGGAGATACCGACCATCTGCGACGAGCGCCAGCCTGAGTTGGAGCTGTTGCCGAAACCGGAGCCGCTTTGCAGCCATTTCACGCCGTGCAGGGTCACGTTGTGCTCTTCTTCATGACCGCCGGCATGCACCCGCAGCCGCACGTTGTCACCGGTGTAGGTGCGCAACATTGGGGTGAACGGGTCACCCGGCTCCGCGCCGCCACGGTTGACGTGCGGCGGGAACAGCGTGGTGCCGCCGGTTGGACCGGTGGCCGCGGTGACCAGGTTCGGTGCCAGGTTCATCGCCGGGATGGCGCGGTCGGTGCGGCTTTGCATGGCGTACGCCAGGTCGCCGCCGAGGCCGTCGGCCTGCATGCCGCGCTTGCCGTCCGGGCCGACCTTGTTCGGGTCGTACACCCGCAGGGCCAGTGGTTCATTGCGGTAGTTGACCACGAACATGCCAGGGTCATCGACCGAGATCGCCTGTGGGCATGGCCGAGTCGGACAACCCGGCACCATGCCGCCCTGCACTTCGATGATGCCATCGAGCAAGGTGCTGGCGTTGTTACGCACCGGCGGATTGATCGCGTAGCGGAAGCTGTCGGCGGTGGCCGGGAAGGCTTGCGGATTAGGCACGCCGTTAGGGCCGGCGCCCACATACACACCGGCTTCATAGGCGTGCTGGAAGTCGCTGTATTCGAGGAAGAACTCACGGAAGCTGTCGTTCTTGCCGTCGCCGTCGATATCCCCGGTGGACACCACCGCTTGCCACGACGTCGGCCCGCCGTCCTGGCGCGCGCCGCTGTACAACGGTTCGCCGGTTTCCGCGTGGAACCAGGTGGAACCGGCCGGTTCAGCCAGCACCGTGGCGTACAGACCAATCTGCTGGTGAGTCGATGGGCCGAGGTGGTCGTGGGTGAAAATGGTCCCCAGGCCACGGTCGACACCTTTGACGTTCACCACCGGATCGACGAACCAGCGCTGCATCGCCGTGCGCGCACCGACCCAGTCGGCCCGGCCGAATTGACCGAAGTACGGGTGATTTTTCGCTTTCGGACAGGCCGGTGTGCCGTCACGCGGGTCGCTGCCCGTGCATTGGTTGAACTCGCGAATGGCGTGGATGCGTTCTTGCACCGCACCGGGGGAAAGCACGCCGTCTTCGTAGTTCCAGCCGTTGGCCGAGCCATCGGCGGCCGTCAGGTCCCATTTCGGCAGGTGGATGTGCTGGCCGATCACGTCGGTTGGCGTGCGCACCTGATAGTCGTCCATCTCATAGGTGGCCGGCACCAGGTTGGTTTGTTGATATTGCACGCAGTCGAAGGTGTTCATGCGCATCACCAGCGGCTCTGGCGGACGCTGCTTGGTAATGACCGGCCAGGCGTCTTCCCACAGCGCCAGAATGCGCGCTTGCGGGAAGTGGTAGCCGACCTTGTTGTACACCGCGTCGAACTGGATGTTCGCCGCTTTGTAAACGCGCGGGCGGTCGGCGGTGAAGGTCGAGGCACCGGTGTAGGACATGCCGTCGATTCGCTCGCCGCTATTGAACTCACCGGTGCCGGCGCTGCTGGTGAGGCGTTTTTGCCGGTCATCCATGCACGGTTCGTAGTAAGGCGCGCCGGCTATTGGCAAGGCACCGTTGGTGCGGAAGTTGCGCGCAACGATTTGATTGCCGGGGAGCAAGGCAAAGCTTGGGTGGTCTTTTTTGGCGTGGAAGGCCATGGCGGCCTGTTCGACTTCGGTGCCCTCTTCCGGCATGTAAATCGGTTTGGCGCGGGTCACTTCCTTGGAGAAATCCAGGGACGTGGTCACGGTGTTTGCCACGCCACCGGCAGAGAATCCGTCGAGGGAGTGACGTCCCAGACCACCATCCCAACCACCGGACTGCGCCGGGTCGAGATTCGCCCACAAGGCATTGCCACTGGTCTTCAAGGCTTGGGCCTTGGCGGCGTCAAGCATGTCCAGCGGTGGGGTCGGCGGACGTTGGCCGACCGAACTTTCCATGCCGCCGATCCAGAACGGATAACCAGGGTTTTTCAGGCTGCCGTCGGCGTTGCGGTTGGCCTCGCTGCGATCCACCAGCGCCAGGGAACCGATGGCTTGCGGGCCACCGTTGCCGCCATGGTGTTCACCGTCATCGTCGTCTTCATCGTCGTCATTGCCGGCCACCAGGGTTTCACCGATTTTTGGCACGACTGCGACTTTGCCCGGCATCGGCGCCATGGCTTTGCCCGGCAGCGGCACGACCGCTGGAATCGGTGTGCCGGCAACGATCTCGCCATCGGGCAAGGCTCGGGCGCCAGCGGCCGGTTTACCGCTGCGCAGTGCGTAAGGTTCGCTGTGATAACCATCGGCGCCTTGCTGGGAAACTTCCAGTCTGGTGCCTTCTTCGAACACGTCGTGCACCCGCCACATGCTCCACATGCCCTGGGCGAAGTGCGGATAGAAGTGACAGTGATAGATCGCATCGCCCGCCACCCGGTTGCGGTTGCCTGAACCGCCGTTGGCGATTTCATAGGTGTAGCCGGCGCCCGGGCCGATGCCTTGCGCGTCCACATAGTCGGAGTTGTCGTCATTGGGGTTGAACAGCCACTGATGCCCGTGCAGGTGGAAGATGTGCTGCTCGTGGCCGTTGTGGGTGTTGCGGAATTTGACGAAGTCGCCGATGTAGCTGTGGTTGACGTTGGACGGCTCGGACGGATACAGCGCCATGGTCGCCTTGACCCCGACCTGATCGGCGCGCGGCACTTGACCAGGAAGAATGCCTTCCAGACCGGCGTTGGCCGGTACGTCCACCAGCATCGCCACGTCACCGACGGTGTGGGAACTGAGGAAGAATTCTTCATAGGCGCAGGACAGGCAGTCGTGCATCGGCCCCACGCCCAGTCGGTTGGCGACCACCTCGGCGCCCATGCCACCGGAGCCGTAGTTGATCATGAACGAATCGCGGGTCGGCTCCAGCACGTGGGCCATGACCGGGTCTGCCCAATAGGCAGGGAATGCCTGGGTCGCGGCGGTCTCATCCTGGAACTGCGAAGCAAAATCGCGGAACGGTTCCAGCCGGTTGGGCAGCGCCGGGTTGCGCTTGCCGATGGCTTCCAGCGGATAGGTCGAGGGCGGGAAGCTGCCATCGGCATTGCTGCCCATTACGATCGCATCACTTTCGCTGGAGATAATTTCGTTGCCGTCGACCATGTTGATGATCGGCGTACCAGCCTTGCCTTCACGGATCCACGGTTCGCGCTGCGGGTAACGTGCCTGGTAATCGACAATCGGTTGGCCGGCCGGGGTGCGACCGGTGCTGGCGAGGCGCATTTCTTCTTCGGTCACGGTGTTGCGATAGGTGCGGCCGCCCTTGGGCACCACCACCACTTCGCCGAACAGGCCGTTGGCGACGTTGCCCGCATCGCCTTCGCCACCGAACGTTGCACCGCGGCTGCTGGCGGCGAAGGCACCTTCGCGCTCGGCGTACAAGGTGTAGGAACGGGTTGCGCCCGGCGGGATCAAGGTGTTGGCGTTGCGCCCGGTATAGGACGCGATGTCGTCAATGCTGTTGACTGCCTGCAAGCCATTGACCTGGAAGCCGACGTGGCGGTCGGTGACTTGCTCATCGACTTTGAAGTCGTCTGCGGCGCCGATTTCTACCTCGCCTTCGATCTCGCCCTCTTCCTCCCCGCCGTTGTCGTGGCTGCCGGGATTGGCCTGATAGGCGAGCAGGTTCTGCAGATTGATGGTCAGGCAATCACCGGCAGCCACCCGCAGCACCAACGGACGCGGACGCTTGTCGGGCCGCAGCGAGACTTTGCCCGGCACGGCCGCACCGCCGCGCGTCAGGGACACGTCATGGTCATCGACCACATCGCGACGCAGCGCGAACATCATGCCGTTGGCATTCTGCGCACCCAGGCGGTTGAACATCAGCGGCTGATCCAGCGCCACGACGTTCGCCACCAGATTGCGCTCGCAGCGCAAGGCGGCTTCGGCCATCCCGATGCCCAGCATCGACGCCGTCAACAGCAGCATTTTTAACAAGGACGGAGCGTGGTGCATGCCGGTCATGATCGCGGGCCTCGCTGTGGGTGCTCACAGGGAATAATTCTCGACAACTCCCCTTGAGCAATCCGCATGCCATAAATATTGTTGTTGTTTTTCAGTTAGTTACGTAAACGACTTGATAAGTCGGGGGATATACCCCACCCATTCCCCACTTTCCGGCCGGGGCCACCATGCCCCACTGTTGGGGCAAGGTTCCCCACGTTCGCCAATCACAACGGCGCATCCACGGCCAGGCCCTGCAAGCGACGGTATTGGCGCAGTACGCTCGGCACATAACGCTGGGTTTCGGCGAACGGCGGGATCACTCCGCCACGGCTGAGCACCGCTTGTGGCCCGGCGTTGTAGGCCGCCACAGCAAGGGCAATGTCGTTGTCGAACAGGGTCATCAGGCGCTTGAGGTATTTGGCCCCGCCCTGGATGTTGGCCTTGGGGTCGTAGACGTTGGTCACGCCCATCTCCCGGGCGGTGTCGGGCATCAATTGCATCAGCCCGCCCGCCCCTTTGGCCGACCGCGCCCGGGCGTCGTAGGCGGACTCGGCCTGGATCACCGCATGCAACAATGCCGCCGGCAATTCATTGGCCGTGGCGGCCGCCGACACCAGCTCGGCGTAGGGTTGCCGGGCAATCATCTGCGGCTGTTGATCAAGGCTGACCAGTGACGATTCAGGCTCGTGAATCACCCGTTCATAGGTGCGACCGGGACGGTGGACATTGGACAAAACGTAGCTGCCCTTGGTGTCCACGGAAACGAATACATCGGCCTGAGCTGTGCCTGCCAGCAGCACGCAGCCGAGCAGCCCTGTGGTGAGTGTTTTCATTTTCTGCCTCCCCTGACCGACCCCGAAAAATGGGGCTAATGCCCCAATGGCCGGTAGTGAACCAGCCGTACGCAAGCACTGTGCCGAATGCGCGAAGGCCGGTAATTCAGGGGCTGCAGAAGGAGGTCCGGTGGTGAGCATGGCAATTGCATGAGCCCCATGGCGACTCTTCTGCCGACTGTGTGAGGTCATCATGAATCAGCGTCTGTGTAGTGCACCGCGTCACTGTTCACCGCGAGCTCAGCGCGGGTTCACCCTGCTCGAACTGTTGGTGGTGCTGGTGGTGCTGGGGCTGTTGGCCGGCATCGTCGCGCCGAAGTATTTCGCCCAGTTGGGCCGCTCCGAAGTGAAGGTGGCGAAGGCGCAAATCGAAGGCCTGGGCAAGGCACTGGATTTGTATCGACTGGAGGTCGGCCATTACCCCTCGACCGAACAGGGGCTGCAGGCACTGGTCACCGCCCCCAGCGACGAAACCCGCTGGACCGGCCCGTACCTGCAGAAAAAACTGCCGCAGGACCCGTGGGGCCGTAACTACACCTACCGCTACCCCGGCGAAAACGGCGAATACGACTTGCTGTCCATGGGCAAGGACGGCCAGCCCGGCGGCGAAGGCGAAAACGCCGAAGTCACCAGTTGGCAGTGACGGGAGGCGACCATGCGCTTTCATCTCAAGGCGGTCGGCAAGGCCGGCGTGGTCGCGATGACTGTCGAGGCCCAAGGGGACAGCGAGGCCCGGCGCATCGCCGAAGACCAGGGCCTGCGAGTGGTCAGCCTGCACGCCGAGCGCCATTGGCGCGCCTTGCGATTGCACAAGCGCGAGACGTTCAACCTGGTGTTGTTCAGCCAGGAACTGACCACCCTGCTCAATGCAGGCCTGCCATTGATCGATGCACTGGAAAGCCTGGCGGAAAAAGAAACCGCGCCACAGGCCCGCAAGACGTTGAGCGAACTGGTGCGCCTGCTTTACGAGGGCAAATCGTTCTCCCAGGCGTTGGCCCAGTTATCGGCGGTGTTTCCTCCTCTCTACGTGGCGCTGGTGCAGTCCAGCGAGAAGACCGGCGCCGTGGGCGATGCCCTGGGCCGTTATGTCAGCTATCGCCAGCGCATGGACGAGGTTCGACAGAAGATCGTCAGCGCTTCGATCTACCCCCTGCTGTTGCTGGTGGTGGGAGGTGGCGTGGTGTTGTTTCTGATGGGCTACGTGGTGCCACGCTTCAGCCTGGTGTTCGAAGGTCTGGGCAACAATCTGCCGTGGCTGTCTCAAATCCTGATGAGCAGCGGGATGTTCCTGCATGCCCACCAGGGTGAATTCTTCGGCACCTTGGCGGCCATCGTCGTCGCCCTCGCCTTCCTCCAGCGCCAACCGGCCTTTCGCCGGGGCGTGGACCGGGTGATCGAAAAACTCCCGGCGGTCCATCAACGCATCTTCATGTATGAACTGGCGCGCTTCTACCGCTCTCTGGGGATTCTGCTGCAGGGCGGCATCCCCCTCGTCACCGCCATGGGCATGGTCCGCGGCCTGCTCACCGTCGCCTCCCGCGTGCGCCTCGACCAGGCCTGCGAACGGGTGCGCGAAGGTCAGTCGCTGTCCGCCGCACTGGAGCTCAACCACCTCGTCACCCCGGTGTCCTTGCGCTTGCTGCGCGCCGGCGAGCAGTCCGGCAATCTCGGGCAGATGATGGAACGCAGCGCCGATTTCTACGACGAAGAAATCAGCCGCTGGATCGAATGGTTCGTGCGGTTGTTCGAACCCTTGCTCATGACCTTCATCGGCCTGTTGATCGGGGTCATCGTGATCCTGATGTACATCCCGATTTTCGAGCTGGCCTCGAGCATTCACTGATTCCTGGAACAAGGTCGGGTTGTACCGTTCATCGTTCATCGGCGTTGCAGCCTGAATAAATCAGTTCGCTGCAGTGTTCATCCACTGAATCGAGCAGCACGTTGCATTGTTCATCAACGTTCCAACCTGAATAAGAAGACGGAGAACGACATGCACATCAACAAGCTTTTACTGGCATTAGCTATTGGCGCAGTTCTGTCGGCATCCACGGTATTGGTGCCGGACAGCCTGTCCGGCCTGTCGAGCGCTCAGGCCAAGGATGGAGGGAGTGGTGGTGGAGGCGGCGGTAGCGGAGGTGGTGGTGGCGGTGGTGGCGGTGGTCACGGTGGCAATGGCGGCGGCAGTGGTGGTGGCGGCAGCGGCCACGGTGGTAGCGGTAGCGGTCATGGCGGCGATGGGCGTGGCGGCAATGGCAGCGGTCACAGCGGCAACGACCATGGCTCGGGGCATTCCGGGCATTCGGCCGACTCAGGGCGACACGGCAATCACGCCGAACCGGGTGATGATCACGGGGTTCATCATGCGGGTGAAGTTGGCCATAACCGCGGCGTTCATCATGCCGGTGAAATCGGTGATGACCATGGCGTTCATCGCTCCGGTGAAATTGGCGATGACCACGGCGTTCATCGCTCCGGTGAAATTGGCGATGACCATGGCGTGCATGTCGGTGGCGAGCCGGGGGATGACAAAAGGTCCTGACGAGCACTGAGCAAAAATTCGCCACAATCCCTGTGGGAGCGAGCAAGCCCGCTCCCACAAGGGACCGCGTGAAACCTACAGACCTCCTTCAGCCTGATCCAGCCGCTCGCGCAAAAACTCGATCAGCGCCTGCACCGGTCGCGAACTCTGGCGATGCTGCGGGTACACCGCCGATAACGTCAGCGGCTCGGGTCGGAAATCATCCAGGACCGGCACCAGTCGTCCGTCTTTCAACGCCGCCCCGACAATGAACGTCGGCAGATACGTAATCCCCATCCCCGCAATGGCCGCATCCTTGAGCAACTCCCCGTTATTCACGCGCATCCGCCCGGTGACGTTGACCGCCAGTGGCTTGCCCTGCCCTTCAAAACGCCATTGCACCTGACGCCCGTGGCCGTACGGCAGGCAGTCATGCGCGTGCAAGTCTTCAGGTTTGAGCGGCGTGCCACGCTCGGCCAGGTAAGCCGGGCTGGCGCAGTACACGCGCTGGATGGAGGCGATGCGTCGGGCGATCAGCGTCGAGTCTTCGAGGGTGCCGATGCGCAACGCCAGGTCGTAGCCCTCGCCGAGCAAATCCACCGGGCGATCGCTCAAATCCACTTCCACCGTGACATCGCGATAGCGCTGCAAGAACACCGGCAGCAGGCAGCCCAGGTGCGCCAGCGCAAACGATAACGGCGCACTCACGCGAATGGTGCCGCGCGGTTCGGTGGTCTGGCCGGCGATGCCCTGCTCCACTTGCTCGACCTCGCCGAGCAGGCGCAGCGCCGACTCGTAATAACTCTGGCCCAGCGGCGTGACGTCAAGCCGTCGTGTGGAACGGTTGAGCAGTCTCACGCCGAGGCGCTCTTCGAGTTGCATCAAGCGTCGGCTGACGAACTGCTTGGACAGGCCCAGTTGATCGGCCGCAGCGGTGAAGCTGCCGGAGTCCATCACCTGGCAAAAAATGCGCATATCTTCGAACGGGTTCATTGTCACGCCTTGGTTGACAGTCAAACGCTTTATAGCCGCTTTTTCCTTTTTCGGCATCCTATTAATCTGTGTCCACGGTGTTGCTGAGGCCTGAATCCCAGCGCAGCAGCAACCTGGCCCTTAGGTAAACGATCTCTAATTATTTAAAAGGATTTGCTCATGAACCTCGTCAAGAAAACCCTGACCGCTTCCCTCCTCGCCCTCGCCGTCGGCAACGCTTTTGCCGCGGGCAGCCCAGGTGTCGAACACAACACTCAAGCCTTCCTCGAAGCCCTCGCTGCCGGTGGCGGTAAACCACTTGAACAGTTGAGCCCGAAAGAGGCCCGTGCGGTGCTCACCGGCGCGCAAAACTCGGTGAAGGTTGATCTGTCGGGTGTGGACGTCAGCGACCGTGCAATCAAGGTCGATGGGCAAACCATTAACCTGAAGATCGTGCGTCCGTCCAAGGTCAAAGGTGAATTGCCGGTGTTCATGTTCTTCCACGGTGGCGGCTGGGTGCTGGGCGATTACCCGACTCACCAGCGCCTGATCCACGACCTGGTGGTCGGCTCTGGCGCTGTCGCAGTGTATGTCGATTACACGCCGTCGCCGGAAGCGCACTATCCGACGGCAATCAATCAGGCCTACGCCGCGACCCGTTGGGTGGCCGAGCATGGCAAGGACATCGGCGTCGATGGCAAGCGCCTCGCCGTGGCCGGCAACAGTGTCGGCGGCAACATGGCGGCGGTCGTGGCGTTGATGGCCAAGGAACAGAAAACCCCGGCGCTGCGCTTCCAGCTGTTGATGTGGCCGGTGACCAACGCGCAGTTCGACACCGGGTCGTACCAGCAATTTGCCGAGGGCCACTTCCTCACCAAAGGCATGATGAACTGGTTCTGGGACAACTACACCACCGACCAGGCCGAGCGTGCGCAGGTCCATGCCTCGCCGTTGCAGGCCAGTGCCGAACAGCTCAAGGGCTTGCCGGCAGCGTTGGTGCAAACCGCCGAGTTCGACGTATTGCGTGACGAAGGCGAAGCCTATGCCCGCCACCTCGATGCGGCCGGTGTTCCGGTGACAGCGGTGCGTTACAACGGCATGATCCATGACTTCGGCTTGCTGAACCCGCTGAGCCAGATTCCGGAAGTGAAGGCGGCGGTGCGTCAGGCAGCGCTGGAACTCAAGACTCACTTGAACTGAGTCCAAACGTTTCGCCACACAGAAATGTGTGGCGAAGTTGCCTTTCTGTAGGAGCACGGCTGGCCGGCGAAGGCGTCCTCAAGGACGACTTCGCCGGCCAGCCGTGCTCCTACAGAAAAGCAAAGCGATCCCACATGACAACAAAAAACCAGTCTCCCGGAGTTCTCCCATGTCCTTCATCTACGCCCACCTGCTCTCCTGGAGCGCCCTGCTGCTGGTAATCGACGCCGTGATCTGGCACCTCGCGCCATTCAAGCATCGCGTCACACGGGTCGGTGTGCGCCTGGCACTGTTCCTGATGTTCAGCGCGGTCATCATCAACGCCGGCGTCAGCCCCTTGCAGGCGCCGCTGTTTGCCGATGACCGCGTGGCGCAACTGGGTGCCACGGCACTGGGGATCCTCTGGTGGTTGTACGCCGCGCGTGTGCTCACCGAAGTCATCGGCCTAGTGCTGATGCGCCGCATCGGTCATAGCGGTCGCTTGCTGCAGGATGTCATCGGCGCACTGGTGTTTCTGATCGCCATCGTTGCGGCGGCCGGCTATGTGCTGGAGCTGCCGGTGAAAGGGTTGCTGGCGACGTCCGGCGTGGTGGCCATCGTTGTCGGCCTGGCGTTGCAAAGTACCCTGAGCGACGTGTTTTCCGGGATTGTGCTGAACACCACCAAGCCGTATCAGGTGGATGACTGGATCATGATCGACGGCGTCGAGGGCAAAGTGCTCGACATCGACTGGCGCGCCACGCACCTGCTGACCAGTGCCGGCAGTACCGCAGTGGTGCCGAACTCGGTAGCGGCCAAGGCAAAGATCGTCAACCTGAGCCGCCCCGGCAACATGCATGGCGTGTCGATCAGCATTCAAGTGCCCAACCACATTCGCCCGCGCCGGGTGCTCGATGCACTGGATCGCACGCTTCAGGGCAGCAGCAGTCTGCTGCTGAATCCCGCACCGAAAGCGGTGCTGAAAGAGGCCGGCGAAACCATGTCCGAATACGTGGCCAGCGGGTTCATCGCCGAACTGGGCAAGAAAAGCGAAGTGCGTAATCAACTGTTCGACCTGGCCCATCGGCACCTCGAAGCGGCCGGCATTTCTCGGCAGCTCGATGGCGTGATCGAACCGACAACCCGTGCACGGGCGTTGCTGGATGAAGTGAAAGTTTTCCGTTCCTTGAGCGAGGAGGAACGCGATCAGATGGCACAGTCGATGGTTGCTCAGCAATACGCGGCCGGTCAGGTGGTGCTGGAGTTGGGCGAAGTGCCGGACAGTCTGATGGTCATCGCCACGGGTGTGGTCAGCGCCACCGTTCCCGACGGCGCCGGGCAAACCGAGGCAGGTCGAATGGGGCCAAGCGAAGTGATGGGCGAACAGAGCATCCTCACCGATACGCCATCCCAGGCGACCTTCACCACGCTGACCTCGTGCATCATCTACCGGATCGATAAATCCCTGACCCGTCACTGCATGGAGCAACGGGTTGAAGTCGGTCGGGCGTTGAACAAGTTGCAGGCGGTACGGCAGCAGAACAGTCGGTTGGCGTTGCTGGCGAAACCGGTGCCGGTCAAGAAAGGCGGCTTCCTGAGTTGGCTGCAGAAACGCCAACAGGCCTGACCTTCGGGAACGTTCGCCTGTAGGAGCGAGGCTTGCCCGCGAAGAAGATCACGCGGTCCAACTGAAACACCTGGGCGCCTGGTTCGCGGGTAAGCCTCGCTCCTACAGAAACCTTGTTCGTCAGAAAAAAAATACCCGCACAGTGGCGGGTATTTTTTATGTCCGGTCGGCTTACTTCGAGGTGAGCACCGAATAGCTGTTCATCAGGTTGCGGTAGTTCGGAATGCGTGGCGACAGCAGGTTCGCCAGGCCTTCCATGTCGTTGCGCCAGTCGCCCTGCAGCTCGCACGCCACCGAGAACCAGTTGACCAGTTGTGCACCGGCCGCCGCCATGCGCGCCCAGGCTGCCTGTTGTACGGTTTCGTTGAAAGTACCCGAGGCGTCGGTCACCACGAACACTTCAAACCCTTCGGCCAGTGCGGACAGCGTCGGGAAGGTCACGCACACGTCAGTCACCACACCGGCGATGATCAGTTGCTTGCGGCCAGTGGCCTTGACGGCCTTGACGAAATCTTCGTTGTCCCAGGCGTTGATCTGGCCTGGACGCGGGATGTACGGCGCGTCCGGGAACTGCTCTTTCAATTCCGGCACCATCGGGCCGTTCGGGCCGTTTTCGAAGCTGGTGGTGAGGATAGTCGGCAGTTTGAAGAACTTGGCCACGTCACCCAGGGCCAGCACGTTGTTCTTGAATTCGTTCGGCGAGAAATCCTGGACCAGCGAGATCAGGCCGGTCTGGTGGTCGACCAACAGGACAACCGCATCGTCTTTATTCAGGCGTTTGTACGGAACGTTGCTCATGTGAAGCTCCTCGATGGATGGGTGTTACATAAGGCGCCGACACCGCGGCATCGGCGCTTTTTTGTGATCGTCAGAACGCGAAGCACGAGCAGCCAAAGGCACCCCAGAATCCCGCGAAATCGCTGACCGGCGCATTCGACAAACGCGCCTTTTCATGGCTATGGGAATGCACGCCGCACGGCCCGCTGCAATGGTGAACCTGCGTCTGCATCGGCGACGTCGGGCGCCAGTGACCCGGCACCTTCACCACCGGCGACCAGTCCGGCAGCACCGGCACACTGGCCGGCCCGAGTTTTTCGAAATCACCAGCGGCATACACCACCTTGCCGCCGACCACGGTCAACACCGATTCGATCCACTTGATCGCTTCTTCGTCGACGCTGAAAAAGTCCGCGCTCAGGGCCGCGACGTCCGCCAGCTGGCCGACCTTGATCATGCCTTTCTTGCCCTGCTCGGAAGAGAACCAGGCGCTGCCGTGGGTGAACAGTTCCAGCGCGGTTTGCCGGGACAGCCCCTCGGCGTGCAGCTCCAGACCGCCGACGGTGCGACCGCTGACCATCCAGTACAACGAGGTCCAGGGGTTGTAGCTGGACACTCGCGTAGCGTCGGTGCCCGCGCCGACCGGCACACCTTCGGCCAGCATGCGCTTGATCGGTGGCGTCGCTTCGGCCGCCTTGGCGCCGTAACGCTCGACGAAATACTCACCCTGAAACGCCATGCGATCCTGAATCGCAATGCCGCCGCCCAGCGCCCTCACCCGCTCGATGTTCTGCGGGGTGATGGTTTCGGCGTGGTCGAAAAACCACGGCAACCCGTTGAACGGAATATCGCGGTTAACCTTCTCGAACACATCGAGCATGCGACTGATGGATTCGTTGTACGTGGCGTGCAAACGGAACGGCCAGCGTTGCTCGACGAGGTGGCGGACCACCGGTTCCAACTCGTCTTCCATGGTTTGCGGCAGGTCCGGACGCGGTTCGAGGAAGTCTTCGAAATCCGCCGCCGAAAACACCAGCATTTCCCCGGCGCCGTTGTGCCGCAGGTAATCGTCGCCCTGGTGCAGGGTCACGCTGCTGGTCCAGTTCTTGAAGTCGGCCAGCTCTTCCTTGGGCTTCTGGGTGAACAGGTTGTAGGCGATGCGGATGGTCAGTTGCTGGTCTTTCGCCAACTGCTCGATCACCTGGTAATCGTCCGGATAATTCTGGAAACCGCCGCCGGCGTCGATGGCACTGGTCAGGCCGAGACGGTTGAGTTCGCGCATGAACTGACGGGTCGAGTTGACCTGATACTCCAGCGGCAGCTTCGGCCCTTTGGCCAGGGTCGAGTACAAAATCATCGCGTTCGGTCGCGCGACCAGCATGCCGGTCGGCTCACCGTTGGCATCGCGCACAATCTCGCCACCCGGCGGATTCGGCGTGTTACGGGTGTAACCGGCCACGCGCAACGCGGCGCGGTTGAGCAAGGCGCGGTCATACAGATGCAGCACGAACACCGGCGTATCCGGCGCGGCCTGGTTAAGTTCCTCGAGGGTCGGCATGCGCTTTTCGGCGAACTGGAATTCGTTCCAGCCACCGACCACGCGCACCCATTGCGGCGTTGGCGTGCGGTCGGCCTGATCCTTGAGCATGCGCAAGGCATCGGCCAGCGACGGCACGCCTTCCCAACGCAGTTCGAGGTTGTAGTTCAAACCGCCACGGATCAGGTGCAGGTGCGAGTCGTTGAGGCCGGGAATGACGCAACGGCCCTTGAGATCGATGACCTGAGTGCCGGAACCGCGCAGGGCCATGGCTTCGGCGTCAGTGCCGACCGCGACGAATCGGCCGTCGCTGATGGCTACGGCACTGGCGCGCGGGTTTTCACGGTCAACGGTATGAAATTGGCCATTGAATAGAATCAGATCGGCGTTCATCGCGTTTCCTTGGGCTGAGTGGAAGAGGACAGCCAAGGCGCGAACAACCGCGTCGCCATCGGCATGAACAGGTACACCACCGAAACGACGATGGTCAGCGTGATCAGGAACGTGGCGACCACGTAATTCGAGAGCAAAGCATTGAGCTGCAACAGCGGCCCCCAGATCAGCGGCACCAGCAAGGTGTGCGGCAGAATCACCAACAACGTCACCACGGCCTGCTTCCAGCGCGGCGGCGGTGAACTGGTGTCAGCCTGCGGGGCGAACCAGAACTCATTGACCGGATTGACCTCGGTCTGATCGCCGTCCGCCAGCATCGGTGTGGCTTCATTGACCAGTTGCAGCCGTTGCGGCGAATCGAGCCAGTGCTGCATCGACTCGGTGGAACAGAAGCGCAGCACGCAGGTGTAGAGGTCGAGGCCGGCGCTTTTGCCGCGAATCACGTCAACGCCCAAGTGCCCTTCCTGCTGCCCGGCGATGCTGACGATGTTGCGCAACCAGGCTTCATAGGCCACTTCAAAACCGGCCTTGACCCGATGCTTGATCACCAGGGTCACGACTTCCTCGAAACGATTGGATTCAGGCATAACGCAAAGCTCCGGCGAATCGGACATTGAGCGCCAGCCGTCCCGGCCCGGCGATAAGAATGCTGGTGAACAGAATCAACAGCAGCCAGCCGAACTGCCCTTCATCGAGACTCCATTGCGGATGCACCACCAGCAACGCGACCCACAGCAGACACAGAATCGGCAGGCACGCCAGACGCACCAACACCCCGAAAATGATCAGCAGAGGACACAACACCTCGGCAAAAATCGCCAGCATCAGCGTGACATTCGCGCCCAGGTGAAAAGGGTCTTCGATGACTTGCAGCTGAGCGCTGTAGTTAAGCAGCTTCGGCAGACCATGCACCCACAGCAGAAACAATCCACCGCTGACCCGCAAAAAAAACAGCCCGACGTCCTCAGCCCGTTCATTCCATCGCGAAGCGTTCATGGGATACCTGCACAAATGAAAAACCACCGGCGTCAGTGCGCCGGGACCTCGTTTGATAGTGCCGGTGTGGGAATGAGGAAAATTGAATGTACGTGCTCTTTTTGGATTGCCGTTGCTAATCCACCACCCACAGGGGCTGGAGGCATCTGCGGAGATTGGGGCGGCTGTCAGGTCGCTTTCGCTGGCAAGCCAGCTCCCACAGGGACCGAGGGCATCAGCGGGGTATGGGTCGGTTGGCAGGCCGCCATCGCGGGCAAGCCCAGCTCCCACAGGGATTTTGGTACATCCGCGAGAGCAGGTCGGTTGGTAGGCCGCCTTCGCTGGCAAGCCAGCTCCCACAGGGATTTTGGTACATCCGCGAGAAGAGGTCGGTTGGTAGGCCGCCTTCGCTGGCAAGCCAGCTTCCACAGGGACCGAGCGCATCAGCGGGTTATGGGTCGGCTGTCAGGCCGCCTTCGCGGGCAAGCCCAGCTCCCACAGGGATTTTGGTACATCCGCGAGAAGAGGTCGGCTGGCAGGCCGCCTTCGCTGGCAAGCCAGCTCCCACAGGGATTTTTGGTACATCCGCGAGAACAGGTCGGCTGTCAGGCCGCCTTCGCTGGCAAGCCAGCTCCCACAGGGATTTTGGTACATCCGCGAGAACAGGTCGGCCGGCAGGCCGCCTTCGCTGGCAAGCCAGCTCCCACAGGGATTTTGGTACATCCGCGAGAACAGGTCGGCCGGCAGGCCGCCATCACACGCAATGGATCGGCGTACCCCCACCAAACCACGAGGCCGAGCGTTAGCTCGCCTTGCGCTTTTGATTTTGATCTGCCCGCCCCTTCGGAAGGCTGAGTGGAGGTTCTGCGCAGTGGGCAACCCGGCATGGATGCCGGGTTAGCCGCGCACGGCCATGGATGGCCGATCGCGGCGGGCCCACGGAGCAGGACCGGAGCGAAGGAACGCCGAGCCTAAGCGAGGGGCCGGACGCTCGGGGCAAGACTTTTTGGTTCCTTTTGTGGCGTTTGACAAAAGGGACTCGCCGTAAGGGCGAAACCACCAGCCGCCGTTACCACAGAAATGGATATGTACACCTGCAAAGAACCTGGTCGGCCCAAAGGCCGCCACGTTCACCCCCCAATCGGCAAAGACCTCGACATAAACTCACTGATCCGGGACCGCAGCCACCGCTCCGCCGGATCATTGTCATGCACCCCACTCCAGGCCATCGACAACTGCGCCGCTTCAATCGGAAACGGCGGATCCTCGGCACGCAAGGCACACCCCTCAACCAACGCACACGCCGCATAATCCGGCACCGTGGCAATCATCTCGGTCCCGGCCAGCAACGCCCGCAACCCACTGAACTGCGGAACCCCCAGCACCACCCGCCGACTCCGCCCGATCTTGGCCAGATCCAGATCAATGTTGCCGCTCAAATCACCAGAGAACGACACCATCGCATGAGGCCGTTCGCAATACTCGTCGAGCGTCAGCGTCCCCGGCCGCTTGTCTCCGCGCAGCACCTTGCACGGAATGTCCCGCAACTTCTTGCACTTGGCATTCGCCGGCAAATCCGTGGTGTAACTCACCCCCACAGAAATCTCCCCCGACGCCAGCAACGCCGGCATCAGCAGATAGTTGGCGCGACGCACCACCACGACAATCCCCGGTGCCTCCTCCTGCAATTGCCGCAGCAACGGCGGAAACAAGCCAAACTCGGCATCGTCCGACAACCCGATGCGAAACACATCGCAGCTTGTCGTCGGATCGAATTCCTTCGCCCGGCTGACCGCCCCGGAAATGACATCCATTGCCGGCTGCAACTCCTTGAGAATCGCCAGCGCCCGCCCGGTCGGCTCCATGCCGCGACCATTGCGCAGCAACAACGGATCGTCGAACAGGTCCCGCAACCGTCCCAGCGCAGCACTCACCGCCGGTTGCCCCATGAACAGTTTTTCAGCGACGCGGGTCAGATTCTTTTCGAACATCAACGCCTCGAAAATCACCAACAGGTTCATGTCGACGCGACGCAGATCGTTACGGTTCATAGGCACGGTTTCCTTGGGAGGGCATCGGACTTTACTCGATCAGCGGGACTTTCGCCGCTCGTTTGTAGGGGCCGTATTCGACCGGCACCCACTGGAAGTGCTTGCCCTCTGCGGCGATGTGACCGATACCCGGAAACGGCAAATGCGCCGCCGTCACCCAGGTTTTACTCGCGGCGGCATCGCTGAAGACTTTGGCGCGGCTTTTGATCGCCTGCTGACTGTTGACGTCGAATCCGATCGAGACTTCGGGGTGCAAGAACTGCACCGCGAGGTTATGCACCAGATCGCCCATGAACAGGATGCTCTGCCCCTGAGAGGTGAAACGGTACGTGGTGCTGCCCGGCGTATGTCCGGCTTCCAGCGTGGCCTCGACACCCGGCACGGGCGACTGACCGGCGTCGAACGTTTTGAAGCGCCCTGCCGCGACATACGGTGCCGTCGAGTCCTGGGCAATTTTGAAATACGGTTTGGCACCCTCCGGCGCCTTGGCGAGGGCTTGAGGATCGAGCCAGTAATCGGCTTCTGCCTTCGCGGCGTAGACCGTGGCGTTGGCAAACACCTGTTTCTGCTGGCCGTCGACCAGTCCGCACACATGGTCCAGGTGCAGGTGCGTCAACAGGATCGTGTCGACCTGCGAAGGCTCGTAGCCGGCCGCTTTCATGTTGTGCGAGAGCATGCCCGCCGTCGCACCGATGCATTGACCGGCGCCGGTATCCACCAGGATCAGTTGCTTGCCGGTGTTGATCAGAAAGGCGTTGAACGCGGTCTGCACGCCCGGTGTTTCAATCGAGCGACGGGCCAGCAGCGCACGAATCTGGCTTTGGGTCATGCCCTTGAGCAGTTTGGGCGACAGGTCGTTGTAACCATCGAACAGTGCCGTCACCTCAAAATCGCCTACGGCCAATCGGAAGTAGCCAGGCACTTGCGAGCCGACTTGTGCCGGTGCCTGAGCCGAGGAAACACCGGACGCCAGCGCCACCGCCAGCCCCAACGCGCAAACCAGAGAATGTTTCATGCCTTAACCCTTGATCGAATCGCCAAAGCGGCCCTGCACAGGTCCGCCACATGCCATCAATCATGCAGGGCCCCGCCTCCTGAAAATTGCAGCAATGTGCTGAGTTGGCACGCGGGTCCTTAACTGCGAACAGACGAAATTAACAACGTTTAACTCGCACGGCAGAGCGCTCGCGCCCAAGAATGACGCTCACCGACACGGACATTTGTCATGGCTCATTCTCAGCAAAACGTCGCCTGCGCGACCGTCACTGAAACGCCAAAGAAAAACACGGGAGGCCTGACCCCGTGGCGTGAAAGCCTGGCCAAGCAACTGATCTTCGAACGTCTGGGTGAAACCATCGAAGTGACCGAACTGGCCCGCGCCTGCGCACTCTCACGCAGCCATTTCTCCCGCGCGTTCAAGTGCAGCACCGGCCTCTCGCCCCAGGACTGGATTCGCCACCAGCGCATCGCCCGCGCCAAGCAGCTGATCCAGAGCACCGACCTCAGCCTCACCCAGATCAGCCTCGAATGCGGCTTCTGTGATCAGGCGCATTTCTGCCACATCTTCACCCGCAGCGAAGGCATCAATCCGTTCGCGTGGCGTTGCCGCGCCGTGCGTTCCCTCCCCCGCATAAACCTGTAGGTGCCAGCTTGCGGACGATGGCGATTTCACTGGCGCCTTCGCCGGCAAGCCGTGCTCCTACGGGTTGGCTGGATGTCCGGCATTCACGGTTCACACAAAATCTGTAGGAGCACGGCTTGCCGGCGAAGGCGCCAGTGAAATCGCCATCGCGAGCAAGCCAGGACCGTTTAAACCAGCGGAACCAACCGTTCCAACGCCTCGGCCACGCCAAACCCGTATGCCGGATCAGCCTTGGTGCAATTGTCGATATGGCGCTGGCGAATCGCCTGCGGTACGCCATTCATGGCCCGCGCAGTGTTGTCGAACAGCAACTGTTTACGCACCGGGTCCAGCAAACGAAACAGATTGCCCGGCTGCTCGTAATGATCCTCTTCCAGCCGATGATCATAGTGCTGCGCAAAACCTTCCAGCGGCAGCGGCGGCTCGGCCAGTTCCGGCGAATCCTGCCACTCGCCGACGCTGTTCGGGAAATAACTGGCGGTGCCACCCAGGTTGCCATCGGTGCGCATGGCGCCGTCGCGATGGTAACTGTGGGCCGGGCAGCGCGGTGCGTTGACCGGAATGTGATTGAAGTTCACCCCCAAGCGATAGCGCTGGGCATCGCCGTAGGAAAACAGCCGCGCCTGGAGCATGCGGTCCGGCGAGAAGCTCACCCCCGGCACCAGGTTGGCAGGCGAGAACGCCGCCTGTTCGATTTCGGCGAAGTGGTTCTCGGCGTTGCGATTGAGCTCCATGATGCCCACTTCAATCAGTGGAAACTCGCCGTGCGGCCAAACCTTGGTCAGGTCGAACGGGTTGTGCCGGTAGTTGAGCGCCTGCTGTTCTTCCATCACCTGAATGCACAGTTTCCAGCGCGGAAAGTTGCCCTGCTCGATGACTTCGTACAAGTCCCGCAGATTGCTTTCGCGATCCTTGCCGACCACCGATTCTGCCTCGGCGTCCGAGAGGTTTTCGATGCCCTGCTGGCAGACAAAGTGAAACTTCACCCAAACCCGTTTGTTGTCGCGGTCGATCAGGCTGAAGGTGTGACTGCCGAAGCCGTGCATGTGGCGGAAGCTGGTGGGTATCCCGCGATCGCTCATCACGATGGTCACCTGGTGCAGCGCCTCGGGCAGCAGGGTCCAGAAATCCCAGTTGCTGGTGGCGTTGCGAAGGCCGGTGCGCGGGTCGCGCTTGACCACGTGGTTGAGGTCGGAGAAACGCAGCGGGTCGCGGAAGAAGAACACGGGCGTGTTGTTGCCGACAATGTCCCAGTTGCCTTCGTCGGTATAGAACTTCACCGCGAAGCCACGGATATCGCGTTCGGCATCCGCCGCGCCACGCTCGCCGGCCACCGAGGAAAAGCGCACGAACAGCGGTGTTTCCTTGCCCACGGCGCTGAAAATGCTCGCCTTGGTGTAGCGGCTGATGTCATGGGTGACGGTGAACGTGCCGTAGGCGCCCGCACCCTTGGCGTGCATACGTCGCTCCGGGATCAGTTCGCGGTCGAAGTGGGCGAGTTTTTCCAGCAACCAGATGTCTTGCAACAACGCCGGCCCACGAGGGCCGGCGGTCTGGATATTGAGGTTGTCGACCACCGGCGCGCCGGTGGCGTTGGTCAGCTTTTTCATGGTCATGTACTCGATAAATTCAGCTCATCAGGAGCAAAAGCGGCGCGGATCTACGCCCGCGCCGGTGAGCATCAACCCTTGAGAAACGCCAGCAGATCGGCGTTGAGCTGATCCTTGTGGGTGTCAGTCAAGCCATGGGGCGCGCCGGGGTAGACCTTCAGCGTAGAACCTTTCACCAGTTTTGCTGAGGCAATGCCGGCGGCTTCGATCGGCACCACCTGGTCCGCATCGCCGTGAACCACCAGGGTCGGCACGTCGAACTTCTTCAGGTCTTCGGTGAAGTCGGTTTCGGAGAACGCCTTGATGCAGTCATAGGCGTTCTTGTGGCCCGAGGTCATGCCCTGCATCCAGAACCAGTCGATCATGCCTTGCGACGGTTTGGCGTCCGGTTTGTTGAAGCCGAAGAACGGACCGCTGGCGAGGTCGATGTAGAGTTGCGAACGATCGACCAGGGAGGCCTGGCGAATGCCGTCAAACACTTCAATCGGCAAACCACCGGGGTTGGCTTCGGTCTTGAGCATCAGCGGCGGCACCGAGGAAATCAGCCCGGCCTTGGCCACGCGCCCGGTGCCGTGGCGACCGATGTAGCGCGCCACTTCGCCACCGCCGGTGGAGAAGCCGAACAGAACGACGTCTTTCAGGTCCAGCAACTCGATCAGTTGCGCCAGGTCATCGGCGTAGGTGTCCATGTCATTGCCGGTCCACGGCTGACTGGAACGGCCGTGGCCACGGCGGTCGTGCGCGATGACCCGATAGCCCTCGGAGGCGAGGAAGATCATCTGCGATTCCCAGCTGTCAGCGTTCAGCGGCCAGCCGTGGCTGAAGACGATGGGCTGACCGGTGCCCCAGTCCTTGTAGTAAATCTCGGTACCGTCTCGGGTCGTGAACGTACTCATGCGATATCTCCTTTGGTGAGTGTCGGGGTGAATCAAACCGGTGAGTGGCTCATGCGGTCAGCCAGCCGCGCCACGCGCTCGCCCAGGTGTGCGGCGGTGCAGCGGTCTTCGGCGGGCGGTGCGAATTCGGGGGACTGTTCGACATTCGATTGCGCCATGGCGCCCAGCGAGCTGCCGAGGCGGTTCAGTTGCCCGTCGAACACGCCGATGCCGGAGCGCGCGGGCAGCAGGTCGAGGCCGACCCAGATCATTGAATGCTGCGCGGCGAAGACCGCCATCTGCAGCAAGGTATTGAGTTTGTCGCCGCACAGGCAGCCGGAATTGGTGAAGCCGGCAGCCAGCTTGTCGCGCCAGGGCTGAGCCAGGTAGAACGCCGCCGTGGCTTCCATGAACCCCTTGAAGTGTGCCGAAGCGCTGCCCATGTAGGTCGGCGCGCCAAAGATGATCGCGTCGGCGTTGTGCAAGCGGTCCCACTGCTGGTCCACGTCCTCGACCGATATCAGCTGGCAAGTGCTGCCCAGGTGCCGTTCCACACCTTGGGCCACGGCTTCGGCCATGACCCGGGTGTGCCCGTAGCCACTGTGATAGACCACCACCACGTTGCTCATTCCGGCGTCGCTCCCTGTGTGTTCAATCCCTTTGCATCAATCCCACAGGTTTCAGGCTTTGCTGACCGGTGGGAGTTGAAGAGCCAGAGTTTTGGGCGTAGACCAGACGCAGCACGAGTTAAACGTTGTTAATTTTCCCTGGCGCGCCAAAAGCCCCGGCGACACCTTTGCGAGTGCCCCGCCCAATAAATACGGAACTCGCGAACAGAGACGGCAAACGGCCAGCCAGACGAACACCCGGAAATCGCTGCACCGCGCATTGCGCTGATCAACAAACCTGACGAATATGCTCGAAAACCGCATACCAGACGGTTGCAAGCAGGAGTGCCGCGTTGCCCTTTTCCCCCGTACAGGCCATCCATTTCGGCCCCTACCGAATCTATCCCGGGCAACGTCTGGTGATGGAGGCCGACCACCCGCTGCGCCTGGGGCGGCGTGCCATGGACATTCTGCTGATCCTTCTGGAGCACGCCGGGAATGTGGTCAGCAAACAGGAACTGATCGCCAGGGTCTGGCCCAAAAGCGTTGTCGAAGACATCAACCTGCGGGTGCACATGGCGGCATTGCGCAAGGCGCTGGGCGATGGTCAGGCCGGCCAGCGGTACATCGTCACCGTGGCCCAGCGTGGCTACAGTTTTGTGGCGCCGTATTCGCTGGACTACATCGAGCAACCCACGGAGAGTCAGGCACCGGCGCCGAGTGGCCACAATCTGCCGGTGCGTAGAACCCGCTTGATCGGACGTCAGTCCCTCGTCGACAGCCTGGTGGTCCAGCTGTCGCGCCAGCGTTTCATCACCCTGGTCGGTCCCGGCGGGATCGGCAAGACCACCGTGGCCCTGCGCGTCGCCGAGCAGCTGATCGGGCGGTACCGGCACGGCATTCGCCTGCTGGATCTGGCACCGATCAACGATCCGGCGATGATCACCGCGCATCTGGCGACTCTGCTTGAACTGTCGTTGCACGGCACTGAACCGATGAGCGGCCTGGCGGCGTTTTTGCGCGACCGGCACATGTTGCTGGTGATCGACAACTGCGAACACCTGATCGACGCCATCGCATTGCTGAGTGAAAACCTCCTGCGCGCCGCGCCCGAGGTGCATATTCTGGCCACGAGTCGCGAGAGCCTGCGGGCCGAAGGTGAATACGTTCAGCGCCTCGGGTCACTCGATTGCCCCCCGCCCATCGCTGTGCTTGACCGTGCTCAGGCCCTGACGTTTTCGGCCCTGCAGTTGTTTGTCGAGCGGGCAATGGCCAGCCACGACAGTTTCGAACTGAACGATGACGAACTGCCGCAGGCGATTGAAATCTGCCGGCGCCTGGACGGCATTCCACTGGCGATCGAACTGGCGGCCGCGCAAGTCTGCGGTCTCGGCCTGAACGGAGTGCTGACACAACTGCAAGGCAGCTTTCGTTTGCTGACCCAGGGCTCTCAGACCACGCTGGGCCGGCATCAGACCCTGCGTGCCACGCTGGACTGGAGCTTCGAACTGCTCAGCCCTTGTGAGCAAGTCTGCCTGCGCCGACTGGGTGTGTTCAGGGGCGGTTTCACCCTGGAATCGGCCGCTGCGGTGATCGTCGGCGAACACATCGAACCCCGCGAGGTGTTTGGTTCGATCACACAACTGGTGGCCAAGTCGCTGTTGAATGTGGAGGTCGGTGATGAAGAGGTGTTCTACCGTCTGCTCGACACGACCCGCAGTTATGCGCTGGAAAAACTCGACCAGGCTGACGACCTGCCGGACACCCGCAAACGTCATGCCGAACGCTGCCTGGCCTTGATGCATCAGGCCCAGCATGAATGGGAGGCGATCCAGACGTGCACGTGGATCGAGCGTTATGCCCGCAGCCTGGAGGACATTCGTTCCGCCCTCGACTGGGGATTGAACGCACAAGGGTCGCAAGTATTGGCGATCCGCCTCACGGCGACCTCAGCTCCGCTGTGGCAGGAATTGTCGCTGCTCAGGGAGCACGGCGTGTACGTGCGCAAGGCGCTGATCCTGCTGGACGCCACGCCCGAGCCTTGCCCCCGGCTGAAAATGGCCCTCAAGCTGGCCCTCGGCAGCTCGTGTTATCACACCCAGGGTGGCACGGCGGAGACCGTTGAAGCCTTCGTCAGTGCCAGAACCCTGGCGAGACAGTGCAACGACCTGGCCGGTCAACTGCGAGCCGTGTCCGGCCACATGGCGGTCAACCTCAGTTGTGCGCACTATCAAACGGCCCTCGAGCAGAGCCAGCAGTTTGATCGGTTAGGCGTGCATGGGGATCCGGTGTTGTCCCTCAGCACCCACCGCTTGCGGGTGCTGGCGCTACACTTTGCCGGGGACCAGCCACAGGCGCGCTTGAATGCCGAACAGGTTCTTCAGCGCATGACCCAGAGCGGGCATCTCAACCGCTTCACCCACGGTTTTGGCGTGCAATACGACCAGAGCGTCGCCGCCCTGACCATTCTGGCGCGCATCCTCTGGATGCAAGGTCAACCGGAACAGGCGTGGCGCACTGCCCGACAGGCACTGGACATTGCGCTGCAGATCAACCACGGCACCTCCATCTGCTACACCCTGGCACTGGCCAGTTGCCTGATCGCTCACTATAACGGTGACACCCGTACCGCTCGCGAACTCTTGCGCTTGTTGCTGGAACAAGCGCAAAAACACTCGGTGCTGCTGTTCTACACCTGGGCCTTGCACTACGCGCAGGTGATCGACCACACCCAGGTTCGCTCATCCCTTCTGCCGGGTGAGGGGCTGATCAAGGACATCATGGTCACGCTGGACACCGGCTTCGTCGATGACGCCTTGTTGCAACGGGCGGACACCGGCACAGCCGGCTGGAGCACGGCGGAAATCCTGCGCGCCAGGGCTGATGCGCTGCTGGCGCAAAATTGCCCGTTGAACACCGATGCGGCCGAAGCCGTGCTGATTCGGGCCTTGAACGTGGCAAGACATCAAGGCGCCCTTGCCTGGGAACTGCGTAGTGCCACTTCACTGGCACAGCTTTGGCAACGACAGGGCCGGCACCGGCAAGCCCATGCACTGCTGGCGCCGATCTACCATCGGTTCACCGAGGGTTTTGCCACACCGGACCTGACCAAGGTGCGCCGGTTACTCGACGAGTTGCAGCGCCACCTGCCCGCTTGATGTCCAGCGCGTCCGGCTGATATAGCGGGCGTAACGCATTTCAAAGGCACGCAGCTCACCACTGTGTTCAAGTTTTTCGAGGGCGTAGGCACGCGTGGTGTTGAGGAAGCGGTATCGACTCAATCCACCGCCCTTCTCAAGCGACAGCAGCGATTTGAGCGCCAGACTTTCTACCACTTCAACCAGCCGGCCGGGCAATAACGCCGCGCAACCGAGCACGCCAATCGCCGCGTCCAGTGTAAAGGCCATTTTGAATACCGCCAGACGCTGCAACACCGTTTGCTCCAGCGGACACAGCTGTTCATAGCTCCAGTCCAGCGCCGCTTTCAGGGTTTGATGGCGCGGCACGGCGGTGCGCCGGCCGTGGCTCAGCAGCTGAAAACAGTTGTCGAGTTGAGCTTGCACCCCCACCAGCGCCAACGCGTCGATTTGCGCGGCCGCCAGCTCGATGGCCAACGGTAATCCATCGAGGCGGCGACAGATTTCACCGACGGCCTTGAGGTCCTGTTCACGCAGGGCAAACCCTTGCTGACGGGCGCGGGCGCGACTGACGAACAGCTGCACCGCCGAGTAGCCCATGGCCTCGGCCACACTGTGCAATGCCGACGCCGGTGGCACCGCCAGTGGCGGCAAGCGCTGGACCGATTCCCCCAGCGCATTGAGCGGCTCTCGACTGGTGACCAGGATCGACAGCCGCGGTGCGAATTGCAGCAGGTCCTCGACCAACGTGCGGCAGCGTTCGTGCAGGTGCTCGCAATTGTCCAGCACCAGCAAGGCATGGCGTTGCTGCAACGAATCGAGTGTCGTCCCGACCTCCAGTTCAAGCGCCCGGGTCACCTGATCGACCACACTGGCGGGATCATCGATTACCGCGAGATCGACCAGCCAGACGCCATCCTGATAGTGCTGCAAAAGCAATTCGGCCACACGCAACGCCACGGTGGTCTTGCCGATGCCGGCAGGACCGACCAGGGTCATGAGGCGCCGAACCGGCAACTGCCGGACCAGGCTGCCCACAATCGAGTCGCGGCCAGTCACTGGTGTCAGCCGCGCAGTCAGGTTGTGCTGAGGTTTCTGAACGGTCTCGATCGACGCCAGAGAACAGGCAGGCACGCGCTGCACCACCGCGATAAAGCGGTAGCCATGCTGGGGAATGTTGACGATATAGCCCTGCCCGTCCGGCCCATCGCCCAAGGCACGACGCAGCGCCGCGATGTGCACGCGCAGGTTGATGTCCTCGACCACCGAAGTCGGCCAGACGAGGGCGATCAGTTCTTCCTTGCTGACGACGGTGCCTGCACGCTGGACCAGCACCTGCAGAATATCCAGGGCTCGCCCGCCCATGCGCAGCGGACGGTCGCCGTCCAGGATCAACCGTTGCCGCAGGTGGAATGCGTAGGGGCCGAATTGCAGCACCGCGTCGCTGTTCAAACTTGTCATGCTGTTCATGCACGTCCACGTGCGCAAACCCGGGGTGGCTCGAAGGACTGCACATCCATCGCGCGCCAGGCTCCCGCACCTCCATTGCAAAGAGTTCAACGGTATCTTGGCAGGCCTCGGTGACGGTACAACTGCGATGATGGGAGCGTCACGGCCATCACGGTGCGCAAAACGGACAAGAGGGCTCTAACTCGACTGTTCCCGATACAGGGTCGGCGTCAACCCAAGCTTTTCACTGAACAAAAACCGCATGTGCCGCACACTGCCGAAGCCACTTTTGAACGCCACGGTCTTGAGCGGCAAGTCCGTGGTCTCCAGGAGATTTCTGGCGCAGTCGATGCGCGCGCTTTGCAGAAATTCCATCGGGGTCATGTTCACTTCCCGGGCGAAGACCCTGGCGAAATGACGGGGACTCATGGTGGCCAGGCCCGCCATGCGTTCGATGCTGAACGCCTCATCCAGATGCTCAAGCACATAGTTCTGCACGCGGGTCACCGGCGTTTCATGGGGCGAAACAGCGGCCATCAACGGACTGAACTGCGCCTGGCCGCCCTGGCGTTTCATCACCACCAGCAACACCTTGGCCACGTCCTGGGCGACTTTCTTGCCGTGGTCTTCGGCGACGACTGCCAACGCGAGGTCGATACCGGCCGTGACGCCGCCGGAAGTGATGAGGTTGCGGTCCTGCACGTAAATCCGGTCGGTCTCCACCGTCGCCTTCGGGAAACCCTTGATCAGCCGTTCGGTGTAATGCCAGTGGGTGGTGACGCGATAACCGTCGAGCAGACCGGCGTGCCCAAGCACAAACGCGCCGGTGCAAATCGAGCCATAGCCGCCTGCGCGGCTGACGGCGCGTTGCAGCCAGTCGAGTAACGGCGGGTGCTTTTCGTTGTAGGCACCGGGACCACCGGGCACCAGCAACAGGTCATAGGCTTGATCCGCGTGATCAATGTGGACGTCGGGGTGAACGTTGACGCCGTTTGATGCACGCAATGCCCCGTGTTCCGTGCCGATGGTCGTCAGCTCATAGCGCTGCGCCGGATCGAGGTAGCGATTGGCGATGGAAAACACTTCCATGGGCCCCGCCATGTCGAGCAGGAGGAAGTCGGGGAACAGCACCATTGCTACGGTTTTCATGGGTTACACATCACTGAAGTCATAAGAAGATCTGCCTGCCGAACACCCGCCCTGTGAGAGCGGGCTTGCTCGCGAAGGCGGCGTCACATTCAACACCGTTGGTGACTGACACACCGCTTTCGCGAGCAAACCCGCTCCCACAAGTTTACGTGCTCGGCATCTGGACATGCTGTGCATTATCGCCAAGTGAGACATTAACAGCCCACCTATATTGTCAACTTGATAGAGACAGTATTTCAATTTCCATCTACTTATTGCACCAACCGATAAACATTAACCTTCTCCTCACTCGGACGAATCAACGTCCCAACAGGAGATTTCATCATGCTGACCCTTCGTAAAGCTTCCGATCGCGGCGCGGCCAATCACGGTTGGTTGAAGTCGTTCCATACCTTCTCTTTCGCCAACTACCGCAACCCGAAAGAGCAAGGTTTTTCCGACCTGTTGGTGATCAACGATGACCGCGTCGCCGCCGGCAAAGGCTTTGGCCAGCACCCGCACCGCGACATGGAGATTTTCTCCTATGTGCTCGAAGGTGGCCTGGAACACAAGGACACCCTGGGCACCGGTTCGGTGATCCGCCCCGGTGACGTGCAATTGATGAGTGCTGGCAGCGGCGTGGCGCACAGCGAGTACAACCACTCGGCCACCCGTGGCGTGCACTTCCTGCAAATCTGGATTGTGCCGGACGTCAGCGGCGCCAAACCGCGTTATCAGCAAGAGCATTTCAGCACGCAGAAAAAACGCGGCCGCCTGCAGCTGATCATTTCCCCCGAGGGGAAAAACGGTTCACTGAAGGTGCGCCAGGATGCACGGGTGTATGCCGGGCTGATCGACGGCAAGGAATCCGCCACCCTGGAACTGGCCGCCAATCGCTATGCCTATGTGCATGTGGCTCGCGGCAGTGTCGAGCTCAACGGCATGGCATTGCAGGAAGGTGATGGCGTGCGGGTTCGGGATGAACAATTGCTGAGCTTGAGCAATGGCGTCGATGCCGAAGTGTTGGTGTTTGACCTGCGTCCTCAGGAATTGCCGGAAATGCCATAACGCCGGGGATCGCAGCCTCGCTCCGCTCGACAGCTCCTACATACCAATCCCTGTAGGAGCTGTCGAGTGAAGCGAGGCTGCGATCTTTCAGGCTTTACTCACCCGTCCCCGAAAACACCGCAACAATCTCATCGATAACCACACGAACCCGGGCGGTATGCCGCAAATCGGCGTGCGTCACCAGCCACACGTCATACGGCACCGGTCGCGTGCGCTCCGGCCACAGCCTCACCAGTCCGTCCCTCTCCCCCATGTACACCGGAATTTCCCCCAGACCGAGTCCGGCAGCAATGGCTCGGCGCACCAGCAGGCCTGAACTCAGACTCGAGACGATGCGCCCGCGCCCCAACGGTTCCGAGACCAGCGTCATGTCCTTGTGGCCCTGCAAATACGGTTGATACACCACCAGATCATGTCCCTCGAACGCTGAACCCGGCGCCGGCACGCCGTGGGCGTCAACATAATCTCTGGACGCAAACAGCCCCACCGGCCAACGCGCAATGCGCCGGGCGATCAGGTCCGGGTTGTCCGGCCGGGTATTACGCACCGCGATGTCGGCTTCGCGTTTCGACAGGCTGATAATTTGTGTTGAGGCGTCCAGTTGCACTCGCACGTCGGGGTGTTGCGCATGCAAGCGGGCAATGGCCGGGATCAGGAAGTCGATGGCCATGGAGTCGGTGGTACTGACCCGAACGGTGCCTGTCAGTCGATCATCAAGCCCTTGAATCTGTCGCTGCAGTTCCAGTGCGGAATGCTCCATTTTTTCCACGGCTTTCAATGCGGCTTCGCCCACGGCGGTCATCGCGTACCCCTCGGACGTGCGCAGAAACAGCGTCGCACTCAAGGATTTTTCCAGCGCCGTGATTCGTCGGCCGACGGTGGCCTGATCGACACCTAGCACCCGCGCGGCACCGCGCAGCGTCGATTCCCGGCAAACCGCGAGAAATACCCGTGCGTCATCCCAATTCATACGGCTCTCCATTGATGCATATATGCATCACGATAGCGCAAACTCGCTGCGTTATTGAATCAGTAAATCTGGGTAAGCTGGGCACCAGTGATAAACCTACAGGACAGCCCCCATGCTCAGTACCTCAACCACCCCGCGCAGCGCGATCTGGCTGCCGATCCTCGCCGGTCTCTGCGCCAGCCTGGTCAGCATCGGTCTGGCGCGGTTTGCCTACACGCCGTTGATTCCTTCGTTGATCCAGGCGCACTGGTTTTCCGCCAGCGACGTGGTGTATCTGGGTGCCGCCAACCTGGTTGGCTACCTGATCGGTGCGCTGATCGGCCATCCGCTGGCCCGCCGCACCTCCAACAAAACCGCACTGCGCCTGATGATGCTGGCGGTGACGCTGTCGTTTTTCGCCTGTGGCTTTCCGTTGTCGGTGAGCTGGTTCTTCGGCTGGCGCCTGCTGTCGGGCATCGCCGGCGGCGCGATCATGGTGCTGGTCGCCGCGACCGTGCTGCCCCATGTGCCGGTCGCCCGCCGAGGCTTGGCCAGCGGTGCGATTTTTCTGGGCATCGGTTTGGGCATTGCCGGTTCGGGCACCATCGTTCCGCCGCTGCTGAGCCTGGGTTTGCAGAACACCTGGTTCGGCCTGGGTTTGCTGGCGCTGGTGCTGACCGCCGCCAGCTGGTTCGGCTGGCCGTCAGCCGCGCCCGCTGCAACCGTCGCGACCTCTGGTGATGAATCCAGTGTGCCGACCGATCCTCGGGTGTATCTGTTGTTTGCCCAGTACGCGTTCATGGCGGCCGGGCTTGTGCCTGCCATGGTGTTTCTGGTGGATTACGTTGCTCGCGGGCTCGGTGCCGGGTCGCACGTTGGCGCGCTGATCTGGGTGATGTACGGTGTCGGCGCGATCATCGGGCCGGTGAGCTACGGTTTTCTCGCCGACAAACTGGGCGCACGGTTGAGCATTCGCCTGGTGCTGGTGGTACAGGCGCTTGCCGTGGGGTTGCTGTCGATTTCCAGCTCGTTTACCGCGCTGGCCTTGCTGGCAGTGATCCTCGGCTCCTTCCCGCCGGGCATCGTACCGCTGGCGCTGGCCCGGGTTCACGAACTGATCCCCCGGCATCACCAGCAACAGATTGCCTGGAGCCGCGCCACGGTGTCGTTCGCCACATTCCAGGCGATCGCCGGGTTTGCCTATTCGGCACTGTTCAATGCCAGCGGCGGTCATCACGGGTTGTTGTTCATCATCGCGGCGGGAGCCATCGTCGTGGCACTGCTGCTGGAACCGGCCATGCGCCTGCTGAACCGCCACGATCGGATGCAACCGGCATTGAACTGAGTCACTGACACCTTGATGTGGTCCCACTTACTGAACACCTTCCAGACAGGACGCTCCCATGAATCTGCCTTCTACCATGACCCTGATTGAAATCACCGAACCCGGCGGCCCCGAGGTATTGAAGCCGCGCCAGGAGCCGGTGCCTGCCGCTGGTGTCGGCGAAGTGCTGATTCGCGTGCACGCCGCCGGGGTCAATCGTCCCGACGTGATTCAACGGGCCGGCAAGTACCCGATGAAGCCCGGCATGAGCCCGATCCCTGGGCTGGAAGTGGCCGGCGAAGTGGTCGCAGTCGGCAAGGACGTGAGCGAATTCATCGTCGGCGACAACGTCTGCGCACTGACCAACGGCGGCGGCTACGCACAATACTGCGTTGCACCGGCCAGCCAGACACTGCCGATTCCTCAAGGCATGGATTGGGTGCAAGCGGCGGCGGTCCCGGAGACGTTCTTCACGGTGTGGGCAAATCTGTTCGACATGGGTGGCGCCAGCAAAGGCCAGCGCGCATTGATTCACGGCGGCACCAGCGGCATCGGCACGACCGCCTTGATGTTGTGTCGCGAGTTCGGCGTCAAGGCATTCGCCACGGCCGGCAGTGAGGAAAAGTGCGCGGCGATCCGCACGTTGGGCGCGGAGGCGATCAACTACCGCGATCAGGACTTCGTCCAGGTGATTCAGGAAAAAACCGCCGGCAAGGGCGTCAATGTGATCCTCGACATCATGGGCGGCTCGTACCTCAACTCGAACATCTCGGCCCTGGGTATGGAGGGTCGACTGGTGATGCTGGGCTTTCTCGGCGGCGCCCACGCCAAAGACGTCGACTTGATGGCGATCATGGGCAAACGCGCGACGATCACCGGTTCACTGATGCGCTCACGAACCCGCGAAGAAAAAGCCTCGATCGCCGAGCAACTGCGCGAGTATGTGTGGCCGGTACTGGCTGCCGGGCGTTGTCTGCCGATGATCGACAAGGTTTTTCCGTTGGTCGATGCGGCGCTGGCTCATGCACGGATGGAAGGTGGCGATCACATTGGCAAGATTGTGTTGCGGGTGGATTGATCTGCCACAGGGGGCCGTGAACGACTGTCGAAATTATTCCCGCCCCCGCTGCGCTTCTGTTAAAAACCGAACTTCAGTTTTATTTACCGGTAGACCGAGCCATGCCCTCCTCCCTGCTCACACGACTGCGCCGACGCTGGCTGCCATTGCTGTGCATGGCCGCGCTGGTCGTCGGTCTGCCGGTGAGTTGCGGGGTGCTTGAACACACCGAGCGCGAGCTGTTGTTTCGTATCGAGCCAGGCACCGCCGGCTGGTATCGGGGCTTGCCGAAGGATGTTCAGGAGTTCGACATCAAGTCCGCGAGCTTCAAAGGTGGGCAGAACCTGCATGCCTGGTGGTGGCCTGCCGCGCGTCGTGATGCACCGTCGATCCTCTATTTGCATGGCGTGCGCTGGAACCTGACAGGTCAGGCATTCCGCATCGAGCAATTGCGCGCCATGGGTTACTCAGTGCTGGCCATCGACTACCGTGGTTTTGGTCAGAGCAAAGGAGATCTGCCGTCGGAAGCCAGCGTCTATGAAGACGCCCGAGCCGCCTGGGAACGTTTCAAGACGATGCAGCCCGACGCCAGCAAGCGCCTGATCTATGGCCACTCCCTCGGCGGCGCCGTGGCCATCGACCTGGCGGCTGACCTGGCCGCACAGGCAAAAAAAGACCACGTTGCCGTCCCGGTGCGCGGCCTGGTGATCGAGTCCACCTTCACGTCGCTGGGCGATGCCGTGGCACAGGTGGCCGAAAGCAACCTGCCGGTGAAATGGCTACCAGTGCGCTGGTTGCTGTCGCAGAAATTCGATTCCATCGACAAGATTGTCGACATCGAAATGCCGCTGCTGGTGGTCCATGGTCTGGCCGACGCATTCATGCCCTCGCGATTCAGCCAGCAGTTGTTCAATGCCGCCAGTGAACCCAAAAGCCTGCTGCTGGTGCCGGGTGGTACGCACAACAACAGCATGAGCCTGGGCGGCACCCAGTATCGACAGGCACTTGAAGGTTTGATGAAGGCAAAACCGCCGCAGATGGCCGGGCCGGCGCTGACGCGCGGCCCTCAGGATTCCTGACGGCTATCGATAACCTTGCGCCTGCAGATTGAACAACTGCGCGTACCGCCCGCCCGCCGCCACCAGACTGTCATGGTCGCCGCGCTCAAGGATCGCGCCCTGATCCAGCACGATGATATGGTCGGCATTGCGCACGCTGGAAAACCGGTGGGAAATCAACAACGTCATGCGACCTTCGGTGTGCTCGCTGAAATGTTCGAACACCGCTGCTTCCGCCGCCGGGTCGAGGGCTGAAGTCGGCTCATCCAGAATCAGTATGTCGGCATCACGGCGCATGTAAGCGCGGGACAAGGCGATCTTCTGCCATTGCCCGCCGGACAGCTCCTGCCCGCCGGCAAACCAGCGACCCAATTGCGTGGCATAGCCGCGATCCAGACGCTCGATGAAAGGTGCAGCCATGCCCTCGGCGGCGGCGGCCTGCCAACGTTGTTCATCGTTGAATGCCAGGGTGTCACCGACGCCAATGTTCTCGCCCACGGAGAACTGGTAACGGATGTAATCCTGAAAAATCACGCCAATACGTCGACGCAGTGCGCCTTCTTCCCACGCCTGCAAATCGCTGCCGTCCAATAGAATGCGGCCCTGATCGGGACGGTACAGACGGGTCAGCAACTTGATCAGCGTGGTCTTGCCTGAACCGTTTTCCCCCACCAGCGCCACGCTGTGCCCCGGCACGAGATGCAGATCGATGCCCTCAAGCGCCGCGCGGCTCGCGCCCGGATAGCGGAACCCGACGTTCTCGAACCGCAAACCATCGCCGGGCAACGCGCCCTCGGTGAGATGTCCGGTATCCGCGACGACGGGTTCAGCCAGGTATTCATAAAGGCTCGACAAGTACAGGCCATCCTCGTAAAGACCGCTGATGGCGCTCAAGCTGCTGCTCACCGCGGTCTGCCCCTGCTTGAACAGCACCAGGTACATGGTCATCTGACCGAGGGTGATACTGCCGTGAACGGTGTCGACCACCACCCACGCGTAAGCCAGGTAAAACGCCCCCGTGCCCAGCAACCCCAGCACAAAACCCCAGCCATCCCGGCGCAAGGTCAACCGGCGGTCCTCGGCGTAGAGTCGCGCGAACGTTTCGCGATACCGCTTCAACAGCAGCGGCGCGAAACCGAACAGCTTGACCTCCTTGATGTAGGCCTCGTGGGAGAGCAGCGTCTCGATGTAGTTCTGCTGCCGACTCTCCGGCGCACGGCGGGTGAACAGCCTGAAAGCGTCACCGGAGAAATGCGCTTCGGCAAAAAAAACCGGCAGTGCGCCAACCACCAACAGCACCAGCGCCCACGGCGAAAAATGCACCAGCAACACGCCGAAGCTGATCAGCACGATCAGGTTCTGGATCAGCCCCAGCGACTTCATCACCAGCGCCAACGGCCGGGTCGACGCCTCGCGCCGCACCCGAACCAGCTTGTCGTAGAACTCCGAATTTTCGAACTGCACCAACGACAACGTCTGGGCCTTCTCCAGAATCATCGTGTTGACCTTCTGCCCCAGCTGCACCCGCAACAGCGACTGCTGCACCGACAGCGCCCGCTGAGTCCCGGACAACAAAGCAAGCACGCCGGCTTCAAACAGCACGTAACGCACGACCGGCCATAACGGCGCACTGCCCTGCTGTGCATGCAACTGCATGGCGAATACCACGGCATCAACGATGCGTTGACCCAGCCAGGCGGCCAGCGCCGGGAGCACGCCGGCAATCAGGGTGGCCAGTACCAGGCCCAGAAACAACCCGCGAGAGGTTCCCCAGACAAGGAGCAAGGCGCGTCTGGCCTGGTCGAGCAGTGAGGTGACGCGGGAAAGGCTCGCAGGCATGTTTATCTGCTGCGCTTGCGCGGTCTCTGAAACTCTCTTCTTGAAGGTGGAGGACCGGTTGGAATCACCAGTCCGGGGGGAGGAGGACCACCATTTTCCCATTCCTCCATTAACCGCCTCAGCTCAGGCGGCATTTCTGTAGGCATTTTGCATGTCATTTGATCACCCTATTGTTTTTGCGAATTCGACCCACTGTACTTTTGAAGCATCAATAACAATAACCTTGGCCCTGACAGGCAACGGATTGTCGTGGTTATCAATCCAGCGAGGAAACTCGAGAACAAACTGTCCGCGTGCAGGCTCCGATGGCCATTCGCTTGGCCAGCCAAACAGACGTTTCCCTCCGGTCAAATGCAGTATTACGAATCCCTGTCTCGATAAAAAAGCACTGTACCACTCGCAGGGGAACGAATTTTTTGTGGTGACTTTCAGCTTCCTGAGTAACGCATGAAGCTTGTCGCTGTTCGCGACGTGGCACGAAAGAAATCCCATCACCACCGCAATCACCGCTGACCATAAAGCCTCCGATTTCTTGTCCCAGGCGCCAATTGAAAAAACGTGTTCCCCCGTTAAAAGCAGCAACGCTCCCAAACCGACAACCAGTGAATGAATCACAAACGTGAAAATCAGCGCCTGGACGATCGGTCCAAAGGTATCCGGACGTTTGAACGCCGTGAGCGAGTAAAAAATCCAGGCCGCCAAAAACCCCGGGAGCAAATACTGCAGTAACGGAATCACTTCCTTGACCAAGCCATCCATGCCATTTCCAATCCATTGAAAAGTTCGACCCGGGGCAAATAAATACAGCACCTCTACAGCCCGTGTCATCCACTGCTGAAGTGCGGTCGTCACAAGAGATTTCGGGACTACAAGCGGGACTACAAACGGAAAATCCTCCTACATTTAACAAAGAACAGTTGGACAAAAACTCAATCCGGATCCGACGTCATTTGCTCCTGAAACCGCGCCCGATACCGCCCCGGACTCTCCCCCGTCCACTTCTTGAACGCCCGATGAAACGCACTCGGTTCCTGAAAACCCAGTTGCTCGGCAATGTCGCCAATGCTCGCCTTGCTCTGACGCAACTGTTCAAACGCCACGCCGCGTCGCACTTCGTCCTTGATCTCCTGATACGAACACCCTTCGCGCTCCAGCTTGCGGCGAAAGGTGCTGGGGCTGAGGTGTTGTTCAAGGGCGAAGGCTTGCAAGGTCGGCCACTGGCTGTAATGACTGTTGCGCAAACGCTGATGAACCTGCGACGCCAGGCCATGCTGGTTGCGGAAGCGGATCACCAGCCATTGTGGCGCGGTGCGCAGAAACACTTTCAGCGAGGCGAGGTCCTGAACCACCGGCAGGCGCAAGTAGTGGCTGGCGAATTCGATCTCGGTGCGTTCGGTGCCGAAGGTCAGATTGGGGCCCCAGAGTAATCGGTCATCGCTGAGGGCTACGCGCTCATGACGAAAATCTGCGCGATCGATGGGAATGCGCCGACCGCCCAGCCAGCACAGCAGGCTGATCATCAGCACCAGAAAAGTCTCTTCGCCCAACCGCGCAAGATCATCGTTTTGCGCGCAGGTATCCAGGCTGATGACCGCACGTTTGCCACGTACCGTCAGCGTGCCGCGAAAATCGCGAAGGAACAGCGAAAAGTTGTTCAGGCACTGGCGCAGGGCTTTGTGCAGATCGGGCTCCTGAATCAGGGCGCGGCAAATCAAGGCGAAGCTGCCCGGCGGCATGCCGTGGGAGTCGAGCCGGAAGAACTCGTCGTCGAGCTCGCGGATCTGGATCAACCAGAGTGCGGCAAACGCACTGGCTGGCACCCGTGCCACGGGCTGTTCGATCAGCACCGGATCGATACCTGCCTGTTCCAGCGCAGCCCGTCGCCGTTGCGGATCGTCCCCCAGCCCATGGATCATCGCCTGCACGAAGTAGGCGGCTACCGAGTCCTTTTCCCGCATCTGAACGCTTCGCTCCCCAATTACCCGAATGGCAAAAAACACCAGCTCCATTGAACAGTTTCGGCATAGGACAACCGCCCCGCCGGTTCTAGACTCGCGGCCAATAGTACGCCTTCGGCCGTTACCTGGGCCAAGGTATCGCAGGGTTTGACCGGAAGGACGTGCGACATGAATCTGCAAAACATTGGCGTGATCGGCGCTGGCACCATGGGCAACGGCATCGCGCAAGTCTGTGCCCTGGCGGGTTTCAATGTGACCTTGATCGACATCTCCGAGAGCGCTTTGCAAAAAGCCATCGCGACCGTCGGTAAAAACCTCGACAGGCAGGTCAGCAAGGACACGCTGACCCAGGAGCAAAAGCTCGCCGCCCTCGACAAGATCCGCACCAGCACCGATTACGCTAGTTTGCAGAGCGCGCAACTGGTCATCGAAGCCGCCACCGAAAACCTCGACCTGAAACTGCGCGTGCTGCAACAGATCGCTGCGCAGGTCAGCACCGAGTGTGTGATCGCCTCCAACACGTCGTCGCTGTCCATCACCCAGCTCGCCGCCAGCGTCAGCCAGCCTGAGCGTTTCATCGGCCTGCACTTCTTCAACCCGGTGCCGGTGATGGGCCTGATTGAAGTCATTCGCGGCCTGCAAACCAGCGACGCAACCCACGCGCTGGCGCTGGACATGGCCACGACCCTGGGCAAAACCGCGATCACCGCCGGCAACCGTCCGGGCTTTGTGGTCAACCGGATTCTGGTGCCAATGATCAACGAAGCGATTCTGGTGTTCCAGGAAGGCCTGGCCAGTGCCGAGGACATCGACGCCGGCATGCGACTGGGTTGCAACCAGCCGATCGGCCCGCTGGCGCTGGCAGACCTGATCGGCCTGGACACCGTGCTGGCAATTCTCGAAGCTTTCTACGACGGTTTCAACGACAGCAAATATCGCCCCGCGCCACTGCTCAAGGAAATGGTCGCCGCCGGCTACTTGGGACGCAAGACGGGGCGCGGCTTCCATGCCTATGCCTGAGCGTTGCTCACGTTTCGCCGAGTACCGGGACAAGGTGCTGGAGCTGTTTGCCAGCAAGGGTTTCGGCCAGGTCGGCATGCGTGAGCTCGCGACGTGCCTGGGGCTCTCCCCGGGCTCGTTGTATCACCACTACCCCAGCAAGCAGCACTTGCTGCTCGACCTGATCGAAGAGTTCTATGAAGAACTGCTATCGACGCTTGGGCGTATCGATCAAAAAACTGCAGCGAAACGCGACAAACTGCAAAACCTGATCCGCGCACACCTGAATCTGCATCAGGAAATGCCCTGGCATTTCCGCCTGGCGGAACGCGACAGCGGTTGCCTGAATGATGAGCAGCAGGCACGCGTTCGGCAGTTACGCGAACAATACGAACGCAAATTGCTGCTGATGCTCGGCACCAGACCCCGCCTCAGCGAACAGGCACAACGCGCCGCCGCACATGCCATCGCCAATCTGCTCAACAGTGCGCCGAGCTGGCTGGCGCACCAGGCGCTGGAAGAACATGAGCGGGTCGAGATGCTGGAAAATCTCGTGGGTGGAGCCATTGAACGTTTACTGCGCCCCTCGCTGCCACGCGCAGTGGCCTGAAAGCGCAGTTGCGCAAAGCCATAAGCCGCGTCGGCCCAATAGGAAAAACATCTAAACGAATGTTGCGAATTACCACCTCTAACGCTTTGCTGATGGAGCCCAACCATTGCAGAGCCGCAGGTGAATAGCGCCTCCCTCTGTCTCCTTTATCACCGGGAGTAAAACATGAAAATCAATCCCTACCTCATCTTCAACGGCGACTGTAAAGCCGCGTTCACCTTTTATGCCCAAGCCCTGCAAGGCCAGATCGAAATGATGATGACCTTCGGTGAAAGCCCGGCGCGCGAGCACTTTCCGCCAGACCTGCACAACCTGATCATTCATACCCGCCTGTCGGTGGGCGACCAGGCGATCATGGGATCGGATACCACACCTGATCGCCCCACGGATGACATGGCCGGTTGTTCGGTCTCGCTGAACGTCGACAGCATTGCCGAGGCGGAACGCGTCTTCAACGCATTGGCCGAAGACGGCAGCGTGCAAATGCCCCTGGAAGCGACCTTCTGGGCCGCGCGTTTCGGCATGCTGGTCGACCGGTTTGGCGTGTCGTGGATGGTCAATTGCGAAAAGGATCAGTGACTGTTCAGGCAAGCAAACGCCCAACCTGAAAAAGTTGGGCGTTCTGGGTAGCGGCTGTGCCTATCCCTTCACGCAAACCACCTGACGCAGGGTATGCAGCACTTCCACCAGCTCGCGCTGGGCGTGCATCACGTGGTCGATGTCTTTGTAGGCCATCGGTATTTCATCGATCACCGCCGCATCCTTGCGGCACTCGACGTGGGCGGTGGCGCGGATCTGATCTTCGACGGTGAACAGGCTTTTCGCTTTGGTGCGGCTCATGGTGCGGCCAGCGCCGTGGCTACAGGAGCAGAACGATTGCTCGTTGCCGAGCCCGCGAACGATGAAACTTTTCGCGCCCATCGATCCTGGAATGATCCCCAGCTCACCCTTCTGCGCCGACACCGCGCCTTTGCGGGTGACCAGAATCTCCTGACCAAAATGCCGCTCTTTCTGCACGTAGTTGTGGTGGCAGTTCACCGCCTCCAGGGCGACGTCGAACGGCTTGCTGATCACTTTCCGTGTCGCCTGAATCACCGATTGCATCATCAGCGCACGGTTCTGCCTGGCGAAATCCTGGGCCCAGCCGACGGCTTCAACGTAATCAGCAAAATGCCGGCTGCCTTCTTCGAAGTACGCCAGGTCACGGTCCGGCAAATTGGCGATGTGTTGGCGCATATCGGCCTGAGCCAGTTGAATGAACAGGTTGCCAATGGCGTTGCCAACCCCGCGTGAACCGCTGTGCAACATGAACCAGACCCGGTTGGCTTCATCCAGGCACACCTCGATGAAGTGGTTACCGCTGCCCAACGTGCCCAGGTGCGCGCGATTGTTGGTGCTGGCGAGTTTCGGGTACTTGTCGGTGATCGCCTTGAACCGTGGGTTCAAGGCAGCCCAGGCATGATCGGCCTGTTTGGGAACGCTGTCCCAGGCCCCCGTGTCCCGGACGCCACGACCAACGGTGCGGCCATGGGGTACCGCTTTCTCGATCGCGCACCGCAAACCATGCAGGTTGTCCGGCAGATCAGCGGCGGTCAGCGACGTGCGCGCGGCGATCATGCCGCAGCCAATATCTACCCCGACGGCGGCAGGGATGATCGCGCCCACGGTAGGAATCACACTGCCGATGGTCGAGCCCTTGCCCAGGTGCACGTCAGGCATCACCGCCAGGTGTTTGAAGATGAACGGCATCTTCGCGGTGTTGATCAGCTGCTGCCTGGCTTCGTTTTCTACCGGAACGCCTTCGGTCCAGAGCTTGATCGGTTTGCCGTTGGCGACTTCCAGCAATTGATAGGTGCGGTCTTGCATGATTCGGTTCTTTCCAGTGGCCGATGATTCGGCGCTGCTCTGATAACTGAGCCGTACATTGAGTCCTCATAGTATCGCAGCGAACGCGCGAACATTCCCTGGCGTCAGGCGTGCCTGGCGTCGAACCTGATCAGCACCAACGCCGCGACGCGCGCGGGGCTGGGCTTGTCCTTTTCCTGAAGGTCGATTCAGAGCTTCGCGATCGAGACTTCGGTGGATTTGACGAAAGCGATCACCTCGCTTCCCACCTTCAATTCAAGGTCTCGAACCGACCGCGTCGTGATCACCGAAGTGACGATCCCGGAGGCGGTTTGCACATCGATTTCCGAGACCACTTCGCCTTCGACGATTTCCTTGATGACGCCCTTGAACTGGTTGCGGACGTTGATCGCTTTGATGGTCATGTTGAAGCTTCCTGTGTGAAGTCGAACGCATCCGAACGGATGGGCAGGCGTTCAAAGTGCACCTCACGGAAAAACATTAAAAGGAATATATAATTATCTATTTATACCTTTTAGAAATATGAGTCCTGAGACTTACACGAAACCTGTGGGAGCCGGCTTGCCGGCGATGGCCCTCTCAAAGCTCCCTTCGCAGGCAAGTCTGTCAGATAGGTAACGCCAGTTCAGGAACCGTCTGACATCAATCACGGCCAAATTCATGGCGTGGTCAAAGGCACTCTCGATAATGGCCTGACCCGTTACAGAGTGACCAGTACCCGGTCGTTTTACCCAGAGAGATCGCGGCAAGCTGTTGAGTCGACGCGAACAGGAACGTCACGGCGCCAAGTGTCGGGTGGCGCGAGGCAGAAGCGATCAACCGATGCTGCTCTCCGGACATTTGCTGCCGCTGTCCGAACATCCGGACGAAGAATGGAACGACCTGTGGTTGCTGACCGAATCGAGCATGAAGGTGCGCAGCCGCAAGTCCTGCAACACCGCACACGCTGGATATCGATTCGATCTGTTAAACATGCCCGTGTTTAAAAGCCTCACCGGTTACTTCGCGAAAGCTACAGCGCCTTGCGTCATTGCCTACGGGTACGCCAGAATCCGCCGGCTTGTGCGCCTTGGGCCCGGGTTCTATCGTTGGTCGGTCGCTGAAAATCAGTGATCGGGTTTGGTAGCCCGGATTGTCCAGGCGCATTGCGCCACCTTTTGCAGAGCTGCTTCATCTCTGCTCCTTTATGGTGGCCATGCGCGGGGCGTCTTCGGACGCGCCGGGTTCCTGGACCGGTCTACCAACCTGCGTATGGCTGCCACCCATCGTTTGGTAGCGAGGGGTGATGGTTCCTCATTTACATCCCGGGAGTTTCATCAATGATCAAACCAACACCCAACCCACCGGAAGCTGCCCCCTCCGTCGCCGACATCCACGCCACCCCACGAACACCAAGCACGATGTACACCCTCGATCCACACATCAACACCGAAGACCTTTTGGGACACGCTTGCGAATCACTGGCCTCGGCCCATGTCATGACCATGGATCTGGCGGACCGTACGCACGGGCCGAGTCGCAATACCCTGCTGGGCATTGCCCAAGTGATCATGCTCGGCGAACTCAATGTGAACCGGGCGCTGGATCAACTCGACAGCCCGACATAGCCGAGCCTGGACGCCCATGAAAAAGCCCAACCCCAACAGGTCAGGCTTTTTCATTTACTGGCGGGTTTCCATCATTTTGTCAGCGAGCGCCTTGGCTCTTTCAATCAACAGATTCTGCCTGTCCTCATGAGTGGCCCCTCCTACAACCGGCGCCGTCAGATTGCTTTCCGCAATCAGCGCAGCGCAGAAATATTGATCCCAGACAGCTTTGTCCGCGGACGCCTGTGCGGTCGTTCGGTCGGCAGTCATAGTGCGGCTCCTTTTGATGAAGTAGCCCTGCCAATTTACGCCCGATTCATAACAGGCAAAGGACCACCATTCGTCGCCTGAAAACGCCCGTCAAGAAATTGTAACGACCTCTGGCGCAGGCTTTGCAAACGCTGGCCGTAGCCGCCCCGGAACGACGGAATTCTGACGTGGCGGCCAATCAATCAATATTTATGGGCACCAGCAATACGCTGGGTCCGGTACCCGGAGATGTAACGTGTCAACTCTCAATGAAATCGCAGCGAACCACGCGAAAATGGCGAAAAAACTGGCGGGAGAGTCGACCGAAATGTGTGAGCGACAGCCGCTGGTGGTGGGTGGGTTTGAGGTCACTTCAGTGGATGAGCAACCCCATGTGCCCATGCATCTCATCGTTGCCGGCCAGGACAACCACCTCGTCCACACTGGTGGCTATCTGCCCTGAGCCGTCTCAGCTCAAATACCTCCCCCAGGGTCCGCCGTTGTATCGAGTGATTTGCTTGGTCTCGAGGTAATTGTTGTAGCCCCACTCACCCAGCTCACGCCCGATACCGCTCTGCTTGTAACCGCCCCAAGGGGCCTCGACAAAAGTCGGTTGCGAGCAGTTGACCCAGACGATCCCGGCGCGAAAGCGTCGGGCCACTCGTTCGCAACGCGGGATATCGCGGGACATGACCGCGGCCGCCAGACCGAATGGTGAATCGTTGGCCAGGCGAATCGCTTCGGCTTCTGTGTCGAAGGCCCGCAGGCAGACCACCGGGCCGAAGATCTCCTCGCGCCACACCGAACTGTGCTCCGGCACATCGGCGAAGATCGCCGGGGTCAGGTAATAACCTTTCTGCAGATGGGCCGGACGTGTGCCGCCGGACACCAGTCGCGCACCCTCTTGCTGACCGGCGGCAATGGCGTCGAGCACCTTGTCCAGTTGCCCCTGACTGACCAGCGGCCCGAGTTTCACACCCTCGGTAAAGCCTTGGCCGATACGAATTTGCTCGGTGGCTTCGATCAATCGCCCCAACAGTGCCGGATACAACGCGCGCTCCACCAACACTCGCGACGTGGCCGAACAGACCTGGCCCTGGTTCCAGAAAATCCCGAACAGAATCCACTCCACCGCGGCATCGAGGTCACTGTCGGCGAAGATCACGAACGGCGACTTGCCGCCCAGCTCCAGGCTGATGTTTTTGATCTCGGCCGCCGCCGCTTGCATGATCTTGCGCCCGGTCGGCACGCTGCCGGTGAAGGCGATTTTGTCGACGTCCGGGTGCTCGGCCAGCGGCGCGCCGGCCTCACGCCCCAGTCCGCTGACGACGTTCAACACCCCCGCCGGCAAGCCAGCCTGATCGGCAATAGTTGCCAATTCAAGGGCGGTCAGCGGCGTCAGTTCCGACGGTTTGAGCACGACCGTGCAGCCCGCCGCCAGCGCCGGTGCGACTTTCCACGACGCCATCAGCATCGGAAAATTCCAGGGAATGATCGCGGCGACCACGCCGACCGGTTCCTTGATCACCGAGGAATTGAAGCGTTCATCGGGTACGCTGATCGACTGCTCGCTGTGTGGGTCCGAGCCTTCGGCGAGCCCGGCATAGAAATCGAAACAACCCGCGGTGTCGGCGATGTCCCACAGCGCTTCCGGCAGCGGCTTGCCGTTGTCGCGCACTTCGATGGCGGCCAGTTCGCCCTGACGCGCACGAATACCGTCAGCGATTCGCCGCAGAACCTGCGCTCGCTGCGCACCCGTCCAGCGCGGCCAGTCACCTTCGTCGAACGCCTTGCGCGCGGCGGCGACGGCCAGGTCGATGTCTTCCGCCGTGGCGGCCGCGACCTGTGCCAGCACCGATTCATCGCTGGGGTCAAACGTTTCAAAAACACCACGCTGCACTGGCGCGATCCACTCGCCGCCGATGTACAGCCGTTGATAGTCACGCATGACACACTCCTTCATTCACCGGCTGCTCCAGCCGAACATTTTCCAGGCGACTGAACGCATCCACCCGCACCCCGCTGCCCACGCTCACCCCCGGCCCGAACACCACGCAAGGCTCGATGTGCACGTCCGTGGCCAGTTGCGTATCGGCACTGAAAAACACCGTCTCCGCCGCCACCAGGCTGACACCAGACTGCATGACTGAACGTCGTCGGCGCTGCTGAAAAAGTTGTTCGGCGGCATGCAATTGCTCGCGGTCATTGACCCCGAGCACGTCGTCTTCATCCACCTCCACCGCCGTGACCGGCAGACCGGCGCTGTTGGCCACCGCCACTGCATCGGTGAGATAAAACTCGCCTTGTGCGTTCTGGTTGCCGATCCGGTCCAGCAGCCACAGGCAGGTGTCGGCACGCAAACCCATGACGCCGCCATTGCAGAAGTTGACCTGAAGCTCTTTCGGGCTGGCGTCCCTGGCTTCGCGAATGGCCAGCAAGCGGCCCTCTTCCACCAGCAATCGTCCGTAAGGCCCCGGCTGTGCGGTGTGAAATCCCGCGACCGCCACGGCGGCACCGTCGATCAGCGCCTGACGTAATTGCAACAAGGTTTGCGCGCTGATCAATGGCGAATCGCCGAACAGCACCAGCACGCAACCCTGCTCATGGGCCTGCAATGCGGGCCGGGCGGCAAGCAACGCATGGGCCGTTCCCAACTGCTCTTGCTGGGTAAACGTTCGCGCAGTCGGCGCTGCCTGTTTCAAGTAATCGGCAACCGCCCGACTGCCTGCGCCCAACACCACCGCGCATTGATCGATATCCGCCGCCTCGACCGCCGCCAGTACATGGCCGAGCAACGGCCGGTTGCCCACCGGATGCATGACTTTCGGCAGCTGCGAACGCATGCGGGTGCCCTGCCCGGCGGCGAGAATCACCGCCAGGGTCGGCCAGGAAATGTTGTCGCTCATTGCGACCCTCCCAATGAGTCAAGCCTGATCGCGATAGAACACGTCGTCGGCATACGGATACCACCAGTCCTGAATCTTCGGCTGGTGATCGATGATGACCATTTTCGAGCGCCGGAACGCTTCAAGGCCCTGACGTCCGAGTTCGCGTCCCAGGCCGGACATCTTCCAGCCGCCAAACGGCAGCGCGTCGTTGTCGATCAGCGGGTTGTTGACCCAGACCATTCCGGCTTCAAGACGCTCGGCGGCTTCCATGGCCTCGGCAAGGTCGGTGGAAAACAGCGACGCACCCAAACCGAACGGCGAATCATTGGCCAGTCGCACCGCTTCGTCGAAATCGCTGACACGACAGATCGCCGCGACGGGGCCGAAACACTCTTCCTGGAGAATCGCCATGTCAGCGGTCACGCCGGTGAGGATGGTCGGCTCATAGAACCAGCCCACGTTGTGCTGCGGCGGAATCCGCCCACCACAGACCAGCGTCGCGCCTTTGGCCACGGCGTCGTCGACCAGGCGCATGACTTTATTGCGCGCGGCCTCGCTGACCATCGGCCCGATTTCCGTATGTTCCAGGCCATGGCCGATGCGCAAGGCGCGGGTGCGCTCGGCGAATTTTGCGACGAACTCATCGTGGATGTCATCGACCACGTAAAAGCGCTCCGCCGAGGTGCAAATCTGCCCGCTCAGGTGGAACGCGGCGGTCACCGCGCCTGCTGCGGCGACATCCAGCGGCGCATGTCTGGAGATGATCAGCGGGTCGCTGCCACCGGCCTCGATCACGCACGGTTTCATCTGTTCGGCACACGCCACCGCCACCGCTTTGCCCGCCGCCACGCTGCCGGTAAAGGCCACCGCGTGAGTGCCAGTCGACTTCACCAGCAACTGCGCTGTCACCGCATCGCCCGGCACGCAAGACACCAGGCCCGGCAGCAGCGAGGTGAAATGCTCCATGAACTTGAGCGTGCACAGGGTCGTGGCTTCCGCCGGTTTGACGATGCAGGCATTGCCCGCGGCCAACGAGGCAGCGACCGTCCAGCACATCAACAGGATCGGAAAGTTGAACGGCATGATGTGCACGCTGACGCCATACGGTTCATAGCGCACATGCTGGAACGAGCCGATCTGCGTGGTACCGGCAACCTTGCCGGCATCGTCCCGGGCCATTTCCGCGTAGTAGCGAAAGATCGGCGCGCAGTTGGCGAGTTCGCCCATGGCTTCGGGAAACGGCTTGCCCATTTCCAGGGTCATCAGCCGCGCGACTTCACGGTTGCAGGCAATGTCCTGCTCGATGGCATTGGCCAGTTTGTGCAAAAGCGCGGCGCGGCTTTTCGCGTCGATCAGCCGCCACTGTTTTTGCGCAGCGGTGGCGGCATCGACGGCAGCCTGCACATCGCTTTGGTCGCCGAAGCCGACCTGTCCGACAGGTTGCAAGTTGGCCGGATCAAGCACTTCGCGGGTGCGGGCATTCGAAAGCGGCAGGTACTCGGAGTTGATGAAACGCAGTGCAGTGTCAGTGTTGAACGTGGCCATGGGGTAATCCTTGAACCAATCGATAAGGGGTTTCGCGCAACGCCGCGAGGGTCGCGGGCGGTAGCTCATCGCGCCAGCCCGGTACATGCCCATTGAGCCAGGCGCGCAGTGTTGCAAATGCCTCGGCCTCCAGCGCCCGAACAAACAAACCCAGGGTGCGCGGCAGATGCGCCAGGTAACCGTGCTTGCCATCGCGGCCCGCCAGGCGCACAAAAATTCCCAGCACCTTGGCGTGACGCTGGGCGGCCAGCCGCCGGTAATCCTCGAGAAAACGCGGTGCATCGAGTTCCGGGCGTTGCATCAGGTAATGCGTCAGCAGCGCCACGCGCAACGCTTCGGGCACGTCCCGGCGCGCGTCTTCGAGCAGCGACATCAAGTCGTACGCCGCTGCACCGATCAGTGCGTCCTGAAAATCCAGCAGACCGCAGGCCGCAACGCCTTCGCGGCCTTCGAGCAGCATCAGGTTGTCGACGTGGAAGTCGCGCAATACCAGCGCTTCACGACGTTGCGCGACATCGCTACAGGCCTCGGCGAACAGCGTCAAAAACGACTCGCGCAGGTCCAGCGCCGCTTCCTTGCCAATCAGCAACGGCACGTACCAATCGATAAACAGCGCACACTCGTCACTCAGTTGTCGGGCATCGTAAGGCGCCATTTCCGCCGTCGGTGGCGCGCGGTGCAACGCCACCAGCGCGTCGATCGCCAAGCGATACAGCGCCGTTTCCGGATGCCCGGCTGCCAACAATCGGGTGTAGGTGTCGTGACCGAAATCCTCGATCAACGCCAGCCCTGCTTCCTCGTCGACCTGCAGCATGGCCGGCGCGGAAAGCCCCAGTCCGTGCAAGTGCCGGGCAACCTGGACAAACGGGCCGATTGGCTCGCTGTGCGGTGACGAATCCATCAACAGCAGGCCTTCACCGCTCAAGCGGAAATAGCGCCGGGTCGAGGCATCCGCCGGCAGCGCGACCAGTTGCGCCTCGGCGAAGCCGGCGCGCGCCAGAAAGGCTGCGCGCTGGTCCTCACGGGTAGGCGATGACGCACGTGTCTCAGTCATGGCAATCACCGGATCATGTAGACCTTTTTCACCGTCTCATGGACGGTGCACACGCCTTTCCAGTCCTTGCGAAAAAAAGCTGCGGTGTCGGGTTTGATCTCGATCACTTCGCCGGATTCGTGGACGTAGGTGCAGCGGCCTTCGAGGAAATGGCAGAACTCATCACTGGTGACATGGCAAAACCATTTGCCCGGCGTGCAGATCCACACACCACACTCGGACTGGCCTTCGGGGCCTTTGTGCAGCACCACGCCGGAAACACGGGATTCACCTTCGAGCATGGTCGGGATCACGCCCCAATCCTTGACGTCAGTGATGCTCAGCGGGTCGTACAGAAACGGGGTAGTCATGTGTTGCTCTCCAAAAGAATCGAGGTGTTGTAGGAGCGAGCTTGCTCGCGATGGACGTCAACGATGACGCGTACTGTCTGGATGACCGCGTTGTATTGACGTTTTTCGCTTGCAAGCTCACTCCTACAGGTATTGAGGTTCAGGCCAGCATGTAAACGTTGCGCAGGGTTTCCCGGACGTGGCATTCGCCGGTCCAGCCGGCCGGGAACAGCACCAGGGTGTTCGGGCGAATGTCGATCACTTCGCCGTTGTCATTGCGATAAGTGGCGACGCCGGCGATGAAGTGGCACAACTCGTCACGGGGAATCGACAGCCGCCAGCGGCCGGGCGTGCAAACCCAGAGCCCGGTTTCGGGACTGTTATTCGGGCCTTTGAACAGCAGCCGGCCGCTGGAATGCGAGACGCCTTCGACGGCGTCGCTCTGCACGCCCCAGTCCACCAGGTCGGTGCGACTGCTGACGGCTTCGAGGTACGGCGTGATACCCGCCGTGGTGTTTTGCTCAGGCATTGTTCAGCACCTTGTCGAGAATGGCGGCCGCGTCCGCTGGCCCTTTGCGTGATTGCATCTGCGCGCTGGTGCGCTGAAGACGTTGGCGCATTGCCTCGTCGTTGAGGCACGCCGCGAGCTTCTCCGCGAGCTGTGCTTCGCTCCACTCGTAGCGATCGAGCTTGAACCCGTGACCGCTTTCTTCGGCGCGCATGGCGTTGTCGTGACCGTCCCAGACGTAGGACATGACGATCGCCGGCTTACCGAAAAACAGGCACTCGGTGAAGCTGTTGTTGCCGCCGTGATGGATCACCGCATCGACCTGGGCAATCACCGACGGCTGCGGGAACCAGTTGGAGATCAGCACGTTGTCGGGCAGGTCCGGGTACTCATCGAGGTGCTCGCCGACATTGAACAAGGCGCGGTAAGGCAACTTGCCAACGGTGGTGATCAGACGCTGGAGCAGATCGACGTCGCCCGAACCGAGGCTGCCGAAACTGACGTAGAGCAACGGCTTGTCGTTGTTGGCGCGAAACTCGGGAATGTCGTAGGCCGTATCGTGGCGAACGCACCCTTGCAGGTAATGGAAACGCTCGGCTGGCAACGGGTGACGGCGCTCGAACTTGACCGCGTCCGGGTACAGCAGCAGGTTCATGTACGGCGAGGCTTCGAAGAAAGTGCCGAGCGGGTACGGCTGCTCGCCATGGGCTTGCAGGAACTGGTTGAAGTCCTCATGAATCGGCCCGACCACCTCTTCGAAACGCTGGCGAAATTGCGCGTGGCCCGCCTTGTCGTGAATGCTCATGCCCGACAGGTGCGGCGGGATATCCGGGTCTTCGATCTCGTTTTCCGAGCAGGAAATGATCCGCACCCAAGGCTTGCCGTACTGCTTGATCGCGGGAAACAGGATCACGTTATCGACGCAGATCAGATCGGGTTTGACCTTGTCCAGCACCGCCGGCAGATCCTTCTGCGCCCACTTCGCGGTGTCGACGATGGCGGCCCAGCATTCCTTCACGTAGTTGTCGATTTGATCGATTGGGGATTTGCGGAAATTGGGAATGTGGCCGTTGATGAAATCGACCCAGTAGCGGGCCATTTCTTCGGCGGGCATCGGCGCCGACATGTTGACCATGTGTTCTTCAAAACCGTAGCCGGCATACACACCGCTCATGCCGGGGTCGGTGAGGAAAACCGCCTTGTGGCCGAGGGCTTCGCACGCCTGGGCGATGCCAACCGAGTTCAGTGCCGGGCCATAAGCGGCTTCCGGAAAGAAGGCGATCACTTTCTGTTTCATCGAGCGGTACTCCTGCCTGGTCTTTTTTTATTGTTCAGCGCGTCAATACACGGGCGTGGCGAGCCTGCCAGCCGAGATGGACGCTCATACCGATAGCAAAATGAGCAAATTCGAATTGCGAGGACGGCACCCGGACAATCAACGCCTTGTCGCTGAGTGCCGTCTGCACATGCACGTTGGTGTCGAGGCCGTGATAGGCGATTTCGACGATGTTGCCGGTGACCTGATTGGCACAGGTCTCGCCCTCCTCCGCGAGCACCTGCAGACGTTCAGGGCGCACGACGACGGCGACCTTTTGCCCCGGCACCAGCGGCGCGTCGGTCTCGACAGCCAGCTCCTGACCATTGACGCGCACCGAGTTCGCACCCGACCGCACGCCCTCGAACAGATTACTGACGCCGATGAAGTTGGCGACAAAACGGCTGTTGGGGTTTTCGTAGAGCTCGGTGGGGCTGCCGCACTGGCAGACCTTGCCGCCGTCGAGCACCGCCATGCGGTCCGACATCACCAGCGCTTCTTCCTGATCGTGGGTGACGATGATGAAGGTGATGCCGCTCTCCAGTTGCAGGCGCTTGAGTTCGAGCTGCATCTTTTCCCGGAGTTTTTTGTCCAGTGCGCCCAGCGGCTCATCGAGCAGCAACACCCGAGGGCGTTTCACCAGCGCCCGCGCCAGCGCAACGCGTTGGCGCTGACCACCGGAGAGCTGATCCGGCTTGCGCTCGGCCAGTTCACCGAGTTGCGCGGTGCTCAGCACTTCATCGACCCGGCGACGAATTTCCGCCTCGGGCAAGCGTTCCATTTCCAGCCCGTAGGCGATGTTCTTGCGCACGGTCATGTTGGGAAACAGCGCATAGGACTGGAACATCAGATTCAACGGACGCTTGTTGGCCGGCAGCGGCGAGATGTCTTTGCCATCCAGGTAAATGCAGCCGGCGCTGGGGGTTTCGAAGCCGGCGAGCATGCGCAACAGCGTGGTCTTGCCGCAGCCGGACGGCCCCAGCAATGCAAAGAACTCGTTCTCGCGGATGTTCAGCGACACCTCGTCAACCGCCAGACCGTTGCCATAAGACTTGCTGACCTTGTCCAGGATCAGTACCGCAGATGAATTATTCATGGGTGCGAGGAGCCTTGTTGAGACGCTGCGAAGCCAGCAGCGCGGTGATGCTGACCAGCATCACCAGCGTCGCCAGGGCATTGATTTCCGGGGTGACGCCAAAACGGATCATGGCGTAGATCTGCATCGGCAACGTGGTGGAGGCCTGGCCGGAACCGGAGTTGAAAAACGCGATGATGAATTCGTCCACCGACAGCGTGAAGGAGAGCAAGCCACCCGCCAGCACACCGGGAAAAATCGCCGGCAACAGCACCCGGCGAAAGGTGGTGAACCAGCTCGCGCCCAGGTCGATCGAGGCTTCGAGGATCGAATAGTCAAAGTGTTTGAGCCGCGTGCGCACCACCGCGCAGACGAACGCGATGTTGAACACGGCGTGGCTGATGATGATCGAGTGCAGGCCCAGTCCGACCTTGAGCAGGTTGAAAAAGCTCAGCAGCGCAATCGCCAGGACGATGTCGGGAATGATCATCGGCGCCATCAACAAGGTGTCGACCACTTGCCCCTTGTCGTTGCCCTTGCGGCGCAGCTCGATGCCCAGCGCAAGGAACGTCCCGAGCACGCAGGCAATGAACGTCGCCGACAGCGCCACGATCAAGGTATTGAGGGCTGCCGAGAGAATCGCCGAGTTATGCGCCAGCGACACGTACCATTTCAGCGATACGCCGCCCCAGGCCGTCGGTAATCCGGACTTGTTGAACGACAGCAGGATCAACACCAGGATCGGCACATACAGGAAGGCATACACCAGCCACAGGTGCGCATTGAGTGCGGTGCCGCCCAGCGAACGAGACTGACTCATGCGCGGCCCCCTTCTGCACGACGGGCCACCAGTGCCTGGACGAACAACAGGATCAGCATGATCGCGATCAGGAAAAAGCTCAGCGCCGCACCGAACGGCCAGTCCCGCGCCGTGAGGAATTGCGAGTAGATCAGGTTGCCGACCATCTGCACCTGCTTGCCGCCCAACAGGTCGGCGGTGATGAAGTTGCCGATGCTCAGGACGAAAACAAACACGGCACCGGCGGCGACACCGGGCACGCTCAGCGGCAGGATGATCCGGCGAAAGGTCATCCAGCCCGAGGCGCCGAGGTCTTTCGAGGCGTCCCAGAGTTCGTTGTTAATGCGTGACAGCGACGAGAAAATCGCCAGGATCACAAACGGGATGTAGTTGTAGACCAGCCCCAGCACCACCGACGCCTCGGTGTACAGCAGGCTGATCGGTTCGCCGCTGTAGCCGAACATCTGCAGCATTTTGTTGATCAGGCCTTCGCGGTTGAGCAGGACGATCCAGGCATAGGTGCGGATCAGGTAGTTGCTCCAGAACGGCAGCATCACCAGAAACAGGAACACCGCTTGATGGCGCCGCGGTGCTCGGGCAATCGCATACGCCGCCGGGTAGCCGATCAGCACCGCAAACAGCGTCGCCAGTCCGGCGATTTTTGCCGATTTGAGCAGGATGCCGAGGTACAGCGGATCGAATGCGCGCTGATAGTTTTCCCAGGTAAACAGCCAGTCGATGCCGCCGTAAGCACCGCGCTCGACGAAGCTGTAGACCAGCACCAGAACGCACGGCACCACCAGAAATATCAGCAGCCAGCCAAAGCCGGGCGCAAGAAGCCAGGCCGACAGACGCCTGTCAGCATGCAAAGCACTCATTACCCATATCCTCCCGCCCCGGAACAGAGGCGGCTTGCGAGCGTGGCGAGGCATGCCGGGCATGCCTCGTGATCGATGCGGCTTACGTTTTGCGGGGCTTAATTCTGCGCCGCCATGATTTCGGTGACAGCCCGGGTGTAGGCCTTTTGCGTAGTGCCGCCCAGATCGCGCAATTGCTCCATCTTCAACAGCTCGCTCGGGGCGATCGTCAGGTTCGGGTATTGCTTGAGCAGGTCAGCGGACAAACCGGCCATTGCGGCCTGGTTCGGGACTTTGTAGAGGATGTTTTCCGCCACCCAGGCGTGGTTTTCCTTGGCGAGCATGAAGTTGACGAACTTGAACGCCTCCTCCTGATGCTTCGAGCTTTTCAGCACGACCATGGTGTCTACCCAGAGGTCGGAACCTTCCTTGGGCACGACAAACTTGATAGCCGCATTGGCCTGGGTGCCGTAGTTGCACCAGCCATCCCACGCGTGCGCCATCAGCGACTCGCCGGACGCGAGCTTGGAATAGAAGGTGGTGTCGTCGAAGGCGAGGATGCGTTTCTTGGTAGCGATCAACTGATCGCGGACGGCGGCGATCTGTTTGGGATCGCTGTCGTTGACCGACCAGCCCTTGGCGAGGAACCCGGCGCCGAGCATCCAGCGGTCGGTGGCGAGCATCGTCACTTTGCCTTTGAGCGCATCGCTCGGGTTGAGCAGTTCGTTCCAGCTTACCGGTGCCGGCGTGACCTTGTCGGAGCGGTAGCAAATCCCGGTCGTGCCCCAGGTGTACGGCACCGAGAAATGGTTGCCTGGGTCGTATTCCAGTTTGGTGGCTTCGGGATAGAGGTTTTTAAGGTTGGGGACTTTGACGGGATCGATATCGGCCAGCAGACCCTGCTTGTGCAGGACTTCGGCGAAAGGAGAGGAGACAAACACAACGTCATAGCCTTCACCGCCAGACGCCATGAGCTTGCCCATGATTTCCTCGTTGGTCGCGTGCAAAGCCTTGTCGACGTCAACGCCGCTGGCTGCTTTGAACTTGTCCAGCGCATCCGGGGCCATGTAGCCGTCCCAGATCGAAATCACCATGTCTTTTGCACTTGCGGCCTGTGAAGCGATCGCCAGGGAAACGCTCAATCCCAGACACATAAGGCCTTTCAGCTTTCTCATAATACTCACCCGACGATTGATTATTGTTGTGTTCGAAGGCAGTACGGCGAAAAGAGAAACGGTTGCACGTGTTTTTTTTTAGAAATTAGGACCAGCATTGAAAGTTGTCAACGCTTTTTTCGTGCCTGACGACTCAGCGGTGCATGGCATAAGATGAGCACCTGAGTCCAAAGCGACCAAAAGAGATAAGACGCTTGAGCACGACACCCGAGAAAAAACCTCGCACCAATCACCTGGAACTCGCCCGCCGGATTCTGGAACACACCCAGGAAACCGGGCTGGTGGCCGGCGACCCGGTTGCCGAGCAAGCGTTGTCGCGCACCTTCCAGGTGTCCCGCACCTTGATTCGTGGCGCACTGAAAGTGCTGCTGGAAGAAAACCTGCTGAGCCATGAAGCCGGCAAAGGCTATCGACTGCTCGCCGCGCCGAGGGGCCAGGCCTTCAACGCCGCCTTGCCACAGGCCGAGGAAGAAGAACTGGCGACCTCGGTATTGCGCGATCGCATGGCCGGACGCCTCGGGGACAGCATCAGCATCAGCGAGTTGATGCGTCGTTACGACATCGGCCGCCCGGCAGCGCAGAAAGCCCTGCAGCAACTCAGCGAAAGCCAGGCGATAGAGCGCGGCCCCGGCCAGTCCTGGCTGTTTCGCCCATCGCTGAACAGCCTCGCCGCCCTCGAAGAAAGCCTCAAGTTCCGCCTGATCCTGGAACCGGAAGCGCTGCTCAGCCCCCACTTCAACGCCGATCCGCAACGCTTGGCACTGCTGCGCAGCGCCATGCAAACCCTGCTCGCGAGCCCGGTCGAACACTTCGACATCCAGCAATTCCGCGAGCTGGACATCAGCTTCCATGAACTGATCGGCCAGAGCTGCGGCAACCGATTTATCGGCGACGCCCTGCTCCAGCATCAGAGCCTGCGGCGCCTGCCGAATCTGTTGCCGACCGTCAGCGTGCACCGCCTGCAGGAAGCACTGCGCGAGCACCTGCAAATCATTGCGCACATCGAGCGCGGACAACTGGAGATCGCCGCCGACCTGCTGCGCCTGCACCTGCGCATGAGCGCCGCCCAGCGCCCGCAAACCGCCAATCGCGGGATTCCGCAGGGCCATTTGTTCGGGCGTCGCTGAACACCACAAAAAACAGGATGATTTTTTTTATAAAATAAGACAGCATCCAGTCATCTCAGGCACGGCGGGCTTTACCCGCCATGGACTTTCTTCGCCATGCACCCACACAAACTGATCGCCTTGTTTCCGGAAGCCAGTTTCGGCGCGGCCTTGAACTGTATTGGTATTGCCCAGTCGCTGCGTGAACTGGGAGCAAAACCGGTCTTTATCTGCCACGAACATTTCCAGGGACTCTTCGCCGAATACGGCTTCGACGAGTATCCGATTCCGCAAGCCAGTCCACTGTCGGCAGCGGAGCACCAGCATTACTGGGAGCGCTTTATCGAGCGCAACATTCCCTACTTCGACCAGACTCCACTGGCACAGATCGACAGCTATGTGGCGCCGGCCTGGGAAGCGATCATCGACACCGCGATCGAAGCGGAAAAGCCACTGCAACAGTTGCTCGCCCGCCTTAAACCGGACGTCATCGTCCTCGACAACGTGGTCATGTTCCCCGCCATCGCCAATGCCGGATGCCCGTGGGTGCGGATGGTTTCCTGCGCTGAAACCGAATTGCCGGATGCCGCCGTACCGCCGTACTTGTCAGGCTGCCTGGCTGGCGACAAAGAGGCCCGCGAACGGTTTACCGAGCATTACCGCAACGCCGTCGCACCGGCCCATGAACGCTTTTCGCAGTTTCTCGCCAACAACGGCACCGCCCCCTGCCCGCCCGGCCAGTTCCTCGTCGATTCACCGTGGCTCAACCTGTTGCTGTCACCAACGCCGGTGCGTTATGACCGCCAGCCACCGCTGGACCCGAAACGCTATGTGTACCTCGACGGCTGCGTGCGTCGCGAAGCACCCTACATCGTTCCCGACTTCCCAAGGCACAACGACGCACCGCTGATTTACATCAGCTTCGGCAGTCTTGGGGCTGCCGACACCGACATGATGAAGCGCCTCATCGGCACCATCGAACATCTGCCCTATCGCTTCCTCATCAACGTTGGCGCCTATCGGGACATGTACACCACCGTCCCGGACAACGTGTATCTGGACAGCTGGTTTCCACAGCCGGCCGTGCTCAAGGAATGTCAGCTGTTCATCCACCACGGCGGCAACAACAGCTTCTGCGAAGCGCTGTACTTCGGCTTGCCGTCGTTGATCATTCCTTATTGCTGGGACGGCCACGACAATGCCGCACGCGCCGAGGAAGTCGGCGTTGGTCGCTACTTGCCACGGTTTGCCGATCCGCTGGCCGCGCTACCTGCGGCTCTCGAACGACTGCTGGCGGATCAGGCGATGCAGCAACGTCTCGAATCGTTAAGCAAGAATATGCAGGCGACTCGCGGCACTGACATTGCCGCAAAGGCGATCATGGCGCTGCCCAACACTTAAGCGAACGCCACCCTGTAGGAGCGAAGCTTGCTCGCGAAGGCGATTTCCAGTGAACAACGCTGCGACTGACCTACCGCTTTCGCGAGCAAGCTTCGCGCCTACAGGCATCAGCCCCTGAGGATCATGAATACCTTGCGCACCGGCGTCAGGTTCTCCCAGGTCCCTTTGAATCCGGCGGCGACCACGAACGTGGCGCCCGCCTTGAACTCCTGACTGACGCCCTTGCTGTCGGTCAACCGAACGTGCCCTTCGAGCAAATGGCAAAGCTCGTCGTAATCACACTCACAGCGCTCCAGGTGCTCAGGGGCCTCCCAGATGCCTGCGACAGCATTTTTCTCCGGCGCCACAAAGTGCCGCCAACTGCGACTGCGATACGCGGTGTCGACCAGCGCAGGATCGCTGGTTTCCAGTTCGACGACGGGCAACTCGGGGTTGGCGAAATCGATGATGTGATCGGGGTTGTTCATGGTCATGCTCCCTTCAGTTCAAGAATCAAAGCCAATGCCCAACGCATCAAACCCCTTGAGCAGCCAGTCGCGGTGCCCGGTAAGGTCTTCGCGAGCCAGCGAACGCTGCGCCAGGGAGACGCCCGCGTATCGCAAGGGCTCGGGTGGAAACGGGAAAGGCGCCGTCGAGGTCATCGCCAACTGCGTGCGCTCGGTCGATTGACCTTCGAGCAAATCGAGCATGGTCAACGCTGCGAAACGACTGGCAGACACGCCCTGCCCCGTGAACCCTTGGGCATAGGCAATGCGGCCGTCGGACGAAGTGCCGCAGAACATGGTGGTGCGCGCAGAGGTATCGATGATGCCGCCCCAGGCATGGCTGAACGTGACGTCCGCCAATGCCGGAAAGGTTGATTGAAATTGCCGGGCCAGTGTCACGAAGCTGTCGGGACGCTGGGTCAACGCCTCATCGCGTCGGCTGCCAAAATGATAGATAGCGTCGTAGCCCCCCCAGAGAATGCGGTTGTCCTCGGTCTTGCGCAGGTAATGAAACTGGTTGCCACTGTCGGCGATGCCGTAGCGACCGACCCACCCGATGGCGCGCAGCTGCGCATCGTCGAGGGGCCGGGTCGCCAGGGCATAGTCATAAATGGGGATGACCTTGGACTTCAGCGCCGCCAGCAACGGCGGCGCGATGTTGGTGCCGAGGGCGACTTTCGCCGCTTTGACGATGCCCAGCCCCGTCTCCAGAACCTGATGAGTTCCGTCCTGACGCAGGCCGGTTACCGGAGAATGCTCAAACAGCTGCACACCATGCGCAAGACACACGCGGCGCAATTCCGCGACCATTTTGACCGGGTTCAGCAATGCATAGTTGGGCTCGAAAACACCGGCGACATAGGCCGGTGAATCGAGGTGGGACTTGAGCGCCTCGCCTTCGAGATAGTCGCAATCGATACCAAAGCGCTCGTAGTTGCGCTGCATCGACTTCAGCCCTTCAACCTGCCAGGGCTGGCTCGCGACGTTCAACTTGCCGGAGCGCTCGAACGCTACGTCCATGCCGTAGCGCTGAAGATCTTCTTCAAACGCCACGAGGTTTTCCCTGCCGAGTCGAACCAGTTGCTCCGCTTCCCCGGGCCAACGTTTCAGCGCATTGGAAACACCGTGAGAGATACTCGGCGCGCAGAACCCGCCATTGCGCCCACTGGCTTCACCGCCGCATTGCCCGGCTTCAAGCACAACGATCGTTGCATCAGGCCAACGCTGACGCGCTATCAGCGCCGTCCACAACCCGACGAATCCGCCGCCCACTATCGCAATATCACACGGCACTTCGCCGGTGAGCCTCGGTGCAGCAGGCGCAGAAACTCGCGTCTCCTGCCAGACGGGATAAGGCCGGGCATCTGCCAGGGATCGGTTCGCGGTGTGAAGCGTCATGCACTCATGCTCCGAAAAAATCATGGGCTGACGCTAAAGCAATCGCCGGCGCTTTCACAGGCACAACGACGCGGCAAACCTCGCAGCGGACACGGGCGGAAAACCACGGCATCTGGAATACTCGTGGCTTCGCCCTGATCTGCGCCATGGAGTTCGTCGTGGAAGCACCCGATTTACACACCACCCCCACCTTCCTGGCGGACCCTTCGAGTGTGCAGACTCATGAAGTTGCCGTGCGTTACCACCAGGCCTGGAAAAGACGCGACCTGGACAGCGTGATGGCGCTCTATCACCCGGCGATCGAGTACAACGATTTTTTCCAGAACCGGACCATCGAATACGCGCAGCTGCGCGACTATCTCGCGGCGAGCATGCCGGTAGGATCAGAAGAGTTGCAGACCTACACCGATCGCTTGCGCATCGACGGCGACACCGCGTTCCTGCAGTACCGGGTGACACTCAATGGCAGCGACGGCCTGGTTTCATTTCGCACTGTCGAGGCGCTGACGGTGAAGGAAGGATTGATCGTCAAGGTCAACGAACATGCTGTGCTGGTCAGCCAGGCGCCCACTGTGATTCGTCCGGCATACAGTGCCGATGCCGTGAGCCGACTGGGATTGTCTGCGCGCCAGGTCGGGGCGCTTTCCAATGATTTGCAGCAGTACTTTGAGCAGTCGAAACCTTATCTTGATCCACGATTGGACCTGTCTCATGTGGCGGCATCGACGGGTTACACGCGCAACCAGATTTCGTTTTTTCTCAATCAGGTTCGGGGGCAGACGTTTTATGCGTTTCTCAATCAGTTGCGGCTTGATGAGGCGCTCGAACGCTTGAATGGGCAACGGCATGCGTCGCGAGTGGATGAGATTGCGGGCGCTGCGGGGTTTAACTCGCTGTCGACTTTTTATCGGTGCTTCAAACAGCGGACCGGGTGTTCGCCGAAGGTTTATGTGCAGCGACTTGGCAAGGCTGGTTCCATTTAACCCAATGAAGCCTGATAAAACCCCATGCATATGGGATTAACACAAACTGAGATAAATATGACTACTGGCGAACTCGATCAACCCACTGAAATCATTCCACATGCAAAGGACCTGATTGACCACAACCAGGTGGCTTCCCCTATTCCTTTCGCACCTCGCGGCGCAAGCTCGGTACTGTCTACCGTGGAGTCGGCACTGCAGCGCAGTGTCCACGCCGACGACTACTGCCTGCCGGGGCTGGTCGACAACACAGAGGGTCTGGCAAATGCGGTTGCTGCTCTAGGCTCACTCGGCGGTACCGTACTTCTGGGGGCACGAACTTACGTAGCCAGCACCTTGGTAATTCCAAGAGGGGTAATTATCCAGGGTGAGAACCCCATGGTATCGATTCTGCTGCAGCAAGCGGGGTCCAACATAGACTTTGTGACATCAGAAAACTTCTCTGCTTTGACCGGCACGGGCTTGCCAGTCGCAACAGATAACCGGGTACCTTCCTGGTTCGGACTAAGAAACGTTCAAGTCAATGGCAATAGAGAAAACAACAGCACTGGCCGAGCATGTTGCTTCTATGGCGCCTACACCATCATTGATCACGTTGTTATCGGATGGGGGGCTAACGGCGGCCTATACACCGAATACGCAACGAATGTCACCAGCAATGCTTCGGTTGCCGATCAAGAAGAAGGCTTTGTTCGCGACTTGATTGTTCGTGACAACAACGGAGACGGCTGGACAAACCGTGGACCGCACAATGTTCACATGGACAATATCACTGGGATGCGAAATGAGGGCTGGAACTATTTCAGTGAAATTCTCGACGGAACGTACAACGGAGCACCCACTTACTGCACGATTTTGCATTGCTTCCAAGGCGACATGAGCTGGACAAGTGCGAGCGGTCGCAAACGCAAGAACATCTATATCGGCACTAATGGCTCATTCGGCCAGATCACAGTGGATGGTGGCTCATTGGAAATTAATGCGGACTCGTGCTTGATTTCCAATCTCAACCAGTACTTCGGTGGCCAGGGTGGCGACATGGTTACGATGTCAGGCTCTCGCAACATGATTGGCGTGTGGCGAGGCCTCGCTCGCGCGGCAGGATCTACCGCCACACCCGACGCCTGGGTTGCCAGGATCACAGGGGACTTTAACAGCATCGGCGTTATGCAGATTTACGACAATTCAGAAGCCGCTGCATTTTCCAATGGTGTTTTTATCAGTGGCGTAGGTACTGCAATTGCAGATCTGTTTATTCGTGGGGCCAGGACTGGCCTGAAAGTGACTTCAAGCCGCAATAGAATCCGGGGCTGGGTTGCGAACACGTTGGTGTCAGGCTTTGAATACATCACTCCAGTGGACTCACACGGAGGCAGAAACCGGATCAGCCTGGACATATCTCCGTCCTCAGGTGCCTACACAACAGGAAATGCGCCCGCGGTTAACTCGGACCGTTTCAATATCGAAGGCACGGGTTTGAGTGGCGGCAGCAAGTCGACGATTCTTTCCAAAGAGCAGTCAACTTTAGCCGGCGATCTGGATACTGCCGGGGTCAAGACCATGATCATTCCTCACGGCTTGCTTTACACGCCCAGACGTCAAGATATCAAACCGTCATTGACAGGGCTTACGGTAAAAACATTGGACCTGGGCTTCATGCGTTGCTCTGTGGTGGACGCTACGAATATCACTATTGAATACCGGGTGATAACACCGGCGGTTGGAGGTGTTATGAGCATCGCCGTACAAACGACCGCACAGTAAATCCTGTTACTTGCCAGCCTCGACGACAGACGCGGCTGAATATACGATCTGCGGAATTGAAGCGGCAGGCCATGGACTGGAGCAATGTGTCATCAACCCCGATGAGCGCGACCATACCAGCACGACATCATTCACCTGTAGTCCTGCGGGTGGGGCGTGAGGCCTGCCGCGGATGCTCGGCCAAAATGATGCGCTCCGGGTCGTAACCCGCGGACGGGGGCGTCTTCTCTTCTGGGCTCGCGTACTACACGAGTTTCGCTGTTTCAGTTGCCCCTTTGTTGACAGGACGGATCTTGAACCAGATGGAGTACATCGCTGGCAAGAACACCAGTGTCATTATGGTGCCGACGAACGTGCCTCCGATCAGCGTGTAGGCCAGAGTCCCCCAGAAGACAGAGTGTGTCAGGGGAATGAACGCCAGGATTGCGGCGAGTGCTGTCAGCAGTACCGGGCGGGCACGTTGGACCGTGGCTTCGACCACTGCGTGAAACGGGTCCAGTCCTTCTCGCGCGTTGTGATGGATTTGCCCAATCAGAATCAGCGTATTGCGCATCAAAATGCCCGAAAGGGCGATTAGACCGACCAGAGCGTTAATACCAAACGGTTGCTGGAAGATGAGCAGTGTCGGCACCACTCCAATCAACCCCAGTGGCGAGGTGAGGAACACCATGATCATTGCCGAGATCGAACGAACCTGCAGGATGATGACCAGCAGTGTCATGGCAATCATGATCGGGAATAAAGGCAACATCGCTTTACCCGCCTTGCCCGACTCCTCGATTGCACCCGCCTGCTCAATCCGGTACCCACCAGGCAGCTTGTCGATGACCGGCTGCAACTCCTTCATGATCACGCTCGAGACGTCCGGTGGCTGCAAACCTTCGGCAATGTCACCGCGCACGGTGATAGTCGGTGTGCGGTCACGACGGCGCAGGATCGGATCCTCCATCCGCACATCGACCGCTCCCACCTGAGACAACGGAATCCGCTGACCCGCCGTACCGACCAGCGTCAAGCCTTCTATCTTGGCGGGATCGAGCCGGATATCACCCGCTGCGCGACCAACCACCTGGACCGAGCGAATGTCCTCACGAACCGCAGTGATCGGCACTCCGGCCAGCAGAAACTGCAGTTGCTGCGCGACTGAATTTGACGTCAACCCCACCGCCTCGAGGCGATCCTGATCCAACGCGAAATGCAGCGTCGGCGTCAACGGTCCCCAATCGGTGTTGACGGTTCTCATCATCGGGCTCGACTGCAACACGTCCTCTACCTGGCCCGCAATCTTGCGCAACGTTGACGGATCGGGCCCCATTACCCGATAGGCAACAGGGAATGGCGAATACGGACCAAACACAAGCTGAGTCACCCTGACCCGCGCTTCTGGGGCAAGTCCCTCAGCTGCTGCCTCGCGGATACGAAACTTGAGGGCCTCACGCGCCTCTTGGCTGTCCGTCAGCACCACAATCTTCGCGAAAGACGGATCAGGGAGTTCCGGCGCCATAGCCAGATAGAAACGCGGCGCGCCTTGCCCGATATAAGCGGTGACGATTTTTGCCTCACTCTGCTTTTGCAGCCAGGCCTCTATCTTGGCAGTGGTGGCGTTTGTCTGTTCAATGGACGTCCCATAAGGCATTTGCACTTCAATCAATACCTCTGGACGGTCCGAGGTAGGGAAGAACTGTTTTTTGACCAGGCTCATGCCCAGGATTGCCACGACAAACGACGCGATAACAGTACCGGCCACCAGCCATTTGCGAGCGATGACCCGCGTCAAAATCCGGCGGAAACGGTTGTAGTTAGGAGTGTTGTAAATAGCCGCGTGACCACCCTCGACCTTCTTGATGTTCGGCAACATTTTCACCCCCAGGTAAGGGGTAAAAGCTACCGCAACTACCCAGGAGGCAATCAGGGCGATGCCCACGATCCAGAACATGTTGCTGGTGTACTCGCCGGCTGTCGACTGCGCGAAGCCGTTGGGCATAAAGCCGATAGCGGTCACCAACGTACCGGAGAGCATCGGCGCGGCGGTATGACTCCAGGCATACGCGGAAGCTTTGATGCGGTCGTAGCCCTCCTCCATTTTCACTACCATCATTTCGATAGCAATGATGGCGTCGTCCACCAGCAGTCCAAGCGCCAGAATCAACGAGCCGAGGGTAATACGGTCAAAGTTCTTCCCAGTGGCCGCCATCACCACAAACACCACGGCCAATGTCAACGGCACAGCCGCGGCGACCACTACGCCTACACGCCAGCCCATGCTGAGAAAGCAGACAAGCATCACCACAAGCAACGCGACGAAGAATTTGACCATAAACTCGCCGACTGCCGAACTGATATTCACAGATTGATCGGTGACCTTGGAGAGCGTCATGCCCAGCGGCATGCCTTCATTTATCTTGGTCGTCTCCGCGTCCAACGCTTTGCCGAGGTCAAGGCCGTTCCAGCCCTCACGCATTACAATCCCCAGCAACAAGGCCTCCTCACCGTTATTGCGCACAAGAAAGGTTGCGGGATCTTCATACCCACGCTCAATCGTAGCCACGTCAGAGAGTTTGAGCGTGCGCCCCTGAACGGCAATGGGCGTGTCACGAATCTTCTGCACCTTATCGAAGGCGCCATCCAGTCGCAGGAAGACCTGAGGCCCATTGGTTTCGATGGAACCGGCGGGCGTGAGCACGTTTTGATTATTCAGCGCAGCAAAAATGTCCTGTGGAGAAATGCCCAAGGTAGCCAGCCGATCATGGGAAAAGGAAACAAAGATACGTTCGGGCTGCTCCCCAATGATGTTGACCTTCCTCACACCCGGCACATGTAACAGTTGTTGGCGCAACGACTCCGCATCACGCACCAAACGTCGCTGCGGCTCGCCTTTGGCTTTCAAGGCGAACAGCGCAAAGGTCACGTCCGAAAATTCGTCGTTGACCATTGGCCCGATGACTCCCGCTGGTAGCTTCCGGGCCTCATCGTCGAGCTTTTTACGCGCCTGATAGAACTCCTCCTGCACTTGCGAGGGCGGCGTGCTATCGAGCAGTGACACCATCGTGAAGGCGAGGCCGGGACGGGTGTAGGTTTCCGTGCGGTCGTACCATTTCAGTTCTTGCAGGCGTTTTTCGAGTGGCTCTGCGACCTGATCCTGCATCTCCTGCGCCGTGGCGCCCGGCCAGGCGGTAATGACCGTCAACTGCTTGACCGTAAACGGAGGATCTTCCGCACGCCCCAGTTGAAAGAACGACAAGATGCCCGCGACGGCAATCAGGAAGATCAGAAACACCGTGATGGAACGCTCACGAACGGCGATCGCGGAAAGATTGAAGCGACCCTCGCTCATGGACGCCCCCCGGCAACTTTGGCGTCATCCTGTTGAGGCAGTCTCACCTCTTCACCCTCGCGCAACAGATGCGCACCTAACGCTACGATCTGCTCGCCGACCTTGAGATCGCCTGCGACTCGCGCTGAGTCGTCGCTCAAGCCCAAGACTTGAACAGGTTGCCAAGCCACCTTCGCAGGTGCGCCGACGATGACCCACACGCCAGTGCCTTTACCCGGGTCATAAATGGCAGCAATCGGCACCTGCATTGAATTCCCCTGCGTGGCGCCTTCAGCGATCCGAAGTGTGACCGTCGAACCTATCGGTGCATTGGCCAACGCACCCTCAAGCACATACCGCGCCTCAAAGGTGCGCGTCATACGGTCAGCCGAATCAGAAAGCAGCCTCAGCCTCGCTGTAACTGCGCCGGTGGCATTGCCATAAAGCGTCGCCTGCGCAGTGGATCCTGCTGCGGGACGCAACGTCTCGGGCAGATGCACGATCGCTTCGCGCTGACCTGCCCGCGCCAGTCGAACCACAGGCTCCCCCGGGCTGACGACTTGCCCGGGCTCGGCGAGCGTCTCCACCACAACGCCGTCGGAATCGGCAAACAACACCGCATAACCAGAAGCATTGCGGGCTACATCAGCCTGCGCTTCAGCGGCGCTGAGCTGCGCCTTTGCGGTATCCGCTGCGGCTTTGATCTGGTCGTAGGCCGATGCGGAAATAGCGCCTGCCGCGACCAGGTTGCGATATCGAGCCTCGTCATCCGCTGTCTGCTTGGCTCGGGCCCGAGCGGCTATGACCGACTCTTGCTGTGCACGCGCCTGCAACCCGAGGTCGATGGGATCGAGGCGCATAAGTGGCTGACCACGCTTAACGGTTTGACCGGTATCAACCAGACGCTCAAGCACCTTGCCTGCTACCCGAAAACCCAGGTCGCCCTGGACGCGGGCAGCCACCACTCCCGTGAAAGAACGTGAGGCGTCGGAGGCCCCCTGAACCGCTGCGGACCTGACCAGAGGAACATGCGTGCGCGGATCTTCAACGGTGGATGAATCACCGCACGCCGTCAGGACGAGAGGCAACAAGCAAGCGGCAATGGAGATGAGTCGAAGCCGGAGCATAGGTTCCCTTACTTAAAAATAGGACGACCGTCATATTCTCAGACAAGTGACTACATGTGTCAATGGTCACAACCCGCCAAGCATCCAGCTTCTCCCTGCGACATTAAAATCCGCATATATCATTGAAAATAGCCGGAACCAGCTCAAATCACGTCAATTGACAGGATGTGACCAATAAGTAATATAGTCACAAACATCCCCTGTTGAAGGAATATCAATGCCTCCCCTCCGTCCAATAGCTCTCTGGGTCAGCACCGGCTTGATGGCAGGCTGCGCGGTCGGTCCGAATTACCATCGTCCAGACGCTCCGCTTTCGGATCGTTACTTGGGCCAGCCTTCTGTCGAACAGCGGCCTGGCGCGACACCGACCAGCCTTGTCACCTGGTGGGAAGGCTTTGGTGATCCCGTGCTGACCGACTTCATCTCCAAGGCACTTGAGCAGAATCTGGACCTGGCGCAGGCTTCGGCGCGAGTCACTCAGGCGCGGGCCGGACTAGGAGCAGCAAATGCCGCGTTACTGCCCTCGGGAAACATCAGCGGCCAGGCCGCGCGTTCCTACCAGTCAATTGAGACGCCACTCGGCCAGGTGTTGAATTCAACACCTGGCTATGATCGGTACGGAAGTTCCTACGAGGTCAACCTCGATGCCAGCTGGGAGGCGGATGTCTTTGGCGGCCTGCGACGTGGACGCGAGGCCGCTCTCGCCGAGTATCAAGCATCCCGGGCGGGCGTCGCGGCCACACGATTGGCTATCGCTGCGCAGATCGCCGATATCTACATCACTGTCCGCGGACTGCAGGCCCGGCTGGACATAGCGAATCGACAAGTCAAAACGCAGCAGGAGTTACTAGAGAAAGTCCAATTGCTCTACAGCAAGGGGCTCGCCGCCAACTATCAGGTTCGTCAGACGGAGGGGGCGCTATCGCAGGTCCAGGCGACTGTGCCAGTCCTGCAGACCGGTCTGGATGCGGCCATGAATGCGCTGGATGTCATGCTCGGCACGCCGCCTGGCACTCACCGCACGCGATTGGCAAATACGGGGAACATTCCTGTAGCGCCGCAGTTAAAGGCGATGGGAACGCCGGCTGATTTGCTTCGCCGCAGGCCAGATCTCATCGTGGCTGAGCGCCGTCTTGCGGCCTCAAACGCACGCATCGGGGAGGCTATTGCCGAGTATTACCCGAAGTTCTCCCTTAGCGCATTGCTGGGGAGTGCCACCGCTGTATCCGCAGGCAATCTTTTTACCGGCGGTGCCAGCCAATCGGCGGGCGTACTGGGACTGCGCTGGAGACTCTTCGACTTCGGTCGCATAAACGCCCAGATCGACCAAGCCAAGGGACAGGAAGCCGAAGCCCTGGCCGCTTACCGTCAGTCTGTTCTGCGTGCTACCGAGGATGTCGAGAACGCGCTCTCCTCTCTGGTGAATCGCGAAGCTCAAGCAACCACCCTCGCTGGGGGAGAGGCGTCTCTGACACAGGCTCGACAATCGTCGTTCATTGCTTATGAAAAAGGTACGGCCAGCCTGATCGATGTCCTGCACGCTGACGAGACGATGCTGCAGGCTTCCGATGCTCGGGCGCAAGCGCGAACGGAATCTGCTCGAGCGGCGGTTGCGGTATTCAAGTCACTCGGTGGCGGCTGGCAACCTTGGGATGTCACGGTGACGAGTCGATGAAGCTTGAGGGGGGAAGGCTCGAGATGTGTTCTTGAAAGTCGGGAGGCAAGGCTTTTTGTTCAGTAAGGATGCAAGTACGACAGCAAGGCCAAATGGGCTCTTGAGCACTATTTTTTTTCACTGTTCGAACGCTATGGGATCACTGAGATGACGCAGTAGATACGACGGACCACCATATTTACTCATGTAACCAACTCAGTAAATGGTCACAACACGGATAAATAAATGCCCTTCGCCGGATGGCAGAAGGGCCAAGTGAAAAACCGTTTGATGAACTGTTGCTTGCCCGGGGATGCCGTAAAGCTTTAGTCGAAGGTCAAGGCATGAGGCTACGCAAGATGAGGTTGGAGGTGAGCATGGGCGCCTCCTCGACAAAATCGAGATTGTACTGCAGCAGCAAAGGGTTGACGAAGGGTCGCAGCGCGAGATGTATCGCTTCTACTGTTTCATCCAGCGGAGTCTTGCGTTCAAATTCGCCAATCTCTCGCCCCTCCCGAACGATTTGCGACACGAAGTTTTTGATCTGTGCGTCATAAGCCTGCGTACTGGGCCAGCTTTCCGACGCCGCGAACGCTGCAATGTCATAGAGTTTTCGATCGTTAAAGAACAGATTCACACCTGTGGCGATAACAGTTTTGACCAAACGTCGAAAACGCTCCGTAGGAGACAGGCCTTCCACATTGATAGCCTGCTCCACAGTCGCGACGATTTCTGCCAGACAATTAGCGCAGATGGCCTCACCGATTGCTTGCTTGGAATCAAAGAACTTGTAGATGTAAGCCTTGGAAAACCCGATGGCCTTGGCCAGGTCGGAAACCGTGGTTTTGGCATAGCCGTATTGACTGAAGTGCTCGTTGGCCGCCGCGACAATCTGGTCTCGAATGTCGTGATCGGCTGGGCCACGGAAGCTGGGCGAAGATATTGATGGCTGATTCATTGGAATAGCTTACTCACCCTATCGAGGACTTACAAATTGTGACCAATAGCAAGCATGGTCACGAATCGAATACTCGGACCTTAAAAGTAAACCGACAAAAACCAGATGTTTATCGCAGCAATTATCACCGCGCTTAGCAAGCCAGGTATACGCATCAGCCCGAGCAACACATACAGAAACGGACTCATCAAACCGATCATCAGCTTGACGAGCACTTCTATTCTCGATGCTTCAGCGTCAAACATGGCCCAGATCAATATCCCGGCCCATATCAGCCAACAGACATACATCGTCACGCCGTCGACTCGATAGAAGGCTCGCTTGAATGCGTATTCGACGGTATCCGTATCGTTAAACATCTGCGCTTCAATACGTGAGTCGATTCGCTCGAGAGTAACTGAATCGCTGCGCGAAGCTCTACTCCCGCCCCCTTCAAAGTCAGCCTCCGCCGTCAACGCCGATACGGATGGTCGCAGAACGGCTGGACCCTCTAACACCGCGCACAGCGAACCAATGCCGCGCCCTCCTAATCGACATTTTCAACCACGCCGCGGCCGCGGGTCTGTGCCCGGACAACCCTGCGGCCAGCGCCATCAACCGCATCGAGAAGAACCAACGCAAGCGCCATACCATCGAGGGACTGAAAGTCGAAATCGGACTGATATGAAATAGAAAACCTCGCGATGAATGGTGAGGGTTGATGTAGCCTCCGCCGCGCCTTTTAGCCCAATTCGCTTTCCCGGATGAGCTTCTTGTTAATCTTCCCGACGCTGGTTTTAGGGATCTCGGGGACGAACTTGAACTGCTTGGGGATCGCCCATTTATTGATCCGGCCACGCTCGACAAACCCTTGCAGGTGCACCTCCAGCATCTTGCGGTCGAGGTATTGCCCTGGCTCGCACACCACCAGCGCCATCGGCCGCTCGCCGCCGATGGCCTGGACCACACCAGAGGCCTCAACCCCCATGCCATTGGGCATCGGAATCGGGTAAGTGCCATTGCGAAAGTAGGTATCGGCATAGTTCAGGCCCACCGCCACATGACGAAGACGAACCTGGCCTGGACCGGGATCGCCGACTTCGACCTCTTCATAACGAAGGACTTCGGGACCACCGGTTTCGTAGAAGCGTACGGCGTGGGCCATTTTTTCTTATTCTCCAGTCTCAAGTTGGGGCGTGCTGCGTCGAATTGCGCTGATTGGACTGTAGGACGCCGTCTGGCGAGTCGCTTCTCATCAGACGACAATGGCTTTTCATTTCATGACAGATGGCTGCGGGCATTAACCCGCTGCACGGGGGAAGTGACCATGTACGATTACGCAATTCGCTTTGAGGCGGATGCCAGTCCAGGGCTGGCCGTGTTCTGCCGGGATCTTCCGGAGCTGAACAGTTACGGCGATGACAGGGCTCACGCGATCAGTGAGGCACTGGATGCCATCGAGACCACTCTGTCCCTCTACGTCGATCAGCGCCGCGTCATTCCAGAGGCAACACCCGTTCAGGACGGCGAGCACGTCGTTCATTTGCCAGCGGTCATCGTGGCGAAGATCGCGCTATGGAACGCCATGATGGAGCGGGATATGCGCAAGGCTGACCTGTGTCGGTTGCTCGGCGTGCACCAGGCCCAGGGCGATCGCCTGGTCGATTTCCTGCACACATCAAAAATGGAACAACTGGAAAACGCTTTGGCTGCGCTCGGCAAACGGCTTTCGGTGTCTGTCGAGACGGCCTGAACAGGTGTGCGGTTTTTCCCGAGAGCGGCCCTAGCCACCGTTAAATTCGAAGCGTAAAAAAGCCCGCGCTGTGCGGGCTATTGAAATGATCCGAACGTGTTCAGGCGCCTGACTCAGGATCGCTCGCAGGCATGCCGCGAGCCTCCTTGTCATCTTCATCCTGATCCGAATTATCGACGCGACCGCTCTTTCCAGCGTCGGGATGTTCACTCGATACCGAGTTGTTGGCTTCCACGTCTGTCATATCTTGATCAACAGGGGCTTCGTCGTCCGACTGCAACGGAATCTCTGGTTCATCCCGTTTTGGGTCATGACCGGCTTCGTTATCCGCCGTGCGCGTCACGTTCTGCTGCGATCTGTTGCCAGGTGCATTCTCGTCAATGTCCATGGTGACTCTCCGCTCTCATGCCCGGGTGAATCCGTGCTTAAACGTGAGAGGGCCACACCGCGCTCGAGTGCCCGGCATTGGACGAATGGCGAAAACGAAAAACCCGGCAAGTGGCCGGGCAGTCAAGAAAGTAAGCCCACCCTGACCAGTTGCGGCCACTCAGCATTTCTCTGAAACAGCTGGCAGGGCGAACTACTGCACCTTATTCGAGTGAGGCTTTCGCGTATATCAGCTTTTCCCTGATACCCACTCTCAGCATTCCCCGCAAATGTCGCGCACATGAAAAAGGCCAATGCTGTGAACATTGGCCTGAGTCATTGAAGAATATGGTCAGGGCGGAGTGATTCGAACACTCGCCCCCTGGCACCCCATCGCCTTTCTTTTCATACCAGTCGAATGAGCATCAAGACCAAGAGCACGTTCAATACGGCCAGCGCACTCAGGCCCGCAAGCACACCGCCAGCGCCCCAGGTCTGCAACAGGTAGATCCGCCGGTCGATTGAGAAACTTTCGCCACCCACTGCCTGGCTTTTTATGAGTGGTCCCGTGCCCCGCGTCAGCACCCAGCGATAAAGCGGCGCAACGCCAATGACCAATAACACGCCATAAGCCACGCACGTCGTGCGCCAACCAACGTGTTCAATGACCAGCGCAACCGCGGGCCATGACAGTGTTGTCGCAAACCCTGGAGGTCGGCACTGGCACCATTCCGCGCAGCGGGTTTCGGCTGTAATCCGCTGCTCGGGAGTAGGCCTGCAATAGTCTGCTTTGGACCTCGAACTATAGGCAGCCGTCGGCCAGAAGCAGTCGGTCGTGACCGGCAGACAACGGCCAATAGCTGACTGTCGAATAATCAACGGAAATGACTCAAATAGATAACCGTCCGGTAGACACGTCTTGACGAATTCATCTTAGGGCGACGGCGTGAGCAAGGCGCCCTTGTTGACGGTTGCGGTGGGTGGTCAAGTCCATGCAATTACGCCGCTGGGATAAAGCGAGTGAGCCTCGCGACCGATGTTAGGTTGCGCGCCCTTTCCCGCTGAAGCGAGCGATTCACCTCAATCGAGCCAATACAGCCAGAAAATTCCAGCAAAAAACTTTTACCTAACAAGTGTTAGATAGGTGTTGACGCGCGTCGAATCACCCGCTAAGGTTTGGCTACCTAACGACAGTTAGGTAGCCCAGCCACCAATCTGCAGGATCGACCATGACTACTAAACTTCAGCTTTTCACTTCGCCTTCGGCCTTTCCGAACCCACAGCGTCTGCGTCTGTTCATGCACGAAAAAGGCATCGCTGACCAATTTGCCGAGACTATCTATGACATGTCCCCTGTAGGAGAACAGCGTGGCTGGCGTCATTTGAATATGAACTCGTGGGGCGAAACTCCCACCCTTCAACTGGCTGACGGTAGCTACATTTCCGAAACGGCTGCCATCGTTCGTTATCTTGACCAAGAGTATCCCGGTCGCAAGATCATGGGAGAGACCGCACTGGAACAGGGTCTGGATAACATGTGGGATAACCGGGTGTGGGTGCACATCCTGTACCGCATCGTTACAGCGTTCCACGTGTTGCACACCGGACTCGGCTTCAAGCTAGAACTGACCAAGAATGAGGCTTGGGGCGAACACTGCCGTAAGGAAGCTTTGGCTCACGCTGCACTGGTCAATCGTCATCTGTCAGACGGCCGCGAATGGCTGCTCGGCGGCGATGCCCCGACCTTCTCGGACATTACCCTGGCAACCGCGATCGCCTTCTCGAAATTCCCGGTCAATGCCACTCCACTGGACGAGCGGTTTGAGTTCCTGGATGCGTACTGGCAGCGCTGGACAAAACGTCCAAGCTTCCAGGCTGCCTACGCTGATCACAACAGCGGCATTCCTGAGCTGGATTCGCCAGCCCAGTAACAGCTTCTCAATGGAAACTCCGGCGCGCCGAGATCGCCACGCCCCTGGCTTTCTCGGTGACCGTAGTAATCTCGCCAGTGTCGGCTGGCGGTGCCGCTTGCTGAACCATGATGGAACGGCTTCAGCCTGAGCACCCAAGTCGCATTGAACTCACTGCTCTCACTGACAATCTACCTGTCACACGGTAGGCCTTTGCTGTAAATTAGCTTTCCCTATTTAAGCGATCGTCCCAAGACGAAAGGCACCAAGATGAGCGTCAACTCCAAGGAAGCCATCTTGTTGGCGGCCAAGAAAATTGCCCAATCGCAGGGCTACAATGGTTTGAATTTCCGCGACCTTGCGCAAGATGTTGGTATCAAAGCGGCGAGTATTTACTACCATTTTCCAAGCAAAGCCGATCTGGGTATTGCCGTTGCCAAACGATATTGGGAGGACGGTGCGCTCGCGCTCGAGATGATCGAATCAGAAAGCCCCTCTCCGATTGACGCTCTGCGTCGCTTTCCTGAAATCTTCCGAAGATCGCTTGAGGCCGACAATCGTCTCTGCCTGGGCAGTTTCATGGGTGCTGAAACCGATACTTTACCCATTGAAATGACAAAAGAAATTCAGACCTTTGCGGATGTCAACATTGCATGGCTAAGCAAGCTTCTAGTGGCTGCGAAGGTGTGCAAATCAAGTGAGAGTGAATCTAGAGCACGTGCAATTTTCGCAGCTATTGTCGGTGCCCAGCTCTTAGCTAGAAGTCGCTCGGATATCTCGCTTTTCGATGCCCTGGTCGATTCATACCGCGCGTTCGGACCTCTGCCGACTTAGCAACTGACTGCGACTCGGTTCAGCGAACGGGCGGCTTCGTCGCATTCGCGTTCAATGCGAAGCGGCGTAGCTGTTGCGAAATTGCACTTCACTTGACCACCTGATTGCATCGGTACTGACCGCTGAACGGTTTAGCCAATCTGTTGCATCGACCGGTTGAATCCACAGCCAATAGCAGACATTGGATCAAATCCGATCTGGCAAATTACGGACTGCTGCCTGACTTACTCGAATCTGCCTTCTGTCAAGCCTGGTTTCGCGATGTGAAAAAGGCCATCACTGCGGCGAGAACCAACAAAATGGAGCTTGCGAGAAACGTCATACGATAACCGCTCCCGTCGAACAGCAACCCGCCGAGGGTAGACCCCATTGCAATGGAAAGCTGAATGACTGCCACCATCAGGCCGCCACCGGCCTCAGCATCCTTGGGTAACGCCTTGGCCAACCACGACCACCACCCCACAGGTGCTGCCGTCGCGATCAGTCCCCACAGCCCCAGCAATACAAAAGCTGCCACGACTCCGCCGCCAAGGATAATCAAGGAAAGTGCAATGGCGGCCATCAACAGTGGAATGCCGATCAGGACCTGGTACAGGCCGGTTTTCAGGAAAGCGCCGATCAGGATGGTCCCTGCAAAACCCGCCACGCCGATGACCAGCAGGATCATCGACAACAGGGAGACATCTACACCAGTGACGGTCTCCAGAAACGGGCGCAGATAGGTGAACAAGACAAACTGCCCCATGAAGAAAATGCCCACACTCAACATGCCGAAACTGACCAATCGGCTCTTGAACAATCGAAAGACATTGCCATTGCCCGCATTGCGCGGCGCCGTCGTCATGGCTGGCAGGCTGATCCACTGCCAGATCAACGCGATGATCGCTACCGGAATCAAGCAGAAAAAAGCACCTCGCCAACCGATGACACTCCCCAGATAGCTTCCCAGTGGTGCGGCCACTACGGTTGCCAAAGCATTGCCGCCGTTGAAGATTGCCAATGCCTTGGGCACGCTATGGGACGGTACCAGGCGCATGGCCATTGCCGCCGACATCGACCAGAACCCGCCGATCACCACGCCGATCAGCGCACGCCCCATCATGTACACCGTATAGTTTGGCGCCAGACCGACCACCAGTCCCGACACGCACATAATCCCGGTCAGTAGAAGCAACAGCGTCTTGCGGTCCATTGAGCCCGCAAGCCTGGAAATCGAAAGGCTTGTCAGCACCGCAAAGGCGCCGGAGATGGCGATCCCATACCCGGCCAGTCCTTCACTGATTTGCAGATCCGATGCAATCGGCGTGAGCAAACTGACCGGCATGAACTCCGATGCGATCAGCGCGAATACGCACAGTGTCATCGCAAAGATGCCACTCCAGTAAGCCGGCTGCTCCTCTGTCCCCGGCGTGCCGAGGGCATCACCTGTCGGGGTGTCGAATACAGGTGTCTCGCTCATCATAAGTACTCCGTTCCAGATACGTGACAAAGCTTGACGGATTCGAGATACCCTGATTAGTAGGCGTAATCTTCATGTGGTTTTGAGAAAAATTCAGCAATGTCCAATACCAAAGTCAACGATCTCCAGGCTTTTCTGGCGGTGGCGCGCGATCAAAGCTTTACCAAAGCTGCCGCCAAACTGGGCGTTACGCCTTCTGCGCTGAGTCATACAATCCGGGCACTTGAACAAAGACTGGGGATACGTCTGCTGGCCCGCACGACACGCAATGTGTCGCCGACAGAGGCGGGAGAAAGATTGATGCGCTCGATCGCCCCGCTTTTCGAGCAGATCACTGTTGAGCTTGAAGCGTTGAGCGAATTACGGGACAAGCCGAGTGGCACGATTCGTATTTCCTGCACTGACGATCAGATTGAGTTGTGCATTCGACCGATGCTTGCAGAGTTCTTGAAGAGTTACCCGGATATCACACTGGAGTTCTACGTCGACTATGGATTCACCAACGTGGTCGAGGAACGCTTCGATGCCGGCATTCGCATGGGTGAATCGATCAGCAAGGACATGATTGCGGTTCGCATAGGACCGGATTGGCGGTTGGCGGTGGTGGGATCTCCGGCGTATTTCGAACGCAAACCGGCACCAGCGACGCCCCATGAGTTGACTGCCCATGAGTGCGTCAATATTCGACACAGGCCATCAGGGGCAATTTACGCCTGGGAGTTTGAACGAAATGGCGAGGCGTTTACGGTCAAGGCAGATGGGCAACTTGTTTTCAACAGCATCATGCATGTCCTCAATGCCGCCGTTGATGGCATTGGTCTGGCTTATGTACCAGAGGAATTGGTCGCACCGTATCTGGCCGACGGCCGCCTCAAAGAAGTCCTGGCCGACTGGTGTCCTGTGTTTCAGGGTTACCATTTGTATTACCCCAACAGACGCCAGACGTCTCCCGCCTTTTCTGCACTGGTCGAGGCGCTGAAATATAGACGCTGAGCTTTCTGTATTCGACGTGCTGCAACGTCTGCTATGGGTTGTGGATTCAACCGGCAAGCGGTGAGGATTCTACTGAGAGCCAGTCGTTTTGCAGGGGTAAAACGCCTGAAAATAAAAAGGGTCGCAAGATAAAATCTCGCAACCCCTTGAATTATATGGTCGGGACGGAGTGATTCGAACACTCGCCCCCTAGCACCCCATCTTCTTTTTTATACTTCTTGATAGCTTCGAAAATTCTGCTCTGAACTCTTAGAAGCTAGTATTCACGGGGGTCCAGCAACGTCTATCAACAGCCGACGTTTTATGGGGGAAAAGTAGGGGTAACCGTGAAAAAGCCGACACACTGAGTGATGCGCATGGTCATCCAGTGTGCTCAGGCGATACGGGCCACACCACTGCTTTTTTCCAGGTCTCCAGGCGAAAAAAACCCGCCGAAGCGTTTTTTCATCTATGTCCAGGTCAGTTTGGCGAGGCGCCACTCAAATTTTCAATCAATGACGGGGTCACCACTGCGCGATATCCATCCGCATTTGGGTGCAATCCATCCGCAACATACTGATTAAAAAGATCCGGATTTGATTTCAAGACCGCCTGCCACCTTGGAAAATTGTCGATCAAACGAAGCCCCCTGGCTTTTGCGACATCCCGGTACATCTGGAAGTAATCCCTTAACTTCGGTCTCTCCACTCCAGAGCCTCCAATCACTGGATTCGTCACCATTAAAATGATCTCCGTCGATGACTTGGCAGCCTTGATCCGGTCAATCATTAACTCGAGGTTTTTCCGCGCTTGTTCGACGGTGGTTTTGTGGGGAAGGAAAGCGTCGTTGATCGCGAATTCGATAAACACCGTATCCGGGCTTTTGGAGATAACTCGACTTTCGAGATTTTCAACACCCCATCCCGACCACATCGAACCCTTGCCACTATTTATAACCGTGGCACGTCCTGGGTATCGCTGATTCAGATCATCCCCAAGCTGCTGCACCCAGGCGCCAGAGGCCGTCAAGCTCGTACCATAAGCTACGACGGTCTGCGCCTTGCCAGCATCTAGGTTTGAATACAGGTCGCTTTCCTGACCAGCAAAGCTGGCCGCGCTTAACGAAAGTAACATTCCAGCAAACAGAGCCTTGGCCCACAAACCATTCATTCAACTGTCCCGATCTTTTCACAGATGGCAAGGATGAACCTGTGAGCTTGAGGCGTCCACAGGTGGCATTGGGCCTCACCACGTAAGGTGCGGGCGAGGATGTCTCGGTCATTGTCAGGAAAGATGGGCAGAAAATTGCAGGACATGCGAACGAAGGCATGGCCAAAAACTACCAGCGGGACCAGGAAATCGTCTGCTCCGAGGCGATTCCTGACCCGAATATCAGCGAAATCACCGGGTAGTTTTGCGCGGGTTTGTGCAGACCTGAAATGAGAAAGGGATCAAGCCCGTTAAGCACTTGATCCCCTTACGAAATATGGTCGGGACGGAGTGATTCGAACACTCGACCCCTAGCACCCCATGCTAGTGCGCTACCGGACTGCGCTACGCCCCGACTAGGCGTGAAACTCGTTCTTCACCTCGAAGAACGCTCAAGAATATATCGCAAGCTTTTGAAAACTGGAAGTATTCAAACGCATGAATTTATTTCTTGAGCACCACCAGCACATCTTCCAGTTCGGCAATCATCTGCCGAATCATCTGCTTGTATTGAGTGGTGTCGTCTTTGGCTTCATCGCCGGACAAACGCAAGCGCGCGCCGCCGATGGTGAACCCTTGATCGTAAAGAAGCGCGCGGATCTGCCGGATCATCAGCACGTCTTGTCGCTGATAATACCGGCGGTTTCCGCGGCGTTTGACGGGGTTGAGTTGAGGAAACTCCTGCTCCCAATAGCGCAGCACGTGCGGTTTTACCGCACACAGCTCGCTGACTTCACCAATGGTGAAGTAGCGTTTGCCTGGGATGACGGGTAGCTCGTCGTTATGACTTGGTTCCAGCATAAGCCTCAACTCGGGCCTTCAACTTCTGCCCTGGACGAAAGGTGACCACACGGCGAGCCGTGATCGGGATTTCTTCACCCGTTTTCGGATTGCGGCCAGGCCGCTGGCGTTTGTCCCGAAGGTCGAAATTGCCGAAACCGGACAATTTGACTTGTTCGTTGTCTTCAAGAGCGTGCCTGATTTCTTCAAAAAACAGTTCGACCAATTCCTTGGCCTCCCGTTTATTCAGGCCCAGCTCTTCATAAAGACGTTCCGCCATTTCAGCTTTCGTCAGAGCCCCCATACGTCACTTCCTTAACGTGGCGTTCAACCTTTGTTCGAGCGAGGTGAGGATGTTTTGCGTCGTGGTATTCACCTCATCGTCATTAAGAGTGCGCGATGGATGCTGCCAGGTCAAGCCGACTGCAAGGCTTTTTCTATCAGGATCAATGCCTTTACCCTGATATACGTCAAATAGCCTGAGGTCCGTCAGCCATTCCCCTGCATTTTCACGGATTACGTCCAGTACAGCGCTGGCCGCGACGTCTTTTTGGGCGATCAGTGCAAGGTCACGTCGCACTTCAGGAAAGCGCGATAACTCCTGGAATTTAGGCATTTTGCCCAACGCCACTTCAGCCAGAACCAGCTCGAATACGAAGACCGGACGATCGAGACCGAGGGTTTTCGACAATTCAGGGTGGATCGCGCCAACGAAACCTACCAAACGACCTTCACGTTCGATGCGCGCGGTCTGACCCGGATGCAATGCCGGGTGTTTACCCGGCACGAACGTGAACGAATCCAGCGCACCGGCGAAGCCCAGCACCGCTTCCACATCGGCTTTGACGTCGAAGAAATCCACGACATCGCGACCTTGTGCCCAGCCTTCCGGCAGACGGCTACCGCACACGACGCCAGCCAGCATCGGCTCTTGCTTCAAACCTTCCAGCTGACCGACAAAACGCAGACCGCTTTCGAACAGACGGACGCGATCCTGTTGACGATTCAGGTTGTGCTGAAGCGCCTTGACCAGACCAGGCCACAGGGACGAGCGCATGGCCGCCATGTCGTTGGAAATCGGGTTGGCCAGCAGCAGCGGCTCGACACCCGGATTGAACAACTCGAACTGTTTCGGATCGATGAAGCTGTAGGTGATCGCTTCCTGATAACCACGGGCCACCAGCAGACGACGCAACTCAGGCAGGTCACTGCGCGCTTCCGCCTTGGCTTGCGGCGCCAGACGGGCTTGCGGGTAACGAACCGGCAGACGGTTGTAGCCGTACAGACGGGCCAGCTCTTCGATCAGGTCAACTTCGAGGCTGATGTCGAAGCGATGGCTTGGTACTTCAACGCGCCACTGCCCTGCCCCGTCGGCCGAAACGGTCAGGCCCAAGCCGTTGAGCAAACGCTCGACTTCGGACGCTTCCATTTCCATGCCCAGCATCTGGGAGATGCGTTGCGCGCGCAGGGTAACCGGCGCGATTTTCGGCAGGTGCTGCTCACTCACGGTTTCGATGATCGGGCCGGCTTCGCCGCCAGTGATTTCCAGCAGCAGGCCAGTGGCGCGCTCCATGGCTTCACGGGCCAGTTGCCAGTCCACGCCACGCTCGTAGCGGTGCGAAGCGTCGGTGTGCAGGCCGTACGAACGAGCCTTGCCAGCAACGGCAATCTGATCGAAGAACGCGCTTTCAAGGAATACGTCGCGGGTGGTCGCAGTGTCGACGCCGCTGTGCTCGCCACCCATCACGCCGGCGATGGCCAGGGCGCGAGTGTGGTCGGCAATCACCAGCGTATCGCTACGCAAGCTGACTTCCTGACCGTCGAGCAGAACCAGCTTCTCGCCTTCTTCAGCCATGCGCACACGGATGCCGCCATTGATTTCGGCGAGATCGAACGCGTGCAGCGGTTGGCCCAGCTCCAGCATCACGTAGTTGGTAATGTCGACGGCAGCGTCGATGCTGCGCACATCGCCACGACGCAGGCGCTCGACCATCCACAGCGGCGTAGGCTTGGACAGGTCGACGTTACGGATCACACGGCCCAGGTAACGCGGGCAAGCAGCCGGCGCCAGGACTTCAATCGAACGCACTTCGTCATGCACGGCTGGCACGACTGGAACGATCGGACGAGTGACTTTAGCGTCATACAGCGCGCCCACTTCACGGGCCAGACCGGCCAGGGACAGGCAGTCGCCACGGTTCGGGGTCAGGTCGACCTCGATGCTGGCGTCGTCCAGACTCAGGTATTCACGAATGTCCTTGCCCACTGGTGCATCGGCCGGCAATTCCATCAGGCCGTCGTTGCCTTCGCCGACTTGCAGCTCGGCTTGCGAGCACAGCATGCCGTTGGACTCAACGCCACGCAGCTTGGCTTTCTTGATTTTGAAGTCGCCTGGCAGTTCGGCACCGATCATGGCGAACGGGATCTTCAGGCCCGGGCGCACGTTTGGCGCGCCGCAGACTACCTGGAAGGTCTCCGAGCCATTGCTGACCTGGCAAACACGCAACTTGTCGGCGTCCGGATGCTGCTCGGTGCTCAGCACCTCGCCCACCACCACACCGGTGAATTCGCCGGCGGCCAGCGTAACGCTATCGACCTCAAGACCGGCCATCGACAGACGAGCAACCAGCTCGTCGCGACTTACCTGCGGGCTTACCCAGCCACGCAGCCATTGTTCACTGAATTTCATCCTGCTCTCCTAAGAATTCGTTACGACTAGCGAAATTGCGCGAGGAACCGCAAGTCGTTGTCGAAGAACAGACGCAAGTCGTTCACGCCGTAACGCAGCATGGCCAGACGCTCAACGCCCATGCCGAAGGCAAAGCCCGAAAACTCTTCCGGGTCGATCCCGGACATGCGCAGCACGTTCGGGTGAACCATGCCGCAGCCCATGACTTCCAGCCAGCCAGTCTGTTTGCAGACACGGCAGCCCTTGCCGCTGCACATCACACATTCCATGTCGACTTCAGCGGATGGCTCGGTGAACGGGAAGTACGAAGGACGGAACCGCACGGCCAGTTCTTTTTCGAAGAACACGCGCAGGAACTCTTCGATGGTGCCTTTCAGGTCGGCGAAGTTGATATCGCGGTCGACCAGCAGGCCTTCGACCTGGTGGAACATCGGCGAGTGGGTGATATCGGAGTCGCTACGGTACACACGGCCTGGGCAGACGATGCGGATCGGCGGCTGTTTCGATTCCATGGTGCGGACCTGTACCGGCGAGGTATGGGTGCGCAGCAACATGTTGGCATTGAAATAGAAGGTGTCATGCATCGACCGGGCCGGGTGATGGCCTGGGATGTTGAGCGCTTCGAAGTTGTGGTAATCGTCTTCGACCTCAGGGCCTTCGGAGATGCCGTAGCCGATGTGGGTGAAGAACTGTTCGATACGTTCCAGCGTACGAGTAACCGGATGCAAACCACCCGAGGTCTGGCCACGGCCAGGCAGGGTCACGTCAATGGACTCGGCAGACAGTTTGGCGGCCAGGTCGGCCTCTTCAAACAGTGCCTTGCGGGCATTGAGAACCTCTGTGACACTCTCCTTGGCAACGTTGATCAGGGCGCCGACTTGCGGACGCTCTTCTGCCGGCAAATTCCCCAGGGTCTTCATCACCTGAGTCAATTCACCCTTTTTGCCAAGGTAGTGAACCCGGATTTGCTCCAGGGCATTGATATCTTCAGCGCTTTGCACAGCCTCTAGTGCTTGAGAGACGAGCGCATCCAGGTTTTCCATGTACAGACTCCAGATACAAAATAGGGGAAGAGCTTGAAGGCTCTTCCCCTATTTATGACGTTTAACACCTGGCCCCACAGAGGTGAGGCCGGGTGACTGTCGGGGGTACTTAAGCCAAGGTGGCTTTAGCTTTCTCGACAATCGCAGCAAACGCCGCTTTTTCGTTCACTGCCAGATCAGCCAGAACCTTACGGTCGATCTCGATGGACGCTTTTTTCAGGCCGGCGATGAAACGGCTGTAGGACAGACCGTTGATACGTGCACCAGCGTTGATACGAGCGATCCACAGAGCGCGGAACTGACGTTTTTTCTGACGACGGTCACGGTAGGCGTATTGGCCTGCCTTGATTACCGCTTGCTTGGCAACACGGAATACGCGCGAGCGAGCGCCGTAGTAGCCTTTAGCAAGTTTCAGAATTTTTTTGTGACGTTTACGGGCAATGACGCCACGCTTTACACGAGCCATGAGTTACTTCCTCTATTCTTGACTAAAATTAACGAAGGCGCAGCATGCGCTCGACTTTTGCCACGTCAGACGGATGCAGCAAGCTGCTACCGCGCAGTTGACGCTTACGCTTGGTCGACATTTTAGTCAGGATGTGGCTCTTGAAAGCGTGCTTGTGCTTGATACCGTTAGCAGTTTTCAGAAACCGCTTAGCAGCACCACTTTTCGTTTTCATTTTTGGCATGTTCGGATACTCCGCATTCAGTTGATAAACATAATCAGAAGGCCTGCCGTGCCCTGATGATTACTTCTTCTTTTTCGGGGCGATGACCATGATCAGCTGGCGTCCTTCCATCTTAGGATGCTGTTCGACCGAACCGTACTCGAGCAAGTCACCTTCAACTCGCTTGAGGAGTTCCATCCCCAGCTCCTGGTGGGCCATCTCACGGCCGCGGAATCGCAAGGATACCTTGGCCCTGTCCCCATCACTCAGGAAACGTACCAGGTTGCGCAGTTTTACCTGGTAATCCCCTTCCTCCGTCCCTGGACGAAACTTGATTTCTTTAACCTGAATCTGCTTCTGGTTTTTCTTGGCCGCGGCAATCTGCTTCTTCTTTTCGAAGATCGATTTGCCGTAGTCCATCAGTTTGCAAACAGGGGGTACTGCATCGGCGGAAATCTCCACCAAATCCAGCTTGGCCTCTTCAGCCTTAAGAAGCGCGTCTTCAATTGACACAATCCCAAGCTGTTCACCTTCAGCCCCAATTAACCGAACCTCGCGTGCCGAGATATTCTCGTTGATCGGGGCTTTCGGTGCAGCTCGTTTATCTTGTCTCATTTCACGCTTAATAATAATTACTCCGAATCTGGGCGACCACGCCGGGAAACCGCTTGCGCGAGAAACTCAGCGAACTGGGCGACGGGCATCGAGCCCTGGTCAGCACCTTCACGAGTACGCACAGCGACAGTCTGCATCTCGACTTCCCGATCTCCGATAACCAAGAGATAGGGAACCTTGAGCAAAGTATGCTCGCGGATTTTAAAGCCGATCTTTTCATTTCTCAAGTCAGACTTGGCACGAAATCCGCTTTCGTTGAGAGTTTTTTCAACCTCGGCGGCAAAATCGGCCTGTTTGTCAGTGATGTTCATGATCACTGCCTGGGTCGGAGCCAGCCACGCAGGGAATGCACCCTCGTAGTGCTCGATCAGGATGCCGACGAAACGTTCGAAGGATCCGAGGATCGCCCGGTGCAACATAACCGGGTGCTTGCGACTGTTGTCTTCGGAGACGTATTCGGCTCCCAGACGGACAGGCAGGTTAAAATCGAGCTGCAGGGTACCACACTGCCAGACGCGACCGAGGCAATCTTTCAGCGAGAACTCGATCTTCGGACCGTAGAACGCACCCTCGCCCGGCTGCAGATCGTACGGCAGGCCAGCGCTGTCAAGGGCTGCAGCCAATGCAGCTTCGGCGCGATCCCACAGCTCGTCGGAACCGACGCGTTTTTCCGGACGAGTGGACAGCTTCATCTCGACGTCTTTGAAGCCGAAGTCGGCGTAGACGTCCATGGTCAGCTTGATGAATGCAGCGGATTCGGCCTGCATCTGCTCTTCGGTGCAGAAGATGTGGGCGTCATCCTGAGTGAACGCACGCACACGCATGATGCCGTGCAGCGCACCCGATGGCTCGTTACGGTGGCAGGCACCGAATTCCGCCAGGCGCATCGGCAACTCGCGGTAGCTTTTCAGGCCCTGATTGAACACTTGCACGTGGCAAGGGCAGTTCATCGGCTTGATGGCGTAGTCGCGGTTTTCCGACTGAGTGGTGAACATGTTGTCGGCGTAGTTGGCCCAGTGCCCGGATTTCTCCCACAGGCTTCGGTCAACGACTTGTGGAGTCTTGATCTCCAGGTAGCCGTGGTCACGCTGAACCTTGCGCATGTACTGCTCGAGCACCTGGTACAACGTCCAGCCGTTCGGGTGCCAGAACACCATGCCCGGCGACTCTTCCTGGGTGTGGAACAGGCCCAGGCGCTTGCCGATCTTGCGGTGATCGCGCTTTTCAGCTTCTTCGATGCGCTGGATGTAAGCCGCCAGCTGCTTTTTGTCAGCCCATGCGGTGCCGTAGACGCGCTGCAATTGCTCGTTCTTGGCATCGCCGCGCCAGTAGGCGCCGGACAACTTGGTCAGCTTGAAGGATTTCAGGAAACGCGTGTTCGGCACGTGCGGACCGCGGCACATGTCGACGTATTCTTCGTGATAGTACAGGCCCATGGCCTGCTCGTTCGGCATGTCCTCGACCAGGCGCAGCTTGTAGTCTTCGCCGCGAGCCTTGAACACTTCTATCACTTCCGCGCGCGGAGTGACTTTCTTGATCACGTCGTAATCTTTTTCGATCAGCTGCTGCATGCGCTGTTCGATGGCGGCCAGGTCGTCCGGAGTAAAAGGACGCTCGAAGGCGATGTCGTAATAGAAGCCTTCGTCAATGACCGGACCGATGACCATTTTGGCGGTAGGGTACAGCTGCTTGACCGCGTGGCCAACCAGGTGGGCGCAAGAGTGGCGAATGATCTCCAGCCCCTCTTCATCCTTTGGCGTGATGATTTGCAGCGTAGCGTCGGCGCTGATGATGTCACTGGCGTCGACCAGCTTGCCATCGACCTTGCCGGCCACGGTGGCCTTGGCCAGACCTGCACCAATGGATGCGGCGACCTCGGCTACGGAAACCGGGTGATCGAATGAACGTTGACTGCCGTCGGGAAGAGTAATAGTTGGCATGGCGCCTCCTCTCCTAGTGGTGACCCCTACCAAAGGTCACGTGGGTTGGGATGAGCCAGTACAAGATCCGGTCCAGGCCATTCAATGACGAACGCCTGCCTTACAGCGGCAGGAGCCTTGCGGCCAACCGGAAAACCGAACCAGAGTGACTGGGATTCAAATCAGGGTTATTCGAACATCTGCCGCCGCCGGGACTGAAGGTCATCCGGAGCTTGCAAATACCCGAGCGGGGCATGCTAGCACAGATGAACGGTCGTCGCCGTGCCGGGTTTTCCGCGAGGGCAAATCAGGTGTTTTTATGCCAGAGTGATGAACTTGAACCCGGTTTTACCCCTCAGATAACAAGACATTGACCCACAAGGAGCATCCCAGCATGCGTCTGAATCGTTTGTTCGCAGTAGTCGCCCCCATCGTCCTGCTGCTGCCGCTGGCCGCCCATGCCGATTGGCCGAAGGGCGAGCGCGAGAAATACATGGCTCAATGCACCCAGGCCGCGACTCCGCAGATTGGCGCAGCGGCGGCAAAATCCCACTGCGCTTGCGGCGCCGATGCGATCAAGTCGTACCCGGCCAGCGACATTCAGGCATTGATGGACAACAAGGCCAGCGACGCCCTGAAACAAAAAGCACTGACCCAAATCGCGTCCTGCAAAGCCGATCCCAAAGCGAAAAAATAAGCCCGAAAGGACGCTTTGAAGGCCCCGACAGCCGATGAAAAGCCCCCGAAAAGCTGTTTTTCGTACAATTTATGCAGGTTTTACAGCTTTTTTTATCGTCTTTACTTTCGGCTGAAAGCCTTTTAAAACGGGGCTTTCAGCCACATCAAGCAACAAAGAAAGCGTGACTGCAAGGCAAACAGCACGTCCGGGGGGCTCCCAAAGCGAACATTTCGACTATGATACCCCGGTGTGCCCAGTTGGCCTGAGCAGCACAGTACTACTGAAAATATATGTTTCTTGGAGATACACCATGTCTAATCGCCAAACCGGCACCGTTAAATGGTTCAACGATGAAAAAGGCTTCGGCTTCATCACTCCTCAAGGTGGCGGTGACGACCTGTTCGTACACTTCAAAGCTATCGAAAGCGACGGTTTCAAAAGCCTGAAAGAAGGCCAGACCGTTTCCTTCGTGGCTGAGAAAGGCCAAAAGGGTATGCAAGCTGCTCAAGTTCGCCCAGAGTAATTTCCAGGCGCACTAAAAAAACCCCGTCCATGTGACGGGGTTTTTTATGGGTGAAGCAAAAGCCTGGCGGCCTCAGCCGCAGTTGACGCGCGTGATCACCAGCTTGTCATCGGTGTTCAGGTTCAGGCGATCGGAACGGTACTCCAGGGTCACCATATCGTTCGGCTTGAGGATACGGGCATTCTGCGCGCCAGCGCGAACGCGCGCCTGCTCCAGCAGTTCAGGCGAAGCCTTTTTGCCAATGGTGAATTCGGCAGCCTTTGCTTCGCAGCGGCTGTGACCGGTATCAGTCGTCGTGACAGGGTCTGTTGCCGACTCGGTGGACGTACTGCTGCAACCTGCCAGCAGGCTAGCGGCCAACAAAGTACCCAATGACGCGAGCTTCCAAGGCATGAAGCCTCCTTTTTTCAATAGTTAAGCTGAGATCGTGCGACCGCCAATCTGGCATTTGGTTTCACAGGCAGCGCTTTCACCCTACCCTCGATCCGCACAATCGGCGAGTTTGCCTGAGCATTCCCGGCCGTTCATCCCTCAATCGTGACTGAATATGAACAGCACTCAATAAATGTCGATGTAGTCGAACGGTGGTGTCGGCCAATTTTCTTTAAGCGCATTGAAGATCTGCATGACCCAGACCTCGTCACTGGCCGCGACCAATCCTACATATCCAGACCCCTTGGCCCATGTCTCCAGACGAAACAGCAGACCACCGATGTCGGTGCCGCCCACGACGCCCGATGAAATGTAAGCGATGCCGCCCTTAGTGACCCGCAACTGAGTGTGCTCATCATCGCTGGCACTGGCCAGCAACTGGCGCACCGCTTCAAGGGTCAAGCCGTCAGGGGTGTTCAAATCGATCTGCACAGCGCTGTCCTTGAAAAATCCATCAAAGACCAAGTGTCGCATAGCCCTCCCCTCATGCCTAAGTCGGAGTGCCAAACGTCCGGCAAAATGGTTAACTCACACTCAGACTTTCCCGAATTCACGAGCGCCATCATGACCACCGTAAGCATCGACGCCGACATCAAAGCCAAATGGCCGCAAGGTCATAGCTCCTACAGCCCGGGCAGCCCGGAAGAGTTGGCAATCATTGGTATCGATCTATTGGTCAAGGAGCTGGGGACTGAAGCGGCGCAATCCTTCATCGCGCAGGTGTTCGAGAAGTACCCGGCCGACTACAAGGGCGCCGAATACAACGAAAGGGAGTGAAATCCCGCAGGCTGGCACCTGCGGGCGTGAATCTTACTTCAGGCGTGCCAGACGCTGGGTCAGCAGGTCGAAGAAACCCTGGGCGTCGCCGCTTTCAACCCAGAAAGCGTTCTTCGGCGCTTTCAGGCCGTCATACCAGTCGACGATGGTTTGACCGAATGTCGGGCCCTCGCGGCTATCAACCACCACATTGACCGAGCGGCCAGTGAACAGCTCGGGCTTGAGCAGGTAGGCAATGACCGTCGCGTCATGCACCGGGCCTCCCGGAAGACCGTAGTGCTCCATGTCGCCTTTGACGTATTCGTTGAGAATATCGCTCACCAGCTTGCTGGCGTTGTTGTTCAGCGCGGCGATCTGCTTCAGGCGCGCTTCGCTGGTGAGAACCTTGTGGGTCACGTCCAGCGGCAGATACGTCAGTTTGACGCCACTTTTCAGCACCACTTCCGCCGCCTGCGGGTCAGCGAACAGGTTGAATTCAGCCACAGGGGTGATGTTGCCGCCATTGAAGTGCGCACCACCCATGATCACCACTTCCTTGATGCCCTGGACGATGTCAGGTTCCTGGATCAGCGCCAGGGCCAGGTTGGTCTGCGGACCGAGCATGGCAATGGTGATGCTGTGGGGCTTGGCGGCTTTCAAGGTATCGATCAGGTAATTGACTGCATTACCCTTGGCCAGGCCTTTCTTCGGCTCATGCACGGCGACGCCCGACAGACCTTCCTTGCCATGAATGTTCTCGGCATAGATCGGCGTGCGCATCAGCGGTTTCGGCGCACCGGCATACACCGGCACGTCTTCGCGCCCTGCCCATTCGCGGGCCAACCGCGCATTACGCGACGTCTTGTCCAGGCGAACGTTACCCGCGACGGTGGTCAGCGCGCGGATGTTCAATTCTTCCGGCGATGCCAGGGCAAACAGCAAGGCCACCACGTCATCGGCACCTGGGTCGGTGTCGATGATCAGGTCGATCTTTTCCGCCGCCTGGGCGCTTGTTGCGGTTATCAAGGACAAAAGCAGCAGACTCCGGAGCAGGTGGTGCAGTTTCTGAGCATAGCGGTGCATAGCGCACTCCTTGTGCGTGGGAAAACAGAGAGACAATGGCGAATCAGAACGTGACCCCGGCCACCAGCACGATGTTGCAGTACGGCTGGCATTCGCCTGTACGAACAATCGCCCGCGCCTGTCGGCTCAAAACCTTGAATTGATCATGACTGAGCAGCTCACGCTGCCCCAGTGCGCCTTCGGTATTCAGTTCGTCCAGCGTGACCAGCGCCGACGGTTGCTTGTCCAGGATCTCCCGGGCCAACACGTGGCTTTCGACCTGCATTTCGCTGAGCACGACATTCAACGTGCTGATGAAATCCGGAATACCGTGAGTCAGCGCCAGATCGATCAGTTCGACGCCCGGCGGCACCGGCAGACCGGCGTCGCCAATCACGACCATGTCGCCGTGGCCCAGGGAAGCAATCAGTCGCGACAGCGCGACGTTGAGCAGTGGTGTCTTCTTCATGGGGTTTTAAAGGCCTGTACATCGGACAAATCAGGAATCGAGGGTTGCGCGCCTGCACGGGTCACCGACAGTGCGGCAGCCACCTGACCGAAACGAATCGCTTCACCCTCGTTTTCGCCGGCCGCCAGCGCGGCGGCGAAACCACCGACAAAGGTGTCGCCAGCCGCCGTGGTATCGACCGCTTTTACCTTCGGCGCCGGAAAATGCTCGAAGCTTTTGCCATTGGCAAACAGTGAGCCCTGGGCGCCCAGGGTGATGATGACTTTACCCGCGCCCATGGCAATCAGCCGGGTCGCCGCGGTTTCGGCAGTTGCCAGGGAATCCACCGGCAAACCGCTCAGCGCCGTGGCTTCGCTTTCGTTCGGGATCAGGTAATCGATGGCGGCGTACCAATCTGCCGGCAACGGACGACTGGCTGGCGCCGGGTTGAGAATCACGGTTTTGCCCAGTGCTCGACCGCGCTTGAGCGCATGTCCGACCGTGGCATCCGGCACTTCCAACTGACAGATGATCACATCTGCCGCCTGCAGTACCGCGTCAAAGCGATCGATCACTTCGGGTGTCAGCGCCCCATTGGCACCGGCGACGATGACGATTGCGTTCTGGCTGTTGTCATCCACCACGATCAACGCCACGCCGCTGGCACCGTCGACGATGCTGACTGCCTGGCAATCGATGCGGTCGGCCAACAATGCCTCGCGCAGTTCCACGCCATAGGCGTCGCTGCCCACGCAACCGACCATCGACACCTGCGCCCCCAGTCGCGCCGCAGCCACCGCCTGATTGGCGCCCTTGCCGCCGGATACTGTGGCAAACGATTCGCCGATCAGCGTTTCACCGCCACGGGGCAACCGCGACGCGCGAGTCACCAGATCCATATTCAGGCTGCCTATCACCACTACTTTTGCTGGCATACATTGCTACTCATCATTTCTATTTCAGTGGTGCTTTTGGTTTATCGGCTTTCGATTTTCAACGGAAGTGATCAAACACACCGGCCAGCGGCGCGGTCGATTCCCGCAGGACAATACTGGGCGTCACGATCCGTTGATCGGTGGCCATGTCCGGTGTGGCGATCCTGCGCAACAGCACGCCGGCCGCCATCTCGCCGAGCTGCAGGATCGACTGGCCCACGGTGGTCAGCGCCGGATAGACATAACGGCTCATCTGGATATCGTCGAAACCGATTACCGACAGCTCGCTCGGCACACGAATATTGCGCTCGGCGGCCGCTCGCAACACGCCGATGCCGATCATGTCGTTGCCGGCAAAAATCGCGCTGGGCGGGTTCTTCTCCAACAGGATTGCGGCGGCGCTGTAACCACCGGTGCTGGTGAAATCGCTTTCCAGCATGCGTTCGCGTGGCACTTCGACGCCCGCCTCTTTCAAGGCGCGGCAATAACCCGCCAGACGCATCTGCGCCACGCTGGTACTGGCCGGCCCGCCAATGGTGGCGATGTCCCGATGCCCCAGTTCCAAAAGGTGGCGGGTCGCCAGATAGGCACCGTACTCGTGATCGATGCGCACCAGGTCGGCATTCACGCCTTCCAGCCCGCGGTCGACGATGACCATCGGCGTGCGCACACCTGCCAGACCTTCTGCCAGACCCGCATCACCGCCGGCCGATGCCACGATCAGCCCGTCAATGCGCTTTTCCAGCAACACGCGCAGGTAACTGCGTTGCTTTTCCGGGTTGTCGTCGGAGTTGCAGAGAATCACGCAATAGCCATTTCTCTCGCAGTAATCCTCGATGCCCCGCGCCAGTTCGGCGAAGTACGGGTTGAGACTGTTGGGCACCAGCAAGCCAATGGTCGCCGTGGTCTTGGCCTTCAATGAACGAGCCACGGCGCTGGGCACGTAGTCGAGAGTTTTAATCGCGGCTTCGACCTTGACCCGTACCTCTTCACTGACCGGCCGGGTCTTGTTCACCACGTGGGAAACCGTGGTGTAGGAAATTCCCGCAAGCGCTGCCACATCCTTGATTGTTGCCATGACTCAGGTCCGCCGGCTTGCGCGCTGACTGCGATAGGTATCAAGCACCACCGCCACCACGATGACCGCGCCGGTGATGATGCGCTTGGTCGGCTCGGTTGCGCCGATCTGCGCCAGACCAGCCGCCAGCACGGAAATGATCAGGACCCCGAAGAAGGTGCTGATGACCGAACCGCGCCCGCCCATCAGACTGGTGCCGCCGATCACCACGGCAGCAATCACTTGCAGCTCCAGGCCGGACCCGGCATTCGGGTCCGCCGCTTCCAGGCGCGAAATCTGGAACAGCGCGGCGATACCGGCCAGCAGCCCCATCAGACTGAACACCAGGATCTTGTAGGGCTTTGGATTGATCCCTGCCAGACGTACCGCCTCTTCGTTGGTGCCGATGCCGATCAGGTAACGCCCGAACACCGTGCGGGTCAACACCGCCTGGGCAATGAAGATAATCAGCAAGGCAATGATGAACGAAGGCGAGATGCCGAAGGCGATCGGGTTGGACAGCCAGGCAAAGGCATCACCGATGTAGGCCGTGCGCGAACCGGTCATCTGATACGCCACACCGCGTGCCATTTCCAGCACGCCGAGGGACACGATGAACGACGGAATCCGCCAGGCCACGGTGATCGAACCGGTGATGGTCCCGGCCAGCGCTGCCGCCGCCATGCCGAGCAACGCTGCCGGAAGTACGCTCCAGCCCCAGCCGAGAATCGCCACGCTGACCGTCGACGCCGCGAGTGCCAGCACCGAGCCCACCGACAGGTCGATGCCGCCGATGATCAACACGAATGTCATGCCGACCGCGAGCACCATCAAGTCCGGAATCTGGTTGGCCAGGGTGCTGAAGGTGTCATAGGACAGGAAATGGCTGCTCAGGACCGAGAACAGCGCGACCATCGCCAGCAAGGCACCGGCCAGGCCCAGATAGGTGCCGAGGCCGTAAAAATTGCCACTACGTTTACCGGCAGACGTTGCAGTTTTCATTGGGGATCCCTAGGCGCTGCTTCATTGAGCAACGCATCACGTTTCTGGTAGCCGGCAAAAGCGGCGGCAAGCAAGTCATCCTGGGTCCAGCTGTCGCGCTCGAACGTCTCGATCAGACGCCCCGCCGACAGCACGCCGATGCGGTCACAGATCAGCATCAGTTCGCGCAGGTCGCTGGACACCACCACCAGCGCCTTGCCCTGACGGGTCAGTTCACCGAGCAGTGCATAGATGTCGAATTTGGCGCCGACGTCGATGCCGCGAGTCGGCTCGTCGAACAGCAACACCGAACAATCGCGCTCCAGCCAACGGCCGATCACGACCTTCTGCTGGTTGCCGCCGGACAGCTCCGAGACCAATTGCGTCGGGCTGGAGCTGCGGATGTGCATGGCGTCGATCTGGCGCTGGGCCAGGGACATCTCGTCGCCGTTATTGACGAAGCCACCGCTGGAAATCTCCGGCATATTGCCCAAGGCAATATTCGCGCTGATCGATTGCGTCAGCAGCAATCCCTCGCCCTTGCGGTCTTCGGTGATCAGGGCAATGCCGTGACCGACCGCGTCAGCCGGTGAACGAATACTGACGACTTTTGCCGGCGACCCCAGCGCAACCGTGCCGCTGTCCGCCGTGTCGGCGCCGAAGATCAGGCGCAGCAACTCGGTGCGCCCTGCCCCGATCAAACCGGAAACCCCGAAGATCTCGCCGGCGCGCACTTCGAAGGACACGTCGCGCACCTTGTCCGAGCGGGTCAGCCCCGTGACCGTCAACGCCGGAGCGCCGATCTTGCGCGGGCCCATGTCGATGTGTTCACCGAGTTCACGGCCGACCATCAGGGTGACCAGTTGCTCGCTGTTGTAATTGGCCATCGGCTCGACGCAGACCAGGTTGCCGTCGCGCAACACCGCAATGCGTTGAGCGACACGCGCCAGCTCTTCGAGGCGGTGCGAGATATAGATGATCGACACGCCGCGAGCCTGCAGACGGGTGATCTGCTCGAACAGCATCTCGACTTCACGGGCCGTCAGCATCGCGGTCGGTTCGTCGAGGATCAGCACGTGGCAATCGCCGATCAGGTTACGGGCGATCTCGACCATTTGCTGGTGACCGATACCCAGCTCGCCGACCAGGGTGTCCGGATCGATCGCGTCGAGCCCGACCTGAGCCATGGCTTCAAGCGCGGCCTTGCGCAATTGCTTGCGGCTGATCCAGCCGCCGTTGCTGGGCAGGTTATCGAGAAACAGGTTTTCCGCCACTGACAGCGTCGGCAGCAGATTGAGTTCTTGCATGACCATGCGAATGCCCAGGTCTTCAGCCTGGGTGCGGCTGCCGGGGCGGTAATCCTGACCCTGGAATTGCATCTGGCCGGTGGTCGGCGTGACCAGCCCGCCAATGATCTTCGACAGCGTGCTTTTACCGGCGCCATTCTCGCCGGTCAGCGCCAGCACTTCACCGCGCATCAGCGTCAGGTCGATGCCGGTCAGGACAGGTTGCGCATAGGTCTTGCCGATACCGCTGACCGAGAGGACAGCGTTCGGAGCGGAAACTGACATAAAAACTCTCCATGTGCTCGCCCGGACGGACGAGCACCGTTGTGTCGCCAGAAGAACTACTTGGTTACCAGCTCTACCGGAGTTTCGATGACACCGTTGGTGCCGCTGTCGACCTTCTCGCCCTTGACGATTTTCAGCGCCGTCTCGATACCGAACACGGCCTGGCGGGCAGCAAACTGGTCAGCGGTGGCCAGGACACGGCCATCCTTGAGCATTGGCTTGATGGCATTGATGTTGTCGTAGCCGACCACTTGCACCTTGCCGGCCTTGCCTGCGGCACGCACGGCAGACACGGCGCCGACGGCCATGCTGTCGTTGCCGGCCAGCAGGGCTTTGACTTGCGGGTATTCGCTGAGGATCGATGCGGCGACCTTGTTGCCTTTGTCGATTTCCCAATCGCCGGATTGGAGGGACACGACCTTGATCTGCGCCGCTTCCATCGCATCCTTGAAACCTGCAGTGCGGGCCTGGGCGTTAGTGGTGGTGGACACACCTTCGATGATGCCGACTTCGTCACCGGCCTTCAGTTGTTTGGCCAGGTATTCACCGACCAGTCGCGCACCCTTGCGGTTGTCGGGACCTACGAACGGAACATTGATATTTTTACTTTTGACGACCGCTGGATCCAGCTGGTTATCGATGTTGACCACGGTGATGCCGGCGTCGATGGCTTTCTTGATCACCGGGACCATGGCCTTCGAGTCAGCGGGGGCGATGACCAGCGCATTGACCTTGGCCAGAATCATTTGCTCGACGATGCGTGTCTGGCCTGCCGTGTCCGTTTCGTCCTTGATGCCGTTGGAGATCAGGTCGAAATCGGCCGAGTGGTCTTTCTGGTACGCCTTGGCGCCGTCTTCCATGGTCAGGAAGAATTCGTTGGCCAGGGATTTCATGACCAGTGCGACTTTGGGTTTTTCAGTGTCGGCGAAGGCCGAGGAGACAGGCAACGCGGCGGATGCGGCAGCCAGCATAGCGACAGCGAGAAGACGTCCAGCGAATGGCAGCTTCATGGGTTCACTCCGATCTTATGATTATTCTGAGCAACGCTTGCGCTGGCATAAGCTTCACCGCATTCGCCGAGGGACAAGCCATCGGCGGAGCCGCGCAAACGTTTGCGTAGACCGAACTATGCGAACCCTGTCGTCATTTGTCAACGACCGAAAAAACCGTTTTTGTGCTTGCAGCGAGTGTCTCTTTACGCCGTGGTGCTGACAATACCACCTGCGTTGGACCCCTTGGCCAGTTCCTTGACCAGATTGCCGGTAACTTCCAGCAGCGCGCCGTTGGTGTCGGCGACTTGCCCCTGAATCGACATGACCACCGCAGCCTTGGCTTCCGGTGTCGGATAAGACGCAGCCTGGGCTGCCGCCAATTGCTGCTGTTGCTCGCGCAGTTGCTGCTGCAGTTCCTGCATGCGTTTGAGCAACATTTTTACTGCGATGCTCTGGTCGCCGCCGCTTTCGGCTTTGGCTTCGGCCGGGGCCCCGCCACCGGTGCGGACCTTGGTTTCGTCAGCCGCGTCCTCAGTACCCAACGCCAGTGCCGACGCTTCGGAAGTCGACTCGCTCAAAGCGTTGATCGTCGCCGTGGACTTGCCACCAATGGTGATTGCGCCTGCATTGGGAAAGCCAACCGAAAATGACATGTGAACTCCTGGAGAAAAAGATCCTTTGAAGGGCATCGACCTGCAATTGATTTTCTTTAGTACCGATTTGCCGTCTGGCAAGACGACTTGTTCGACAGGAGCCGTAGCCCTTTTCGGAGAGCCGAACGCAAATGCCAAACATATTCGGAAATCCGGACAACAAGCTGTTTAAAGTCACGTTGATAAAAACCACATAATTGATACAAATCATGAAGTTAAAGGCATTTTTTCAATTCTGAATATGACTGGTACAGATCCTGCTCCCTCTCCTCCACCCCAGGCGTACAGATCAGCCTGGGGCGCATCTAGATGAACCTGCATCAGCACCGTCTCACTACTAGAGAGAAAAATAATGACATCTGCTTTCAAGACTTTCGTTCCGGGCGCTTTGGCCCTTCTGCTGCTCCTTCCAACAGCCCTTCAGGCAAAAGAAGCCGAAACCCAACAAAAACTGGCGAACGTGGTGATCCTCGCCACCGGCGGCACGATTGCCGGCGCAGGCGCCAGCGCCGCCAACAGCGCGACCTATCAAGCGGCGAAAGTCGGCATTGAACAATTGATCGCCGGGGTTCCGGAACTGAGCCAACTGGCCAACGTTCGCGGCGAACAGGTCATGCAAATTGCGTCAGAAAGCATCACCAACGACAACCTGCTGCAACTGGGCCGTCGCGTGGCCGAACTGGCCGACAGCAAAGACGTCGATGGCATCGTCATCACCCACGGCACCGACACCCTGGAAGAGACCGCCTACTTCCTGAACCTGGTCGAAAAAACCGACAAGCCGATCATCGTCGTCGGTTCGATGCGCCCGGGCACCGCGATGTCCGCCGACGGCATGCTGAACCTGTACAACGCCGTGGCCGTAGCCAGTAGCAAAGACGCTCGGGGCAAAGGCGTGCTGGTGACCATGAACGATGAAATCCAGTCCGGTCGCGACGTCAGCAAGATGATCAACATCAAGACCGAGGCGTTTAAAAGTGCCTGGGGTCCCCTCGGCATGGTGGTCGAAGGCAAATCCTACTGGTTCCGCCTGCCAGCCAAGCGCCACACCATGGATTCGGAATTCGACATTAAGAACATCAAGAGCCTGCCCGACGTCGAAATCGCCTATTCCTACGGTAACGTGAGTGATACAGCCTACAAAGCGCTGGCTCAATCCGGCGCCAAAGCCATCATCCACGCCGGTACCGGCAATGGTTCGGTGTCTTCACGGGTGGTTCCAACCCTGCAGGCCCTGCGCAAGGATGGTGTGCAAATCATCCGCTCTTCCCACGTCAACGCCGGTGGTTTCGTACTGCGTAACGCGGAACAGCCTGACGAAAAATACGACTGGGTCGTTGCGCATGACCTGAATCCGCAAAAGGCTCGCATCCTGGCCATGGTCGCGCTGACCAAGACCAATGACAGCAAAGAGCTGCAGCGGATGTTCTGGGAATACTGATTCGCCCTCGCCCGACCGGTTCCGGTCGGGCACCGCTGTTACCACTCGCCATCCCCGGCGAGAGCTCTCTTCTCTGATAAAAAAATTCCCCTCTTCCTACACCAAACGGAAAAAACTGCTGTCAGAGGATTTTCTTGAATTTTAAGCAGTTGCGAAAATGCCTACAGTTAAATACTGTATGCACGTACAGCTTAATAAGGATAATTCCGTGGCCACCACCTCTGCCTCTCCCGACGCCTATCAACGCATGGGCATGCGCGTTCAAAAAATCATCAATTCCCCCACCGCCCAGAAAGCCAAAGCTGCGCTGATCTTTCGTCTTCCCGACGAACCTGTGGATGAGTGGGAACAATTGCTCGAAGAAATCGATGAGAACGACAACGTCACCCTCGCCTACCGCGACGATGGCGGCGTGCAGATTTTCTGGGTTGTGCCGAAGGAAGACTGAGTCAATGAGTGTCCGTTGTTTTGTTTTGCTGTTTCTGTTCTTCGCGATGGGCGCCCAGGCTGACGCCCCGCGCACCTTCAGTGAAGCCAAGAAAGTCGCCTGGAAGCTGTACGCACCGCAATCCACCGAGTTCTACTGCGGGTGCAAGTACACCGGCAACAAGGTGAACCTCTCCGCGTGCGGTTATGTACCGCGTAAAAATGCCAAGAGGGCCTCCCGCATCGAATGGGAGCACATCGTCCCCGCCTGGCAGATCGGCCACCAGCGTCAGTGCTGGCAGGAAGGTGGACGCAAGAATTGCACGCGCTACGACCCGACCTATCAGAAAGCTGAAGCCGATTTGCATAACCTGGTGCCGAGCATCGGCGAAGTGAATGGTGATCGCAGCAATTTCAGTTTTGGCTGGCTGCCGGAGCAATCCGGTCAATACGGCTCGTGCCTGACCCAAGTTGATTTCAAGGCGAAGAAGGTCATGCCCCGCCCTTCCATTCGCGGCATGATCGCCCGGACTTACTTCTACATGAGCAAGCAGTACGGTTTGCGCCTGTCGAAGCAGGATCGGCAACTGTACGAAGCCTGGAACAAAACCTACCCGGTGCAAGCCTGGGAACGGCAACGCAACCAAAGCGTGGCGTGCGTGATGGGGCGCGGTAACGAGTTTGTCGGGCCGGTCGACATGAAAGCGTGCGGTTAAACGCTGACTAAACGAAAAAAGGCCTTGGGTTGAATCCCAAGGCCTTTTTTTGTTTTAACCGCGCTCGCTTTACCAGGGTGGTCAATCGCCGTTACTGAGTCACCGGACGCTCGATGACCAGCAATTCAATGTTCTGTTTTTTCGCCCGGGTCAACGCCGCGCGCACTTCCGCCTGCTTGGCTTCAGCCTCGGCTTTCGAACTGTATGGGCCCATCAGGATGCGGGTCTTGCCATTTTCCTTGATCACGCTGGCAACGAAACTGTGCTCGATCAGCCAGCCACTAAGATCGCTGACCGCCTGAGTTATTTCACCTCGCACTTCCAGATCCCACTGGGGTGCGGAGGCCACCACCGGCGCGGCAGTCGCTGCCGGCTGCGGCTTTTGCGCATCTACGCTCTTGCCTTCACCACATCCCGCCAATGCCAGTACTGCGATTACCAAGGCCATTTTGCGCACAACGCTTCCCTCTGAATGCTGAAAGCGGGGATTTTAACATTCATGAATACTTCCCGAGTGCCGCAAAATGGGCTCAAAACAACGAGAATGATGGATGCGGCCTCTGTATAGTTACGCCTTGGGAATTAATGCAGCATCTGCGCGTCAGAAAGAGGCACCCAAACCGTGAGACTTCGCACTAATCTATACATACCACCGACCTCTGCACTGTCCGAATCAGGTGCCCTATAAAGCAATCAAGGAGAAGACCATGCTGATACTCACCCGCAAAGTCGGTGAAAGCATAAACATTGGCGATGACATTACGATCACCATTCTGGGCGTAAGCGGTCAGCAAGTCAGAATTGGCATCAACGCCCCGAAAGACGTTGCGGTGCACCGCGAAGAAATCTATCAGCGCATTCAGGCCGGCCTGACCGCCCCGGACAAGCCACAATCCTGAATCCTGCTGCAATCAGTAGCCAGCCCGTTCGCCCCGGAACCACGGCTGGCTAAGATTCAAGCGTCGCCATCATCACCGCAGTCACCCACACACAACGTGAAGCCGATACTAGCGGCATGTCTCACGTCATGGCTGTCGGACGTTTCGGATAAATCCCGGGGGAAGAGCGCAATCGCACCCGCCTAACCAAACGTCACACCCCGCGCCATACCCGTAGCCGCCACGACCATTAGCAGCACCAGCAGCGCTTCGATATGACTGATCCGTGCAAACAGCGTTGCACGGCCGGAATTGATGGATGCACCCCGCGCCTGCGCAATCCGCCATTTGATCAGCGTCACCATCGGCGCGACTTCAAGCAGCAGAATGAGGACGAACAGCGTCATCTTGAGATGGAACAGCGGCTGATGAAGATAGTAGTCAGTGCCTTTTTCGTACCCGCCGAAGGCACGCATCCCACCGGTCACTAACAGGATGACTGCAGAAATGCCCCATAGGTTATCCGCTATCAATACGCTGCGAGCGTCCCCCACGCCTTTGGCCAGGCGCCGAAAAGCCGTACCGCGGGACAGGACCGCCCAAAAACCCAGGGCAAACGCCAAGAGATGGATCGCAGCAAGAAACCAGTGCACAAGCATCGAAATACTCCCTCAAGCCAACATTCGGATTGGCCTGAAGTAGTAGCCCAAAAAGCAGGAGCTTGCCTGCGCCAAGGATGGAAGACGTGAATCGCTCAGAACTGCCAACACTCGTACGGCTGCCGGGAATGCTTGCGCGCAGTACTGAATGAGGCAATCACCCGGGTCACGTCCTCGGTGATGCGCTCACGGCTGAGATCAGTAAACGAAAGTGAATCAGAGTCCGCCCACTTCGCGCCCCTGACGCGACCTGAAATCCTGAGGACGGAACAGCAATCGCGGCAACTTGAAGAGTTCGCACGCACGATCGATAAGCTGGAAAGCAGTAGATTTGCGACGCTGCGCGACAATCATTCGGCCGATTTCGAAACCAAACTCAGCGGCATCTTCACGCGACACAAAACGCATCGAAGGCGCTTCACTTGCCTCGCTGATCTCTTTGCCGTCGAACCAAATCGAAATCCTGGCGTTGTGATGCGCGCTCAGGTTTTCCGGTTCGTCCTGCTGTGTTTTGATCGGCCCGACTGTAGCAACCTGGATTTGGTAGCCCAAGTGAGTCTCTTGCTTCGTAACGATTGAAGGCTCTGTTGTCATTACCGCGTCCATGCCGTGGGGGTGATCTCGGGCGCTACAATACCCGTAAACTTGAGCAATGCCAAATTGCCATCACCTCAGCTTTGCATCTGGTACGGAGGGCGGTACCTGACTGGAATGACGGGGAGCCTTTGCAAACGATGTATAAACGCAGGCAACAAAAAAGGGCCCACCTTTCGGTGAGCCCTTCTAGACCGCCCAGCAGAGCGGATTTTGTTTGGTAGGCGCGATTGGACTCGAACCAACGACCCCCACCATGTCAATGTCTGCTTGAGCAAGCTTCAAGCCTTGGTGCTCAAGGGTTTCACAGAACGCCCATTCACATTATGAGGCGTCAACAATGGCCAATTTCCGCTTACTTCCGTCCGGCAACTGGAATGCTCAGGTACGGATAAAGGGCAAACCTCCCCAGTCGAAAACCTTCAACACCAAAGCTGAAGCAGAGTCATGGGCGAACCAGCTAGAAGCCGTGACGATGGATTGCAAGCACCACACCATTTATACGTTGGGCATGACGTATTGCGAAACGATGCTCAAGGGGAAAGGCAGCTACGACCACGCACTGAAGATCGTGGAGCATCTGGGTAGACACTTCACTCAGCCTATTCACGAAATCACGCCTCAGATGATCAACGACTTCAAGATCATGAGATTGAAGAAGGTGAAGCCAGCCACATGCAGAATTCAACTCGCCTTCATGTCGCGGTTCTACCGATTCGCAAAACGCGGCTTGCTGATCGACATTCACAACCCTGTAGCTGATATCGCACTACCGAAGCCAGACCGGTCTTCTGACAAGGTGATCAGTGCAACCGAGCTTGAGCGACTGCTGGCAAAGTTATCTCCCACCATGAAACCCATCATTGAGTTGGCATATGAGACTGCGATGAGACGGTCTGAAATCCTGAAGCTGACCAAGGACTGCCTGCACCTCAAAGATCGTATTGCCGATGTGATCGACGGGAAGAACGGTACACGATCAGTTCCCCTTACCCACCGAGCCGTCGAAATTCTTGAATTCGCCCAACTGTGGGCCACTGTGGAACGCTACCCAAATGGAGTGCTATTCACCGTCACTCCACACGCCGTATCTCAGGCTGTGCGTCTGGCACGTGTAAAGGCAGGTTTGGACAGTAGCGTCAGACTGCACCAACTCAGGCACACCAGAATCACCAACGTCGCAAAGAAGGGATTCAACAATTCCCAGATCATGATCGTCTCAGGACATAGAGATACTCGATCCGTCGCACGATATTCCCACCTCAATGTCAGGGACGTACTGCACCTCATCGACTGATGCAACGGACGGACTGCCAACCTTGGCGAACGTAGGGTTGGCGGTTCCAGAAACTTACTCAATACCTCCGAGAACCGCGTCAAAACCTGCACTAGATTCGCCGGTTTCCGAACGAGCACTTCCGTCCCGCCCCGTGTTTACGGGCTTACATGGGTGTCTGAGCTAAGCAAAAGGCGTTCTTCACCACGAAAAACGGTTTCTGATGAAATCGCCCCTGTCAAGACTGCCCTTGACCGCCAGTCGAAAATATGCATAATACATCGTCTACCAAGTAGGTAGACAGACAACTTAGAAGCCTCCACCGCGACCACCGAATCGGTGCCTTGCAAGGGGGCTTTTTAACGCCTGTGATTTACCAAATCAAACCGGCACAACCCCGAGGGAATTGCCTATGACATAAACTGAACAGGAGAAACCTAGATGACTAGTATCGCCCCCAATAAAGTAATCAACACCGCCGTATCCGCTCCCGGAGCGGGCAAGACTCAAGCATTCATTACCCAGATTCCGTCTCTGCTTTCTGCGCGACACTCCATCGTTCTTGCACTCCCTACCCTTGATCTCTCTGATAGCTTTGTTCGCCGCTTGCCAGCTGGCGTGCCTTACCGTGTCATCAACTCCACCACCTGTGATCACGTTGGCACGGAGCTGATGGCTGCTTTGAAAAAGAAAGAAAGCCATCTGATAATCACGACACATCAGAGCATTTTCGCCGTACGACCCAATTTGCTCAGGAGCTGGACGCTAGTCGTCGACGAACTACCTCCTGTGGTTGATTTTCCAGCTTTCCCATTCGAGCCGTCAGAGCTTGCTCAACTGTTCGTGAATGCAATGGAGCATGATGGGCGTTTATACATCCGGGAAGGTTGTGCTGGTGCGATTGAAACATCATTGGCGACTTTCAAGGCGGTATCAGCGGGAGCTGAACGCACGTCGATGCTGAGCAAGGAAGGGGCTCGCATCTACGAGTGCTTGAAGGATGGGCACCCGGTCTTTATTGATTCGGAGATTCCCAATGGCAACAGATATGTTCGAGCAGTTGTTGAGTCCAGTTGCTGGGACACCTTCGCTGCGGCAGAAGAGGTGCACGTTCTTGCGGCCAGTGTAATTGGCAGTCAGTTCGATGATTTTGCTCAGGTGCATGGTGTCACATACGCTAGGTCGGATTTCACTCCAGCGTTTGAAGGCTACACCTCTGCTGTCACGATCTACCCTGTCATGCCAAAGGGGCGCAACTACAGCAAATCCGCAGTGACTATGATTGCCCATGGTGGCGGTGCTACGGATCAGCCGAAGCAGGGAGAGCTTCTGGTGATTGACGACATTTTGAAGGCAGCTCTCCAGCGAACTACTGGAACTCCTCTGCTATTCAGCAACAATTGGGCGGGTTTGAGATGGTTGCCAAGGGGAACTGTGCATCGCTGCTCAATCGACAGTCGAGGCTTGAACGAGTATCAGGGCGAAACTGATGCAATTCTTCTGTTTGGTGGAAACCCATCGCCATCCGATCAGCTCGCACTGGAGTTTCTGGCAACAAAGTATGGTCGAGAGTTTCGCCAAGGATTCATCGTCACCAGATTTTTGGAGCCCAGCTTACAGGCAGCGACTCGGACAGCAGTACGAGACAGACGTAACACCAAGCCAATACAACTGTTTGTGCAAGATGGGCGAGTGGCTGATTATCTTATCGCCACCTATATGCCACATGCCGTGATCGATTGGAGCTTGTCTGAAATATGTCCAGTGGGTGAAGACCGTAGAACGACTGTGGACGTACGTAGAGTTCAAGTCTGCGAGTTGTTTGCACAAGGCAAGAAGAATGCTGAAATTGCTCGCCTGACTGGTGTACATCGAAACACACTACCAAGCTGGAGAGAGGACTGGCGAGCGGGTCAAGCAGCTTAAGTTAAAACCAGTTGCACATCGCAACCCTAGCTTTAGTTTGCAAGGTAAAAAATGCACATTGATCCTAAGAGCCTTACTAGGAAAGGTGTGCAGTTTTAATAACATCAGTCGTATCGTCCCGATTCTGGATCAGCACTCCAGTAGATTAATATAGTATCAACATCCAAGCTCTTGATCTGCTTCCACCGAAGGTGATGTGTATAACTGTCAGCATCCGCTAACGAAGGAGCACTGAATACTTCCGCATTCATTTTTGCACCAACAAAGAAGAGCAAGATCAAAAGCGAAGAGCTGATTTTGTGTAAATCTCATTTAATTATTAGAGTACATCCGAAGGAAAGTCGGCTGTCACGCCGTAGCTGAGTACAGTTGAAGCTCACGCTTTCGATGCGAACACTTTGGCTCAAACACACTTCAGCGAAGCTGGCAGGGTCTCATGCTCAAAGCTCCGCTTTACGTGTGCAGCAGTTATCGCAAGTAGAAGTACAGAAACACCACTACCAGAATCACAAAGATCACTCGCCCTTGAAGCACATCACAGTTCAATTGGTCATTCTTGATTTGTTGGTAAGTGCCGGTATCACTCAAGCCTTGCGTCTTATAGAGCATGATCTGATTGATCTGTTTGTCGATTTTATTGTTGTGAGCGTCATTGCTCCGCATGGTGATTCCCCACACCAACAGCCAGAGTCCTCCAGTGAGCACCGTCATAATCACGTGCAGGATGTGATTCGTTTTCTTCTTCTGGGTGGTGAGTACAAACAGTTTTTCGTTCATGTCCTGCCCTTACTCGGTCTGAGGCTGGTGTGGTGTGCCCAATGGCTCATTGGATAATGAATCAACGCAGCCAACCATTCGCTGTCATGGCGGTTTTCCCGCTGGGAAGCTGGATCAATGCTGACTTGTCGCCGTCCTTAGGACCTTCGATGAAATTGACCTTGGTAGCTGTTGAGATCGTTCGGCACTTTCCCGAGTCGATCAAGCGTTCAGCCTCATCTTCGTCCTGATCAAGGGACGCCTCCACCATCTTTGTCCAGTCACCAGCCTTGTAGCAAACCATCGAACCAGCAACGAGCGTTCGCTTTGGGTAGGTGTCAGCCATAGCGGCAGCAGACGCGATCAGGGGCAGCAGGCAGAGCAAACGAGTAACGGTGTTCATCAAGCGTTCCTTTGGTGGGCTTCATTTATTTGGACGTGATATTCACAGTATATTGTGAAGACCCGCCGATGCTCAACCATGACAGTGCCCGCTCACTAGCGTGGAGGGATTGCATTGGAGATCGGGGTAGCCTTTGGGCGTGTACTGCGACAGAAAAGACAGGAAGCGAGCCTGACCCAAGAACAGTTAGCACTGGAAGCAGATGTGCAACGCAACTACGTCAGTCTGATCGAAAGGGGCGTCAATCAGCCTACGATTGCAATCCTATTCAAGTTAGCCGGTGCGTTGAAGTGCAGCCCATCCACGCTGATTCTCTTGGTGGAGAAGGAGTTGGGGAGATAGGCGGGGATTTCCTATGATGGCTAGGTTACTAACGGGCAACACCAAAATCAGCGAAACATGGGCATTCAACGGGATTCCATTTGATACCCACAAACACACTGGTGTTACTCCGGGAAGTGGTGTATCTGGTTTACCTACTGCTTAAAATCCGGTGGTGTTTAGTCACCGGATTCTTATAGGATTAGCTAATCAAAACAGGTTTTCAACGTAAGCCTTCAGCTCGCCATTACGTTTTTCAACTACGCGGCTAATGACTGCGCCGTTACCTATTTGGGCGACGTAGTAAATTTTATCCAGCTTTAGGTTTTTATAAGCATCTAGGAGCGGCCTAGCAATATCATTCCTAATATTGGTTAGAGTCTGCTCATCGAGACTTGTATACTTACTGAAATCTTGCAACCAGACGGTATCAACATTTTGTGCCTTTTTCCAACCAGCGTCTTCCAAGGCGCTATAGAACTCAGGTCGGTTATCCTTTGCATTTGTGAGGTCCAGCGACAGCATTACCTTGATCATACGATGCATCCTTTCTCATTGTAGCCTGACTAACCGCGAAGTGCGGTGTGATCAAGGTATGGGGGCAGGATGCTGGCTTTTCAATGGCTATCCGCCATTATCGTGTTTTTTTTGCTATCAATGGAAGTCTGGATCATGGTCGAAGTTATCAGCGTTGTATTCGTCTATTGCTGACTGTGTATGCCTGACTCCAATCTCGACATTACCCCAGTCTTTAACCATCTTTGCTACACCGTGGAATCCGGGGAAGAGGGTTGAGCCATCAATGCCCATCTTTGAACACAACTCCAACAAGTCCGGTGCTTCACTTAATGGTAGCGTCATTTTGATAAGCGGAGCATAGCCACTCGTTATGTCGTATATCTCTTGAACGTCCTCAAGTGCATCAGTCGTGTATGTATCGTCTACACTGTAATCCTTCGCGTGGTGAGCAGTGAACAAACCAGACTGAGCCGCTTGATTCTGGCTTGTGCCTCCCGGTGGTCGAATGATCTTCACCGTTTTCCAGAAAGGAGCAGAAGTTGTTTCCAGCGCCCACACAGCAATCTTTGGCATCCCCATAAAGTCAATCTCAAAGCTCGCTGATGCTGCGGCGAAGTAACATGCAACAAAGCTTCGATCAGTCCAGTCTAGAAGGCGGGTTGGCACTTCATAGTGCTGAGCTATCGCCATGATTTGGTGCATTTCTTGCTGAGGCCATGGTCTGTGTCCACTCATGAACGAGTGTTGAGCAGTTAGCAACCTGTCTCTAATCTGTTCTGTATATCCGGGCACAATTAATCCAGACCGGTCACAGCCATCTAAGAATTTCTTCAGAATGTCTAGTTCAAAGCGGACTTGGCCTGAACTTGATTTGTCGAACATTCTTCGAGGGGAGCCGTACCCAAATGACCCCTCGCCATTACGGCATACAGAAGGGGTTAGCTTGTATTCGTCGCTTGGCTGGCCCCTGAAGACGTATTTGCCGTTTTTCCAAACTTCATTAAGAGGTGAAACGTAGTCAAGCAACTGACGTGCAGTATCAAAAGGCTTCTCAAAAACGTTTCCCATCACTCACCTTGCTTCGAACTGGTCATGCCTGAGTGTACTGGCCATTCGGCAATGCCACCAACCTCCCAGTGCTTAGGCTCCTGTTGACATGTCCGCACTACAGCCTCAGCCAGCTTCAAGTTGAACTACTATCCTTGCCACCCCTCAAGGATGACCACCCATGGCAGAAAACACAGATGTCCATATAGCTATAGCAGACGTTCTAACACTCCTGCTGCACAACCAGCACGCTTTGGCTTCTGCAATCGAAGAAGTGGCCCTATGGGCTAAAGCCAGTGGCTCAAGCGAAACCCACGAGAACGCCGTCACTGCATTGCAGACTCTCGATGCGAACGCGTCTGCTATCACCATTGGAATTCTCAAGCTCCGGCAATAACCACTATCAAAGCAGTAGACCTATCCGGTAGTGCGATAGAGGTCGAGAAACAACTATCAATCGTCTATTGTTAATAGCTATATGATTCGATTATCATTTGGCTATCAAAATTAATGACAAAGGATAGCCAGCCATGAATGCCAACTTGTACCTACGTGCATCGACCAAAGATCAAGACGCCCATCGTGCAAGAGTTGCCCTTGAATCGTTCGCTACCGAGAGAGGATTGAGCATCGTTGGCGTGTACGCAGAAAACATCAGTGGGACTAAGCTCAACCGCCCTGAGCTGCTCGCCTTGCTTGGCAAAGCCGAGAGAGGAGACGTGCTATTGGTTGAGTCCGTAGACCGCCTCAGTCGTCTCTCACAGGCTGACTGGGACACACTCAAGGCCACCATCAAGGCCAAGGGGCTAAGGTTGGTTGTAGCTGATCTGCCTACTAGTCATATGCTGGTAGAGGCGAAGGGGATCACAGGCCAGATCATGGATGTGATCAACAACATGCTGATCGACTTGATGGCCACAATGGCACGACTGGATCAAGAGAAACGGGTAGAACGCATCAAGCAAGGACTGGAAAACAAGAAGACTGCTGACCCTGATTGGAAACCAGCAGGCAAAGGACGGAACATTAATAAGTGGGCGAAAGTGCGGGCGCTGATGCAAGACCATCCAACCATGTCTGCTGAGATGATCGCTAAGTTGGCTGACTGCGGTGTTGCCACAGTGTACAGGATCAAGAAAGAAACAAAGGCGGCGTGACGGCGTTGCGGACAGTCGCCCTGTGTCTGTTGGTCCGGTCAGCGGATACAGGGTAAGCTGGAACTTATTTCTAGATTTTGGCGGCTATGATTTGACCTCCTCGCACTTGGTTTAGCAGGCCAGAAAAAAACACCACAATTACTTTGCCAGCCAAGGAACCAAATATATCAAGTACATTATTTTTTGGTGCGGGACTGGACTCTCAGCGTAATGCGCTAACAGTTTCTTTAATTTCATCTTTTAGGATGGCGTTCTTCCTATCTTCCTCTCCACCCCACTCATCCATTAACGATGCAAGTAATCTTTTTGTGAGAACCTTGTACTCTGGAAAATGACGGAGTTCGTATATATAAGCTCGCTGACTGGCAAGCTTTAACAATCCAGCACCATCACTTCCTGTGCTGATATCTCTGATGAGCTTATGGTATTTGCCATACCGCTCATTGTTCAACTCATCCTTTCTTACAGTGACATATCTGTAAGCAGAGAATGCCAGCACTACAATAGAGAGCAAAAAAGCCAAAACAGCAACAATCAACCCAAGTTCATTTAAGTGTAAACCAATCCACTGTGTTGCGAATGTTAACTGTTCCATTTTCGACAATACTCCTGTGACAAACGGTATTTATACAATATCTAGAGTGCGATTGCTACGTAGAGTAGTGCAAACGCCTGCACCTGTCTGGACAGCACGGATTTTTCATTAGTCTGATGGACACGGTAGTGGCTTAACAGGGTAGCGAGTGGGGGTATGGGTACGTATTAAGCGATTGGTACTGGAGCCCCCCCCGATTGGATAGCCCTAATACACCTCCGAGGCAGAACACCAAAAAAACCGTCTTTAAGGCTAGCTACTCTTTAAATCTTTAGGTAACTGAAACCAACTTCCTTTCCGTTTACTTACCGAATGCTGCAAGGATACAGAATCCAAACTGTCTATATCGAATTCAGAAAAGTCAGAATCAGAAAGGACCACCTCTTTAAAGCTATTAATATACCCAACCATATTATCACTAGCATGTTTAGACAAAGGCATTTCCATCTCTCGAGGCTTACGCCATTGCGCCCCCATCAAATCCCACAATTTCGAGGTTAAAAAATCGCCATCTAATGGAGGTTTGGCAGCAAAAGATGCTAGACCTTTATCCTTTGTTTCCTGAGGTAAATCCATATAGTAATTATTCAATCCACATAAATCAGCCTTAAGCTCCGCCCCCCAAACAAACAACTGCCCTTTACTCATAAATAGAGGAGCAGTTTTCTTATGCAGCTTATCCCCAGAAACAAACAACTTACAAAACGGCAAATAATGCAAGTATGCAATATCTATTTTATTAGAGGGTCGCTCAGAAGAGATAAAACCTCTTAAAACACAAATATGAAAAAATACCTCTACCTTGATGACATGTGCCACATACGGTGCATATCTAGCTATAGGGGGAAATCCGCTAACCTGATATCGTTGAACAACCGTCCGATGTAACTCTAGAGGAATAGCCAGCGAAGATAGAACAAAACCTATTAAATCATATGGTTTGCTAGTGGACTCGACCACAGCCGTAGCGGCCAAAAACGCATCATCCATATTCTTGCATCGCAGAAAATCTATACCCAATTTTTCCGCATACCCTAAAGAGCTTTCAAATGTCATCGCCTTGACTTGAGCCCGCCACTGACTAGCAAACTCACGCTCAATTTCTAAATACTCTCGATTTTGCCATCTACTATATGCTTTGGCCTCTGGGGATATATCAAAGGCAAGGCCCTTTTTTCCACCCGACACAACAGGCTTACCTCCCGCCAAAACTGGCCGTCCATCCATAATAATTTTTTGGCCGAGCAAATTGCTTATCAGCAAGTCCCTGCTATGAACATTTGGAGTACCACCCATCTCTGGGGTTTTAGAAGCAATTTCGCAGACAATTTGCTCCGCTGTTCGCCCCCTACTCACTTCCTTAGCTAAATCAGCCAAAGTCTCGATATAAAATAAAGGTGAAATATTCACTTTAAAAAAATTATCAAACCAGACCGACTCGTCCACACTCAAGGACTGTAAGAATGATTTATCAAAAAGAGTAATTGGGCCCATAAGCTTTCCTTCATAAGCTAACTATCAAGCAATAGCATTTCTGCGATGGCTTGAACAGCATGAACGAGGTAGGATTGCCAGCACAGTGCACCGCCTAGTGAACCTAAACACTGTCACACTTCGAGATTTTTGACTTATAAATCCTTGTAGAGTCAAGGACTTAGAGATAACCCGACACACATAGTAGAAGCTGTCACAGCGTGACGATAGCCGCTCGCGGGCGGTTTTTTCATTCCACGATATTTTGATATCGTGACCAATGATAGCGAGCCGGAACGGAAATATCCCTTAACCCCGACCCTGCCTATGCGGTATTTTGAACGATTCGCCAGATACATCAGTGGAATTTCCGCCACAGCTCACGGGCGATATTGGGGCCAAGGCGTGTGTCGAATTACACTCGATGCATTTTTTCAAGAATCTTATTGAACTTAGTGCAGGCTTCGTCTTTCAACGCCCTACTAGAGATGACATACTTTTCGGACTTTGAAATAACCGCAATATTATAGGTTATCGTTAATGTTGCGATAAAGTCGAAACTCAGACTGGACGAATCATATGCCAAAATCAATAGCTTATCAGCAGAAATAGCAAGTCTAATAAAATATAGCGGCTCATCTTCAGCTGCATCATTGTTAATTATTAATGCACTATCACCCAAAACAAAATGTTCGCCTGACGTATTAGTCTGAGCAATAATCCATTCCATCTTACCTATTGACTGAGAAAGCTCTGAGTCGAGTACCCTCTCCACCATAAACTTCAGGATTGTGTTATCTCTTACTGCTTGGACATTGAACCCGAGAGTCTCAATAAGACCGGCTACATTTGGATGCGCTTCATGAAGGTCGTCGATATAGTCATCTACTTGAGATATATTTTTATATCTTTCAAGCCTTTGAGGGCTTCGCTCTATCATGGAAGCTATAAATATTGACCAAATAGTTCGTTCTTTTACCGTCAATGCGTTAACCCCACAATCCAGCAGCTTTCTGTGAACAATAGCAGCTTGATCATCAATCTTCGCCATGACTTCTTTTTCGATTTTATCGGATGACTGTTTAGCTCCGCGATATTCCGGGTACAAGGTGTACAGATTTTCTACGTACGCAACCGACTTGGGAGCACCTTTCCGTAGAGAAATATCACCCCCACCATTTCTATGATAAATCCATAGGCATCCACTTTCGTCCTGCCACTCTCTCAGAAGAAATTTAGGAATGAAATGGTGTTTTGTAGAGACTTGCTGTTTTGACATGAAATCGACCCACATACGGTAAATAAGCAATATTTTCGCACACCATCAATTGGAAGGTGGACTGTAAAAAACAGAGCAATATCAAGCTTTGAATGTGGCTGCTACAGCACGGCGCACCACTTAGGTGTACAAAAACGCTGTCACACTTCGAGATTTTTTACTGGAAAATACTTTTAAAATCAATTAGTAAAGATAGTTGGTGCGCAATTTCACTGCCGAGGCTGCAACCTGCCTCATGCCCGCATTTATCATATAGTTACAAGACCAACAGAATCTCGAAGCTTCCCAACTTATTTTCATATTTGTCGAGTTGCCGTTTGGCCTACTCGTGCCGTGCTTAGCACCTGAGACACGACGACCGTTTTCAGAATGGAGGGGGCATCCTTCAAATTCGGGGCCATTATTTTTGGCGGGATTTTGGGAAATCACATTTGAAGTGCTATCCCTATTTTCGCCGGGGCTGGATTTTTGGTGCATCTCTCTTAGCAATCGAGGTTACTCAAACCTAGCTGATGAATCATTTCAGGCCACGGCCCAACTACCCACACTTGATAGAAGCCAAGTGAGTCGACCCAGCCACCATATTGGGCGTTAAAAGCTTCGTGCACCGCATCAAGAGAAAGACCGGGAACGTCGGTAGCGTCGAGTGCCAAAATGAAGCCGTCCAGCTCTGGCTTCTGCTTGTGCGAAATCGACTTCTTCAGCATCTCGACTGCTTCAGCCATCGGTACGACTCGCTCAATCTCTTCACTCTTACTTCTGGCTAGCTCTTCCCAAAACGTTGAGTCAGTGAGCGCCCTCACAACCTGAATGCTCACTTTAGCCCCATCTGGTGAGCATACGAATGCGTCAACGTGCTTGATGTGCTCCACGTGCTCAAGGTCGGTGAAGCGTGCACCCGAAGCATTCAAGTGTTGAAATAGCCGCCCGCTGGTTTCTTTAGTGCCCTCCTCACCTCTAGGAGGCTTTCCGAGCATTCCTAGAGTGACGCCACCGCCGGGACACAAGTCCCCGCTGGAAGCCCTCCCCCTACCTTCATCTACGCTGACACGAACGTTTCTCCCATCTTGCTGCGTTAGAGCCACCACTCCATCAGACATAGACAAGACCCACGATGTCTTTGGAAGACTCCCATCATCATCTGTAGCCATGCTTCCCTCCACAAAATCCAGACGCCAGTCCACCACACTAGCAACAATACTTTCATGAGGATTCGCTTGGAGTGGGGTGGCCCGATGTTACACACAAGGAGTAATTTTATGAAAAAACTGATCGCAGGGATCGCCCTGATACTAGCTTGCACCACAGCGAATGCTGACGACCTTTTGCAGAACGCAGGAATGAAACCACTCGTGAGCGAAGACACACGCGCCACGCTCATCACGATTCGTCATTGCACTGAAGGCTATGGCTGTGCGGATACTCGGCTAGATCGCGTATTCAAAAACCTACGGGAATGCGATTCAGCCGGGAGGGACAGCATCGTCCACTTCCTTATGGAAGATGCAGAGAAGGGAATTGAAGGCCACACCGTTTCATATTCCTGCTCCTGAGTACTACGCCCCTCAACAAGCTCATCATACCGCCTCAATGCTTTTGCATATCTTCTATCAGTATCGCCGTGATGATGGCTTGCTCAATCCAGCCGACAGTCAGCTTGATCAGTAGCTTCAAATCCTTAATGTCCTTATCAACCCACGCTCTAACGTAGTGCGTCTCGTCATTCCCGAGCCAGACAGCTCTTTTTGCACACTGCTTGATATTTTCATTATCTACATACGTTTCGATGACCTGCCCCAGCGGCCGCTTTTTTACATCGTCTTCTTTGTCTGGAGATGTAGTGACGCAGTAATCTTTGACAAGGAACTCAAGCGCCTTTCGATACCCAACCCCTGCAACCTCCCCTAACCCAAACGCCTCAGCCTTGCTCGCCTGCGTGAATATTTCTACAAACTGAGGAGATATTTTTGCCACTTCGGGAGCAATAGTTGGCGCCAATGGATTTCTGGGAAATGTCGAACGCAAATAAAACCGATCAGAATAGCTCCCACCCTGCATCAGAGCCCGTTCAAATATGGCAATGAACATTCTCGAACATTTATGCCGAGGACACACAAAGGCCGCATCAATAACCCTGCCATTATCAGAAAAAATTGACTCCAGCGCTCCCGGCTCCATCGCATGATGACAGCACGGACATTCATCGGGATGCTGATCAACATCGTATAAGCTTCCTTCAACCTTGAGTCTTGGCATGCCGATCTTATCCTCGCATCGATCAGTAGAAACGAAAGTCGCTAGCGCCACCTGCTTTCGCGAGCGACACAAACAGGCCGAGCTTATCGACGGAGTCAAGCTGAAGCCATTCAAATTCAGTCCAGATACAGCGGAAGAATCGCACCAATAGAAGGACGCCTTCGGCGTTCACATTGCCCAGTGTGAACGAACCCGATATTTTGTGAACGTTCTGAAGAAATCCAAGACAACAAAAAAGGGCCCACCTTTCGGTGGGCCCTTCTAGACCGCCCAGCAGAGCGGATTTTGTTTGGTAGGCGCGATTGGACTCGAACCAACGACCCCCACCATGTCAAGGTGGTGCTCTAACCAACTGAGCTACGTGCCTGCTGTGAGGCGGCATTCTACGGAATTCCGGAGGGGTGTCAACACCTTTTTTCGAGCTAACCCTATGAATATGCAAAATATTTAATTTCGTCGCTGCGAAGAAGATTTTGCGGTGGCTGGCGGACGATTTTTAAGTCGGGTAGGATCGGGGCACTCGTAAAATATATTAAACAGAGGCTGCAGGATGGCGAACACCCCCTACCCAGAGTCCTATTACGCCGCGTCGGCCAATGCGGTTCCGCCGCGCCCGGCCTTGCAGGGTGACGTAGAGACTGATGTCTGTGTGATCGGTGCCGGTTACACCGGTCTGTCCTCTGCCCTGTTTCTGCTGGAGAACGGATTCAAGGTCACGGTGCTGGAAGCCGCCAAGGTGGGTTTTGGCGCGTCGGGCCGCAACGGTGGCCAGATCGTTAACAGCTACAGCCGCGATATCGATGTGATCGAACGCACCGTCGGCCCCAAGCAGGCGCAGTTGTTGGGGCAGATGGCGTTCGAGGGCGGACGGATCATTCGTGAGCGGGTCGCCAAATATAATATTCAGTGCGACCTGAAGGACGGTGGTGTGTTCGCCGCGATCACCGCCAAGCAGATGGGCCATCTGGAATCGCAGAAGCGTCTATGGGAACGCTTCGGTCACACGCAGCTTGAGCTGATGGATCAGAAGCGCATCCGTGAAGTGGTGAACTGCGATCAATACATCGGCGGCATGCTCGACATGAGCGGCGGGCACATTCATCCGCTGAACCTGGCGCTCGGCGAAGCAGCGGCGGTCGAGTCGCTGGGCGGCACTATTTATGAGCAATCACCGGCAGTGCGCATCGAGCGTGGCGCAAGCCCGGTGGTGCATACGCCTGAGGGCAAGGTCAGGGCCAAGTTCATCATCGTCGCGGGCAACGCCTACCTTGGCAATCTGGTGCCGGAGCTTGCCGCCAAGTCGATGCCTTGCGGCACTCAGGTCATCACCACCGAACCCTTGAACGATGAATTGGCGAAAAGCCTGCTGCCCCAGGATTATTGCGTCGAAGACTGCAACTACCTGCTCGACTACTATCGCCTCAGCGGTGACAAGCGCCTGATTTTCGGTGGCGGCGTGGTGTACGGCGCGCGGGACCCGGCGAACATCGAGGCGATCATCCGGCCGAAGATGCTCAAGGCGTTCCCGCAACTCAAGGACGTGAAGATCGATTACGCCTGGACCGGCAATTTCCTGCTGACCCTATCGCGCCTTCCGCAGGTCGGGCGCCTGGGCGACAACATTTATTATTCCCAGGGTTGCAGCGGTCACGGTGTGACGTACACGCATCTGGCGGGCAAGGTATTGGCCGAAGCATTGCGCGGTCAGGCGGAGCGTTTTGATGCGTTTGCTGGCTTGCCGCACTATCCGTTTCCGGGTGGACAATTGCTGCGCACGCCGTTTGCGGCGTTGGGCGCGTGGTATTACGGGTTGCGGGACAAGTTCGGGTACTGACCGACACTGCAATACCATTGTGGGAGCGAGCCTGCTCGCGAAGGCGGCGAGACAGTCAACATGAATGTTGAATGTGCCGGCCTCTTCGCGAGCAGGCTCGCTCCCACATTGGCTTGGGGTTAAAGCCGATCTCGTGGGATACCGCTGCGAATTCGCAAGATGTCGGCAAGGACGGCCAGGGCAATTTCCGCTGGGGTCTTGCTGCCCAGGTTCAGACCGATCGGCGCATGAATCCGCGCCAACTCCGCCTCCCCCAAACCACCAATCCTGCGCAACCGTTCGAAGCGTTTCTGCGACGTCTGCATCGACCCCATCACGCCAATGTAAAACGCCTCGGTGCGCACGGCTTCCATCATCGCCAAATCGTCGATGCGCGGATCGTGGGTCAGCGCCACCACCGCCGTGTCGCGGTGACAGCCGCCGTCGGCGATGAACACCGAGGGCAACTGACGGCGGATCTCGACGTTTTCCAACACCACGCCTTCCAGCACTTCGTCACGGGGATCGCAGAGAATCACCTCGAAACCCAGGCCTACCGCAAACTCGGCACACGCCTGAGCGACGCTGGAATACCCCGCCAGCAGCAAGCGCTGAGCCGCGCCGATCCGCAGTCGAACCCGGTCAATCTCACGCTCGACGCGTACGCCCTGCTCGCGATCTGCGAACACGCTGCGCGCACCGCTGGCAAGATCGACTTCGCGGATCAAGCGACGCTGACCCAACAGCGCCGATTCCAATTCCCGCAAATGCGCCTGAACCTCACAATCGGGATCGAGCTTCTCCACCAGCACATCGAGCACGCCGCCACAGGGCAGGCTGACCCTGGAACGCGGATCATCACCCTCGCCGTAACGCACGACGCTAACGGCTTGATCAAATGCGCCCTCGGCGACGCGCTCAAGGAAATCTTCCTCAACGCAGCCGCCGGACAGCGAGCCGATCCATTGCCCTTCGGCATTCACCGCCAGCAGCGATCCCGGCGCGCGGGGCGCCGAACCGTAGGTGGCGAGCACGGTGCACAGCCAGAGGCGCTGGCCGGCCATCGACCAGTCCAGCGCCCGGCGCACCACTTGCAGATCGAGATGCTGCATGTCAGTGCGCCTTGTGCTCGAGCGGCGGTGCATCAGCCCGCAACGTCTGCACGTCGCTCACAGCCAGATCGCCCGACTGGCCACCCCAACCCTGACGCAGGTAATTCAACAGATCCGTGAGTTGCTCGTGGCTGAGCTTCTCGGCGAACCCCGGCATCGGCTGCATGTGTTCGAAGCCGGCAAACTTCTGCTCACCGATGCCATCGTCGATCACGCGCACCAGGTTGCGTGGATCTTCCAGACGCAGCGTGGTGTTGCCACGCATGGCGACCGCGATGTGCGGCTTGCCTGCGCCGTCGACCGCGTGGCAACCGGCGCAGACGTTCAGGTAGTCCTGACGACCGCGTTGGGCGCTGGCACTCAGTTTCTCCAACGGCACGTCGCTCAGCACTTTCGCCGCCGGTGGCTGATCGCCGAGCAGGAAGGTCGCCATCGCCGCCAGGTCCGGGTCATTGAGGCCTTGGGTGCTGTTGTGGAACACCGGGAACATCTCGTTGAACATCGTGCCCTGGGCGCTCATGCCGTGCTTGAGGAACGTGCTCAGGTCCTGATGATTCCAGCCGCGCGCAGCCAGATCATTGGCCAACAGACTCGGCGCGAGATAGCCGTTGAGCAGGCCACCGGTCATGCGTTTGTCTTGCTGCATCGCGCCGGGCAAACCGCGCGGCGTGTGGCATTCGCCGCAGTGGCCGAGCACGTCGACCATGTATTGGCCGCGCTTGAAGGCTTCGCTTTTACCCTCGGTGGACGACAGTTTCACGTCCTTGCCGTAGAGCATGTTCCAGCCCGTCAAACCCAGGCGCACATTGAACGGGAAGCTCAGGCTGGTGACCGGCGCCGCTCGCTCGATCGGCTCGATCGTTTTCAGGTACGCGTGGATTGCATCGGAGTCTTCACGCGGCATCAAGTGATACGAGGTGTAAGGCATCGCCGGGTACAGGTTCGCGCCGTCGCGGCGTTTGCCTTCGGTGAGCGCGGCGAAGAATTCATCATCGCTGTACAGACCGATGCCGTGCTCTTTGCTTGGCGTGATGTTGGTGCCGTAGATCGTGCCGAAAGGCGAGACGATCGGCAGACCGCCCGCATACGGCGCGCCACCCGGCGCCGTGTGACAGGCCATACAGTCAGTGGCGCGAGCGAGATAGGCCCCGCGAACCACCTGATCATCCGCCTGCGCCAGCAACACCGGCGCAGCCAGCCCCACCGCCAACGCCAGTCGGGTAAGTAAACGGTTCATGGCTTAACCCTCCTTGACCAGACCGAGATCGGTCAGCACGTTGCGTGTTGCGCTGTAGTAGCGCACGTAGCCGGTGCAGCGGCAGACGTGGTGACCGAGGCTGTCCTCGATCACTTGTTTTAACTGGCTTTTGACGATCGGCTGACGTTGCAGCTTCTCCACCAGCACCGTCGCGGCATTCACGAAACCCGGCGCGCAGTAGCTGCACTGGAAGGCAAATTCATCGACGAAGCGCTGCTGGATCGGGTTCAGCTCGGTGACCTTGCCCTGTTCGTCGCGGGTCGCATGGCCTTCGATGGTCCGCACTTTCTTGCCTTCGAAGTAATGCGCGCCGGTGATGCAGGTGCGCACTTCTTCGCTGGTGCCGTCGGGGTTGTCGACGATCACCACGCAGGCGTGGCAAATGCCCTGGCCGCAACCGAGACGCGAGCCGGTGAGGTTTTTGTATTCGTGCAGGTAATCGATCATCGGCAGGTCATCAGGGATGTCCACCGGGCCGACGGATTGACCGTTGAGGGTCAGTTGAAGCGGACGGTTAGCCATTGAGGGCCTCCTTGATGCGAGCAGAAGTGATAGGCAGGTCGCGGACCCGTTTGCCGATGGCGTGGGCCACGGCGTTACCGATGGCACCGACCACCGGGATCATCACCACTTCGGCGATGCCCTTCGATGGATCGCTCGGCGACAGCGGCGGCAGGATCTCGGCCGTCTGCTTCCAGACCGCAACGTGGCGCGCCATCGGCAAGCGGTAACGGTTGAAGTTCCAGTCACCCTCCCCCGGCCCGCCTTCGTACAGCGGCATCTCTTCCATCAGCGCGTGGCCAATGCCCATGGCGATCCCGCCTTCGAGCTGGCCCCTGACCAGTTCTTCCACCAGCACCCGACCGCACTCGACCCACGAGTGATGGTTGAGCACCTGCACTTCGGCCGAGCCCTTGTTCACTTTCAATTCCACCAGCGTCGCCACCGGGCTGTAGTAAGTCACCGCCGCGTTGTTCAACTGAGTGTCCGGGTAATGCACGTTCTGCCGGTCCAGCAGATGGAAACCGGTGCTGTTCATCTGCGCCTTTTTCACGTTCGGCGCGCCGTCGCCGTACTTCACCGCCAGGCCGTCGAGCGGCAGGCGTTCACGCACGCCGTCGATGCTGAACTCGGCCTCGGCCCAGCTCCAGCGGTTGAAACCGTGCACGGTCGCACCGGTCACCAGGCCTTTTTCGTGGGCGTGTTTCGCCAGCTGTTCGAAACTCAGCGGCTGCATGCCGTTGGCGGTGAGCTTGCCGTCGACCCAATGCGCATCTTCGCGACGCACCACGTACGGATTGGCCTGGCCGCCGTAAGGGCCCTGCCCCCAGATCTGCAACGCTGCCGGCCACAAGCCGTGGTTGAACAGCACGCGCGCCGCTTCACGGGTGGCGTGGCTGAAGTAGTACGCGGAGTTGGTCGCCGATGAGGCCGAAGCGAGCTTGCCGACCCAGCGCGGGTTACGCAGGAAGTTGTCCTGCTCGGCCTGACTCATGATGTAAGGGTTGCCGCCGGTGATCAGCTGCAACTCTTTCCATTCGGTCTCGCCGGTCTTCACTTCGTGCGCCGGGTTGCCGAGGAAATCGGCCACGACCATCGCTTGCGAAGTGGACATGCCGGTGCCGATTTCAATGCCGATGTGGCGCAGGTGAATGCGTCCTTCAGCGGTGAATTCGACGCTGGCCATCGGTGCTTCCGAACCGGTGCCGAAGTCTTTCTGGCAGATGGCGAAACCCACGCCATACCAGTTATCCGGATCCTGCGCTTCGCGTTGTTTCTTGATCGCGTCACGGTTTTTCCAGACTTCGTGGACAGCGGCCTTATCGAGTATTTCATGCAGACGCAAGGCACCCGCCGGCACGGCGCCCTGGGTGTTTTTCATGCCCGAGACCATGGCGTTTTTCTTGCGCAGGTCGATGGCGTCGATGCCGAGGCGATCGGCAATTTCATCGACCATCATTTCGGTTGAGGCCATGCTTTGCAGCGTGCCGTAACCGCGCATCGACCCGGCTTCAACAGCGCGGGAATGGTAGGCCGTGACCTGCAAATCGTTCTGCGGCATGTAGTAGATCGACTGCGCCGCCGTGGCGCCAACCGCCGCCACCGAAGGGCTGTAGTTGATCCGTCCGCCACCATCGACGCTCATCTCGGCGCGGAAAATCTTGAAGCTGTGATCGGTCTTGTCCACCGCCAGTTGGTAGCGGATGTCGAACGGGTGACGCTTGATGCCGCTCTGGAATTGCTCGTAGCGATCGTTGGCCAGACGCACCGGCACACCGGCGCCGTACAACGCCGCCAGCGCCGCGTAGTAAACGAAAATGTTGTGGTCCTTGGAGCCGTAGCCGACGGTGTAGCCAGGGTGCATGTTCAGGTTGGCCAGGCCGAAACGCGACGGCGCGATCATCTTCGCGGTCTCGGTCGCGGTTTCCAGCGGGCACTGGGTGGCGACGACAAAATGCAGGGTCTTGGTCGCCGGATCGTACCAGCCGTTGCCGTTGTCCGGCTCCATCGCCGCCGGTTCGATCGACGGGGTTTTGTAGCGCTCGTCGAACACCAGCCAATTGTCTGGCGGTGTGTCGATCTGCTGTTTCATGCGCTCGGCGTAAAACAGTCCGCGCTCGGTCAGGTTGCCGTGCAGGTCCGGCTGGGAATTCCATACCGGGCGACGGTTTTTCAGCATCGGGAACAGGATCGAATCCTTGAGGCTGGCGAATTCGTCTTCGTCCGCCGAGGTCGCACCACCGACGCGCACATAGCGGAAGCTGCCGTAGGGGTCGCCTTCGTAGAACGGCACCTGGGCACCGTAACGAATCGCTTTGTCATTGAATTTGAGCTGGGCCTTGGCCTGGCGGAAACGCTCGAAATCGTTCCAGATCAGGATCGCCACCGGGTGACCGATGAACATCGGGACTTTGCCTTCCGGCAGCAGCGGATCAGGCGCGTGCTCTTCCGGAAAAGCGATGCCGTCCTTGTCCAGGTCGGCGGCGGTGACGATGCGATCCGGCTGCAACTCGGCGCCGAGCCACGACAAGTCATAGCCTGCGTAGATGCGGTCGGCCTTGATGGTTTTCAGCAGCATGGCGTGGCCTTGCTGCTGCGGCCAGCCCGGCATGTCCTTGGCGCGGATGTCACGGGCAAAGACTTTGCTGCCACAGACCTTGGACAAGGCATCGTTACGCGAGCGCGCCTTGCCGTTGTTGCCGAGCCATTGCTCGGACGGCACGGTCACGCTGTTTTCCATCAAGGCTGCCAGCGCCTGACTGCTGAGCGGCGTCAGCGTCACGCTCACACCCGCCACCAGCCCGCCCTGAAGGAACGAGCGCCGGGATATTTCACGGTTGGACATGGATCATCCTCTGGGCGGTTATGGGCCCGCCCTTCTGGTTATGTACTGGGGAATCTCGAGTCTTGCAGAAGCCCTTTTTGACGAGGCAAAGGGCTGTATTGACAGTGCAAAGCTGACCGAAAGGTTAACTTTATAGATTTATGCACTTATAGAAAACAACTGGTTACAAAAATCTGACCGAACAATCAAAAAACCGCTGCTTTGCGGCGGAGCAAATCGATGAACAGACCCAACTCCCGACTGATGTGTTCGCCCTTGCGCAGCAGCAATCCGAACGGCGCCAGCTGCACGTCCAGCGCCACCGGCAGCGCCACCACCAGACCCATTTTCAGGTAGTCGCGCAACGCGGTTTCCGACAGCACCATGATCGCGTCGGTCAGCTGGATCAGTTGCTGCATCGAGTACACCGAGCTGCACTCGATGATGTCGGCAGGCGTCGGCAGGGCCAGGCGTTGCAAGGCCTGATCCAGCCCAATGCGCGCCGGACTGGTTTCCGGTTGCAGGATCCACGGCCAGCCGCTGACCAGTTCCGACAGCTCGAGTTTTTTGCGTTTGGCCAATGGATGACCGGCGTGCACCACCACCAGCAATCGTTCATTGCCCAATTGCTCGAACTCGTAATGCTCGCTGTCCGTGGCCGCGTTGCGCCGAGCGATGGCAAGGTCGATACGGCCCTGCTCCAGCAGTTGAATCACCTGGTCGCTGGTGTCGCCCATGATGCGGATTCGCAGCTGAGGATTGAGCGCCTTGATCTCGGCGATCGAATCCATGACCAGGTCCGGTGCGGCGCCCATGATGGTGCCGATCGAGAGATAACCGTAGCCGCCCTGCTGCCGCGCAATCAGGTCTTCGGCGCAGCGGTCGAGGCCACTGATGGCTGACTCGGCGAAGCGGATCAACTCGGCGCCCAACGCCGTCGGCCGCATCCCGCGCGGCAGGCGCTCGAACAGGTCGCAACCGAACATGTCTTCGATCTCATGCAGCATGCGGGTCGCGGCCGGTTGCGACATGTTGAGGTTTTGCGAGGCGCGGTGCAGGTTCAGACTGCTACTCAGCGCCACCAGCATGTGCAGATGCTTGTAGCGCAGACGGTTGAGCAGGCTGCGGGAAACGGTGGGTGTCGTCATGACGAGCCTTTTTTATCGATACCCTGAAGGTATCAGTTGTTAGCTAGATTCGATTTGTAACGCATCGATCCGCGGCCGTACAGTCTTTCCCATAAGAACAAATGCCCTACCAAAGGAAAACTGCGATGAAGACTCTACCCGCGCCTCTGCTCGCCAAAATTTCCTGGCGGCTGCTCCCGTTCCTGCTGCTGATGTACATCATGGCCTTCCTCGACCGCGCCAACGTCGGGTTCGCCAAGCAAGCCTTTCAAGCCGACACCAACATCAGTGACGCCGCGTTCGCCTTCGGCGCCGGGGTGTTCTTCGTCGGTTACGCACTGCTGGAAGTGCCGAGCAACCTGATCCTGCACCGCGTCGGCGCCCGTCTGTGGATGTGCCGGATCATGGTCACCTGGGGCCTGGTCTCCGCCGCCATGGTCTTCGCCCACACCGAAACCAGTTTCTATGTCCTGCGCTTCTTGCTGGGCGTGGCCGAAGCCGGTTTCTTCCCCGGAGTCATCCTGTACCTCACCTACTGGTTCCCCAGCGCCGCGCGCGGCAAAGCCATGGGCTTCTTCTACTTCGGTGCGCCGCTGGCGTTTATCTTCGGCAGCCCGTTGTCCGGTCTGCTGCTGGAGCTGGACGGCTTTGCCGGTGTCCACGGCTGGCAATGGCTGTTCGCCGTTGAAGGCCTGATGGCCACGGCGGTAGGTGTCTGGGCCTATTGGTACCTGGACAATCGCCCGGCCGATGCAAAGTGGCTGACGGTTGAAGAACGCCAGCAAGTGCAAGGCATCCTCGATCAGGAAGACAGCCACAAACAGAACCATGGCCGCAGCCTGCTCAACGTGATCTGCCAGCCCTCGGTGCTGTACCTGTGCCTGATTTATCTGCTGATCCAGGCCAGCGTCTACGGCGTGGTGTTCTATCTGCCTACCCAGGTCGGCGGATTGCTGGGCACCAAGGTCGGGCTGATGGTCGGACTGGTCACGGCGATTCCGTGGATCTGCGCGATCGTCGCGGCGTACCTGATCCCCGGCTACAGCGACCGCACCGGCGAACGTCGACGCACCGCTTGCCTGACTTTGCTGATGTCGGCCGCCGGGATCGCCTGCTCGGTGACGTTCAGCAGCCCGTTCCTCGGCATCATCGCCTTGTGCTTCGCCGCGTCCGGTTTCATCGCCGTGCAACCGGTGTTCTGGACCTTCCCTTCCAGTTACCTCGCCGGCAGCGCCGCAGCGGCCGGGATCGCCCTGATCAATTCGTTCGGCGCCCTCGGCGGTTTCATCGCCCCGGTGCTGAAAAACTGGGCCGAAGGCGCCTTCCATTCACCCGCCGCAGGCTTGTACGTGCTGGCCGGCACCACCGTCATTGCCGCGTTGCTGGTGCTGGGCGTGCGTGCGCCCGGCCATAAAGCCTCGAACAAACCGGCCACCGTTTAAACCTGAGGAGTCACACCATGGGCATTCCAACCATCAAACACGTCCGCGCTTTTACCTTGAGAGGCGGCGGCGCGGATTACCACGATCAGGCGGACGGCCACTGGATCGACGATCACATTGCCACGCCAATGAGCAAATACCCGGAGTACCGCCAGAGCCGCCGCACCTTCGGCATCAACGTGCTCGGCACGCTGGTGGTGGAGATCGAAGCCAGCGACGGCACCGTCGGTTTCGCCGTGACCACCGGTGGCGAGCCCGCTGCCTACATCGTCGAGAAACACCTGGCACGTTTCCTCGAAGGCGCACGGGTCACCGACATCGAAAAAATCTGGGACCAGATGTACCAGTCGACCCTGTATTACGGGCGCAAAGGCATCGTCATCAATACGATCTCCGGCGTTGACCTGGCGTTGTGGGACTTGCTCGGCAAGATCCGTCAGGAACCGGTGCATCAATTGCTCGGCGGCGCGGTTCGCGACGAATTGCAGTTCTACGCCACCGGCGCTCGCCCGGACCTGGCGCAGAAAATGGGGTTCATCGGCGGCAAGATGCCGCTGCATCACGGCCCGGCCGAAGGCGAGGAAGGCTTGCGCAAGAACCTCGAAGAACTGGCGACCATGCGCGAACGGGTCGGCCCGGACTTCTGGCTGATGCTCGATTGCTGGATGAGCCTGGACCTCAATTACGCGACGAAACTGGCGGTCGGCGCTCACGAATACGGCTTGAAGTGGATCGAAGAAGCCCTGCCGCCGGACGATTACTGGGGCTACGCCGCGCTGCGCAACAATGTGCCCAAAGGCATGTTGGTGACCACCGGCGAACATGAAGCGACCCGCTGGGGTTTCCGCATGCTGCTGGAGATGGGCTGCTGCGACATCATCCAGCCGGATGTCGGCTGGTGCGGCGGGATCACCGAACTGGTGAAAATCTCCGCCCTGGCCGACGCCCACAACGCGCTGGTCATTCCTCACGGCTCGTCGGTTTACAGCTATCACTTCGTCGCCACGCGGCACAACAGCCCGTTTGCCGAGTTCCTGATGATGGCGCCGAAGGCTGACGAAGTGGTGCCGATGTTCCATCCGCAATTGCTCGGCGAACCGGTGCCGGTGAACGGCCGCATGCGCCTGTCGGCACTCGATCAACCGGGCTTCGGCGTGACGCTCAATCCGGAATGCCAACTGCATCGGCCGTACAACCGTTGAGAAAGGACCCCGTCATGAACATGCCTCACAACGCTTTCAAGGCCGCCCTGAAAAACCCGGCGACCCAGTACGGCATCTGGGCCGGTTTCGCCACCGGCTACGCCGCCGAGATCGTCGCCACCACCGGTTACGACTGGATGCTGATCGACGGTGAACACGCACCGAACACCGTGCCTGGCGTACTCGCGCAATTGCAGGCGGTGGCGCCCTACGCCACCGCGCCGGTGGTGCGTGCGGTGACGGGTGACGCCAACCTGATCAAGCAGTTGCTGGATATCGGCGCGCAGACGCTGATGATCCCCATGGTCGAAACCGCCGAGCAGGCGGCGGCCCTGGTCCGTGCCATGCGTTATCCGCCGCACGGTATTCGAGGCGTCGGCGGCGGCCTGACTCGCGCCACCCGCTGGGATGGCGTACCGGATTACCTGACCACCGCCCATGAGCAGCTGTGCCTGATCGTTCAGGTGGAATCGCGAATGGGTGTTGAAAACGTCGAAGCGATTGCTGCCGTCGAAGGCGTCGATGCGGTGTTTATCGGGCCTGCGGATCTGTCCATCGGCCTCGGCCATGCCGGCAATCCCGGCCACCCGGAAGTCCAGGAACAGATTCAAAACGCGGTACACGCCACGCTGGCGGCCGGCAAGGCCTGCGGCATTCTTGCGCCGAACGAAGAGGACGCGCGCCGCTATCAGAGCTGGGGTTGCCAGTTTATCGCCGTGGCGATCGATATCAGCCTGTTGCGTCAGAGCGCAATGACCACTCTGGCGCGCTATCGCACACCGGCCACCGCTCAAGCGCCGTCACGCACCTACTGATCAAGGAGTCGTCTCCATGCCTGTCTACGAAAACTTCATCAACGGCCAGTTTGTCGCCAGTACTGCTCATATCGATGTGATCAACCCCGCCACCGGCGCGGTGCTGTCGCAAGTCCCGGCCTCGACTGCTGAAGACGTGGATCGCGCCCTCGCCGCCGCCCGCGCCGCGCAAAAGGACTGGTCGCGCAAACCGGCGATTGAACGCGCCGGGCATCTGCGGCGCATCGCCGCCAAGCTGCGGGAAAACGTCGCGCTCCTGGCGCGCACCATCACCCTGGAACAAGGCAAGATCAGTGGCCTGGCGGAAGTTGAAGTCAACTTCACCGCCGATTACCTCGATTACATGGCGGAGTGGGCGCGACGCATCGAAGGCGAAATCATCACCAGCGACCGTCAAAACGAAAACATCTTCCTGTTTCGCAAACCGCTGGGCGTCGTCGCCGGGATTCTACCTTGGAATTTCCCGTTCTTTTTGATCGCCCGCAAGATGGCGCCGGCGCTGCTGACCGGCAACACCATCGTGATCAAGCCCAGCGAAGAAACCCCGAACAACTGCTTCGAATTCGCCCGACTGGTAGCCGAAACCGACCTGCCACCCGGCGTGTTCAATGTGGTCTGCGGAGACGGCCGAGTCGGTGCGGCGCTCAGCGCGCACAAGGGAGTCGACATGATCAGCTTCACCGGCAGCGTTGATACCGGCTCGCGGATCATGGCCGCCGCCGCGCCGAATATCACCAAGCTCAATCTGGAACTGGGCGGCAAGGCGCCGGCGATTGTGTTGGCGGATGCCGACCTGAATCTGGCGGTGAAGGCCATCCGTGATTCGCGGATTATCAACAGCGGCCAGGTGTGCAATTGCGCCGAACGGGTGTATGTCGAGCGCAAGGTTGCCGATCAATTCATCGAGCGTATCGCGGCGGCGATGAGCGCCACGCGCTATGGCGACCCGATTGCCCGGCCGGATGTGGAAATGGGACCGCTGATCAACCGTCAGGGTCTGGACAGCGTCAACCGTAAAGTCCGCACGGCGTTGAGCCAGGGTGCGAGTTTGATCAGCGGCGGGCAGATTGCCGATCTGCCGAATGGTTTCCACTTCCAGCCCACCGTGCTGGCCGGTTGCGACGCCACGATGGAAATCATGCGCGAAGAGATTTTCGGCCCGGTGCTGCCGATCCAGATCATCGATGACCTCGACGAAGCCATCGCCCTGGCCAATGACTGCGAGTACGGCCTGACTTCGTCGATCTACACCCGCGACCTGAGCAAAACGATGCACGCGATGCGCGAGCTGGATTTTGGCGAAACCTACGTCAACCGCGAAAATTTCGAAGCCATGCAGGGCTTCCATGCCGGGGTGCGTAAATCCGGGATTGGCGGTGCGGATGGCAAGCATGGGTTGTATGAGTACACGCATACGCATGCGGTGTATTTGCAGGGCTGAGTTTTGCGGTGTTGCTGATGCCGCTATCGCGGGCAAGCCCGCTCCCACAGTGATCTGCGTTGTTGCACAAATTGTGTGAACAACAAAGGCCCTGTGGGAGCGGGCTTGCCCGCGATGGCGTCAGGTCAGCCAATGAGATGCAGTCAGAAGTCCACAGTCGCCGAAAGCAGGTAAGTCCGCGGCGTCGACAGCGTTAACCCAGGCTCGCTGTCATCCGAAGCCCCGGCCGAACTCCAGTAGCGTTTGTCCGCCACGTTCTCGACATTGGCCCGCAGGGTGATGTTCTTGTCCTCGACCTTGAACGCATAACGTGCGCCCACGTCGAAACGCTCCCACGAATCGATTTCCTTGTTGTTGGACTGGTCCAGGAACTGCGAGCTGGAATAGATGCCGCGGCTGGTCAGGGTCAAGCCCTGCACGGGCGGCACATCCCACTCGGCACCCAGGTTGACGTTGTATTTCGGCGTGGCCGGCGCGCGGTTGCCGTCGAAGGTGCCATTGGTGGTGTTGGTCAACTCACTGTCGATGTACATGACACCGCCGAGCAAGCGGAAACCCTGGAGTGGCTCACCGAACACACTCACCTCCACACCGTCGTTCTGACGTTTGCCATTCGGACCGAAGACGCGCGTCGTGGCGTTGGTCTCGTAGGCCGGCTGCTTGATCCGGAATACCGCGGCGGTCACGGCGAACTTACCCGCATCATACTTGGCGCCGACCTCGACCTGGCGGCTGACAAACGGCGGGAAGATCTCGTCCTCGTTGATCGAGGTCGACGGTGCGATCTTGCCTTGGCTAAGGCCTTCCATGTAGTTGGCATACAGCGACAGCTTGTCGGTCGCCTTGAACAGGATACCGCCCGACGGCGAGACCTTTTCCTCATCGTAGGCGGTGTCGCCTTTGACATCAGCCGTCCAGTCGTCGACCTTCACGCGCTGCCAGCGAGCGCCGAGGGTCAGCAGCAGTCGGTCATCGAAGAAACCCAGGGTGTCGGACAGCGCCACACCGGTGGAGCGGTTCTCGGTGTAGACCTTGTCATCCAATCGCGTGGGCCTGACAGGCGTGCGGGTTTCCACGGGGTTGTAGAGGTTGCTGTTGGCATTGGCATAACGGGCGCCGCCATTTTCGAAATCCATGTAGAAATAGCTGGCGGCCAGGTTGACCTCATGACTCACCGGGCCGGTGTGGAACCAGTTGCGCACCCCGGCGGTGGCCGTGCGGACACTTTCGTCACGGGTGAAGTCACGGGGCTGAACGGTGAAGTCGCCCCGGTTGTTGGTGACTGAAACGGCATGACGGAGGAAGTCATGATTGCTTTCACGCGCGCCTACGCCGCCGTACAACATGACGTTATCGCTGACATCGAATTCGCCGTTTACCGTACCGAACGTGTCGTTGGTACTGGCCTTGCTCCAGGGCTGCGCATAGTTGTGACGTACATCGCTGGCATGCGGAACCTGCGCGTTGGCGCCGACCTGCACGCGCTCTTGCGGCGCGTCGGTATCACGCTCGGTGCGTCCGAGGTCGGTCGAGAGTCGCAGGCGTTCACCGCGAAAATCCAGGCCCAGTACGGCCATCTCGCGGTCGACATTCTGATGATCCCATTCGGTGTCGCCGGACTGCTTCACGCCGTTGAAACGAATCCCGAACTTGTTGTCTTCACCAAAGCGCCTGCCGATATCCACGGCACCGCCGGTCTGGCTGTCGGACGCGTAGTTGCCGGTAAAGGAAGTGATCGGCTTATCGGTCGCGCGCTTTGGCACCACGTTGATCCCGCCACCCACGGCGCCTCGCGGCGAGATGCCGTTGATGAGCTGGCTCGGGCCTTTGAGAATGTCGACGCGATCGGCCATTTCCATGTCGATCGTATAGGTTGGCAAAACGCCGTAGAGACCGTTGTAGGCAACATCACTGTTGAACAGGCTGAACCCGCGAATGGTGAATTGCTCATACCGCCCACCGGCCGGGTTGGTGGCGCGAACCGAGGGATCGCTGGCGATCAGCTCGCCCAAAGTACGCGCCTGCAAGTTCTTGACCGCCTCGCTGGTGTAGGTGGTCATGCTGAACGGCGTTTCCATGAAGTCTTTCGAGCCCAGCAAGCCCTGCGATCCGCGGCGCGCGACCTGGCCGCCGGCATACACCTCGCCGTCCGCCCCGCCGGTGGCACCGAGAATCGAGGTCGGGGCCAGTTGCAGGCTGCTGCCTTCTGGCGCCGGGGTCAGGATGTAAGCCTGTTCGCCCACCGGTTGCAGTTGCAGGCCGGAACCCTGCAACAGCCGGGCAAAGCCCTCCTCCACCGCGTACTCACCGGACAGCCCGGTGCTGTTGCGACCGCTCACCAACGCCGGGTCTACCGAGAGATTGACGCCAGCCAACCCGGCGAAACGGGTCAGCGCATCGCTCAGGCTGCCGGCAGGTACCTGATAACTGCGCCGGCTACTCTCGTCGGCCCAACTGGCGGTGATGAACAACGGACTGGCACTCAGGCCCAACAACAGGCTCAGGTGCAACAAGGGACGCAGGCGGAAAGAAGCCGGGCGTGGATGGCAAGTAGCGGACATTGAAAGGGCTCTCTTGATTCGTTCACATGCCTTGAATGACAAGCGAGCCAAAAAAAGGGGACAGGCTTCACACACTATTTTTGCGCGGCAGCAACGTGACCCAATAACGGGTTCGGGAATGCACCTCCAGCGGCAGGCTGGCCGCGAGCAGCGCGAGGACGCGGTCAGTGTCGTCCAGCAGGAAACTGCCGGTGACGCGCAGTGTTTCCAGCTCCGGTTCCCAGCGCAGAACGCCGGGACGGTAGGTGCCAAGCTCGCGGAGGAAATCGCCCAACGGCTGGTTTTTCGCCATCAACACACCTTCACGCCATCCGGGAGCCAGCGCATCGAATGGCGTGATCGCTCCGGCACCCACCGCTTGCAGGCTGACCTGCTGACCGCCGCGCACGGCCAGGGTCGGCCCGTGCAAGGGCTGCAACTGCACGGAACCGTTGAACACCGACACTCGACAGCCTTGTGCGTGCTGGCGAACGCAGACTTCGCTTTGACTGACGATGACATTGCCGAACTTCGTCTGGATCGTCAGCGGCGCAGTACCCGACACCTTCAGCGACAGTTCGCCCTCGATCAACTTCACGCGGCGACTTTGCAAATCCACATCGACGGCGCTGGCGGTGTTGAGTTGCAAGGAACTGCCATCGGCGAGCTGCACTTTTTTGCGCTCGCCTGTGGCGGTGTGCAGGTCGGCACGCCAGACATCCAGGGGCAACTGTCGGCTGATCAGCCAGGCCGTCGGCACCAACGCCACGGCGCCCAATGCCCGCTTGAGCACCACACGCCGCCCCGGATCAGGACGATCCAGACTGCTCAGCGCCAGCCCCGGAGGCAGATCGGCGAAACGCTGACGCAAGGCTTGCGCCTTCTGCCAGGCCTGCTCGTGAGTGGCACTGGTATCACGCCAACGCTGCAAATTCGCTCGGTCCTGCTCATTGGCACCGCCCGATTCCAGCAGCGCAAGCCACTGCGCCGCAGCACGGACCGCCTGCCGGGGATCGGACGTTTGACTGTTCACAGTTCGACCAACAGGCAATGCTCGTAGGCTTGCGCCATGTAGCGTTTGATCGTGCGCTCGGACACCTCCAGGCGCTCGGCGATTTGCTGGTAATTCAAGCCTTCGAGCTGACTCCAGAGAAACGCCCGTCGCACCGCCCTCGGCAGTCCATCGAGCAGTTCATCCAGCGCCTGCAGGGTTTCCAGCAGCAGCCAGCGCTGCTCGGGTGATGGCGCGCACTCTTCGGGCATCGATGCCAACGCGGCCAGATAGGCCTGCTCCAGACTGCGACGCTGGTAGAAATTGCTCAGCAGGCGTTTGCCCACGGTCAGCAGATAGGCACGGGGTTCTTTCAGGTCGGCGATCCGCTGGGAGCTGGCAAGCAAACGCAGGAACGTATCCTGGCTCAGGTCCGCTGCATCACAGCCGTTGCCCATGCGTCTTCTCAACCAGCTTTCAAGCCAGCCACGGTGATCGCGGTACAGGTCGTGAAGGGTTTGCTCCTTCGGCATCGCTGCATCACTCATCTCAAGAAGCCCTGTGCCAAGGAGTTATCGTAAATGAGAGTGATTCTAATTAATGTCGGAGGCGTGGACCAAGTCCTTTATGCATCGGACGTGCAGAAAGTTGGTACTGGAGATAATGGAGAGGCATAAAAGCCAAATTTCAGACACAAAAAACCCCGGTCTTTCGACCAGGGTCTTTGCTATCGACTCGAAGATAAACCAAAGGCTTTCTTCGTAGCTCCAAGGCGTTCAGTGGGCCTTGAGGCAGATATGGCGCAGCGGACGGGACTCGAACCCGCGACCCCCGGCGTGACAGGCCGGTATTCTAACCGACTGAACTACCGCTGCGTATCGCTTTGGACTTGCGTCCTAACTCGTCTGATTGAAGCTTCGAGGCTTTCAATCTCGAATCAGGGATAAACCTGATCCGGAAAATATGGCGCAGCGGACGGGACTCGAACCCGCGACCCCCGGCGTGACAGGCCGGTATTCTAACCGACTGAACTACCGCTGCGCGTCGGTGGAGGCTTTTCAGCTTCCATCTTGCTTTCGCAAGACTCTCAAGAAGTGGTGGGTGATGACGGGATCGAACCGCCGACATTCTGCTTGTAAGGCAGACGCTCTCCCAGCTGAGCTAATCACCCTTTGCTTCTCTGAGGCCGCGAAATTTACGCACCTAACGAAGCTAAGTCAATAGCCCGCTTGAAGTTTTTCTGAAAAAGACAAAATCGTGTCATTCGGGGCAACGTCGGCAACAGCCAGATCGCCTTCGCGAGCAAGCCCGCTCCCACGGTTGACCGCGCGTAGCCTGAAGAAATGCGGTCAACTGTGGGAGCGCGCTTGCTCGCGAAGGCGGCGGGACATTCGACATAAAGGCTGAAGAAATCACCCCTGTCCGAATTATTCGCTGTAAATCATCTTCTTGGTCATTCCGCCATCGACCACAAACTCCTGGCCCGTGACGAAACCCGCATTCTTCGACAACAACCAGGCAACCATTGCCGCCACATCTTCAACCGTCCCTACCCTGCCCGCCGGATGCTGTGCATGGTCAGCTTCGGTGAGGGGTTCGGCACGCCGCACTGCTGGGTCTCGCGCATCGATCCAGCCCGGACTGACAGCATTGACGCGAATTTCCGGCCCCAGGCTGATCGCCAATGCGTGAGTCAGGGCCAACAGCCCGCCCTTGCTCGCCGCGTAAGCCTCTGTGTCGGGTTCCGACTGCCCGGCGCGGGTCGAGGCCAGGTTGACGATCGCACCGCTGTGAGCGCGCAGGTACGGCGCACAGTGCTTGGCCAACAGCATCGGCCCGCTGAGATTCACCGACAGCACCCGATTCCAGTAAGCCAGATCAAGGCTTTCCAGGGTGATGTTGTGCGGATCGGCCACTGCCGCGTTGCACACCAGCGCATCCAGACGCCCGAACTGCCCCAGCACTTCGGCAACGCCCAGCGCGACCTGTCCCTCGTTCGAGACGTCCATGGCGATGAACCAGGCGTTCTCACCCAGCACCTTCGCCACTTTCGAACCACGCACCCGATCCAGGTCCGCCAACACCACCTGCCAGCCTTCACTGATCAGCCAGGCGGCGATCCCCAGACCAATGCCCCGCGCTGCACCGGTCACCAGTGCAACGCGACCATTGGAACCGGTAATCGGGATGGACAACTCGATCACAAGGCAGCCAACCCGCGCGCCAGATCGGCCTGCAGGTCGGCCACGTCTTCCAGACCGACCGCAATGCGGATCAGGCTGTCACGGATGCCCGCCGCTTCACGTTCCTGCGGCGCCAGACGGCCGTGAGAAGTCGTGCTCGGGTGAGTAATGGTGGTCTTGCTGTCGCCGAGGTTGGCAGTGATCGAGATCAACCGGGTCGCATCGATAAAGCGCCACGCGCCCTCTTTGCCGCCCTTGACCTCGAAACTCACCACGGCGCCGAAACCTTTCTGCTGACGCTGAGCCAAATCGTGCTGCGGGTGGCTTTTCAGGCCGGCGTAATGGACTTTCTCGATACCGTCCTGCTGCTCCAGCCACTCGGCCAGTTGCTGGGCATTGGCGCAGTGCGCCTTCATGCGCAGGCTCAGCGTTTCCAGGCCCTTGAGGAAAATCCAGGCATTGAACGGGCTCAAGGTTGGTCCGGCAGTGCGCAGGAAACCGACCACTTCCTTCATCTGCTCGCTACGCCCCGCCACCACGCCGCCCATGCAACGGCCCTGGCCGTCGATGAACTTGGTCGCCGAGTGCACGACGATGTCCGCGCCCATCTTCAGCGGCTGCTGCAACGCAGGCGTGCAGAAACAGTTGTCGACCACCAGCATCGCGCCTTTGGCGTGAGCGATTTTCGACAATTCGGCGATATCCACCAGCTCGGCCAGCGGATTGGACGGCGACTCGACGAACAGTAACTTGGTGTTGGCCTTGATTGCCGCATCCCAGCCGGACAAGTCCGCCAGAGGCACGTAGTCGACTTCGATGCCGAAACGCTTGAAGTACTTCTCGAACAGGCTGATGGTCGAGCCAAACACGCTGCGCGAGACCAGTACGTGATCGCCAGCACTGCACAGGCTCATCACCACCGCCATGATCGCGGCCATGCCGGTCGCCGTAGCTACCGCTTGCTCAGCGCTTTCCAGCGCGGCAATGCGCTCTTCGAACGCGCGAACGGTCGGGTTGGTGTAACGCGAGTAAACGTTGCCCGGCACTTCGCCAGCAAAGCGTGCAGCCGCGTCGGCGGCGGTACGGAATACGTAGCTGGAAGTGAAGAACATCGGATCACCGTGTTCGCCTTCCGGCGTGCGGTGCTGACCGGCGCGTACGGCCAGGGTATCGAACGCTACGCCTTCGAGGTCGCTGTCCAGCCGACCGGCATCCCAATCCTGACTCATGCTGTCACTCCTTGCCTTGCTCTAATCAGTAGATACAAAACCGGCCTGTAGGAGCATGGCTTGCCCGCGAAGGGGCCTTTGGGGACGCCAAAAGCTTCGCGGGCAAACCTCGCTCCTACAGGCCGCTCGTTTACTCAGTTGTTGTACAGATCGATGATCGCACTGACTGCCTGCGTCTTGACCTTGGAGGCATCGTTACGTGCCTGCTCGATCTTGTTCAGGTAAGCCTCGTCGACGTCGCCGGTGACGTACTGGCCGTCGAACACCGCGCAATCGAACTTGTCGATCTTGATCTTGCCGCCACCGACCGCTTCGATCAAGTCAGGCAAGTCCTGATAGATCAGCCAGTCAGCGCCGATCAGATCCGCCACGTCCTGAGTCGAACGGTTGTGGGCGATCAGTTCGTGAGCGCTTGGCATGTCAATACCGTAGACGTTCGGGTAGCGAACGGCCGGTGCCGCGGAGCAGAAGTAGACGTTCTTGGCGCCGGCTTCGCGGGCCATCTGGATGATCTGCTTGCAAGTGGTGCCGCGAACGATCGAGTCGTCCACCAGCATCACGTTCTTGCCGCGGAATTCCAGTTCGATGGCGTTGAGCTTCTGGCGTACGGATTTTTTCCGCGCAGCCTGCCCCGGCATGATGAAGGTGCGGCCGATGTAGCGGTTCTTCACGAAGCCTTCGCGGAACTTGACGCCCAGGTGGTTCGCCAGCTCCAGCGCCGCGGTGCGGCTGGTGTCCGGAATCGGAATAACCACGTCGATGTCGTGATCAGGACGCTCGCGCAGGATCTTCTCGGCGAGTTTCTCACCCATGCGCAGACGGGCCTTGTAGACCGACACGCCGTCGATGATCGAATCCGGACGCGCCAGGTAGACGTGTTCGAAGATGCACGGGGTCAGGGACGGGTTGGTCGCACACTGACGGGTGTGCAGCTTGCCGTCTTCAGTGATGTAGACCGCTTCGCCCGGTGCCAGGTCGCGAATCAGGGTGAAACCGAGCACGTCCAGGGACACGCTTTCGGAGGCGATCATGTACTCGACGCCTTCGTCGGTGTGACGCTGACCGAAGACGATCGGGCGGATGCCGTGCGGGTCGCGGAAACCGACGATGCCGTAGCCGGTCACCATCGCAACAACGGCGTAACCACCGACGCAACGGTTGTGCACGTCAGTGACGGCAGCGAACACGTCTTCTTCGGTTGGCTGCAGCTTGCCGCGCTGGGCCAGTTCGTGCGCGAACACGTTCAGCAGCACTTCCGAATCGGAGTTGGTGTTGACGTGGCGCAGGTCAGATTCGTAAATCTCCTTGGCCAGCTGTTCAACGTTGGTCAGGTTACCGTTGTGCGCCAGGGTGATGCCGTAAGGCGAGTTGACGTAAAACGGTTGAGCTTCGGCCGAAGTCGAGCTGCCCGCGGTCGGATAACGCACATGGCCAATGCCCATGTGGCCAACCAGACGCTGCATGTGACGCTGATGGAACACGTCACGCACCAGGCCGTTGTCCTTGCGCAGGAATAACCGGCCGTCATGGCTGGTCACGATACCGGCAGCGTCCTGGCCGCGGTGCTGGAGGACGGTTAGCGCGTCATACAGCGCCTGATTGACGTTCGACTTACCGACGATACCGACGATGCCACACATGCGACGCAACCCCTACTTAATGGATCTGAACTGAACACAACTCACTGAGGCGTTTTGGCCGTCGGCAAGAGGTGCTCCTTGAACGGTATTTCAGCGGGTACGCTGATACCGCTGGCAAGCCACTGACTGCTCCACCCAAGGATCAGGTTTTTGGACCAGTCTGCGACCAATAGAAATTTTGGCACGAGCTGCGACTGTTGCCACCACCCGTCCTGCTGTACCGGCCCCAGGCTCAACAGCCCGACCGCCACGACCACCAGCAACACGCCACGCGCGGCGCCGAAGGCCATGCCGAGGAATCGATCGGTCCCGGACAACCCGGTGACGCGAACCAATTCGCCGATAAGATAATTGATCATTGCGCCTACGATCAGCGTGGCGACAAACATTATTGCGCAGCCCGCGATCACGCGAGCCGATGGCGTTTCGATGTATCCGGCGAGGTACTCGGACAATGCACCACCGAACATCCAGGCGACGACTCCTGCGATGATCCAGGTCACCAGCGATAATGCTTCCTTGACGAAGCCGCGGCTCAGACTGATCAATGCGGAGATGGCGATGATTGCAACGATCGCCCAGTCAACCCAGGTAAATGGCACAGTGCAGCCTACAGACGGATAAGGCGGCGCATTTTAGCAGAGCCCATGCTTATCGGTAAGCTGCGATTGTCAGTGCATTTCAAATCGGGGCGATAGTTTTCAACCGCGCTCAGGCTGGAAGCGCACCACAAAACCCTTGAGGTTCTGCTGACGGTTCAACAAGTCACGCAGACGATCGGCTTCCGCACGCTCGATCAGCGGTCCGACGAACACCCTATTCTTGCCATCGGCAGTCCGGATATAGGCGTTGTAACCCTGGCTGCGCAGGGTTTTTTGCAGGTTTTCTGCGCTGGCACGGTTCGACAGGCTGGCCAGTTGCACCGACCAGCTGACCGACAGGCCATTGGCATCGACGCGGCTTTGAGTCGTGTCCGGTTTGCCCGGTGCGGCGGTAATCGGCTGGCTCGGCGCGGTCGTTGGTTTGCTGACCGGAGCCGGTGCCGGAGGTGGCGCTACCGGTTTCGCGACAGGCGCAGGTGCGACGGGCGCTGTCGGTGCGACGGGTATCGATGGCTCTTCCTGCTGCGCGATGTCGTCATCGCTCGGCACGGGCTCTTGCGGCAAGGCTTGAGGTTCGGGCACGACCACCGGTTCAACCTGAACCTGAGGGACAGAAGGCGCCTGCGGCGCAGCCGGTGCTTCGACCGTGACCTGCCGCTGCTCATCCTGACGGGAAAACAGCATCGGCAGGAAAATCACTGCCAGCGCCACCAGCACCAGGGCGCCGACCATCCGCTGTTTGTAAGCCTTATCCAGCAATGCCATTTGCCGCTTCCTCCGTGGAGCGCCGGGCCAGCCATTCAAGGGCCTCGGCAACACAATAAAATGATCCGAACAACAGAATCTCGTCGTCGCTCGTCGCCAGCGCGCACTGCCCTTCCAGGGCCGCGGCCACGCTGTCATAGGACGTTACTGAAGCGCCAAGGCTCTGCAACGCCCCGTGCAAATCGGCAACCGGCCGCGCCCGCGGCGAATCCAGCGGCGCAACAGCCCAGTGCTGGACACTAGCATTCAATTCGCCGACAACACCATCCAGATCCTTGTCCGCCAGCAATCCAAATACGGCCAGACGCTTGCCGGCCGGTGGTCGGCTCGCCAGACGACGAGCCAGATATTCGGCCGCATGGGGGTTATGCCCCACATCCAGCAACAGGTTCAGGCGCTTGCCCTGCCAGTCGAACTGCCTGCGATCGAGACGCCCGACCACTTTCGTAGCTTTCAGGGCATCAACAATTTGCGCATCCACCCAAGGCAAACCGAGCAGCAGATAGGCTTGCAACGCCAGCGCGGCGTTTTCCATCGGCAGATCGAGCAATGGCAAATCATGCAACTCGACACCTTGCCCTTGAGCGTCAAGACCGCGCCATTGCCAGTTGTGATCGGTCACGCCGAGGTCAAAATCGCGCCCACGCAGGAAAAACGGGCAAGCCAGCTCGCGCGCTTTATCCAGCAGAGGTTGAGGAGGATTCAGATCGCCACAGAGCGCAGGCGCGCCCTGGCGGAAGATGCCGGCTTTTTCGTAGGCCACGGATTCACGGGTGTCGCCCAGATAATCGGCGTGATCAACGCCGATGCTGGTCACCAGTGCCATGTCGGCATCCACCACGTTGACCGTGTCCAGACGCCCGCCCAGGCCGACTTCCAGCACCACAGCATCAAGTCCGGACTGTTGAAACAGCCAGAACGCCGCCAGGGTGCCCATCTCGAAATACGTCAGGGAAGTGTCGCCACGACCGGCTTCTACTGCGGCGAAGGCTTCACACAGCTCGGCGTCGGTCGCTTCGACGCCGTTGACCTGCACCCGCTCGTTGTAACGCAGCAAGTGCGGAGAATTGTAGACACCGACTTTCAGGCCCTGCGCCCGCAGCAACGAAGCCACGAATGCGCAGGTAGAACCCTTGCCGTTGGTGCCGGTGACCGTGATCACCCGAGGTGCCGGCTTGCCCAGTCCCATGCGGGACGCTACCTGTTGCGAGCGCTCCAGCCCCATGTCGATGGCCGAAGGGTGCAACTGCTCAAGGTAGGCGAGCCACTCGCCAAGGGTGCGTTGGGTCATATGTTTGCAGGCACCGGCGGAACCACGATCGGTTCGATGGGTGCAGCGACGAATTTCGGCGTCGGCTTGCCGGTCAGTTGCGCCAGCAGGTTGCCCAGACGCGGACGCAGTTCCTGACGGTGAATGATCATGTCGATCGCACCGTGCTCCAGCAGGAATTCGCTGCGCTGGAAGCCTTCCGGCAGTTTTTCACGAACGGTTTGCTCGATCACGCGCGGACCGGCGAAGCCGATCAGGGCTTTCGGCTCGCCGACGATCACGTCGCCGAGCATCGCCAGGCTGGCGGAAACGCCGCCGTAGACCGGGTCGGTCAGGACGGAGATGAACGGAATGCCTTCTTCACGCAGACGCGCCAGCACCGCAGAGGTCTTGGCCATTTGCATCAGGGAGATCAGGGCTTCCTGCATCCGCGCACCACCGGAGGCGGCGAAGCAGATCATCGGGCATTTGTTTTCCAGGGCGTAGTTGGCGGCGCGCACGAAGCGCTCACCAACGATGGCGCCCATGGAACCGCCCATGAAGGAGAATTCAAACGCCGAAACCACCACCGGCATGCCCAGCAGGGTGCCGCTCATGGAGATCAGTGCGTCTTTCTCGCCAGTCTGCTTTTGCGCAGCGGTCAGGCGGTCCTTGTACTTCTTGCCGTCACGGAATTTCAGGCGATCGACCGGCTCCAGGTCCGCACCCAGCTCATTGCGGCCTTCGGCGTCGAGGAAAATGTCGATACGGGCGCGTGCGCCGATACGCATGTGGTGGTTGCACTTGGGGCAAACGTCCAGGGTCTTTTCCAGCTCCGGACGATACAGCACAGCCTCGCAAGACGGGCATTTGTGCCACAGACCTTCAGGCACCGAGCTCTTCTTGACCTCGGAACGCATGATCGAAGGGATCAGTTTGTCTACTAACCAGTTGCTCATGCTTTCTTTCTCCAGTACCGGCGGCCCGAACGCTCTGGTTCGCAGCCCCGCGTATGCCCTTGAGCTAAATTCATGTGTGTGGCGATGATCGGTGGATGGCCGGGTCAGTGAAGCGTGACCTGCGTACAACCCATCAATCCTCAGCCGTGCCTGCTTTGTGCAGCGCAGTGCATTTTGGGACGGCGGCAGTCTGCCAGCCGTCACATCAACTACGTGCTACTGCGTACAGCCTTGATGAATGCCTGAATCTTTGCGTGATCCTTGATGCCCCTGCTCGCCTCTACCCCACCGCTGACGTCCACGGCGTAAGGCCGGACCCGGGCAATCGCCTCGGCGACGTTGTCCGGCGTCAAACCGCCCGCCAGGATGATCGGTTTGCTCAAGCCTTGCGGTATCAGAGACCAGTCGAATGCTTCGCCGGTTCCGCCGGGTATGCCTTCGACGTAGGCGTCGAGCAGGATTCCGCTGGCACTTGGGAACGCATTGCATGCTGCCGCAATGTCGTCGCCGGCCTTGACCCGCAGCGCCTTGATGTACGGCCGGTGCCAGCCTTCACAGTCGTCAACGGTTTCGTCGCCATGGAACTGCAGCAAGTCCAGCGGCACGGCGTCGAGCAGTTCGCCCAACTCGCAACGGCTGACATTGACGAACAAACCTACGGTGGTCACGAACGGCGGCAGCGCCTTGATGATGTCGCGCGCCTGCTGGAACGTCACCGCCCGCGGGCTCTTGGCGTAAAACACAAACCCGATCGCATCCGCACCAGCCTCGACCGCTGCCAACGCGTCTTCTATGCGGGTAATCCCGCAAATCTTGCTGCGAACGGCTGACATGTCGATAAAACCTCAGGGCATATCCGGGAAAGTCCCGGATGGTAACAAATGCGTTCGAGGGCGTCAGCCGTCAAGTTCGGCGAAACCGGTCAAGAAGTGTGGACCGATGTAACGCTCGGGCAATTCGAACTCGTCGCGGTACTCGACCTGCACCAGATACAGGCCGAATGGGTGCGCCGTCACCCCGCCGGAGCGGCGAATCCGGCTCTCGAGGACTTCTTTCATCCACTCCACCGGACGCTCGCCAGCGCCAATGGTCATCAATACACCGGCAATGTTGCGCACCATGTGGTGCAGGAAGGCGCTGGCGCGGATATCCAGCACAATCATCTTGCCGTGTCGCGTGACACGCAGATGATGCAGTTCCTTGATCGGCGACTTGGCCTGGCACTGGCCCGCGCGGAAAGCACTGAAATCGTGGGTGCCAACCAGGTATTGCGCGGCCTCGGCCATGCGCTCGACGTCGAGGGGGCGGTGATTCCAGGTGATTTCTTCGTTCAGGTGCGCCGGGCGGATCTGATCGTTGTAGATCACGTAGCGATAGCGCCGGGCAATGGCCTTGAACCGCGCATGGAAATGCGCCGGCATGACCTTGGCCCAACTGACGCTGACGTCGTGGGGCAAGTTGATGTTGGCACCCATGACCCAGGCTTTCATCGAACGCTCGACCTGCGTATCGAAATGCACCACCTGACCGCACGCATGCACGCCCGCGTCCGTACGCCCGGCGCAGAGCAGTGACACCGGTGAATCGGCGACTTTGGACAAGGCCTTCTCCAGGGTTTCCTGCACCGTGAGCACACCGGACGCCTGACGCTGCCAGCCGCGAAAGCGCGAACCTTTGTATTCAACGCCCAAGGCGATGCGGAAAAAGCCGTCAGCCGCCATTTCGGCAGCCGGGTTATCTATATTTGCCAAGGAGTAACAGCCTGCTGATCAACGCAAAGGCGGGCATTATAAGGCCGCCGGACCGGGACGCCAGAGGCGCGTGTCGTTTGTGCCGTTGCAGTGCCCATGCTGACTTCGCTATATAGATAACTACACAACGAATAAATAGAAACCCACCGAGACCTGATGATGACCGCACTCCTCAAAGAAGCCGTCGGCCTGGCTTACAGCCTGGACGGCATGCTGCACGCCAAACGCAAGACGTGGGAAGCCATCGACGAAATGGCCCGACGCATCAAACCCGGCATGCGCGAATCCGAGGCGCTGACCATGAGCCTTGAAGTCTTGAACGAGCTGGGGATGGATCGCATCTGGCACCCCTCGAAGATCCGTTTTGGCGAAAACACCCTGAAAACTTTCAAGCAACGCTCCGAAGGCGATCCGGTACTGGCTGAGAACGACATTTTCTTTATCGACCTCGGCGTGGTCTGGGATCGCCATGAAGGCGACTCTGGCGCAACGTTTGTCGTCGGCGACGATCCCGAGATGAAGGCGTGCGCGACGGCAGCCAAGACTTTGTTCGATCAGGTCCACGATTACTGGCGCACCCGACAGGTGGCTGGCCCTGAGCTGTACCGTTACGCCGACGAACAGGCGACAGCGATGGGCTGGAAGTTGAACCTGGAAATCAAGGGGCATCGGGTCAGTGATTTCCCCCATGCGATTTATCGAGCCGGGGATTTGGGCAATTTCGAGGAGTGCCCGAATGTCGGGCTGTGGATTCTGGAAATCCAGATCGCACACCCTACCCGCCCGTTTGGTGCGTTTTATGAGGACTTGCTGGCCTGAGGCAAAAAGCTTCGCGGGCAAGTCGGATCCAAAAGACACCACAGCAACACGACACAAACAAAAACGGCAGCCTCAATGGGCTGCCGTTTTGTTAACGCCTTACCGATCAATCAAGCCAGACGCGCAAGCATTTCCTTGGCTTCGCTCTTCTGACCCGCATCACCCTCGGTCACGACTTCGTTGAGGATGTCCCGCGCGCCGTCGGCGTCGCCCATGTCGATGTAGGCCTGGGCCAGATCGAGCTTGGTGGCGACTTCGTCGGTGCCGGAGAGGAAATCGAATTCCGGCTCGTCAGCGGCGGAAGCCAAGGCGTCTTCTGCCGTGAAGGTCGGTTCGCCAATGCTCTGGGACAGACGATCCAGTTCGGCGTTGACGTCATCCAGCTCGGCCGCGAAGGCATCCGGAGCGTCCATTTCATCGGCCAGCGACAGATCGAAATCCGCCGGAAGCTCCAGATCATCCAGTGGAACCTCAGGGACGGCCGGTGTTTCGGCAACAGGCAAGTCCTTGACGTCGTCATCCAGGCTCAACAGGAAATCGTCTTCGGCCAGCGTTGCCGGCGAAGGCGTGGCACCGAGGTCCATGTCCAGGTCGAAGTCAGACAGGTCGTCGAGGTTTTCCTTGATTTCGGTCTGCTGCTGCAGAACCGACTCAAAGCTCAGGTCGTCGTCCAGCGGGAACTCTTCCAGTTCGGCCAACGCTTCTGGTGCAGGCGTCGACTCAGGTGCAACCACCGCAGGAGAGGCCGTTTCCAGATCATCCAGGCTCAGATCAAACGCGCTGTCGAAGTCGTCATCGGCCAGTGCCGGTGCCGGTGCTTCGGGCTCGTCCTTCAACAGATCCTGGACGTACTGGGCGTCCAGTTCCGCAGCGACGGCCGCTGCAGCCAGGCCACCGGCCGCGATGACAGCCATGGCCGGGAAGCGGGTTTTCAGTTCTTCGACACGGGCGAAGTTTTCGCCGTTGGCCACGAGCTGACGCTCCTGGGCCACGAACGCATCGCGATCGCCCTGCTGACCGTAGACTTCCATCAGCTTCAGACGCAGATCACTGCGCTGAGGCTCTTGCTTGATGCCGTCTTCCAGCAACGCAGCCGCCTGATTCAGGCGACCGGCCGCCATGTGCGACTGCGCGTTGGCCAGTACGTCGTCATCGCGTTCAGCGGCAGGCGCGACCAGTGGCGCAGCGATCGGCGGCGTCACCACTACTGGCGCAATTACCGGAGCCGGAGCTGGTGCAGGGGTCGGCGCTGGTGCAGGAGCAGGAGCCGGCGCGGTCGCAAGCTTCACGCTTGGCGGAGGAACTTCCAGACCTTCGAAGCTGCTTTCCGGCAGATCCTGATCAACGGAGAACTCCTGCTCCTCGGACAAGGCACGGGCCATGCGCAGGTGTTTCTCGGCTTCCTGCTGGGCTTTGCGGCGACGGGCCAGTAACAGCAGCAACAGCAGCACAACCACCGCTCCGCCACCGACCATGCCCAGCAACCACGGATTGGTCAGCAGTTCGTTGAATTTCTGCTCGTCGGATGTCGCAGGCGCGGGTTCGATCGGCGTCTCGGCCGGGGCCGGGGTGGCCTCAGGGGCTGGTGTTGCCGGCGTGGCTGCGACAGGTGCTGGGCTCGGGCTCAATTCGGCCGAGATGGCCGGAGCCGTCGTCGCAGCAGCCGGCGCGCCAGCAGACCCTTCAGCCTGCAACTTGGCCAGTTGATTGTTCTTCAGTTCGATCAGGCGTTGCAGCTTGTCCAGCTGGCTTTGCAGATCGGTCATGCGGCTTTTCAGTTCAGCGTTGTCACGACGGGTCGTGTCGAGGCTTTCCTGGGTCACGGCCAGCTTGTTGCTCAAGGCCTTGGCATCACCGCCCGCACCTTTGCCACCCGCTTTGCCGGTCTCGGCGGACACCAGGCTCAAATTGTCCTTGGCAGGCTGCGCAGGAGCGCCTTCACCGCGAGCGCGTTTGGTCGCGTCGAGTTGCTGCTGCCCGGTCCCGGGCTTCGCTACATAACGACGACCCTGCCGCCACGCGGTGTTCTGCGCCGCGACTTCAGCAATGGCCTTGGGTTGCGGCACGCTGGTGGCTTGCGTCTGATCCGGCAGGCGCAGGACCTGGCCGGTCTTCAGCAGGTTGATGTTGCCGTTGATGAACGCATCCGGGTTCAGCGCCTGGATGGCCAGCATGGTTTGCTGGACCGAGCCGCCATTGCGCGCCTTCGCGGCGATTTCCCAGAGGGTATCCCGTGGCGTGGTGGTGTATTGGGTCGGCGTGGCGGCGCCGGTCACGGGTGCAGTGACCGTCTGGGTCGGTGCCGGTTGCGCAGCCGCGTCAGCGGTTTGCGGCGAGAATTTGGACGGATCGAGCAGCACGCTGTAATCGCGCAGCAGGCGACCGTTGGGCCACGTCACTTGAACCAGAAATTTAAACATCGGTTCGGACAGCGGCTTGCTGGATGTCACACGCAGAATGCTTTTGCCACTGGGGTTGAGCACCGGAGTGAAGCTCAGATCATTGAGAAATGCCTGACGGTCGACACCGGCCCTGATGAAGTCTTCAGGATACGCCAGGCTCGGCACCACTTCGGCAGCGGTGAGGTCCTGGACGTCGAGCAACTCGATTTCCGCCACCAGCGGCTGGTTCACCGACGACTTCAGGGTCAGCTCCCCGAGTCCGAGGGCATGCGCCATACCGGAGGACAGCGCCGAGGCGGCCGCTATTGCTAACACCAGTTTGCGAACTTGAACCATAGCCTCATCCTTTGTTTGAACATTCCTCGGCCAGCGAGAAGGTATTGATAGTCGCTGCCGTAAGGCATTGCGCGCGGCGGCGAAGGGTCGTCGCGCGCGATCATTTCTGTCATGCCCCGGAAAGCCCCGCAGGGTGACTCGCCTTCAGCAATCCGGCCAGGCATGGCGCCCGGCCAGAATCATTCTGCAAATTACTGCAAGTATCTTTTACAGCAGGTCTTTTATCAACAATTCAGCCACCTGCACAGCATTGAGCGCCGCCCCTTTGCGTACGTTATCTGACGTCAGCCACAAATTAAGTTCCGACGGGTCGTCGATTCCAGCGCGAACCCGACCGACGTAGACCACATCCTGCCCTACCGCGTCGCCTACCGCGGTCGGGTAATCGCCGGCTTCCACCAGCTCGATACCCGGCGCGTCTTCCAGCGCTTCGTTGATTTTTGCCAGGTCCACAGCGCTCGCTGACTGCAAGGTCACGTTAAAGCTATCGCCAAAAAACACCGGGGCTTGAATGCAAGTGACGGAAATCTTCAATGAAGGCAACGCCATGACCTGACGCAGCTCACGCACCAGACGTTTTTCCAGCAGCGTATGGCCTTGATCATCGGGCTTGCCGACTTGCGCCAACAGGTTGAAAGCCATCTGCCGATCGAAAAAAGTCGGCTCCAGCGGACGCACATTGAGCAGTTCGGCGGTTTGCCGGGCCAGTTCAGTGACGGCTTCGCGACCTTGGGCAGAAACCGCCAGGCTGGCAGTCACATTGACGCGTTGCAGGTCAAGCAAACCGAGCAACGGCGCGAGCACCACGGCCAATGTGGTGGCCGACGGGCTTGGGCTGCTGACCTGGAACGGTTTTTTCAGACCCGCCAACACCTCGGCATTGGCTTCCGGCACTACTTGCGGCGCCTGGTCGGACGGCAAGGCGCCGGACAGATCGATCAGCGAGCACCCGGCGGCCGTGGCGCGCGCGACGAAACTCAAGGTCACCGCCGGGCCTGCGGCGAAAAACACCAATTGCACTTTGCTGAAGTCGAATTCATCGACTTCCCGCACCCGCACGTTCTTGCCGCGAAACGGCACCGAATGCCCGGCGGACTCGCTGCTGGCCAACAGGTGCAGGTTGCCGACCGGAAAATCGCGTTCTTCGAGAATCTGCACCAGCGTTTCGCCGACAGTACCGGTGGCGCCGATCACGGCAATATCAAAGGACTGGCTCATGGTTCTACCTCTGGCGAAACGGGGGGAGCGGCACTTTACCGGGTGGGTGGCGTGCAGGCAATTATGTGGCGTCTGTACCGGCCTCATCGCGGGCAAGCCCGCTCCCACAGGTTTTGTGTTGCCCCCAAACTTTCGCACGACACAAACCTTGTGGGAGCGGGCTTGCCCGCGATGGCGGCGGAGCTGACACCCAACAAGGCATAAAAAAACCCGCACCTCTTTCAAGGCGCGGGTTCTTTCATTGCTTCAATCCATCAACGCTCAAGCAGAATCCGCAGCATGCGACGCAGCGGTTCGGCCGCGCCCCACAGCAGCTGGTCGCCGACGGTGAACGCGCCGACGAACTGCGAACCCATGTTCAGCTTGCGCAGACGACCCACCGGAACATTCAGGGTGCCGGTAACCTTGGTCGGGCTCAGCTCCTGCATGCTGATGTCGCGGTTGTTCGGCACCAGTTTGACCCAAGGGTTGTGCTGGCTGATCAGCCCTTCGATGTCGGCGATCGGCACGTCTTTGTTCAACTTGATGGTCAGCGCCTGGCTGTGGCAGCGCATGGCGCCGATGCGCACGCAGATGCCGTCCACCGGGATCGGGCTCTTGAAGCGACCGAGGATCTTGTTGGTCTCGGCCTGGGCCTTCCACTCTTCGCGGCTCTGGCCGTTCGGCAGTTCCTTGTCGATCCACGGGATCAGGCTGCCGGCCAGCGGTACGCCGAAGTTTTCGGTCGGGTACGCGTCGCTGCGCATGGCTTCGGCGACACGGCGGTCGATGTCGAGGATCGCGCTGGCCGGGTCGGCCAGTTGATCGGCGACAGCGGCGTGGGTCGCGCCCATCTGCTTGATCAGTTCACGCATGTTCTGCGCGCCGGCACCGGAGGCCGCCTGATAAGTCATGGCGCTCATCCACTCGACCAGACCGGCTTCGAACAGACCGCCCAGGCCCATCAGCATCAGGCTGACGGTGCAGTTGCCGCCGATGTAGTTCTTGGTGCCCGCGTCGAGCTGCTGGTCGATGACCTTGCGGTTCACCGGGTCCAGCACGATCACCGCGTCATCCTGCATGCGCAGGCTGGAAGCGGCGTCGATCCAGTAACCTTGCCAGCCGGCTTCGCGCAGCTTCGGGAAGACTTCGCTGGTGTAGTCGCCACCCTGGCAGGTCAGAATCACGTCGAGGGTTTTCAGCTCTTCAATGCTGTAAGCGTCCTTGAGCGGAGCAATGTCCTTGCCCACGGACGGGCCTTGGCCACCGACATTCGAAGTGGTGAAAAACACCGGCTCGATAAGATCGAAATCCTGCTCTTCCAGCATCCGCTGCATGAGCACGGAACCGACCATACCGCGCCAACCGATCAGACCTACACGTTTCATCGCAACTACACCTTCTTTAAAAAGTGGGCCGCTGCTTTCAAGAGTGAAAGTTGCAGCGGGCCCGAGAGATTACAGATTCCGCAGCGCGGCGACTACTGCGTCACCCATTTCCTGCGTACCGACTTTAGTGCAACCGGCCGACCAGATGTCACCCGTTCGCAGGCCCTGGTCCAGAACCAGACTGACGGCTTTCTCGATCGCATCCGCCGCGCCCTGCTGGTTGAAGCTGTAGCGCAACATCATCGACACCGACAAAATGGTCGCCAGCGGGTTGGCGATGCCCTTGCCCGCGATGTCCGGCGCAGAGCCATGGCAAGGCTCGTACATGCCCTTGTTGTGGGTGTCCAGGGACGCCGACGGCAGCATGCCGATGGAACCGGTGAGCATCGACGCCTGGTCGGACAGAATGTCGCCGAACATGTTGTCGGTGACGATCACGTCGAACTGCTTCGGTGCACGCACCAGCTGCATGGCGGCGTTGTCGACGTACATGTGGCTCAGCTCGACTTGCGGGTAATCCTTGGCCACTTCCTCGACGATTTCACGCCACAACTGGCTGGAAGCCAGGACGTTGGCCTTGTCCACCGAGCACAGCTTCTTGCCGCGCACCATGGCCATGTCGAAACCGACCCGGGCGATACGGCGGATTTCGCTTTCGCTGTAAGGCAGCGTGTCGTAGGACTGGCGCTCGCCGTTTTCCAGGGTGCGGGTGCCGCGTGGCGCGCCGAAGTAGATACCGCCGGTCAGTTCGCGAACGATCAGGATGTCCAGACCGGAAACGATTTCGGCTTTCAGGCTGGAAGCCTCGGCCAGTTGCGGGTACAGGATCGCCGGGCGCAGGTTGCCGAACAGGCCCAGTTGCGCACGAATCTTCAGCAGGCCGCGCTCAGGGCGGATGTCACGTTCGATGGCGTCCCATTTCGGGCCGCCCACGGCGCCCAGCAAGACAGCGTCGGCTGCGCGGGCACGCTCCAGGGTTTCGTCGGCCAGCGGCACGCCGTGCTTGTCGATCGCGGCGCCGCCGATCACGTCGTGGCTCAGCTCGAAGCCCAGGCTGTACTTGTCGTTGGCCAGTTCCAGCACCTTGACCGCCTCGGCCATGATTTCCGGACCAATGCCGTCACCCGGGAGAATCAGAATCTGCTTGCTCATGCTTTCCTCATGTCATCAGTCGGTGCGCCCTTGGGCGCACCCGGAAAAATTCTATCGTTCGGCCATCAGTACCAGCACATCGGTACTGAACGAACCATCGGCCTCAATCTCAAAATATTCGCGCACTTCGTTGCCCATCGACTGCTGCAACTCACGGATCGCGGCGCGCATCACTTCAGGTGTGCGCATGCGCTCAACCCAGGAGGTGTATTCCAGACGCAGGCGTTGGCGCGTGGTGCTGCGAGTGTGCAACCCCGCCTCGCTGACCTGACGCAACCACTCGCCGGCGGAATAATCGCGCACATGGCTGGTGTCGCGCAGCACTTCGACGCTTTGCAGGTAAGTGTCGAACAACGGGCTGCCCGGTGACAACACGTCGACGAACGCCGCCACGCCGCCCGGCTTCAGCACCCGACGGACTTCGCGCAGGGCCAGGCCGAGATCGCTCCAATGGTGCGCCGAATAACGGCTGAAGACGAAATCGAACTCGCCATCGGCGAACGGCAGGCGTTCGGCGGCGCCGAGGACCGTGGTCACATTGCTAAAACCCCGATCAACGGCTGCGGCGGCAACCACGTCGAGCATTTGCTGCGACAGGTCGTAGGCCACCACTTCTTTCACCAGCGAGGCCACGTGGAAACTCACATGACCGGCGCCGCAACCCAGGTCCAGCACCCGGGCATCGCCCTGCCCGGCCACTTCGGCTTGTAGCAGTGCGAATTCGGTGCCTTGAGCGTGAACGGCGCTGCTCAGGTAGGCCGCGGCCTGTTCACCGAATTGCTTTTGTACAACCTGAGAGTGTTGGGCGGTGCTGGTCATGGGGAATTCCTTTTTTAAGGTTTAGCCTTGTGTTGCCGGAACTGCCGCCTTCGCGAGCAAGCCCGCTCCCACAGGGGAATGCATTTCAAATGTGGGAGCGGGCTTGCTCGCGAAGAGGCCGGCCCTGTCTACATAAATTTCAGCTCAATCAAGCATCGCGAAACAACCAAGGCTGGCTCGCCCGATGCTTGGTTTCAAACGTTGCAATCGCCTCATGGTCCTGCAAGGTCAGGCCGATATCATCCAGGCCATTGAGCAGGCAATGCTTACGGAACGCGTCGATTTCGAAACTCAACACTTTGCCGTCCGGACGGGTCACGGTCTGGGCTTCCAGATCGACTTGCAACTGGTAGCCAGGACTCGCTTCAACCTGCTGAAACAGCTCATCCACCTCGGCGTCGCTCAAGATGATCGGCAGCAAGCCGTTCTTGAAGCTGTTGTTGAAGAAGATGTCGGCGTAGCTCGGCGCGATGATGCTGCGGAAACCGTACTCTTCCAGCGCCCACGGCGCGTGCTCGCGGCTGGAGCCGCAACCGAAGTTTTCGCGGGCCAGCAACACGCTGGCGCCTTGATAACGCTCGGCGTTGAGGACGAAGTCCTTGTTCAACGGACGCTTGGAGTTGTCCTGATACGGCTGCCCCACATCCAGATAACGCCACTCATCGAACAGGTTCGGGCCAAAACCGGTGCGCTTGATCGACTTCAAGAACTGCTTCGGGATGATCTGGTCGGTGTCGACGTTGGCACGATCCAGAGGCGCGACAAGACCAGTGTGCTGGGTAAAAGCTTTCATGCTGCGCTCCTTAGATCAATTCACGGACGTCGACGAAACGACCGTTCACCGCGGCGGCGGCGGCCATGGCCGGGCTCACGAGGTGGGTACGACCACCGGCGCCCTGACGGCCTTCGAAGTTACGGTTGGAGGTCGACGCGCAATGCTCGCCCGACTCCAAACGGTCCGGGTTCATCGCCAGGCACATCGAGCAACCCGGCTCGCGCCATTCGAAACCGGCGTCGAGGAAAATCTTGTCCAGGCCTTCGGATTCCGCCTGCGCCTTCACCAGACCCGAGCCCGGCACCACGATGGCCTGCTTGATGGTCGAAGCCACTTTGCGGCCCTTGGCGATGACGGCGGCAGCGCGCAAATCTTCGATCCGCGAGTTGGTGCAGGAACCGATGAATACACGGTCGAGCTGGATGTCGGTGATCGCCTGATTGGCGGTCAAACCCATGTATTTCAAGGCGCGCTCGATGGAACCGCGCTTGACCAGGTCCATTTCCTTCGCAGGATCGGGAACGTTCTGGTCAACGGCCAATACCATCTCAGGCGAAGTGCCCCAGCTGACTTGCGGTTTGATCTGGGTCGCGTCGAGCTCGACGATGGTGTCGAATTTGGCGTCTTTATCAGTCACCAGGTCTTTCCAGGCTTCGACGGCCAAGTCCCATTCCGCGCCTTTCGGGGCAAATGGACGGCCCTTCACGTAGGCCACGGTTTTTTCATCTGCCGCTACCAGGCCTACGCGAGCGCCGGCCTCGATGGACATGTTGCAGATGGTCATGCGGCCTTCGACCGACAGATCGCGAATCGCGCTACCGGCGAACTCGATCGCATGGCCGTTACCGCCAGCGGTGCCGATCTTGCCGATGACCGCGAGAACGATGTCCTTGGCGGTCACGCCGAACGGCAGTTTGCCTTCGACCGACACCAGCATGTTCTTCATTTTCTTGGCGACCAGGCACTGGGTGGCGAGCACGTGCTCGACCTCGGAAGTGCCGATACCGTGAGCCAGAGCACCGAAGGCGCCGTGGGTCGAGGTGTGGGAGTCGCCGCAGACCACGGTCATGCCCGGCAAGGTCGCGCCCTGCTCCGGGCCGATCACGTGCACGATGCCTTGACGCACATCATTCATCTTGAATTCGACGATGCCATATTCATCGCAGTTGTCGTCGAGGGTCTGAACCTGCAAACGCGAGACCTGGTCGACAATGGCTTCAATGCCGCCCTTGCGCTCCGGCGTGGTCGGTACGTTGTGGTCCGGGGTCGCGATGTTGGCATCGATGCGCCAAGGCTTGCGCCCGGCCAGACGCAGGCCTTCAAAGGCTTGCGGCGAGGTCACTTCGTGGATGATGTGACGATCGATGTAGATCAGCGCAGAGCCATCGTCGCGCTGCTTGACCAAATGCGAATCCCAGAGCTTGTCGTAGAGCGTTTTGCCGGCCATCAGACGGTTCCTCATCAGCTTGTTTCTATGCCCCGGGTCTTGAGAATTTCAATAACCCTTTGGCTTGTGAGGTCGATCCTAGGGGGTTACATTAAATAACTCAAATTCATATTTTTTATGCTTTGGATAACCAACTGGAATACAGCAATGGACCTCGCCAACCTCAATGCCTTTATTGCCATCGCCGAGACTGGAAGCTTCTCCGGCGCCGGCGAACGGCTGCACCTGACACAACCGGCGATCAGCAAACGCATTGCCGGGCTGGAGCAGCAATTGAAGGTGCGCCTGTTTGACCGACTGGGCCGCGAAGTCGGCCTGACGGAGGCCGGTCGCGCCCTGCTGCCACGGGCTTATCAGATTCTGAATGTGCTGGACGACACCCGCCGCGCCCTGACCAACCTGACCGGTGAAGTGAGCGGCCGCCTGACCCTGGCCACCAGTCACCACATCGGCCTGCACCGTTTGCCGCCCTTATTAAGGGAGTTCACTCGCCGCTACCCACAAGTCGCGCTGGATATTCAGTTCCTCGATTCGGAAGTGGCCTACGAAGAAATTCTCCACGGCCGCGCCGAACTGGCGGTCATCACCCTCGCGCCCGAGCCACACGCCCTGGTCAAGGCCACCCCGGTGTGGGACGACCCGCTGGATTTCGTGGTCGCCCCGGAGCACTCATTGATCAGCAATGGCGCTGTGACCCTGGCGGACATTGCCCTGCATCCAGCCGTGTTTCCCGGCGGCAACACCTTTACTCACCATATCGTCCAGCGCCTGTTTGAAGCGCAAGGCTTGACGCCGAACATCGCCATGAGCACGAATTATCTGGAAACCATCAAGATGATGGTCTCGATCGGCCTGGCCTGGAGCGTGTTGCCGCGCACCATGCTCGACGATCAAGTTGCACGAATACCTTTGCCGGGCATACAACTGACTCGCCAGCTAGGCTATATCTTGCATACCGAACGGACGCTGTCGAACGCGGCACGGGCTTTTATGGCCTTGCTGGATGCACAAATCGATCTGCCAGGGACTCCAGGCTAACTTGTGCTACTCCTATAGAGCCGCGAACTCCTGTGCCTAACGCCCAATTCAGCCCAAGGCCTGCCAATGCCGAAATCTGTTGACCGTATTCCGCCGATGCCACGTATACAGGCGCTAGACCCGAAACGGTCCGAGCAAAGTTGGGAAAGCGCGCCACAGTTGCTGGCCGCCCTCAACGGCGCAAGGTTGGGCGCGTGGTACTGGGACATCGAGCGCGGGCAGATCAGTTGGTCGCGGGGCACGCAGGCGTTATTCGGCTTCGATCCCCGGCAGCCATTGCCGGCCGACCTGGAATACCTTGACCTGTTGCCCCCCGAAGACCGGGCCAAAACCATTCGCGCGTTCCACGCCGTGATCGCCGGCGCCCCGCTGGAGCAGGCGATGCACCACCGCATCCGCTGGCCCGACGGCAGCCTGCACTGGCTGGAGATCAACGGCAGTTTACTGCCGGATAAACACGGTCGGCCGCGCATGATCGGGGTGATCCGCGAGATCACCCACCAGCGCCAGCGCGAACAGGCACTGAGCAGTTCGGAAAAACGCTTCGCAACGCTGTTTCACCTGTGCCCGAACATGGTTCTGCTGACCCGCCAGGAAGACGGCCTGATCACCGAGGCCAACCAGTATTTCGAAAGCCTGTTCGGCTGGCCGGTGCAAAACGCAATTGGCCGCACCACCCTTGAACTAGGCTTGTGGGTGCACCCGGAGCAACGGGAGAAACTGGTCAAGGCGACCAAGGCCAAAGGCGAGCTGGTCAGCATGGAAGTGCAGTTTCGCGCCAGCAACGGCCAGGTTCATGACGGCATCCTCAGCGCACAGAAAGTCGAGCTCGAAGGCCAGCCCTATCTGCTCAGCACCTTTCTCGACACCACCGAGCGCAAAGTCGCCGAGCTCGCCCTGAAAGACAGCCAGGAACGCCTCGACCTGGCGCTGGACTCGGCACAGCTCGGCACCTGGGACTGGCACATTCCCAGCGGCATGCTTTACGGCTCGGCCCGGGCCGCGCAACTGCACGGGCTGGATCCCATACCGTTCCATGAGTCGTTCGAAGAGTTTTTCGAAGGCGTGCCCGGCGAAGAGCGCGACAGCATGCGCGATGCCTATCGCAGCCTGCGCGAAGGCCCGGCGGGCAACTATCAGCTGACCTACCGCGTGCAACTCGAGGATGGCACTTCGCGCTACCTGGAAAGCCGCGCCCGCCTCTACCGCGATGAAAACGGCGCCCCGTTGCGCATGGCCGGCACCTTGCTGGACATCACCGATCAGGTCGAACGCGAACAGAAGCTGGTCGCCTCCGAAGAGAAGTTTGCCACCCTGTTCCAGGTCAGCCCGGACCCGATCTGCGTGACTCGCCAGGACACCGGCCAGTTCATCGAAATCAATTCCAGTTTCACCCAGACCTTCGGTTGGAGCACCGCCGAAGTGATTGGCCGTAGCGCCGATGAAATCGGCCTGTGGGACGCGTCGGCAAAAAGCCTGCGAAGGATCGAGCAGGTCATCCGCGAGCAGGGCCTGAACAACGTGGCGATCCTGGTGCAACACAAGGACGGCCAATCGCTGACCTGCGTGATTTCCAGCCGCCAGATCAGCGTTGGCGACCAGCCGTGCATCGTCACCACCCTGCGCGACATCACCCAGCAACAACGCTCGGAAGCGGCGCTCAAGGCCAGCGAAGAGAAGTTCGCCAAGGCCTTCCACTCCAGCCCCGACGCCATCACCATCACGGAACGCGACACCGGGCGCTATCTGGAGGTCAACGACGGTTTCTGCCGACTGACCGGCTACCGAGCCGATGAGGTGGTCGGCCGCACGGTTTACCAGGTCGGCATCTGGGCTGAAGAAAAACAACGCTCGGCGCTGCTGGCCGAGATACAGATCAAGGGCCGGGTGCATCACCAGGAGATGCTCGGCCGCAACAAGCGCGGTGAACTGCTGACCGTCGAAGTGTCGGTGGAACCGATCACGCTCAACGAAACCGCGTGCCTGCTGCTGACCGCGCGTGACGTCAGCCTGCTGAAAAACGCCGAAGCGCAGATCCGCCACCTGGCCTACCACGACCCGCTGACCAACCTGCCGAACCGTGCACTGTTGATGGACCGCCTGAGCCAGCAGATCGCCCTGCTCAAACGCCACAATCTGCGCGGCGCCTTGATGTTTCTCGATCTCGACCATTTCAAGCACATCAACGACTCGCTCGGCCACCCGGTGGGCGACACGGTGCTGAAGATCATCACCGCCCGCCTTGAAGCCAGCGTGCGCATGGAAGACACTGTTGCGCGACTCGGCGGAGACGAATTCGTGGTGTTGCTCAGTGGCCTGGAAGGTTCGCACAACGAAGTCAGCGCCCAGGTCCGCGAGCTCGCGGACACCTTGCGCGAACTGTTGTCCGAACCGATGTTCCTTGATGGTCAACGCCTGCAAGTGACGCCGAGTATCGGCATCGCGCTGATTCCCGATCACGGCTCGACCCCGACCGACTTGCTTAAACGCGCCGACATCGCGCTTTATCGGGCCAAGGATTCCGGGCGTAACACCACGCAGATGTACCACAACACCATGCAGAAGGCCGCCAGTGAACGCCTGCGCATGGAAACCGACTTGCGCCTGGCCCTTTCCCGGGGCGAGTTCGAGGTGCATTACCAGCCGCAAGTGGATGCTCGCGACAACCGCATCGTCGGCGCCGAAGCGCTGGTGCGCTGGTGCCACCCGGAACTCGGCGCACAATCGCCGACCGAATTCATCAAGGTGCTGGAAGACAGCGGGTTGATTCTGGAGGTCGGCACTTGGATCGTCGAGGAAGTGTGCGCGGCCTTCAAAAAGCTGATCGCCAAGGGCCTGATCGACCCATTGGATTTCAGTTTGTGCGTGAACATCAGCCCGCGGCAATTCCGCCAGAACGATTTCGTCGAACGCATCGAGCACAGCCTCGTCAGCCACGGCCTCCCCTGCTCGTTGCTGAAACTGGAAATCACCGAAGGCATCGTCATCCAGAATCTGGAAGACACCATCAGCAAAATGCGGCGCCTGAAAAAACTCGGTGTGAGCTTCGCCATGGACGACTTCGGCACCGGTTATTCCTCGCTGACCTACCTCAAGCGACTGCCGGTCGACACGCTGAAAATCGACCAGTCATTCATCCGCGACGCCACCACCGACCCCAACGACGCCGAAATCATCCGCGCCATCGTCGCCATGGCCCGCAGCCTGGAATTGAAAGTGATTGCCGAAGGGGTAGAGACCCCGGAGCAGCTTGAATTCTTGCAGGGGCTGGGCTGCCATTTTTATCAGGGGTATTTGCACAGCTCGCCGCTGCCGGTGGAGGCGTTTCAGAAGCTGCTCAAATGACGAGCACAAAAAAGGGCGCCATTGGCGCCCTTTTCATTGCCCTGCCTTAGTGCTGCAAGGCTGGTTTTTGCGTCCCGTTGATCGGGATGCGTTTGGCTTTCGCCTCTTCCGGAACCACCCGCAACAGGTCGATGCTCAACAGACCGTTGCGCAGGTCGGCGGCCTTGATCTCGATGTGATCGGCCAGGCGGAACGACAGTTTGAACGCACGCTGGGCGATGCCTTGATGCAGGAAGGTCACGCCTTCCGTCGCGTCACGTTTGCCGCCACTGATGGTCAGCACACCCTTCTCGACTTGCAGGTCCAGGTCTTCCTCCTGGAAACCGGCTGCCGCCACGACGATGCGGTATTGATCGTCACCGTGTTTTTCCACGTTGTAAGGTGGGTAGGTGCTGCCTGGTTCGTTGCGCAGGGCGGTTTCGAACAGGTCGTTGAAACGGTCGAAACCTACCGAGGAACGGAACAGTGGAGCCAGGGAAAATGCAGTAGTCATGATTCAAATCTCCTGAAAACAATCAGCAAGTTTTTTGTCTCCGCGACCCGAATTCGGCATCGCGTAATCCTTAAATAAGGACCGCCGATTGCTTTTCAAGAGATTCTTTTCAAATTTTTTAAGCAGCCTCCAGCACCTGCAACCCCAGCAATCGCGAGACCTGATCCAGCTCGGTTTCACGGCGCAGCTCGGTAAACAACTCAACGGCTTCGGGATAATTGCGCGTCAGCATCGCCAGCCACTGCTTCAGGCGACCGGGCGATTGGCGCGCCGTCATCTGTGCCTTGGCTTGCAGCCAGAAGTCCTGAATCAGCGGCAGCAGTTCGGCCCACGTCATCTCGACGACCTCTTCACCGGCGCGAGCGGCTGCGATTTGCCGTGCCAGGTCCGGACGCGATACCAGCCCGCGACCCAGCATGATGTCTTCCACGCCGCTGATTTCGCGGCAGCGGCGCCAGTCTTCAACGCTCCAGATATCACCATTGGCGAACACGGGCACCTTGACCACTTCCTGCACGCGAGGGATCCACTCCCAATGTGCCGGCGGCTTGTAACCGTCCATCTTGGTCCGCGCATGCACCACGATGTGTTCCGCACCGCCTTCGGCCAGGGCCGTGGCGCAGACCAGAGAACCGTCAGGACTGTCGAAGCCGAGTCGCATTTTCGCGGTGACCGGAATGTGCGCCGGAACCGCGCGACGAACATGCTCGACGATCTGGTTCAGCAGCTCGGGCTCTTTGAGCAACACCGCGCCACCGCGTGACTTGTTGACGGTCTTGGCCGGGCAACCGAAGTTCAGGTCGATGACTTCGGAACCCAACTCGCAGGCCAGCGCGGCGTTTTCCGCCAGGCACACGGGATCGGAACCCAACAGCTGCACGCGCAACGGCACGCCAGACGCGGTGCGCGCGCCCGCCAGCAATTCAGGGCCGAACTTGTGGAAATAGGCAGGCGTGAGCAGCTGGTCGTTGATCCGGATGAACTCGGTCACGCACCAATCGATACCGCCCACACGGGTCAGCACGTCCCGCAGGATGTTGTCGACCAACCCCTCCATGGGTGCCAAAGCAATTTGCATGAAAAACACACTCGAGGAAAAACGTGCGGCAGTTTACTGGTTTCGGCGGCTGGAAGGTATTTCGTCAGGCCGGACGGTGTTGATTGTGCGGACGCCTTCGCGGGCAAGCCTCGCTCCTACAGAGTTCCGTGCACACCTGTGGGAGCGTGGCTTGCCCGCGAAGAGATCACTTAGAGTGCGATTTGCAATGCTGGGCCATAACCCTCGATGAACTCCGCCGGCATGCGCTTGGGCCTGCCCGTGGACAACTCGATGCAGACAAACGTGGTCTGCGCCCGCAGCAACGTGGTGTTGTCACTCGGTCGTTTCAGCTGAAAGTGCCGGGTCATTTTCAGACGCTGATCCCAATCGACGATCCAGGTCGCCAATTGCAACTCATCGCCCTCGTAGGCCGCCGCCAGGTAATCGATCTCGTGCCGCACCACTGCCATCGCCCGATCCAGTCGCCGATACTCGACCAGGTCCAGACCGAGTCGCTGGGAGTGACGCCAGGCGCAACGCTCGAGCCAGGTCACATATACCGCGTTATTCGCGTGACCCAACCCGTCGATGTCCTCGGCGCCCACTTCCAGATCAATGATAAATGGCGTTGCCCGATCCCAGCCCATGCCCCACTCCCGGTCAGATTATGTCGACCGGGGCAGTGTAACGGATGCTCAGGCCGATTGGCGCGATTGCAGGCTGCGGCCGGCCAGCAGTGATAACACCCCATCAATCACCCGAGGGTCAGCCAATACCCGTTGATGGCCGCCTTCTTCCAGTCGCAACAGACGGCTGTCGAACCAGGCTTCGTGGATCAGTTGGGATTCCTTGACCGGAACGAAGCAATCGTCTTCGGCGTGAACGATCAGCCCGGGCATGTCGAGTTGATAGTGCGAGACATCCAGTGCAGCGGCACGCATGCCAACGTCTTTCTCAACCTGGCGAATGAATGCCGAACGGGCCTTTGGCGGCAGTCGCACGTAACGAGCGAAACCACGCAGCACCCCGAGAATCCGCGCCGGCGCAGCAATCGTCACCAGGGTTTCAGTGCGCAACCCCAACTGAACGGCGAGCATGGCGCTGGCACCGCCCATCGAGTGACCGATGACCGCCTGCAACGGCGGCAACTCGGCGGCGGCCTCAAGCATGGCACGGGCGAACAGCACGACGTTGGCTTCGTTGCCCGGTGAGCGACCATGCGCTGGGCCATCCAGCGCAACGACGGTGTAACCGGCATCAACCAGCGCAGTGATCAGACTGGCGAACTGCGTCGGCCGGCCTTCCCAACCGTGCATCAGCAACACCGCCGGGCCTTGCCCCCAGCGCAATGCCGAAAGGCCGAAGCGTAAAGTGATGCGCTCGGATTTCGCCAGCAGCGGCAATTCCCAGTCACGCGGCGGCAGATCCCGCGGCGTCATGAACGCCAGTCGCATTTTGCTCGCGACCAGTTTCGGTGCAAACCAGCCCAAGGTGCCATTAACGCCACGAACCCACTTTAACGTGCTCATCGCTCTCACTCCTCAGGCCATTGCCTTCAGGTCATAACACCGCCGACTTGGCGGCACGCAGCAATCGATCGGATAACTCTCCCGGCCCCAAGGCCCGCGCCAGAGCCAGACCACCGACCATCAAGGCCATGTCGGCCAGGGCTTTGTCGGTGTCTTCCGGGCTGGCCGCCAACTGCGCGACCATCATTTCCACATGCTCATTCAGCGCCACGCGAAACGCGTCCGGCAGACGCCCCAACTCGCCGACAGACGCCGGGATCGGGCACGCTGACTCAGAGGAATCACGGTGTTTGCGTGACAGGTAAAACGCAGCGACCAAGGCGCGACGCTCTTCGCCGGTCAATTCGGTGTCCATGTCGGCAATCAGTCCACGGCGGTGACCGAGCAGTTGCTTGAACGCCTCCAGCATCATCGCGTCCTTGCTTTCGAAGTGCGCATAGAAGCCGCCCACCGTCAGGCCGGCTGCGCCCATCACTTCGCCCACGCTCGGTTCGGCCGGGCCACGCTGAATCAGCGCTGCGCTGGCGGCCTTGAGGATGCGTTCGCGGGTTTGAGCTTTTTTATCGTTCATCGTTGCCTCCGAATATTACGACTAGAATATTATTCTCATAATAATTTTACGCAAGTCGCGGGTGTGACCGTTGGTCTGAAGCACAGTTTGAAAGAAATGGGGGAATTTGGCCAAACGCCAGACAAACAAAAGGGCCATTCAATAATTGAATGACCCTTATAAAATCCCGCAGAGCGGGTAATCGTGGCGTCCCCTAGGGGACTCGAACCCCTGTTACCGCCGTGAAAGGGCGGTGTCCTAGGCCACTAGACGAAGGGGACGCAAAACCTTCTATACAACTGATCAGTGCTGAGAGCTGATCGATTCAAGGCCGGTGTGGCCAGACCTTGAATTGTAAAATTGGTGGAGCTAAGCGGGATCGAACCGCTGACCTCCTGCATGCCATGCAGGCGCTCTCCCAGCTGAGCTATAGCCCCGGATTTTTCGCCTCGCGGCGGAGCGACATCTTGCAACATCGCTTCTGTAAAACTGGCGTCCCCTAGGGGACTCGAACCCCTGTTACCGCCGTGAAAGGGCGGTGTCCTAGGCCACTAGACGAAGGGGACGCAAACCCTTCTATACAACAGATCAACGCTGAGTGTTGATCGCTTCAAGGCCGGTGTGGCCAGACCTTGAAGTGTAAATTGGTGGAGCTAGACGGGATCGAACCGTCGACCTCTTGCATGCCATGCAAGCGCTCTCCCAGCTGAGCTATAGCCCCTCATCGCTGAGGACGGGGCGAATCTTAATGGCGCTTTGGAAACGTGTCAAATTTATTTTTAACAATTTCCAAAGTTTTTTGCCGACATAACAATCACTTACCGCCCTCCCCCCGGAAAACGGGGGTATCTCTTGCTGTAGGAGCCAGGCTTGCCGGCGAATTTGACGCCGCGGTGTATCGGTTACACCGCGTCATCGCTCTTCGCGGGCAAGCCACGCTCTCACAGGACCGTGTCGTCAGGCGATATTCGCCAGCAGTTTTTCCCACTCTTTGTTTTCTTTCTTCGACACGCCGCCGAGCAGGTCGATTGCCTGGCGCAGACGGAAACGCGTCAGGTCCGGGCCGAGGATTTCCATCGCATCGAGCACCGACACCGAACTGGCCTGGCCAGTGATCGCGGCGAACATCAGCGGCATGGCGTCACGCAGCTTCAGCTCCAGGGATTCGACCACCGCTTGAATCGTCGCGGTGATGCTGTCCTTTTCCCACTGACGCAGGCTTTCCAGTTTCCACAGGATCAGCTGCATCAACTGACGAACCTGATCACCCGACAGTTTCTTCGACTCAAACAGCTTGGCATCCGGGTTCACGCCACCGGCGAAGAAGAAACCGGCCAGCGGTGCGACCTGGCTGAAAGTCTCGACACGGCCTTGCACGTGCGGCGCGATCTTCATCATGTATTCAGGGTTGAGGGCCCAGGTTTGCAGGCGCGAGGCGAACTCTTCCACCGGCAAGTCACGCAGCCACTGGCCGTTGAGCCACGACAGCTTCTCGATGTCGAAAATCGGCCCACCGAGGGAGACGCGGCTCAGGTCGAAGTTGTCGACCATTTCCTGCAACGAGAACTTCTCGCGCTCGTCCGGCATCGACCAGCCCATGCGTCCCAGGTAGTTGAGCATCGCTTCGGGCATGAAGCCCATGCGCTCGTAGAACGTCACCGAGGTCGGGTTCTTGCGCTTGGACAGCTTGCTCTTGTCCGGGTTACGCAGCAGCGGCATGTAGCACAGCTCCGGTTGTTCCCAGCCGAAGTATTCGTACAGAAGAATCAGTTTCGGTGCCGAAGGCAGCCATTCTTCGCCGCGCAGAACGTGGGTGATGCCCATCAGGTGGTCATCGACCACGTTGGCCAGGAAGTACGTCGGCAGGCCGTCGGTCTTCATCAGCACTTGCATGTCCATGCGATCCCACGGGATCTCGACGTCGCCACGCAGCATGTCCGGGACCACGCACACGCCTTCGCTCGGCACTTTCATGCGGATCACGTGCGGCTCGCCAGCGGCCAGACGGCGCGCGACTTCTTCCTTGGACAGCAACAGCGCACGGCCGTCGTAACGCGGGGTTTCGCCACGGGCCATTTGCTCGGCGCGCATCTGGTCCAGTTCTTCGGCGGTGCAGAAGCACGGGAACGCGTGCCCCATCTCGACCAGTTGCTGGCAGTACTTCTGATAGATGTCGCCACGCTCGCTTTGACGGTACGGACCGTGCGGGCCACCGACGTCCGGGCCTTCGCTCCAGTCGATCCCCAACCAGCGCAGGGCGTCGAAAATCTGCTGTTCGGACTCGCGGGTCGAACGCAACTGATCGGTGTCTTCGATCCGCAGGATGAACTCACCGCCGTGCTGCTTGGCAAAGCAGTAGTTGAACAGTGCGATGTAAGCGGTACCTACGTGGGGGTCCCCGGTAGGCGATGGCGCGATGCGCGTGCGGACGGTGGTCATGGCAAGTCTCGAAATGAAGATAAAACAAAGGGCGAATGGTAACAGGCGTTGCCCGCCCGGCTCCAGTAAGCAGGGCATTTAAGCCAAGTTTGCGTCTACAACGGGCTCGGGCCGGGATGAATGATGGATTATCAGCCGATGGCATTTACCCACTATCGACTGTATGCCAGATTCTTCTGCTGATAACTTTCCTTACAATTTCTCGACTACAGTTTGCCCCATGCCTGCCCAACTCAAGCGTCGCCTGTTTATTTTCCTGTTGATCGTCCTGCTGATTGCCGGGGGCTTTTTTGCCCAGTGGTTCTTCAAGGGACGGTTTTATGAAAGCACCGACAACGCCTATGTCCAGGGCGAGATCACCCGTGTGTCGAGCCAGTTGGGCGCGCGCATTGATCAGGTGCTGGTGCAGGACAACCAGCACGTCGAGAAAGGCCAGTTGCTGATCAAGCTCGAAGGCGATGACTTCCACCTCGCCGTCGATCGCGCCAACGCCACGCTCGCCACCCGCCAGGCCGAACGCCTGCAAGCCCAGAGCAAACTGACCCAGCAAGCCAGCCTGATTGCCGCAAGCGACGCGCAAGTCGCCTCCAGCCAGGCCAGCCTCGGTCGCTCGCAGATCGACTTGTCCCGCGCGCAAACCCTGCGTAAACCCGGCTATGTTTCGGAAGAACGGGTGACCACCCTCTCCGCCGACAACCACATCGCCCGCTCGCAGGTGATCAAGGCCCAGGCGGACGCACAAAGTCAGCGCCAGCAAGTCAATTCCCTGAGCGCCGAAATCAAGCGCCTCGACGCCATGATCGCCAACGCCAAAACCGATCTGGCCCAGGCTGAACTGAACCTGACCCGCAGCGAAATCCACGCCCCCATCAGCGGCCTTATTGGTCAGCGTGCCGCCCGCGAAGGCCAATACGTGCAGGCCGGCGCTTACCTGATGTCGATCGTCCCGGACCAGGACATCTGGATTCAGGCCAACTTCAAGGAAACCCAGATCGGCCACATGCAGCCCGGCCAGAAAGCCGAACTGACTTTCGACGCCTACAGCGACACGCCGATTGAAGCGCGAGTCGACAGCCTGTTCGCCGCCTCAGGCGCGCAGTTCAGCCTGTTGCCCCCGGACAACGCCACCGGCAACTTCACCAAAGTCGTACAACGAATTCCGGTAAAACTGACCTTCGCCGCGGACAGTCCGCTGCACGGCAAGATTCGTCCGGGCATGTCGGTCACCGCCAAAGTGAACATCAAAGACGCCCCTGACGATGGCCGGTGATCAACTGATCCGCCCCGCCGGCGAACCGACCCGGCGGGACTGGATCGCGGTGATGAGCGTGATGCTCGGCGCGTTCATGGCGGTGCTCGACATCCAGATCACCAACTCTTCGCTCAAGGATATTCAGGGCGCGCTGTCGGCGACCCTGGAAGAAGGCTCGTGGATTTCCACGTCGTACCTGGTCGCGGAAATCATCATGATTCCGCTGACGGCGTGGCTGGTGCAGCTGCTCTCGGCGCGCCGTTTGGCGGTGTGGGTCTCACTCGGATTTCTTGCCGCTTCCCTGCTTTGCTCCATGGCGTGGAGCCTGGAAAGCATGATCATTTTTCGTGCGCTGCAAGGCTTCACCGGCGGCGCGCTGATCCCTCTGGCGTTCACCCTGACGCTGATCAAACTTCCTGAACACCACCGCGCCAAAGGCATGGCAATGTTTGCCATGACCGCAACGTTCGCACCCTCCATCGGCCCGACCCTCGGCGGCTGGCTGACGGAAAACTGGGGCTGGGAATACATTTTCTACATCAACATCCCGCCGGGCCTGATCATGATCGCCGGCCTGATGTATGGCCTGGAGAAGAAAGAAGCGCACTGGGAACTGCTGAAAAGCACCGATTACACCGGAATTGTCACCCTCGGCATCGGCCTCGGTTGTTTGCAGGTTTTTCTGGAGGAAGGCCATCGCAAGGACTGGCTGGAATCGGACCTGATCGTAGCGCTCGGCAGCATCGCGCTGATCAGCCTGATCACCTTTGTGATCGTGCAATTTTCCAAGCCCAACCCGCTGATCAACCTTGGCATCCTGGGCAATCGCAACTTCGGCTTATCGAGCATTTCCAGCATCGGGATGGGCGTCGGGTTGTATGGCTCGATCTATCTGTTGCCGTTGTACCTGGCGCAGATCCAGAACTACAACGCCCTGCAGATCGGCGAAGTGATCATGTGGATGGGCGTGCCGCAGCTGTTCCTGATTCCGCTGGTGCCAAAACTGATGAAGGTCATTTCACCGAAATGGCTGTGCACGCTGGGGTTCGGTTTATTCGGCCTGGCGAGTTTTTCCTCGGGCGTGTTGAACCCGGACTTTGCCGGACCGCAGTTCAATCAGATCCAGATCATCCGTGCGCTGGGCCAGCCGTTGATCATGGTGACGATCTCGCTGATCGCCACCGCGTACATCCTGCCGCAGGATGCGGGGTCGGCGTCGAGCCTGTTCAACATCCTGCGCAACCTCGGCGGCGCGATCGGCATCGCCCTCCTCGCCACGTTGCTGGATGCACGGACCAAGACCTACTTTGATTATTTGCGTGAATCTATCGTGCCGAGCAACCCGCAGGTGGCCGAGCGCATGGCGTCGTTGACGGACCGGTTTGGCAGTGAATCAGCGGCGCTGGGCAAGCTCAGCGAGATTGCCCATCAGCAGGCATCGATCATGGCTTACAACGATGCGTTTCATTTTGTCGGGATTGCGCTGGGGATCAGCATGATTGCGGTGTTGTTGACCAGGAAATTGCCGCCGGGGTTGAAGGCTGGTGAGGCGCACTAGTTGATATTTGTATCGCCCTGACTGGCCTCATCGCGGGCAAGCCCGCTCCCACAGGGGCTGCGGGTGCTCAAAAAATGTGTGAGCGCCCTCGATCACTGTGGCAGCGGGCTTGCCCGCGATGAGGCCCATACAGTCAACGCAAATCAAACAGCAATCAACCGCTCCCGCAGCTTGGTAATCTCATCGCGCATCTGCGCCGCCGCTTCGAATTCGAGGTCGCGAGCCAAGGCGTACATCTTCTCTTCCAAGGCCTTGATGCGCTTGGCGACTTCTCCCGGCGAACGCAATTCCGCTTCGTACTTGGCACTTTCCTCGGCGGCCTTGGCCATGCCTTTGCGCTTCTTGCTGCGCGAACCCGGCACGGTGGCGCCTTCCATGATGTCGGCAACGTCCTTGAACACACCCTTTGGCGTAATGCCGTTGGCGAGGTTGAAGGCAATCTGTTTGTCGCGACGACGCTCGGTTTCGCCGATCGCCCGCTCCATGGAACCGGTGATCCGGTCTGCATAGAGAATCGCCCGACCGTTGAGGTTTCGCGCCGCACGTCCGATGGTCTGGATCAGCGAGCGTTCGGAGCGCAGGAAGCCTTCCTTGTCCGCATCGAGAATCGCGACCAAGGATACTTCCGGCATGTCCAGGCCCTCACGCAGCAGGTTGATCCCCACCAGCACATCAAACGTGCCTAGACGCAAATCGCGGATGATTTCGACGCGCTCCACGGTATCGATGTCCGAGTGCAGATAACGCACGCGCACGCCGTGGTCGGCCAGGTAATCGGTCAAGTCTTCGGACATACGCTTGGTCAGCGTGGTGACCAACACCCGCTCTTCAAGGGCGACACGCTTGGTGATTTCCGAAAGCAGATCGTCGACCTGGGTCAGCGCCGGACGGATTTCGATTTGCGGGTCCACCAGACCGGTCGGGCGCACCAGTTGCTCGACCACGCGACCGGCATGTTCCGCCTCATAGTTGCCCGGCGTGGCCGAGACAAAAATCGTCTGCGGGCTGATGCCTTCGAATTCGTCGAAGCGCATCGGCCGGTTGTCCAGCGCCGAAGGCAGACGGAAGCCGTACTCCACCAGCGTTTCTTTACGTGAGCGGTCGCCCTTATACATCGCGCCGACCTGCGGCACGCTGACGTGGGATTCGTCGATCACCAGCAAGGCATCGGCCGGCAAGTAATCGAACAACGTCGGCGGCGCTTCACCGGAGGCACGACCCGAGAGGTAGCGCGAGTAGTTTTCGATGCCGTTGCAGTAGCCCAGCTCGAGGATCATCTCCAGGTCGAAACGCGTGCGTTGCTCGAGGCGTTGCGCTTCCACCAGTTTGTTGTTGGAACGCAGGTATTCCAGCCGCTCCTGCAACTCGACCTTGATCCCTTCGATGGCGCCGAGCAGGGTTTCTCGCGGCGTCACGTAGTGGCTTTTCGGGTAGAAGGTGAAGCGCGGCAACTTGCGGATCACCTCGCCGGTCAGCGGATCGAAGGCCGACAGGCTCTCGACTTCGTCATCGAACAGCTCGATGCGGATCGCTTCGAAATCGGATTCTGCCGGGTGGATGTCGATCACATCACCGCGCACGCGGAACGTCGCGCGGGCGAAATCCATGTCGTTGCGGGTGTATTGCAGGTCCGCCAGGCGACGCAGCAAGGCGCGCTGATCGAGCTTGTCGCCCCGATCCACGTGCAACACCATTTTCAAATAGGTTTCCGGGCTGCCCAGGCCGTAGATGCACGACACCGTGGTGACGATGATCGCGTCCTTGCGCTCCAGCAACGCTTTGGTCGCCGAGAGCCGCATCTGCTCGATGTGATCGTTGATCGAGGCGTCTTTCTCGATGAAGGTGTCCGAGGACGGCACGTAGGCTTCGGGCTGGTAGTAGTCGTAATAGGAAACGAAGTACTCGACGGCGTTGTTCGGAAAGAACGCCTTGAATTCACCGTACAACTGCGCGGCCAGGGTCTTGTTCGGCGCCAGGACCAGCGTCGGGCGCTGAACCTGGGCGATGACATTGGCGATGCTGAACGTCTTGCCCGAGCCGGTCACACCGAGCAACGTCTGGTGCGCCAGCCCGGCTTCGATGCCCTCGACCATCAGGCGAATGGCTTCCGGCTGATCGCCGGCGGGCTCGAAGCGGGTGACTAGCTGGAATTCAGACATGAAATACCCTCTGGGTCGCGCCCGTCCGGGCAAACCGGACAGCAACGAAAAAGACCACAAACGACCGACGTCGCCCGAGGAAAAAACTGGATTGTGCTCAATGTGGAGTCGATTGCCCGCGCTTTCAAGGCAAACGTCCTACATCCCTTGAAGTCTTTGACGGGATCAATCGACTAACGGTCGAAAAATAATCGGAAAAACTTACGCTAAAAGCCGAATCGTCTGTCGCCATCAATCGCGGATGGCCTCTATACTAGCTCCCCGTTTGTGCACCGCTCTAGTGCATTCGGCTGGAGCGCGACACGTCCCTCCACTCTCCATTCAGAGCCGCCGCAAAAATGAGCCTGTTCTCCGCTGTCGAAATGGCACCACGCGATCCAATCCTGGGCCTCAACGAAGCATTCAACGCCGATACCCGTACCAACAAGGTCAACCTGGGGGTCGGTGTTTACTGCAACGAGGAGGGGCGAATTCCACTCCTGCGCGCCGTTGTCGAAGCCGAGACGATTCGCGTCGCTCAACACGCTTCCCGTGGCTATTTGCCGATTGATGGCATCGCTGCCTACGACCAGGCCGTTCAAAAACTGCTGTTTGGCAATGACTCGCCGCTGATTGCCGCTGGCCGCGTCATCACCACTCAAGCCGTTGGCGGTACTGGCGCCCTGAAAATCGGTGCCGACTTCCTCAAGCAACTGCTGCCGAACGCCGTCGTGGCGATCAGCGACCCAAGCTGGGAAAACCACCGCGCGCTGTTCGAAACCGCCGGTTTCCCGGTGCAGAACTACCGTTACTACGACGCCGCGACCCACGACGTTAACCGTGCCGGCCTGCTGGAAGACCTGAACGCCCTGCCGTCCGGCTCGATCGTTGTGCTACACGCGTGCTGCCACAACCCGACCGGCGTGGACCTCAGTCCGCAAGACTGGAAAAACGTGCTGGACGTGGTGAAAGCCAAAGGTCACGTGCCGTTCCTCGACATGGCCTACCAGGGCTTTGGTGATGGCATCGACGAAGACGCCGCCGCTGTGCGCCTGTTCGCTGAATCGGGCCTGACCTTCTTCGTCTCCAGCTCGTTCTCCAAATCCTTCTCGCTGTACGGCGAGCGCGTTGGCGCCCTGTCGATCGTCAGCGAATCGAAAGAAGAAAGCGCGCGCGTGCTGTCGCAAGTCAAGCGCGTAATCCGCACCAACTACTCCAACCCGCCGACCCACGGCGCCAGCATCGTTGCCGCCGTGCTGAACAGCCCGGAACTGCGCGCCCAGTGGGAAGAAGAACTGGCTGAAATGCGCCTGCGGATTCGCGGCATGCGCATCCAGATGGTTGAGCAGTTGGCGAAGCAAGCTCCACAGCGTGATTTCAGCTTCGTCGGTCGTCAGCGCGGCATGTTCTCCTACTCCGGCCTGACGGTCGAGCAAGTGACCCGCCTGCGTAACGAGTTCGGCATCTACGCCCTGGACACCGGCCGCATCTGCGTCGCCGCGTTGAACCAGAGCAACATTGATGTCGTGACCAAGGCCATCGTTGCGGTGATCTGAGTCGTGCGGTAATACGAAAAACGGGAAGCCCTTGGGCTTCCCGTTTTTTATAGGCTCAGATAATTCTCAACCCGCCAGCCAAGCCCTCTAGACTGCACACAGATCAATTGTGGGAGCGGGCTTGCTCGCGAAAGCGTCGGCACATTCAACGCTTATGCAAGCTGACCCACCGCTTTCGCGAGCAAGCCCGCTCCCACAGGGTTTTGTGTACATCCTGAAAATCTAGAGAAGCCCATGAAAAACGATGACCTGCGCGCTGAGCGCGATGACCTGGATGACCTGAATGACTTCATCCCCCGCGTCCCGGCCAAACGCAGCAATAACCTGGTGCTGCAAGTGGCTGCGGGGGTGTTTCTCGGCGGCCTGGCCTTGTGGCTGGTGCAACTGGGCGCGACGCTGCTTTACACCAAGCTGATGCTCGCCACCGTGACCTTCGGCGGTTAAGCCAGTTCGGTCGCGCGCTGGCTGGCCGCGTCGTCATAGGCGACGTACAGCGATTCGGCGACCTGGCTTTTGATGGCCTTGGTGCTTTCCAGGCCCAGGACAAACCCTTCGGCCTTGCCGCCTGCGCGGTTCAATTCGTCAGCGGTGCTGGCCTGAGTGATGGCGTCGAACAGTTTTTCGGCGTGCGGGCCGACCCCTTTGGGCAGGCTGATCTGTGCAATGCTCATGCGAACACCTCGTTGCTTCGGGCTGTGTAATTCATGGCGCGTACCTTTTCGGCAAATGGCCGGCAGCGCGTGTAACCACTTCCGGGCGGCCATGGTAGACCTCTGGTGCCGTTCTGGTAACCGCCAATCGCCGATAAACCACCGTCTGTCCCGATGAATCCCTCAAGTTGCTAACAGGTGCTTGACTTCTCTTTTTGAATCAGTAACATACACGCCATTCCGCGATAGCTCAGTTGGTAGAGCAAGTGACTGTTAATCACTGGGTCCCTGGTTCGAGTCCAGGTCGTGGAGCCAGACAAGGTTCTGAGAAGGCTTTCAAAATCTCGGAACACCAAAAACCCGCCTTATGGCGGGTTTTTTCGTTTTGGCATTGCCGTCAAGTGAATCCCCCTAAAGGTTGGCTAGCAGCCATCGGGCTGCGCTACCTGAGCCAGGCCGACCGGAATCCCCCCTCATGCCTGAGACTTCATCGTCTGCTTCGGCAACTCTCCAAACCGCTGCCGATAGTAATTGGCAAACCGCCCCACATGCCCGAACCCGAACTCCAGCGCTACCTCTGTCACGCTGGTGTACGGCCTCGCCAGCAAGTACTCCCTGGCGGCTTCAAGCCGTAATCCGCGCAAGCGGTCCATCGGGCTTTGACCGTATTCACGTTGGCATAAGGTGTTCAAGCTGCGAATACTCATCCCGACAGCAACCGCCAGTTCAGCCAGGGAGATGCCTTGAACAAGGTGCTCGCGCATGCAGGTGTCGATTTTTTGCAGTTGACGGGTGGGCTGCCGCGGCGAAGGCGACGCTTGTTGCGCAACGCCACAATGGCTGAGCAGAAACAGCGGCAGGCTTTGCTCCAGATGCTGTAACCAGCGTGAAGGCGGTGTACTCGACTCGCCCTCGGGCAAGTGCTCCAGCAACTCACTGACCAGACGAAACCAGCGCATCGCCAGTGGCCGTTCCAGACGGCTGACCGGCGCTAACGTGAAGTCAGATGGCAAGTCATCGGCCAGCGCACTCTGGCTGGCGTCGAGTAATACCCGTGGCAGTTTGAGGATCAGTTGCTCGCAGCCCTCCTCCCACACCACTCGAGCCTGCTTGCGCGGAGACAGAATCGCCACTTCTCCCGGGCTGACGGCATAGCCCATGCCGTCGGACTCAAGCGTGGCACTGCCGCGCAGCGGCATCTGTACCAGTACGAAATCTTCGAAAGGCTGCGGCCGGATTTCTACCTGACCGCCGTAACGCAGCGCATACAGTTCGCAACTGGCGACCTGGCCGCGATAGAACGCCGTATCAACACCGCCCCGCGGCCAATCCAGCTCATGTTCCACCAGCGCTTGCCCCATCAAATGCTGGGTTTCCTGCGCCGAGCGACTGGTAAAGACCGGCTCGCGGCACATCAGCGACAAGTTCAGGCCCACGCTGTTGGCGGTGGCCGCATGGAAAGTCGCCATGTCAAAGCGACCGATTGCGACGGGCTTCGCTGCGCTGCAGAGTGGCACTGGGCGTTTCGTTGAACAGCTTGCGATACTCGCTGGCGAACCGGCCCAGATGCGAAAAACCCCAGCACATCGCAATCACGGAGATGTTGCGCACCGAGGCGTCTTCGAGGATTTCCTGACGTACGGCGCCGAGGCGAAACTTTTTCAGGTAAGCCATGGGCGAGACGCCCATGTGCTTGCGAAAGCCTTCGAACAGTTTGAAGCGGGACACACCTGCCGCCGCCTCGATGTCTTCCAGGTGGATGTCTTCGCGAGCGTTGCTTTCTATGAAGTCCTTGGCGCGCACCAGGTAATACGGCAACTTGACGCCCAGTTGGTCACGAAGCTCGGCACTGTAGTTGTTGGGCTGGGAAAGGATGAGCCCCTTGATCAGCGCGCTTTCGATATCGCGGGTGAAGAACACCTGACTGAACAGGTCGTGACCGCGTTCCAGTTCATCGATGTAGTAACGGGCCAACCGCCACCAAGAGGCAGAGGCGCCGTTGACCGCATCCATCACCGGCTCGAACTTCAGCGGCATTTCCAGCGGGCGTTGCAGCATGCCTTCCAGTGTCTGGCGCATGGCCATGCGAGTTATCACCACGGAGATCTTGTGACAGTCACCGGCCATGCTCAGTGTCTGGGTTTCGTGCGGCGTCACAATCAGCCCCTGATCCTGATTGGAGTACAACCGACGGCCATCCTTGACCAACTCCTGCTCGCCGCGAATCGGCAGGCTGAGGCTGTAACAATTGAGGTGTTCGGCATCCTCGACGCCAATGGTCACGTCAGTGCCGTATTCCATCCGGCCCAAAGTCGTGGACATGGATTTGAAGACATTGGCCTTGTGGTGAAACTGAATCCGGTTCGGCTGCGAAGTCTGCAGTTCGTGCGGCCCGCAAATTCCGGCCATCCACGCCCGGGCACCGGCCAGGTCGTAGCGATCTATGCGGATATCTCGAAACTGGGCAACATTTGGTTCGGTCATCTCAGTACACCCACGGCAATGGACATCGACACGCTCTTCGGCGCGTATTCTCATTACGTTTGCAAGGGCTATGCCCAGCTGGTGCGAACAGGCGATATCCGCATTTTTTGGCTAGTAATCAGAAACTATCAGGATATCGAACGCGCTGTGCGGCGTTGATGCGCACAGCAACGGTGCCGGTCATGGTCAGCGCCTTGGGTAATCCGCTACCCAAGGCGTCACTTCAGCGCACAACTGCGTCCGATTTGAGGGCAGGACGTTACCAAAATTTCCAGGTGTAAGTGGTGATCAGGCGGTTTTCCACCCAGTCATTGCCGTGGCTGAATTTGGCAACGACGTTGCCGGCCTCCACGCCCACGCCTTTGAGCGGACCGCTTTGCACCACGTAGGACAGCACCAGATTGCGCTCCTGCTCCGCTGCCTGGCTGAGGTTGTCGCCACGGTCCACCGAACTGCCCTTCAAATATCGGGTCATGAAGCTCAGACCCGGCAGACCCATGGCGGCAAAGTCGTAGTCATAACGCAGTTGCCAGGATTTTTCGTTGGGTTTGATGAACGCCACCCGCGACCAGTTCACCAGGAACGGCTGCGGCACATAACCGCCCAGTGTCGGGAAGTTGCTGTCACCGAGCATGCGCTGGTACCCCACGCCGAAGCGGTGCCCGCCTTTTTTCAGGGAGGTCATGGCGCCATAGGAACGGTTGTCAATGTCGCCGTAGAGAGCGTCGCCGTCTTCGCTGTTGTTGAAATAACGCAGGTCGGTCTTCAGCGCATAGCCGTCGCCCAGGTCTGCCAGATGAGTGATGCCCAGGTAGTGCTGCTGGTAGATGTCTTCCAGTTGCGCGTAGAAGTAAGTACCCGTCAGCGACGGAGTGAAGGCATAGCTGGCACCGGCGAGGTTGAGCCCGTCACTGCCGTGGCGCACACCCGAGCCGGTCTGCAGGTACAGTTTTTCGTAGTTGGAGGAGTTACGCGCACCGATCTGCGTCAGCCGCCCGGCGGTCAATGTCAGGCCGTCGATTTCCTTGGATTCGAGCAAGCCACCGCGATAGGTCGTAACCAACTGACGTGAATCGTCAATGATCACCACCGGCAGTAACGGCCGCAGTTCACCGACTTTCAGCTCGGTTTTCGAATAGCGCATTTTCAGCGTTGCCCCGCCACGGCCATATTCATCGGCCTGCTCCTGACGGCTTCGGCTATAAGGGATGATGGAGTCATCGCCGCGCCCGCCACCGCCGTCCAGCCTGTAGGCATACTGCACCTCTGCATCCAGGCCGAACTGCACCGGGCCTTCGGTATAGCCGGAGGCGAAACGCAAGTCGAAACCCTGAGTCCAACTGCCCACCCGCGAATGGGGTGGGTTGTCCTGCTTGAAATCCCGATCGATGTAAAAGTTGCGGGTACCCAGTGTCAGCCGGCTGTCAGAGACCACGTCGGCCTGTGCCAGTATTGGCGTCAACAAGCCAACTGTTTGAATCCCTCGAACTAACCACGTTTTATGCAACATATTATTTCTTCCCCCTGCCGCGTTTAGAGCAACACATGAATAGAAGGCACTTCTGGTGAAAACCAGGGCCATGAGCAATGGCAGTTTCCAGTGACCTGCAGTGAGACACTCTGGTGGTGCTTCGATTGAAATTAAGCCGCAACAAGTTACTCAGCGGCTATCCCGTTACTGGAAGAAAATTAGCCGTTTGCTCAGCCTTCATATGCGACAAAACCCATTGTTTACGGGACTTAATCACCAGCAACCCAAGATCAAGGCTTATTTTCCGGATGGGTTTCCACTAATAAGCGGATAGACCCTGTCCATCGCCACGTCATTTAATGAAGGCGTGAATTAGCCCATTGGCCGAGGACTGGGATATGACAACTGCACGAAGTATCGAACAGTGGAAAAGCTATATAGAAAGTTGCCTGGACTTCCGTCCGGAAGACGGTGTTTATCGCATCGCTCGCGATATGTTTACCGACCCGGAATTGTTCGATCTGGAAATGGAACTGATTTTCGAGAAGAACTGGATTTACGCCTGCCACGAAAGCGAGATCGCCAACAATCACGACTTCATGACCCTGCGTGCCGGCCGCCAGCCGCTGATCATCACCCGCGACGGTGAAGGTCATCTCAATGCCCTGATCAACGCCTGCCAGCACCGTGGAACCACCCTTACCCGCGTTGGCAAGGGCAACCAGTCGACCTTTACTTGTCCCTTCCACGCCTGGTGCTACAAAAGCGACGGCCGGCTGGTAAAGGTAAAAGCGCCTGGCGAATACCCCGAAGGCTTCGACAAGGCTACCCGCGGCCTGAAGAAGGCCCGTATCGAGAGCTATAACGGCTTCGTGTTCGTCAGCCTCGACGTGGAGGGCACCGACACCCTGGAAGACTTCCTCGGTGACGCCAAGGTGTTCTTCGACATGATGGTGGCGCAGTCACCTACCGGTCAGCTCGAAGTGCTGCCGGGCAAGTCGGCTTACACCTACGACGGCAACTGGAAACTGCAGAACGAGAACGGCCTTGACGGTTACCACGTCAGCACCGTCCACTACAACTACGTGGCCACCGTGCAACACCGCCAACAGGTCAACGCCGAGAAAGGCCTGAGTTCCAGCGACACCCTGGACTACAGCAAGCTGGGTGCCGGCGACAAGGAAACCGACGACGGCTGGTTCGCTTTCCACAACGGCCACAGCCTTCTGTTCAGCGACATGCCCAACCCTGCCGTGCGCCCGGGCTACGCCACCATCATGCCGCGTCTGGTCAAGGAACATGGCCAGGGCAAAGCCGAATGGATGATGCATCGCCTGCGCAATCTGAACGTCTATCCGAGCATGTTCTTCCTCGACCAGATCAGCTCGCAGCTGCGCATCATCCGCCCGTTGGCCTGGAACAAGACCGAGATCAACAGCTTCTGCCTGGGCGTGGTCGGCGAGTCGGACGCCGATCGGGAAAACCGCATTCGTCAGTTCGAAGACTTCTTCAACGTGTCCGGCATGGGCACCCCCGATGACCTCGTGGAGTTCCGTGAAGCCCAACGTGGCTTCCAGGCGCGCCTGGAACGCTGGAGCGACATTTCCCGCGGACAGGGCAAGTGGGTCGAAGGCGCCACCCGCAACAGCGAAACGATTGGCATCGCCCCGGCACTGACCGGCACCGAGTTCACCCATGAAGGCCTGTACGTCAACCAGCACACCAACTGGCAGCGCTTTTTGCTGGAAGGCCTGGCGCGCAAGGCGGCCGAACAACAACCGTTGAAACTGCGTGAGGTGTGAACATGAATTCGCAACTGCAATACCGCGTCGAGCAATTTCTCTACCGCAACGCCGAGGCCTGCGATGCCCAGGACTGGGACACCTACCTGGCCATGTTCAGCGATGACAGCGAATTCCACCTGCCGCAATGGGATTCGGAGCACGTCTACACCACCGACCCGAAAAAAGGCATGTCACTTATCTACTACCCCAACCGCGGCGGCCTGGAAGACCGGGTGTTCCGCATTCGCACCGGCAAAGCGGCGTCGACCATCCCGATGCCGCGCACCCTGCACTTGATCAGCAACGTGCGCATTGCGCCGCTACAGGACGATGAGCTGGAAGTGCACGTCAACTGGAGCACCCTGTACTACCGCATGCAGACCGCCGAGCAGTTCTTCGGCCGCGCCACCTACCGTCTGCGCCCCGACGGCGAGAGCTGGAAAATCGCCCGTAAACACGTAGTGCTGCTTAACGACACGATCAACTCCGTGCTCGATTTCTACCATCTCTGAACCCTGCGGATTAACGCTCATGACGTACAAGGTCGCCTTCAGTTTCGCCGACGGCAAAACGCTCTTCTGCAACGTGCAGAACAATGAAATCCTGCTCGACGCGGCCCTGCGCAGCGGGATCAAGATTCCGTTGGATTGCCGCGAAGGGGTTTGCGCGACCTGCCAGGGCCGCTGCGAATCAGGGCAGTACACTCAGGACTATGTGGACGATGAAGCACTGTCGGCCAGTGACTTGGCCGAGCGCAAGATACTGACCTGCCAGACGCGCGTGCAGTCGGACGCCGCCTTCTACTTCGACTTCGATTCCAGTCTCTGCGGCAGCAGCGGCCCGAGCAGTCTGCAAGGCACCGTGAGCGAAGTACGACAGGTCTCCCCGACCACCGCCATCGTGCATGTGGAAGTCGGTGCGGCGGGCGCGGCGCTCGACTACCTGCCGGGCCAGTACGCTCGCCTGCAAGTACCGGGCACCGAGCATCGGCGCTCGTATTCCTTTGCCTGCGCGCCGGGCACCAGCAACTTGCAGTTTCTCATTCGCTTGCTGCCCAGCGGCGTGATGACCGATTACGTGCGCGATCGTTGCCAGGTCGGTGACGTGATCCACATGGAAGCACCGCTGGGTGCTTTCTATTTGCGCCACATCGATCGCCCGCTGGTGATGGTGGCCGGTGGCACCGGGCTGTCGGCGTTTCTGGGCATGCTCGACCAGATTGCCGACCAGCACGGCTGCGGCCATCCGGTGCACCTGTACTACGGCGTGCGCGAGGCCGCGGACCTGTGCGAGGTCTCGCGCATCGAGGCCTATGCCGCACGCATCCCCGGGTTCCGTTTCACGCCTGTGGTCAGCAATCCCAACCCCGACTGGCCGGGCAAGACCGGCTATATCGCCGAACACCTGGAGTTGGCCGAACTGCGCGACCAGCCGTTCGACCTGTACCTGTGCGGCCCGCCGCCGATGGTCGAGTCGATCAAGGACTGGCGCCAGCAGCACGGCCTGGACCAAAGCCGCCTCTATCTGGAGAAATTCACCGAAAGCAACAGCTGACGCAGCATCCCATAACAACAATCAATCGGCCCGACCGAACACTGAATCACTGCCCTCATCGATATCCACCGTGCGTTGGCACGACCTACTTCATAGGCCGCCTCATGAAAAACCTGGTATTGCGTGCATGTCTGGCAACCTCCCTCTGCGCAGCGACGGCTGCCCAGGCCGTGGAGCCTGTCCGAATCGGCTTCATCACTACCCTTTCCACCCCCGCCGGCTATCTGGGCGAAGACTCTCGAGACGGCTTCCAGCTGGCGATCGATCAGGAAGGCGGCAAGCTCGGCGGTGTGCCGGTGCAACTCATTGTGGAAGATGATGGACTGCAACCGGCCAAGGCCAAGCAGATTGCCGATCGCATGAGCCTGGATGGTATCTCGCTGTACACCGGGGTGATTTTTTCCAACGTGCTGGCGGCCGTGATCAACACCGCCACCAAGGACGGTTTCTACGTGAGTAACAACACCGCGCCCTCGACCCTGGCCGGTGAAAAGTGCATGGCCAACTACTTCGTCGCCTCCTACCAGAACGACACCCCGCACGAGATGGCCGGGGTCGCCGCCAACGAACTGGGCTACAAGAAGATGGTGATTCTGGCGCCCAACTATCAGGGCGGCCGTGACGCACTGGCCGGTTTCAAGCGTACTTTCAAGGGCGAAGTGACCGAGATCTACACCAAGCTCAACCAACTGGACTTCTCGGTGGAACTGGCGCGCGTGCGTTCGCTGGCGCCGGATGCGATCTTCCAATTTCACCCGGGCGGCGGCGGCATCAATTTCGCCAAGCAGTACGGCGGCTCGGGCTTGTCGGCGCAAATCCCGATGGTGGTGCCGGTGTTCTCCATGGATGAACGCATGCTCGCCGCCACCGGCGATGTGGCCAAGGGCACCAACATCGTCACCCTGTGGAACCCGCAATCGGACAATCCGGCCAACCAGGCCTTCGTCAAAGCCTTCACCGAGAAGTACAAGCGCGCCCCGACGGTGTATGCCGCCCAGACCTACGACACGGCACGACTGATCGGCGCCGCCCTGAAAACCTCCCAGGGCAATCTGAAAGACCAGGCGGCCTTCCGCTCGGCCATGAAGAACGTCAAGTTCGACTCCATTCGCGGTGACTTCAGCTTCGCCCAGAACCAGCACCCGGTGATCGACTGGTACCTGCTGCAAGTGCAGGCCGGCGCCGACGGCAAGCTGATCGAAGTGCCGATCAAGACTCTGGCGACCCGCCACGTCGACAGCTACGCCGCTCAATGCTCGATCTGACCGGCACCTGAGCCCTGTCCTCGCCCTGCAGCACCGCTGCGGGGCGTTTTCGTGAGGAACGCAGTCATGTTATTGCTCGAACAAATTCTCAACGGCCTGCAATACAGCGCCCTGCTGTTTTTGCTGGCCTCAGGCCTGACCCTCATTTTCGGCATCATGGGCGTGATCAACCTGGCCCACGGCGCCTTCTACATGGTCGGCGCTTTCTGTGCCGCCTACACCTCCATGGCCACCGGGTCGTTCTGGCTGGGTGGCCTGGCCGCGCTGATCGGCTCGGCCTGCTATGGCGCGCTGATTGAAACCTCGATCATGCGTCGCCTCTACAATCGCGATCACCTGGATCAGGTGCTGGCGACGTTGGCCGTGGTGTTTTTCAGCAACGAATTGCTGACCCTGATCTTCGGTCGCAGCCCACCGGCGATGCCCACGCCCGAATGGTATTCAAGTTTCGTTCAGTTGCTGCCGGGGCTGATGTACCCGGTCAGCCGGCTGCTGTTCATCGTTGCAGGGCTGGTGGTGGCGGTCGGCATGTGGCTGCTGATCAACCACACGCGCCTGGGCATGCTGATTCGCGCCGGTGCCGACGACCATGAAATGGTCGGCGCGCTGGGCGTCAACATCGCCCGGCTGTACACCCTGGTGTTCGTCTTCGGTTGCGTGCTGTGCGGCCTGGCCGGCTTCATGGCGGCACCGCTGCTGTCGGTGGAAATCGGCATGGGCGAGAAGATCCTGATCACCACCTTCGTGGTCATCGTCGTCGGCGGTGTCGGCTCGGTGCGCGGCGCGTTGGTGGGGGCCCTGCTGATCGGCATGGTCGACAGCCTGGGCCGTGCCTACATTCCGCCGCTGCTGGACCAACTGCTGCCCAGCGAAACCAGCGGCACCCTGAGCGCCGGGCTGATTTCCGCCAGCGCCTACATCGTCATGGCCCTGGTGCTGCTGGTGCGTCCGCGCGGCCTGCTGCCAGCCCGAGCCTGAGGAGAACGCTATGTCACCACGCCTTATCATTGACCTTGCGTGCCTGGCGACCTTCGCCTGCATGCCGCTGCTGGCCCACTGGTTGCACGAACCCTACCTGGTCAGCTTCTTCACCCGCCTTGCGATCTACGGCATGGCGGCCATCAGTCTGGATTTGCTGATCGGCTACGGCGCCATGGTCAGCTTCGGCCATGCCGCATTCTTCGGACTCGGCGGTTACATCGTCGGCATCGTTGCCTTCCACACGTCGCAAGGCATGCCGCTGTGGGGTTGGGAAGGCAGCAACAGCGCGCTGGTGGTGTGGCCGCTGGCCCTGCTGGTATGCGCGCTGCTTTCGTTGCTGGTGGGTTATCTGTCGCTGCGTACCAGCGGGGTGCAGTTCATCATGATCACCCTCGCGTTCGGCCAGATGCTCTACTTCGTGCTCGGCTCGCTGTCGCTGTACGGCGGTGACGACGGCATCCTGCTCAACGAGCGCAATGCCTTAGGCGCACTGGATCTGGGCGACGCCAACCACTTCTACTACCTGTGTGTCGCGTTGCTGGCCGGTTGGTTGCTGCTGTGCCGGCGGCTGGTCAATTCGCGTTTCGGTTTTGTCATGCGCGGGCTCAAGCAGAGCGAGCGGCGCAGCGTCAGTCTGGGCCTCAAACCCTTGCGCTATCGACTGACGGCCTTTGTGATTGCCGGGACTGGCGGTGGCCTGGCGGGAATTCTGTGGGCCAACTACGCGCTGTTCGTCAGCCCCGACATGGGCGCCTGGCAAAAGTCCGGCGAACTGATGGCGATGGTGATCCTCGGCGGCGTCGGCACCCTGCTCGGCCCGCTGCTGGGCGCGGCCACCTACCTGGGCCTTGAACAAGTGCTGAGCCAGTGGACCGAACACTGGATGCTGATTTTCGGCCCGCTCTTACTGCTGGTGGTGCTGTTCGGCAAGAAAGGCGTCTATGGATTGCTGTTAAGCCTGCTGCAGCGCAAACCGAAGGTGCTTGCCATCAAACCGAACGCCGCCGTGGAGGCTCGCCCATGAGCGCAAAACTGTCGATTCAGGATTTGCACAAGGCCTTCGGCGCGGTGAAAGCCACCAACGGCGCCAGCCTGGAACTGGCCAAAGGCGAGTTGCACGCCATCATCGGCCCGAACGGCGCCGGTAAATCCACACTGATCGCGCAGATCGCCGGAGAAGTTTTCCCCGACCATGGCCAGATTCATCTCAACGGTCAGGACATCACCCGCGTACCGGCCTGGCAGCGGCCGCGCCTTGGACTGGCGCGGGCCTTCCAGGTCAGTCAGCTGTACACCGAGTTCACCTTGCTGGAGAACGTCGCCCTGGCCATCGCTGCCCGCGAGGGCAAGGCGTTCGGCATGTGGCGTCCGCTGAGCCGTGACACCCGCCTGCTGGAACCGGCGTTGGGCTACCTGCAGCAGGTAGGCCTGGGCCTTCGCGCGCAAGACCCGGTCCACGAACTGTCCCATGGCGAACGGCGGCAACTGGAGATCGCACTGGCACTGGCTCAGGAAGCATCGGTGTTATTGCTCGATGAGCCGATGGCCGGGATGGGTGCCGACGAATCCGCGCGCATGACCGAGCTGCTGCTCAGCCTCAAGGGCCGCTACGCAATCCTGCTGGTTGAACATGACATGGACGCCGTATTCGCCCTCGCCGACCGTATCACTGTCCTGGTGTACGGTCAGACAGTGCTGACCGGTAGCGTTGAACAAGTGCGCAACGACCCGCAAGTCCGGGCCGCCTACCTGGGAGAAGAACATGCTTGAAGTTCAAGGCTTGAAAGCGGGCTATGGCTTGAGCCAGGTGTTGTTCGACATGCACCTGAGCATCGAGCAGGGCCAGGTGGTGTCATTGATCGGCCGTAACGGCATGGGCAAGACCACCACGGTCAAATCGATCATGGGGTTGCTCAAGCCCAGCGCCGGCAGCATCCGCATCAACGGCACGGAAATGCGTGGTGCTGCGCCCTATCGCATCGCCAAGGCCGGTCTGGGACTGGTGCCCGAGGGCCGCCGCGCCTTCGGCACTTTGAGTGTGCGGGAAAATCTGCTGGCCACCGCCACGCGGGGCAAGTGGGACCTGGCACGAGTCTATGAACTGTTCCCTCGCTTGCTGGAACGACAGGACCAGCTGTCTCGCACACTGTCCGGTGGCGAGCAGCAGATGCTGGTGGTGGGCCGCGCGCTTCTGACCAACCCCAGCCTGTTGATTCTCGACGAAGCCACTGAAGGCCTGGCACCCATCATCCGCGAGCAGATCTGGCGTTGCCTGGCCACCCTCAAGGCCGAGGGTGAGACGATTCTGGTGATCGACAAGAATCTCAAGGAAATGGCACGGGTAGTCGACCGTCATCACATCATTGAGAAAGGACGGCAGGTCTGGGATGGCACGCCTGTGGAGCTAGCGGCTCAACCCGAACTTTCGCAACGCTATCTGGGAGTGTGAGCAGCCATGGACCTCGATCAGGCTTACAACAACGTCGCAGCGGTGGGTGATTTTCCACAGATCATGCAGCGTTTTCGCCAGCGCAGCGCCGAGACCTATGCAAGCCACGCCTGGCAGCGTGGCATGTCCTATGGCAATGGCATGCGCGAGCGTTTCGACTGGTATGCCCACGCGGATGCCGGGGCGCCGACGCTGCTGTTCATTCATGGCGGTTACTGGCAGGCCTCGGACAAGGACGACTACGCCTTCATTGCCGAAGGGCTGATCGAGGCAGGCTTCAACGTCGGACTGCTCGAGTACACCCTGGCGCCCGAGGCGAGCATGGGCACCATCGTCGGACAGATCGGCAACGCACTGGACCACCTGATGGCGCACCGTGAAGCCTTGAACATCGGTCGACAGGTGGTGCTTTGCGGGCACTCGGCGGGAGGCCATCTGACCGCGCTGCATCGCCGACATCCGCTAGTGACCCTTGCCCTGCCGATCAGCGGCCTGATGGAGCTTGAACCCATCAGCCGCACCTGGTTGAACGACAAGCTGCAACTGAGCCAAGAAGATATCCAACGCTTTAGCCCGCAAAGGTTGATCGGCGATGGCGCACCATTGCTGGTGACCGTGGGCGCGAATGAGTTGCCGGAGTTGATTCGACATTCGCGCGAGTACGCCAGTGCCTGTCGCGAAGCCGGGCAGACCGTGAGCCTGGTCGAACTTGCAGGGTGTCATCACTTCGCTGTGTTGGACGATCTGGCCCAGGCGGATGGCGAACACCTGCGGGCCCTGCTTGTGCACCTCAAGCGTTAGCCTGCCTGCAGGAGCGCGCTCGCTCCTGCAATTCACTCTCGCCAGAAGTGGATACCGGTTTGCCTTTAACGGCTTTTTTGCCCTCCTCAAGCTTCATACAGTGGCTACGAATTCAGACAGGAATTGCGTATGTCCAGCCTCTCGCTCAGGGTCGAACACATCGAGCTATTGACCCCCAGAATCCGCCGCGTCCTGCTGGTATCCAGCGACGCCCGGCCACTGCCGGGTTTCACCGCCGGGGCGCACCTTGAGTTGCACGTACCCGGCAATCGCACTCAACGCCGGGCCTATTCACTGGTCAACCTGCCCGACGGCGAGCACTACGAAATCGCCGTCCAGCTCGAAGTGTCGAGTACAGGTGGATCGCGTTGGGTGCACTCGCTCAAGGTCGGCGATGAACTGCTGGCCGAATCGCCACGCAACCACTTTCCACTGCATGAGCACACCGAACATGCACTGCTGATCGCCGGCGGCATCGGCATCACGCCCATGCTTGGCATGGCCCGGTCGCTGCGAGCAGCGGGCAAGCCCTTCACCCTGCACTACGCCGGTCGCGATGAAGCACAGATGGCCTATCTGCCAGAGGCCCGCGCCTGCCAGGACAACCATTGCTGGATCAGCGGCGGCGACCCGCAAAAGCGCCTTCCTGCTGCTGCAATCCTGACCGCGCCAAGACCCGGCCTGCACCTCTATATCTGCGGCCCGACCGCCCTGCTCAACAGCGTGCTGGCCTGCGCTCGCGAACAGGGTTGGGCAGAAGATCACCTGCATTACGAACTGTTCAGCGGCGCCCTGGAAATGGCCGGCGATCAAGGCTTTGAAGTGCACCTGCGCGAACGCGGCGTGAGCCTGCAAGTGGCCGCCGGGCAAAGCGTGCTGGACGCCATGCTCCAGGCCGGCCTGGACCCGATGTTCGACTGCCGACGGGGTGACTGCGGCGTGTGCGTCGCCCAGGTCATCGACGGTCAGCCCGATCACCGCGACATCTGTCTGTCAGACCGTGACCGCGCCAGCGGCAGTTTTTGCACTTGTGTCTCCCGTGCCCGCAGCGCGCTGCTGGTGCTCGATCTGTGACAAACCGAGGACATCCCGTGATACCGACCAACGAGCAAATTGCAGCCTTGATCCGTGAGGACAGCGTCCACAAGAGCGTCTACACCGACCCGACCCTGTTCAAGCTGGAGATGGAGCGCATCTACGGCAACGCCTGGATCTACGTCGGCCATGAAAGCCAGGTCAAGAACCCCGGCGACTACCACACCACGCGTATCGGTGATCAGGACGTGATCATGGTGCGCGGCGCCAACCAGCAGGTCAGCGTGCTGTACAACCGCTGCCCGCACAAGGGCGCCAAACTGGTGGCCGACGGTGACGGCAGTGTCGGCAAATTCTTCCGCTGCCCGTATCACGCCTGGACCTTCAAACTCGACGGCCAGCATTTGTCGGCACCGCTCAAGAGCGGTTTCGAAGGCACCTGCTACGACCCCAAACACCCGGATTTCTCCATGGTCAGCCTTGCCCGCGTCGAGACCTATCGCGGCTTCGTATTCGCCAGCCAGGCGGCGTTCGGACCGGACCTGAAAGCGTTTCTGGGTGGCGTCATCACCTCCATCGACAACCTCTGCGACCGTTCACCGGTCGGCGAAGTCGAGGTGGCCGGCGGTATCTTCCGAGTTCAGCAACGCTCAAACTGGAAAGTGTTCTACGAGAACCTGCACGACACCATGCACGCCCGTGTGACCCACGAATCATCGGTAGACGCAGCGCGTGACGAAGCCCAGGCCATCGGTGAAATGCCCTTCGAACTGCTGATCATGGACGGCAATGGCGAACCCTACGACTTCTGGGAAAAACTCGAACTGCGCGCCTACCACAACGGCCACGGCTACATGGAAGCGATCTTCGACCCGAGCGCCGCCGAGCGCGATGAAGTTTCACGCGCTCACTTCGAATGCCTGAGCCAGGCCTACGGCGACCAGCGCGCCAAGGAAATTCTCGGCATGAACCGCCACAACACGGTGATCTACGGCAGCGGTTCGCCGCACACCGTGTTCATGCAGTTCCGGGTGATCCGCCCGATCGCCGTGGACCAGACCATGGTCGAGATCCAGACCTTCCGCTGCAAAGGCGCGCCGGATGCCGTGTTCGACCGCGCGCTGACCTACGCCAACGTCATCAACTCGCCCTCCTCCAACGTGATGCCTGACGACGTCGAAGTCTATGCCCGCTGCCAGGAAGGCAACATGACCCGCGGTGGCGAGTGGATCAGCATGCACCGCTACGTCGGTACCGATAAGCCGTTGGAAGACGGCGCGGTGTCCACCAACGGCACCAGCGAACTGCCGATGCGCAACCAGTTCGCCGCCTGGAAACAGTTCATGACCGCCACCCTGATCGCCAAGGAGAGCACCCATGCTGCTTGACCGCCGAGTCGACGTCGACACCCGCCAGTTGACTCCCGCCCAGGTTCCCGTCGAGACCCTGCGCCAGATCGAACAGTTTCTTTATCAGGAGGCGCGCCTGCTGGATGAGCGGCGTTTCTGGGAGTGGGACAAGCTGTTCACCGACACCGGCATGTACTGGGTGCCGCACAAGCACGAGCAAGCCAACCCGTTCGATCATATCTCGCTGTTCTGGGAAAACCGCATGCTGCGTGAGGTGCGGATCCGGCGGGTGGAAAACGCCCGCAACTGGTCCCAGCAACCGCAGACCCAGACCGCGCACATGGTCGGCAATGTGATGGTCGAGGGTCTCGACGCCCAGGGTCTGCTGGTGGTCAGCGCCAGCTTCCAGTACAGCGAGTGGCGCCTGGAACAACGCCAGCTGGCTGGTCGCTACATCTATAAACTGGCCGCTCAGGACGATGGTGGCTGGCAGATCCAGCTCAAGCGCGTGGACCTCATCAACTGCAACGATGTGTTCGCCAACCTTGAGGTATTCGTGTGATGAACGCGCCGGTGGTGATCGCCCTGCACTATCAGAATGACGTGTTGCACCCCGACGGCAAGATCAGGGTCGGGCTGGGATCTGATGACAGCCTGCGTGCTCCACTGCTCGACGCCGCCGGCAGATTACTGGCCGGCGCACGCGCCAAGGGCTGGCCGATCGTTCACGTGCGCGTAGCGTTCCGACCGGACTATGCCGACCTGATCCAGAACGCGCCGATTCTGCGCACTGTCGCCACCCTTGGTGCTGCCCGGGAAGGCAGTTGGGGAGCGGAGTTTTTCAGCGCGCTGGCGCCTCTGGACAGCCGCCATGAGTTCGTCGTCACCCACAACCGGATCAATGCTTTTTATGGTTCACCGCTGGAAACTTTGGTGCGCCAGCTCAATCCTTCGCACCTGTTGATCGCTGGCGTGGCGACCCACTCGGTGGTGGAGAGCACAGTGCGCCATGCGGTGGATTGCGGATTCGAAGTGACGGTGGCGGCAGATGCCTGCGCCAGCGCGGACAGCGGCACACATGCGGCCTCGCTGGCGAGCATGGCGCTGATCGCCCGTATCAGCCACGTCAAGGAAGCCCTGGAGGTCTTGCGATGATGCTCGAAGGCAAAGTGGCGATTGTGACCGGCAGTACTCAGGGACTGGGTCTGGACATCGCTCGGCAGCTGTTGGCCGAGGGGGCTCGAGTGATGCTGGTGGGGCGTAATGCCGACAGCGGTCAGGCATTGGCGCAAGCAATGGGTTGCGGGTTTTCAGCCTGCGACGTGGAGCGCGACGAAGATATCGACGCATGCATCACGGCCACGCTGGCCCGCTTCGGCAGGCTCGACATCCTGGTCAACAACGCTTGCCTGTACGCCGATCAGGGACTGGCTTCTGACCGCGCACAGTGGCTGAAAACCCTGAACGTCAATCTGGTGTCAGCGGCAATCTTTACCCAGAAGGCCGCCGTGCATCTGCCCAGTGGCGGCGTGGTGATTAACATTGGCAGTACCGGTGGCAAATTCGGCGCCGCCGGGCGTGCACTCTACCCCGCCTCCAAGGCCGGCATCCTGCAACTGACGAAAAACCTGGCCATGACCCTGGCCCCGGAGCAAGTCCGGGTGCTGAGCGTATCCCCGGCCTGGACCTGGTCGCCCAGCGTCGCCGACCTCAGCGGCAACGATCCGCAGCTGGCCGATCGGGTTGGAGCCCCCTTTCACCCGCTCGGGCGTATTGGACGGGGCCATGAGGTAGCAAGCGTGGTGGCTTTTCTATGCAGCGCCGGTGCAGGCTGGATGACCGGTGTCGACGTACCGGTAGACGGCGGTTTTTCGATCCTGGGGCCAGACCGTGGCGTGTCGCCGCGAGTGTGGTTTCAACAACACCGTGACAGCCAATAAAACCTGATAACCGAATGAGGTAGACAACATGGGCAAGATGATTGAGATCCGGGCAACGGACAACAACGCCACGTTCAGCGGTTACCTGGCCCTGCCGGCCAGCGGTAAGGGCCCCGGGGTGGTGATCGGCCAGGAGATTTTCGGGGTCAACGCCAATATGCGCGCGGTGGCCGATTTCTATGCCGAAGAGGGCTACGTGGCACTGGTGCCGGACCTGTTCTGGCGCCTGCAACCGGGCGTGGACCTGGGCTACACCGAAGCGGATTTTGCCGTTGCCATCGACCTGTTTCAGCGCCTGGACGTGGACAAGGCAATCACCGATATCGACGCCAGCTTCAAAGCCCTGCGTGCCCTGCCTGAAGTCGAAGGTTCGGGCCTGGGTTATGTCGGCTTCTGCATGGGCGGCAAACTGGCCTGGCTAACCGCCGCGCGCACCGATGTGGCCTGTTCGGTCGGCTACTACGGCATGGGTATCGAACACCTGCTGCACGAATCGGAAAACCTCACGGGCCGGCTGGTACTGCATTTTGCCGAGAACGATGGCTACTGCGACGCCAATGCCCGTGACCGGATCAACCAGCACCTGGCCGGCAACGACAAAGCTGAAATCTACGTGTACCCCGGCGTCGACCATGCCTTCGCCCGGGCCGGGAGCTCACACTACGACAAGCCAGCCTCGCTGATGGCCCATGAACGCAGCATTGCCGCGCTCAAGCGCGAGATCGGTCCCCACTTCAACCTGTCGGCCCTGTGGGAAGAACATATTCGCCACGAATTCGAGACCCGTGACGTGCCCGCCACCATGGCGACCATGGTCGCCGAACCCTATGTCAACCATATCCCGACCATGACCGGCGGCGTCGGCGCCAGGGAACTCAGCCGCTTCTATCAACACCATTTTGTCCACGGCAACCCGCCGGACATGAAGCTCATCCCTATTTCCCGCACCATCGGCGCACTGCAGATCGTGGATGAATTCATCATGTGTTTCACCCACAGCACTGAAATCGACTGGATGCTGCCCAACGTCGCACCGACCGGTCAGTACGTCGAGATTCCGATGCTGGGGGTGATCAAGTTCCGGGGGGACAAGCTGTACCACGAGCATATCTACTGGGACCAGGCCAGCGTGCTGGTGCAGATTGGTTTGTTAAACCCTGAAGGGCTGCCGGTGGCGGGAGTGGAAACGGCGAGAAAGCTGTTGGATGAACAACTGCCGTCCAATACGTTGATGGGGCGCTGGACGCAAAGCGGGCAATAGAGACCGACAATGAAAAAGGCCGATCTGTCATTCGACAGATCGGCCTTTTTTTCAATCAAACGTCAGACATGTTCACTGCTTTTCGCATGCACCGCCCGAGGCTCTCCATGTCCATGGTCCGCCTCCACCACCGGGATCTCTTTCCCGTCGCAGTCATGCAACTTGCCTTCGCTGAAATAATCCCCTTCGCGCAACGCCGCGAGATCCTGATAACGCAGGACCCGTTCAGTACCGGCTGCAAACACCGACTGTTGATCCGAGTTGCCGGCGGTGAGGTGGTTGAAGGCCAGGTTCAGCACGATGGCCATGATCGCCGAGGAGCTGATGCCCGAGTGGAAGATCGTGGCGAACCAGCTTGGGAAGTGGTCGTAGAAATTCGGCGCGGCGATGGGGATCATGCCGAAACCGATGGAGGTGGCGACGATGATCAGGTTGACGTTGTTGCGGTAATCCACCTTGGACAGCGTGCGAATGCCGCTGGCCGCGACGGTGCCGAACAGCACGATACCGGCACCACCCAGCACGGAAGTCGGCACGGCGGCGATGACCCGGCCCATGAAAGGCAACAGACCCAGGATCACCAGGAACAACCCGCCGGTAGCCACCACGAAGCGGCTCTTGATCCCGGTCACCGCTACCAGTCCGACGTTCTGAGCGAACGCGCTTTGGGTGAAGGAGCCGAAGATCGGCGCGATCATGCTCGACAGCATGTCCGCGCGCAAACCGTTGCCCAAGCGTTTGGAGTCGACCTTGGTGTCGATGATTTCACCGACCGCGAGGATGTCCGCCGAGGTTTCCACCAGTGTCACCATGACCACGATGCACATCGACAGGATCGCAGCAAAGTGGAAGGTCGGCATGCCGAAATGGAACGGCGTCGGGAAGCCGAACATCGGGCCTTGCGTGACGGACGAGAAGTCCGCCATGCCGAGAAACACCGCGATGATCGTGCCGATGACCATCGCCAGCAGGATCGACAAACGGGAGATCGTCGCGCTGCCGATCTTGCTCAGTAACAGCACCAGCACCAGCGTCACCGCTGCCAGACCGATGTTCGCCATGCTGCCGAAATCCGGCGCATGGCTGTTGCCGCCCATGGCCCAGCGCGCGGCCACCGGCATCAGCGTCAGGCCAATGGTCGTGATGACGATGCCCGTCACCAGTGGCGGGAAAAACTTGGTGATTCGCGAGAATACGGGGGTGATCAGCAATCCGATCAGCGATGCGGCAATCACCGCCCCGAGAATCGACTGAAACCCGCCCTCCCCGCCACTGCTGACGATCGCCACCATGGTCGCGACGCCGGAGAACGAGACGCCCTGCACCAGCGGCAACTGACAACCGAAAAACGGTAAACCGAGGGTCTGCAGCAATGTCGCCAAGCCCCCCGCAAACAATGAAGCAGCAATCAACAAACCGATGTCCGCCGGCGAGAGCCCGGCCGCCTGGCCGATGATCAAAGGCACAGCGACGATACCGCCATACATGGTCAGAACATGTTGCAGGCCGTAAGCCATATTCGCGCCGACCCCGAGGTTTTCGTCCTCAGGCCGTTGGTGTGAAACATGGGGCGTTTTCATGGTTGGGGGGTTCCCTGGTTTTTGTTATGCGCACACTGTATGCAAGACTCAGGACAAATGTCTATAGAGTTGTATACAACTCACCGGTCAGATTATGGACATGTGTCCATCCCCGACCGCGGCTCACCCTCGGCATCCTTCAATAAACCTTGAAATATATCCCTCCCGGGCCCCCTCGCATCTCCCGCTAGTCTTTTGAATTCCTGGCGACCACCGGTAGTGGTCGCCCTCTTTTTTATACATATAAAGTATGCATAATGAAGTCATTCGAAATTCAGTATCACAAGGCAAAAAACGCGGCGAACAAACTGAAGCATAAAGGCATCAGCCTCGCCGAGACTGAGGCCGTGCTCCATGACGAACGAGCACTGACGCTTGAGGATGATCTTCATGATGAGCAACGATGGATCACCATGGAGCTGGACGCCAGGTGTCGCTTGCTGGTCGTTGTGTACACCTACCGCGATCCGAATTTCGTTCGAATCATTTCCGCGCGTCTCGCCACGAAAAACGAGCGTCGCCAATATCTGGAGGCTTGAGTAATGAAAGATGAGTACGACTTCAGCAGTGCCAAGCGAGGGGCGGTTGCCCCGGGCAAAGGTAAAACCCGCATCACCATCATGCTGGATGAAGCGGTCATAGAGGCCGCTCGCGCGCTCGCGGAAAGCGAGGGGTATGGCTACCAGACGGTGATCAACAACACGCTGCGACACGCATTGCTCAGCGACAAAAACAAATCTGCCGAGACCGGGCATCTCAAAAAAGGGATAACGCCCTCCGACCTGAAAAGCCTGGAGAAAAAGTTGCTGGATGCCGTCAACGAAATCCGGCAAATGATGGAGCCTGACGCTCGCCCCTAGGCCGGCGCGATCAACCGCCCAAGCACCTGCTTCAAATGTGCATGCTCAGGCACCCGGATCCCGAACTCGCTCTCCAGCAACCGGACCAGATCAGCCACCTGCGAGATCTGCCACCGCTCGCTCTCGCTGCCGATCCGGTGGATCGCAAAACTGCCATTGTTCAGCGTACGCCGCCAACCTTCCCCCGTCCGCGCCACCATCAGCTGTTTGGCAAAGGACGATTCGGGATGGGTTGAGACATACCAGTTGCCGACGGTGTAATCGATGTCTTCCTGGCGTTGCAGGTCGAAGATGTACATCGCCCGCCACTCACCGGCGACGTTAGCGCGCAGGGTGTAGCCGTCTTCGTGGCGTTCGATCCGATAGGGTTCGTGAGGGGTGAGTTGCTCGGCCGGAGTGTCGAGCAGCAGCGGTGCGGTGGGGACCATACCGCCGAAACCCACATCAGTGATGTAGCGCACGCCCTCCAGGGTAACCAGGCTCAAGCGGTGCGTACGCGCGGTCCACGCGCCCTCGGGTTGGCCCATGACCACGCGGCCGGATATGCCGCAAGCGTCGAAGCCCAACGCCTGAAGCAGGGCCAGGAACAGGTTGTTGAGTTCGTAGCAATAACCACCGCGGCCATCGTGCAGGATTTTTTGCTCGATGGACGGCAAGTCGATGAGTACCGGCTCGCCAGACAATGTGGTGAGGTTCTCGAACGGGAACACGCCGGTGTGACGAAGCTGCAACTGACGCAGGGTTTCCAGAGTGGGCACCGGTGGCGCGTCGAAACCCAGACGTTGCAGGTACAACGCAAGATTGCTCAGGCGTGGCTCGCTCATTGCTCGATCCTTATGCATTGGGGCCGCGGATCTCTCCGCCGATGGGCGCCATGTATAAGGGAAAAAGCGGTCCGACCGACAATTGATTTCGCCAATCGCCCCACGCGGTAATTCAACGGCGCTTGCGCGAACCCAGTTGAATCCACGTAGGGGCATGGTCGCTGGCATGCGATTCGTTACGCACCCACGCATCGACACCGGCCTCTTGCAAATAAGGACTCAGCGCCGGATTGAGCAACAGATGATCGATGCGCAACCCGGAGTTTTTCTGCCAGTGTTGTCGGAAATAGTCCCAGAAGGTGTAGAGCCGATCCTCTGGATACAGATGGCGCAGGGAATCGGTCCAGCCCTGATCCAGCAACCGTTGATAACACGCGCGGCTTTCCGGTTGCAGCAGCGCATCCTTGAGCCAGGACCTCGGGTTATAGATGTCCAGGTCAGTCGGCACCACGTTGTAGTCGCCGGCCAGTACCACCGGATGTTCGCTGCCCTGGAGATCCTTGGCATAGGCGATCAGCCGCTCGAACCAGGCCAGCTTGTAATCGAACTTCGGCCCTGGCTGCGGATTGCCGTTTGGCAGATACAGACAGCCCACCAGCACACCGTGCACGGCAGCCTCCAGATACCGACTGTGGGTATCGCCGTCGTCGCCCGGCAAACCACGGCGACTCTCCAGTGGTTGTGCATCCCGCGCCAGAATGGCCACCCCGTTCCACGATGACTGCCCCTGCCATATCGCGCCGTAGCCGGCAGCCTCGAGTTCTGCGGCAGGAAATGCACTGTCCACCGACTTGAGCTCCTGCAAGCAGGCGATGTCCGGTTTCTCCCGCTCCAGCCAGGCCAGCAGGTTCGGCAGCCGGGCGCGCATGCCATTGACGTTGAACGTGGCGATTCGCAGATTCTTCATGGGCCAGCACTCCGGACAGGTGTGTTCAGTGTGTGACATCCAGGCATTCCGGTGGTTGCGTCGGCCATCTCAAGTACGGCGTAATAGCCGCCCGACGCCCGCCCGATCTGCCGAGAAAACCGCTGTCATGGAAACCACACTGAAAGGCCACGGAATCAGCCTGCGCCCGCTGCAATACAGCGACGCCGACGCATTGGTACACGCCGCCACTGACGGCGAACTGTGGAACCTGACTGTCACCGTCGTGCCCTCTGCGAGCACCGTCGACAGCTACCTGAAAAAAGCCCTGGACGGCCGGGATGCCGGCACCGTCCTGCCCTTCGTCATTGTGCTGAACGACACCGGCGAGGTCATCGGCTCGACGCGCTTCTGGAAAATCGACCGGCTCAACCGCAAGCTCGAAATCGGCAGCAGCTGGATCTCGGCCCGCGGGCAAAAAACCTTCGTCAACACCGAAGCCAAATACCTGATGCTGCGCTTTGCCTTCGACGTGCTGGACTGTGTGCGGGTGCAATTCACCACCGACGAAAACAACCAGAAATCACGCAACGCCATCCTCAGGCTAGGGGCGCAGCAGGAAGGAATCGTGCGCCACGAACGGATCATGCCCGACGGCCGAAAACGCAACTCGGTGCGGTTCAGCATCATCGATGATGAATGGCCGCAAGTGCGGCAGAACCTCGAGCAAAAGCTTGCTGATTACGGTCGCCGCTGATCCTCGACGACCGCTCGTCATCCAATCGGCACCAACCCCACAGCCCTTCACACCAACATCAGGTAACGACTCATCTTTGGAGACGCACCCTGATGAACATCAAATTCACTTCACTGTTGCTGGCGAGCCTGTTGGCGGCGGCATCCGCGAGCGCTTTCGCAGCGTCGGGTGACGGCACAGACGCCACCGGCACCCAATCCGGATCGACGGGCGGCTCGACGATGGCGCCCAACAATAACCCCAGTGCACCTTCCGGCGGCCACAGCGGCGATGGCGGTAACAAGGGCGATGGCGGCTCGGGCTCCTCAAGCGGCAGCTCCGGCGGAACGGGCGGAACAGGCAGCTCCAGCGGTTCCGGTGCGGGGGGTGGCACCGGTGCAGCGGGCGGTGGGACCGGCGGTGCCGGAGGCGGAACAGGCGGTAGTTGAACACGTGCAAGCGACCCGCGAGGTCAAATCGCGGGTCGCCAAGCCGACGTCATCTCAGCGATCCGAGCGCATCAATTCCCCGACGCCACCGTCCATCGACAACACCGCCGAACGGTTTCGCCCGGAATGCTTGGCCTGATACAAAGCCGCATCCGCACGCCCGATGAACACTTCAGTGCTATCCAGGCGCGTCGGTACGAAGGCATAGCAGCCCAGGCTAACCGTCACGAAACCGCTGGGCGCACCGCTATGGCTAATGTTCTTGGCCATGACACTACGGCGGATCTGCTCGGCAATCACCAGCGCACCGTGAACATCGGTATCCGGCAGTAGCACGGCGAACTCCTCGCCGCCGTAACGCACCGCCAGGTCGGCGGTTCGATGGCAACAACTCTTCACCGCCCTCGCCACTTCGGCCAGGCAATGGTCACCTGCGACGTGGCCGTAAGCGTCGTTGTAGCGCTTGAAGTAATCGATATCGAGCATGATCAGGCTCAGCGAACTCGACTGCCGGGCGCCACGGCCAAACTCGATGGCCAGCGCCTGCTCGAACAGTCGGCGATTGGCCAGGCCGGTGAGACTGTCATGGGTCGCGATCAGCTTCAGCGCCTCCTTGGCCTTGCGCAAATCCTTCTCGACCCGCTCACCGAGGCGCACCTGGCGCACGAACACCCAACCGAACAACCCCACACCCAGCACAACCAGCGCCACAATGACGCTGGATTTAAGCGCCGTGTCATACCAACCCTTGAGAATCGAATCCCTGGACGAGGCTGCCGACACCACCACCGGATAGGCGTCGAGTTGCCGGTAGCCATGCAAGCGAACGGTGCCATCGAGCACAGAACCGATCATGGCGTTGCCGGACATTGCGCCCGTCAGGTACTTGCTGAAAATCGCCCCTTTGGCCAGTGACTGGCCAATCTGTGATTCCACAAACGGCCGTCGCGCCAGCAGCGTTCCGTCGGTCAGCGCGAGGAACATGGAGCCGTCGTCATCGATGCTGAAGCTTTTGAAAAACTGATCGAAGTAGGACATTTTGATGCCGGCCAGCAAAACGCCCTGGAAATGGCCGTCCTTGTCGTTGACCCGTTTTGACACCGGGATGATCCACTCGCCATTCACGCGACTGCGAACTGCGGGCCCGATGTGTGCCAGGGACGAAACGTTCTGTTGGTGAAACAGGAAATAGTCGCGGTCCGCCACGCCGGGGCCACGGGGTAAATCTTCGAAGGAGGTGACGACCCATTGCCCCTTTTGATCGAACAGGAAGATCCCGTGCAACTGACTGAGAGCCTGGACGCGCCGGGCAAACGTTTTCTGTAGACGCGGGATCTGCACGTGGGCAAACCCGTCGACCTGAATCCAGTCCGCCAGACTGGTCAGGACCAGATCGGCTTTCATGAACGTGTCTTCGGCCTGCTGCGCCATGGCGCGCGTGAGGTTCGATGACGCCACTTCGGCCACCGCCAGATCGTGCCGGCGCGATTGCTCCAGTTGCAGATAAAGCAAACCACACAGGCTCAGACACACCACCACAATAAACAGCACCGCCGCCTTGCGCAGGGGGAGCCGTTTCAAAGCGATGCCACTGGTGTGGCCCGGGTCGTCATGAGAGATAGGCAAAAGCTCGTCCTGCAAGGGTAAGGCAAGGGCGAAGGCCCAAAACCCTTAATGTTTGCGAGCTTAGTCTACGGGATGGTATGGGGCAATTGTCCTTTGGTCAGGCGTCGCATCGCACTGTGCAAATGCGCCCGCGCACTTTCCGCATCGCCAAGGCGCATTTGCTCGTAGGCGCGTTGCGCAATGGCGTGAGGCACCGGCTTGAGATCGCGCTGGGTCGCCATCGCCATCAATTGCACCTGGGCGGCGCGCTCCAGGTAGTACAGATCGTCCCAGGCTTCGGCAATGGTCGGCCCGGCGACGATCACGCCGTGGTTTTTCAGAAACAGCACGTCGGCATTGCCCATGACGCTGGCAATCCGGTCACCTTCGGATTCATCGAGGGCCAGGCCGTTGTAGTGCTCGTCCACCGCTGTACGCCCGTAGAATTTCAACGCTGTTTGCCCCAGCCACAGCAGCGGCGGGCCTTGCAGCAAACACAACGCCGTGGCGTGCGGCATGTGCGTGTGAAACGCCACTTTCACCCTCGGCAGCTGTTTGTGCAGGCGGGCGTGGATGTAGAACGCGGTCGCCTCGGGCTGGCCCTCGCCGGCCACGACGTTGCCGTGGAAGTCGCAGACCAGCAGGTTGTCTGCGGTGACTTCTGCAAACGCGTAGCCATAGGGGTTCACGAAAAACAGATCATCGCGCCCCGGCACCATGGCGGAAAAGTGGTTGCAGATCCCCTCCTCCAGCCCATGCAGGGCCGCCAGTTGAAAGCACGCCGCCAGCTCGGTGCGCGCCGTGATGACAGCCGGCGAATCGAGGTTCAGGTCGGAGTAGCGTGCGGAACGGTTACCGCCGGCAAGGGTGTGTGCCATGGCAATGACTCCGGGGTTTACCAGCCAAGGGATTCGAACAGAGGCACGACTTGATCCAGCGTGCTCACAATCGCATCGGGTTGATAGTCGGGCAGCAATTGACGACCGGTGCCGCGGTCGATCCACACACAGCGAAAATGCATGTCACGCGCGGCGGCGTGGTCCAGCGTCGGGCTCGCGCAAATATGCACTACCTGGTCACGACTGACGCCAAGCTGCTCGTGAGCGTAGTCGAACAGCCGTGGATTCGGCTTGTAGGCGCCGGCCTGCTGGGCGGTGATGACCCGATCGATGTGCCCACCGAGTTGCGCCACATTGCCGGCGATGATGTCGTCATCGGTGTTGGAGACGATGCACAACTTGAAACCCATCGCCTTGAGCCGGGCGAGCGTATCGATCACCTCGGGAAACGGCGGCATCTTCGGGATAGCCGCCGCCAGCCGTTGACTGTCTTCGGCCGAGCTCGCCAATCCCAATTCCTCCAACGCCAATTGCAGCCCAAGGGTGCTCAACTGACGGAACGAACGATGCGGCGGTGTCTGCTCCAGTCGGTGTTCGTGCCGGTCATACACCTCGATCAGGCGATCGACATCAACGGTGTGGTCCCCCTTGTCACGCAGGATCTGCGCGGCCACGGCTTTCAAGCCTTCATCCCATTGAATCAGCGTGCCGTAGCAATCGAAGGTCAGCCACTCGGGGCGCGGGGTGTTTTTGAGTGTCATGTTCATGCCCTCTGAAAGGTGATCTTCAGGTTACGAGCGAACAGTGATAGTGTGAAATTAAATTAATATCGACTCGTCAGTGGTAAATCGAATATCAAGGGAGCCGCCATGCTCGATCTCGAACTGCTCAAGACCTTCGTCTGCGTGGTGGACGAGGGTAGCTTCACCCGCGCTGCCGAGCGTGTGCACCGCACCCAATCCACCGTGAGCCAACAGGTTCGCAAGCTGGAAGAACTGGTCGGGCATGCGCTGCTGCTTCGCGACCGCACCGGGCAGAACATCAGCGTCACCGAGCACGGCGAGATGCTGATTCACTATGCACGGCGCCTGCTGGCCCTGTCTTCGGAGGCGGTGGAAGCCCTCGCCAGCGACCTCGACCTGGAGATCCTGCGCATCGGCGTACCGGAGGATTTTGATGCACGGCGTATGGCCGTGATCCTCGCGGGCTTCAACCGCAGCCGACCTGAAGCGCGGCTGGAAACCGTCAGCGGCATGAGCACCGATCTCAAGCAGAAGCTCGCCACGGGCGCCATCGATATCGCACTGGTCAAACGTGAACCGGACAGCGGCCCCAGTTGGGCGGCGTGGCCGGAAGCGCTGGTGTGGGTCAAGGGTGCGGGGGTCGACTCAACCCAGGGAGTCTTGCCACTGGCGTTGTTTCCGCAGGGCTGCATTTACCGGCAACGGGCGATCCGCCTGCTGGATGTGGCCCAGCGACCGTGGCGGGTTGCGTTTGGCAGCCACAGTCTGACGGGGATTCAGGCGGCGGTGGCGTCCGGGTTGGGTCTCTCGGTGCTGCCCGCTTCGGCGGTGTTGCCAGAGCACACTGTGTGCACGGACCTGCCGGACCTGCCACCGACAGAGTTGGCGTTGATCAGTCGGGAAGGCGCGCTGACTGGATTGCAGCGAGGGCTGGTGGCGTTTTTGCGGGAGGAGCTGGGCAAGGTTTGAACAGGAGAAATGGGCGTGACATGAACGCCCATTTCCCTACGCCGCTCAGCCTCAAGGCGTCATTTTCAAGTGCGCGTTGACCCTGCCGCTCTTCGGATCCCACGGGCAAGCGCCGAACGGTTGACGGCCATTACGGCTGCCCCGTCCCCGCCGAGGTCGTCGCCGCATGCAGATTCAGCACCGGCATTTGCGCAGGTCGATTCAATGCCCGCAACACGGGTGCATCGTAGCCGTACACATCGGGCTTGAATGCCACGCGCCCGTCGCTGCCCAAATCGACCGTCCAATAGGCCAACAGCACCGGCACTTTCACCGGCAGCCGAATGTTCTCGGTCTTGCCGTTGGCCAGCTGTTTCTGAATACCGGCACTGTTCCATTTAACCGGGTCGTTGAACAACAACTCCACCAGTTGCAGCGGATTCTCCACCCGGATGCAGCCCGAACTGGTCGCGCGAACAGTCTTGGCAAACAACTCGCGATGCGGCGTGTCGTGAAGGTAAATCGCGTAGTCGTTGGGGAAGCGGATCACCACCTGGCCCAGCGAACTCTCGGGCCCGGCATCCTGGCGCAAGCTGATGCCACGCGGGTGGGTCCAGTCGACGCCCGCCGGATCCAGCTCGTTGCCTTCGCGATCGATCACGCGAATACGGTTGGCGGCCAGGTAACCGGGATTGCTCTGAATCTTCGGCAGCACGTCTTCCTTGAGAATCGTCGGTGGCACCGTCCAGGTCGGATTAAACGTGATGTAGGTGATCTGCGCCTGAAAGATCGGCGTATTGCGCGCCGCTTTACCGACCTGCACCCGGGATCGCCAGATCGGCTGACCATCGCGGTACATCGCCACTTTGTAGCCGGCGATATCAACGATAACGAACGTGCCTTGAAGTTTGTAAAGCAGCCAGCGCGCGCGCTCCATGTTCACGCGAACCTGGTCAATGCGCGCATCCACGGGCACATTCAAGGCCGCCAGCGTGGTCGCCCCCGCCATGCCATCCGCTCCGAGGTATTGCTCGTTCTGATACTTTTTCACTGCGGCGGTGACGGCGCCGTCGTACTTCGTACCGCGGACCAGTCGCGGATCGAGAAAACCTGCCGCAACCATCCTCGCGCGCAACTGCGCGACAGCCGGTTCGTCCATGCCAGGCTTGAGCGAATGGTCGACGACCACTTGCGGCCAACCGCCCCGATCACGAATACCGCGCAGTTGCGCCAGCGCCTGACGCAACCCCCCGTACACCGCTTCTTGCGGCGGAGCGATGGCAAACGCCTTCGCGACATCGTGATTGTCGAGCGCCGCGAAGAACGCATTGACGTCGTCGCGCGGGTCGACGCCATTGGCGTCAAAATTCCAGTGAATGTCGAGCCGCGAAGGATCGACCTTGCCCCGCCGCAACTGCAGCAGCGCGGTAATGAAGGTATGCGTCGTCGCCAAATCAAAGGCCGCCCGCTGCTCGGGGGTGACCGGTGTGGTCTGCATTGTGGCCTGGGACCGGACCAGCTCATCGATATGAAAATCCGTCGGGTTCAAACCATCGGCTTCAGTCGCGTTCAGGCTGGCGATCAATTGTGCGACGTCGCGGTCATCCGTCCACGCTGCGCGATAAGCGCGATGCGTATAAAAATCCATGACCAGACGGCTGACATCCACGCGCCGATGACGCGGCGCGGTCAGCAACGGCGGAAACGCGGTTTTCAGGGGCTCCAGCGACGCCTGAATCGCCTGACCGACGTTATCTTCTGCTTCGGCCTCGATAACGGAGCTAGGCGCAATTACCGGCTCAATCGGCGAAGTTTCCGCAAGCGCCGTGCCGCTGATCAGAAAGCCCATAAAAAATACGCGGCTTATGACGAATAACCTTGTTAAAAGCACCATGGATAATCCTTAATCTCCCGCATTCAACGCCTGGCTTTCATTGCACTGCTAGACTCGAACTTAACATGATGAGACATCTATATGGCGCCACTACGTATTGGCTATCTGCTGCCGGCCCTGCTATTGACTGCAATGTCCGTACCGTTAGCCTACGCCGATTCACTCGCGGCCGCCCTCATCAAAGCGGCCCCGAAAGCCAACGCCAACGTCATTAACCTCGCCGTTCGCGCCTCGCAATGCAGCATCGCTCAAGGTGCTGCGCCTGTCCAAAGACTTGCGGTGATTGATTATTCCCTGCCTTCCACCGAACAGCGCCTCTGGGTATTCGATTTAAAGAAGCGCAAGTTGCTGTTTCATGAACTGGTCGCCCATGGTCGCAACAGCGGCGAAAACATGGCCGTCAATTTCTCCAATCAGAATGAAAGCTTCGCCACCAGCCTCGGGCTGTATCGCACGCAACAGAGCTATGTCGGGCAGAACGGTTATTCGCTGCGCATGGAAGGCCTGGAGCCGGGTTTCAACGACAATGCGTTCGACCGGGCGATCGTGATTCATGGCGCGCCTTACGTCAGTCCGGTGCTCGCACGGGCCAATGGCCGAATCGGCAGAAGCCTGGGCTGCCCGGCGGTACGGCCGGCGATTGCGCACAAGCTGATTGATTCGATGAAAGGCGGGCAGTTGTTGTTTTCGTACTACCCGGATCAGCGCTGGTTGAAGAAGTCTTCGTATATCAATTGTGGTAGCGGGACGGTGGCGACGGCGTCGAAATCCACCACCAACCGTTGAATGCAGCGTGAACCTGTCAAAACTGTAATCCGCGCCTCAGTCTGCTGAAAGGCAGCGCCCGTTAGTCTCGTCGTCAAGTTGTCTCCCAACTGACGGACCGGGAATAAAAACGGCATGCACTCCAACACTTCAAGACGCACCTTCGTGAAAGGCCTCGCCGCGGGCGGGCTGCTCGGCGGCCTCGGGTTATGGCGCACGCCTGTGTGGGCGGTCACCGGCCCTGGTGAACCGCAGGTGTTGGCCGGCACCGATTTCGACCTGTTCATCGGCGAAACCCCGGTCAACATCACCGGCAATCCGCGCACTGCGATGACCATCAACGGCGGCATCCCCGGCCCACTGCTGCGCTGGCGTGAAGGCGACACGGTCACCCTGCGGGTGAAGAACCGGCTCAAGGAAAACACCTCCATTCACTGGCACGGCATTTTGCTGCCGGCCAACATGGACGGCGTGCCGGGGCTGAGTTTTCACGGCATCGAACCCGGCGGCGTTTACGTTTACACATTCAAGCTCCGGCAGAACGGCACCTACTGGTATCACAGCCATTCGGGCCTTCAGGAACAGTCCGGCGTTTACGGCCCGCTGGTGATCGACGCCAAGGAGCCGGAGCCTTTCCAGTACGACCGCGATTACGTGGTGATGCTGACCGACTGGACCGACGAAGACGCGGCCAGCCTGATGAACACCCTGAAAAAGCAGTCCGATTACTACAACTACAACAAGCGCACCGTGGGCGATTTCATCCACGACGTCAGCGAGAACGGTTGGGCTTCCACGGTCGCCGATCGAAAGATGTGGGCCGAAATGAAGATGAATCCCACAGACCTCGCCGACGTCAGCGGCGCCACCTACACCTACTTGATGAACGGCCAGGCACCGGACTCGAACTGGACGGGCGTGTTCCGACCGGGCGAAAAATTGCGCCTGCGGTTCATCAACGGCTCCGCCATGACCTACTTCGACGTGCGCATTCCCGGGCTGAAAATGACGGTGGTCGCAGCGGACGGGCTGCACGTCAAACCGGTGAGCGTCGACGAATTCCGCATTGCGGTGGCGGAGACGTTTGATGTGATTGTCGAGCCGGCGCTGGACGCCTACACCGTGTTCGCCCAGTCGATGGATCGCAGCGGCTACGCACGGGGCACGCTGGCGGCGAAAGCAGGTTTGTCCGCGCCCGTGCCGGCACTCGATCCGCGACCGCTGGTGACCATGGATGACATGGGCATGGGCGGGATGGATCACGGCAGCATGGGCGACATGGCGGGCATGGATCACAGTGCCATGGGCGGCATGCAATCGCATCCCGCAACGGAAAACGACAACCCGCTGGTGGACATGCAAGCCATGAGCACCTCGCCGAAACTCGACGATCCAGGCCTCGGCTTGCGCAACAACGGCCGCCGCGTCCTCACCTATTCCGACCTGCGCAGCACTTTCGACGACCCGGACGGCCGCGACCCAAGCCGCACCCTCGAGCTGCACCTCACCGGCCACATGGAGAAGTTCGCCTGGTCGTTCAACGGCGTGAAATTCTCCGACGCCGAACCGCTGCGCCTCAAGTACGGCGAGCGCGTGCGCATCGTGCTGGTTAACGACACGATGATGACCCACCCCATCCACCTGCACGGCATGTGGAGCGACCTCGAAGATGAAAACGGCCAGTTCATGGTGCGCAAACACACCATCGACATGCCACCCGGCTCCCGACGCAGCTATCGCGTAACGGCCGATGCGCTCGGCCGCTGGGCCTATCACTGCCATCTCCTGTACCACATGGAAATGGGCATGTTCCGTGAAGTTCGCGTGGAAGAATGAGGCGCCTAAACCATGACCAGACTCACCCCGATCTCTTTGGCATTCGTGACCGCGAGCCTGACACTCTCTTCGGCGATGGCCGCGACCGACGACATGCAGAACATGGATCACAGCCAGATGCAGGGCATGGACCATAGCCAGATGCAAAGCATGGACGACGGCCAGATGCAGCCCGCTGCGCCCACCGAAAGCCGCACGCCGATCCCGGTTTTGACCGACACCGACCGCGCCGCCGTCTTCGTCAGCCCCGACGGCCATAACGTGCACGACTCCGCGCTCAACCACTACTTCCTCGCCGACAAACTCGAATGGCAGGACGCCGACGACGGCAGTGCGCTGGCCTGGGATCTCTCCGGCTGGATTGGTGGCGACATCGACCGTCTGTGGCTGCGCTCCGAAGGCGAACGCAGCAACGGCAAAACCGAAGACGCCGAAATCCAGGCGCTGTGGGGGCATGCCATCTCCTCGTGGTGGGACGTGGTGACCGGTGTGCGCCAGGATTTCAAACCCGGTGCCCCGCAAACCTGGGCCGCGTTCGGCGTACAAGGCATGGCGCTCTACAACTTTGAAACCGAGGCCACGGCGTTCATCGGCGAAGGCGGCCAGACCGCCGCGCGACTGGAAGGTGACTACGACATCCTGCTGACCAACCGGCTCATTTTGCAGCCGACTGCCGAACTGAATGTCTACGGCAAAAACGATCCGCAACGCGGCATTGGTTCCGGTCTGTCCAACACCGAAGCCGGGCTGCGGTTGCGCTATGAAATTCGCCGGGAATTCGCCCCATACATCGGCGTGACCTGGAACCGCACCTACGGCAGAACCGCGGATTACGCCAGGGACGACGGTGAGGATCGCAGCGAAGCGCGCCTTGTTCTCGGCGTTCGGCTGTGGTTCTAAACGCGTTGACTCAAAAACCAAAAACAACCGCTTCGAGCGGTAAAGAGGCCTTGCATGCGCACAATCAAAATCACCGCTGTTGTCATCGGCTTGCTCGTGAGTGGATTGGCTCAGGCGCACCCGAAACTGCTCTCCTCCACGCCCACTGAAGGTGCGGAGGGCGCGGCACCAGGCAAGATCGAACTGCACTTTTCCGAAAACCTCATGACCCAGTTCTCCGGCGCAAAACTGGTCATGACGGAAATGCCCGGCATGGCGCACTCCCCCATGCCAATGAAGGCCAAAGTCTCCGGCGGCAGCGATCCGAAAACCATGCTCATCACCCCGCTCTCGCCCTTGCCTGCCGGCACCTACAAAGTCGAATGGCGAGCGGTGTCTTCGGACACTCATCCGATCACCGGCAATGTCACGTTCAAAGTGAAGTGATTGATGAGCGACTGGATCAGCATTGCACTGCGGTTTGGGTTGTACGTGGATTTGATGCTGCTGTTTGGGATGGGGTTGTTTGGGCTGTATAGCCTTAAAGGACAGGAACGGATATCGGGGGCGGTGTTGCCGTTTCGGTCGATGTTGACGGGAACGGCGTTGCTGGGCGTGCTGCTTTCTGTCGCCAGCATGGTGATGATGGCGAGCGCCATGAGCGGTGAAACGGACTTTGCCGAGCTGCGTCCGCATATCGAGATGATGGTGTTTGAGACGGATGTCGGGTTGGCCTGGGTCGTGCGTATCATCGCGCTGGTTATCGCCAGTCTGGCGGTGATGCTCAATCACCGTGCGCCCGGATTCAGCCTGCTGATCGCCTCTTTTGCCGGCGCTATCGCCTTGGCCAGCCTGGCCTGGAACGGTCATGGGGCGATGGATGAAGGCAGCCGTCGGTATTGGCATTTTGCGGTGGACATTCTGCACCTGCTGGCAGCGGGTGCCTGGGTTGGCGCATTGGTGGCGTTTGCGTGGATGGCGAAAATTAACGCGCTGCAAACGGAAGAGCGGATCAGGTTACTGGCTCGGGCTGTCAGCCGATTTGAATGGGTGGGCGCGGTGATCGTGGCCGTCATCACGGTCACGGGCGTCGTGAATTACCTGTTCATCGTGGGGCCAACGCTCGACGATGTCTTGCTCAGTACCTACGGGATTTTGCTGTCCATCAAAATCGCGCTGTTTGCCGGGATGCTGGTGCTCGTCGCGTTGAACCGGTTTCACCTGGGGCCGTTTTTGCAGCGGTCGTTGCGTGAGGGTCAGTATCGGGTGGCAGCGAATACGTTGCGGCGCAGCGTGGTGGTTGAATTGGCGGCGGCGGTGTTGATTGTGGGGTTGGTGGCTTGGTTGGGGACGTTGAGTCCGGAAATGGAGATGAGCGCGGAGTAACGTAAAGCAGCACAACTTGATATGGATCAATGACGGCCTCTTGCTCGGGACTAAGCTCAAGGTAATCCCTCGGATCAGGTACACGGTTCCGAGCTTACCTACCGCTGCTGATCCGCCAAGTGCTCGTACTGTGGCCGCCAGCACGCCTGCGCTTCGTTCGCGTCAACGATTAAAACCGTTCTCCGAGCGTCCTGAATTAAGGCCGCCCCCCCTTTGGCTTCACGTCTATAGCGCGGCTCAATAGTCCTGTACGTCCCTGACTCACTGGAGATTGCCATGCATTCGCACTTCAAAGCACTCGTCGCCGCACTGCTCATCAGTAGCCCATTGGTTGCTCTGGCCGTCGAGGAACATCACCCCGACACACCGCCAACCACACCGGCCACCGCCTCCACCACCACGCAAGACAAGGCCATGAGCGAACAGATGCAAAAGATGCAAGCGGCCCACGAAAAAATGATCGCTGCCAAAACCCCGGCCGAACGCCAGGCCGCCATGCAAGAAGGCATGACCACGATGAAGGACAGCATGGGCATGATGCACAACCATTGCCAAGGCATGGGAATGGGCAAAGGCATGTCCGGCGGCAAGGACCGCTCAGACCAGATGATGGGCATGATGATGAAAATGATGGATCAGCAGTCGAGCATGATGAAGATGCCGATGAACAACTAACACCCTTAAAGAAGCGCTTGACCTTGCCATCGTGGCAGGGTCAACGATCGATCCACGTCATCACCACCTGCCACTCACAGTAAAAGAGGCTTACACAATGAACAGCACCGACCTGCAAGTCGAAGGCATGAGCTGCGGGAGCTGTGTCAAACACATCAACGCCGCGTTGCAGCCGCTCGCCGGGGTGGGTGAAGTGACTGTCGATCTGGCGTCCGGTCGGGTCAAGGTGACTGGGGTGGCCGAGAGCGATGTTCTGTTATCCGCACTGAAGGAGGCAGGGTATCCAGCAAGCGTACTGGCAGAAGACAAACATGAAGGCGTAAAGAAGAAATCTGGCTGCGGCGGTTCGAGTTGCTGCTGTCACTGAGTCCGCCCCGGCGAGGATGATGTTGAGCGGCGCGGCAGAAAGTAGGTACTCTCAGCCCCACTCCATCATGGAAGCCGGATAACAATGAAAAACGTAAAAAGTACAATGATGCTCGGTGGCCTGCTCGCTCTGTCGTTTGCCGCTCAGGCAGAGCAATCGCATCTGGACAGCGTCATCCAACAGGGTCAACTGCGCGTGTGTACGACGGGCGACTACAAACCCTATACCGTCAAAGCCGAGGACGGCGAATACTCGGGCATTGACATCGCCATGGCCCGCTCACTGGCCGACAGCCTCGGCGTCAAGGTCGAGTGGGTGCAGACCACCTGGAAAACCCTGATGCCCGACATGCTGGCGGGCAAATGCGACATCGGCATGGGCGGGATCTCGGTCACGCTTGAACGACAGAAAAAAGCCTTCTTCAGCACCACGCTGGATGTCGACGGCAAAATCCCGTTAGTGCGTTGCGAGGATCAGGCGCGGTACCAGACCATCGAGCAAATCAACCAGCCTTCGGTTCGCTTGGTTGAACCGGCTGGTGGTACCAACGAAGCCTTTGTTCACGCGTTTTTGCCCAAGGCGCAATTGAGCCTTCACGACAACGTGACCATCTTTCAGGAGCTGCTGGACAAGAAGGCTGACGTGATGATCACCGATGCTTCGGAAGCGCTGTATCAGCAGAAACTCAAACCCGGTCTGTGCGCGGTGAACCCGAAGCAATTCATGCAATACGGTGAGAAGGCTTACTTGCTGCCGCGTGATGACATGACTTGGAAGTTGTACGTCGATCAGTGGTTGCACCTGGCCAAAGTCACAGGCAACTACCAAAAAGTATTGGGCCAATGGATAGCGACACCCGAGCCCAAATAGACGCCACCTACACACCCCATGTAGCAGCTGGCGAAGCCTGCGTCCGACTGCGCAGCAGTCGCCAACCCAAAGCAGACGGCACATCAGGCAAAACGCAAAACGGCGGAAACACTTCCGCCGTTAATCGTCGTGCAACAACCCCGAACCGTACTCGCCGAAGCTGTTGCCGAGCGCACTGCCATGGAAATTCATCTTATTGGGGTTGTTGGTAGGCCCCGGACCAAAACCGGCAGACGGCAGGGTGGCTTCCGAATATTCGCTATGAGTGCTCGCACCCGAACAGGCGCTCAATAGCAACGCACCGGCGATCAGAGCGACTTTAAAGAGGTTCGAGATCATTTTTCAGTTTCCTGTGGGTTGGAAGCGCGGTGACCTTGGGGAGTCATCCTATGCCGCAAGCCCGCCGGGAATTATGAAACTTTGCTGGGCGACAGCGTTTGTTCAGGTAGTGATTGCTTGAGGCAAAAAAAGGGACTTTTCCAGACAAACTGTTAAAAGAGTAACGTCCTACACGACTCTGGGAATTGTCCGTACACTTGTCCATTGCTGTGCTTTTGTCACGAGGCCTATAGTCCGGTCCACGCCCAAATGGCGTATCGGGTTTGGCGACTCGATGATAAGGCACAGAATCCTCCGAGCCAGCTCGGAGAGTTTCTAAACGCACTTGGCTACCTTTTTTTTGGTGGCTGTGCGTGGGAGATCTTCGGGTCTGCCGGTTTGTGCCTTGTCCGGTTCGCCAACCCGCGTACAGCTACCACCCATTGTTTGGCGACAACGAGTGGTAGGTGATCTCACTTCACTTCAAGGCAATCACTCATGAAAGAATATATGGCTTTAACCAGCAACGCAGACGACCTTCCCTCGTTGTATGTAAACACCACCCAACCGCTGCATTCACTGCTTAGCACCGCACGCTACCGAATTGGCGCGGTAACGCAGATCCTGGAAAACCTCGCGATGCGCGGCGACATCACCACGGACTCGGTGATACTCAGCGACTTCGCAATGCTTTGCTGCATACCCTTGCGCGATGGCTGTGATGTTCTAGATGTCGTTGCGCGACGTATGGATGCTGAGCGGTCCTGATGTCACAAAGGGGCGCCCTCCTCGGACGCCCCTTCGAACTCATGATTCACCCGAGCACACGCTCAGAAACAAAACACCGACGATCAGCACGACTTTGATGATACTCAAGATCAACTTGCGGTTCTCTGCGGGTACGTGAGAGGAAACGAACGAAGTCTCGGCCAAACATAATGGCTTGTGAAATTTCATACGCTGCCGGAAACTCACCCCGCAACATTGGCCACTGGCCTGCAGAAAACGCGATACCAAGCACACTGAAAGAAAATCTGGTCGATACCTCGACCGAGCGCCACCCAAAAAAGGACAGAACATGAGCAACACGGATGAATTGCAAACCGACAATGCCAGCCCAAAATGGAAAGAGCGTTTCGCTTTTTTCAATCAGAACGGCAGCCCCAAAAGCCCCAACTTCAGTTCGGCGCTCAAGCAACTACCGACCCGTAAGCGCATGCTGATCAATATAAACTTCATCGCTATTTTCTTCGGGCCGATTTATCTTTTTGTGCTCGGTCTGTGGAAAAAGAACCTGGCACTCATAGCGATCATCGTTGGCATCACCTTCGGCCTGACGTTCACCTTTGCAATCCTCGGCTATGAAATGCCCAAAGCCTTAGGCAGCGGCCTGAACGTCGTCTTTGCACTTATGTATGGGTTGAGCGTCAACTATGCCTACTACCTGAAACAGGTAAAAGGTTCGCAAGGCTGGAACCCTTTCGAAGGGTTGAAGATCGTCTAAACGAACTCTCTGGATCGAAATGCACCCTGCAGAGTTCAGTTGTTCCCTTACTTTACACCAGCTCTTCAACTGCTCTGGACTAGCACCCCGTTATTGAAATGACGGGGTTCGGTTTCTCTTTACCATGCAATCTCGTCCCCCATCGTCGAATTCCTCTCATGCCGTTGTTCAGATGCCCTGAACAACGGCAACAAGACTCGCCTAAGCCCCGCAACCCCAATCCTGATAAACTCCCCACCTCCCAGCCTCACCCATTCCAGAACCGCCAATGCCCCCAATCACCGCCACGCCCGCCCCGCTCTCCCGCCGCTTCTCCGTCGCCCCGATGATGGATTGGACTGACAGGCATTGCAGGTATTTCCTACGCCTGCTCTCCAAGCACGCCCTCCTCTACACCGAAATGGTCACCACCGGCGCACTCCTCAACGGCGATCACGACCGCTTCCTGCGTCACAACGAAGCCGAACACCCGCTCGCCCTGCAACTCGGCGGCAGCGTCCCGCTGGACCTGGCCGCTTGCGCGCGCATGGCGCAGGAGCACGGTTATGACGAGGTGAACCTGAATGTCGGCTGCCCGAGTGATCGGGTGCAGAACAATATGATCGGCGCGGTGCTGATGGGGCATCCGCAGTTGGTGGCGGATTGTGTGAAGGCGATGCGTGACGCGGTGTCGATTCCGGTGACGGTGAAGCATCGCATCGGGATTAATGGGCGGGACAGTTACGAGGAGTTGTGTGATTTCGTCGGCACGGTTCGCGATGCCGGGTGCACGAGTTTTACGGTGCATGCGCGGATTGCGATTCTGGAGGGGTTGTCGCCGAAGGAGAATCGCGACATTCCGCCTCTGCGGTATGACGTGGCGGCGCAGTTGAAGAAGGATTTTCCGGAGCTGGAGATCATTCTCAACGGCGGGATCAAGACGCTGGAGGCCTGTCACGAGCATTTGCAGACGTTCGACGGTGTGATGCTCGGCCGTGAGGCGTATCACAATCCTTATGTGATGGCCGAGGTGGATCAGCAACTGTTCGGCAGCACGGCGCCGGTGATCAGCCGGGCCGAGGCGCTGGCGCAGTTGCGGCCTTACATAGCGGCGCACATTGATGCGGGCGGCTCGATGCATCACATCACCCGGCATGTGCTGGGGCTGGGCACCGGGTTTCCGGGGGCACGCAAGTTTCGGCAGTTGTTGTCGGTGGATATTCACAAGGCCAAGGAGCCTTTGGTGTTGCTGGATCAGGCGGCGGAGTTGTTGGAGGGGCGGTAACCGGAAAGTCCCTAGCTACGTTAATGGAGTGTCATTGATGGCAACTGCGAGGCTAACGACGCAAGGACGAATTACCATTCCGGCGCAGGTTCGCACCTCGCTCGGGTTGGCCGCAGGTGATCACGTCGAATTTGTAACGTTGCGAGACGGCAGTGTTGAATTTTTGGCCAAGACGGGCTCGGTTCATGCGCTCAAAGGTCTTATCTGCAAGCGGTCCAAGACGATAGGAGTTGTGAGCCGAACCCGTCGCCGGATCTAATAAAAGGCAATTAGCCTCCAATTGTCAGCCACTACGTCAAAGACGTATGATCGCAACCATGCTGACAATCATTGAATCCAAGATATTTACAAAACTCTGGCCGGATTACTGGACTGAAGAAGAACGCGGTGCGTTCATGTCCTATCTGGCAAACAATCCGGACGCAGGCGCAGTGATCCCGGGCTCGGAGGGATGCCGAAAAGTGCGTTGGAGCATGGATGGTCGCGGTAAAAGTGGCGCGGTTAGAATTATCTACATCGCGCAACTTGCCAGCGGCGCCTTGGTCACATTGCTGATCTACGGCAAAGGCGCCACAGAGAACATCCCCGCGCATATACTGCGCAAAATCGCAAAGGAGCTGAATCATGCCCCTAACTGAAAAAGAACTGATGGAACGGGATGCCAAACGCAATATTGGCGAAGAACTGTTGGCGTCGATTCTTGAAGTCAAAGCCGGCCTACACGGCGACGTTCACAAAGTTGAAGTAACCGAGGCTGCAGAGGCCCGAAGCAAAACCGGTCTATCACAACCGAAGTTTGCGGAGCTGCTGGGCGTTTCCGTACGCACTCTGCAGGAGTGGGAACAAGGACGACGGTCCCCTTCTGGGGCTGCACGATCGCTCCTTCATATCGCAGCTATTCGCCCTGACGTTTTCCGAGACGTATTGGCGAACTGAAGTCATGACTGTGGACCTTCTGGGCGTTAACGGTCGCCTGGGTTGAACCTGTGGTCTGATTTGGCATCGTATTTATCGATACTGCGCCCCGCCATTCAAACAGCCGTTTTCAGGTTGTTGCCGCTGAGGCCCTCGATACGTACACACACCCTTGAGTGGCTGTCAGCGCTCGGGTAATGTCATTAGACCCATAGGACAGAGCACGCCCATGACTTCCAAGCTGGAACAACTCAAACAGATGACCACCGTGGTTGCCGACACCGGCGACTTCGAAGCGATCGCTCGCGTTAAACCGGTGGACGCTACCACCAACCCTTCCCTGCTGCTCAAAGCGGCGGCCATTCCTGGTTATGCCGAATTGCTGAACGCTTGCGTCAGCGACTGCAAGGGCGATGTGGGCCTGGCCAGTGACCGTTTTGGCGTTGCGGTAGGGCAAGAAATTCTGAAGGTGATTCCTGGCCGTATTTCCACTGAGGTGGATGCGCGCCTGTCGTTCGACACTGACGCCGTATTGAAGCGTGCGCACCGTCTGATCGAGCTGTACGACAAGGCCGGCATCGGCCGCGACCGCGTGCTGATCAAGATCGCTTCCACCTGGGAAGGCATCCGCGCTGCCGAGATTCTGGAAAAAGAAGGCATCCAGACCAACCTGACGCTGCTGTTCTCGTTCGCGCAAGCGGCGGCGTGTGCGGATGCAGGTGTGTTCCTGATTTCGCCGTTCGTGGGTCGGATCTACGACTGGTACAAGAAGGCCAACGGCAACGACTACACCGGCGCGGATGATCCGGGCGTGCAGTCGGTGACGCGCATTTACAACTACTACAAGGCCAATGACTACAAGACCGTGGTCATGGGCGCGAGCTTCCGTAATCTGAATCAGATCGAGCAGTTGGCCGGTTGCGACCGTTTGACCATCAGCCCGGACTTGATCGACAAGCTGGCGGCGGATACGGGCAAGCTGGAGCGCAAATTGGCGGCGGATACGGGCAAGCTGGAGCGCAAATTGGCGCCGGGCCATGCCGGTGAGGCGCGTTTGAGCCTGAATGAAGCGCAGTTCCGTTGGTTGTCCAACGAAGATGCGATGGCGACCGAGAAACTGGCTGAGGGGATTCGTCAGTTTGCCCGGGATCAGGAGAAGCTTGAGGCGCTGCTGCAGGCCAAGCTGTGATCTAGTTTCGACGCAATACAAAAGGGCGAACCCATTGGGTTCGCCCTTTTTTGTGGATGTTTGTCTGGTGTTGGCTTCGCGCTGACGGATGAGGAGGTCGTGCGGGGCGCTTTCGCGGGCAAGCCTCGCTCCTACAGGGGAATGTGTCGGGTCGTGGTCATTTGAACGACGCAAAACCGTAGGAGCGAGGCTTGCCCGCGAACAGGCCAGTCCGCGGACTACATCACCTTGAGATCAATGCCGCTCCAGCGCATTCACCAGATCATGGAACGCTTCACGATTCGAATCGTTCAGCCCCATCAGGATCTTGTGCGCTTCGAGCACTTTGATCCGCACCACTTCCTCGGACTGATCCTGGTCTGGCAGGTCGGTCAGGCACTCAGGGCACGGGATCGGGCGGTCAACGATGTTGAACACCTGCTCGAAGCCCATGGACTGCAGCAGACGGGTGATGTCTTCGTGGGTGGTGACGACGGTCGGCAGCAGGCCGACCTTTTGCCGCGACAGGATCGACAATTTGGCCAGCAGGCCAAGGGTGGTGCTGTCGATGCTGCGGGTTTCGGTCAGGTCGATCACGATCGCGTTGAAATTCAACGCCGTGAAGATCCGCTCAATAGTCGCATCCAACGCCGAACACAGGGTCAGGCGAACTTCACCGACGAACTTCAGGACGAAGGTGCCGTCCTGCTCGGCGAACTGGATTCTACCGGTACTCATTAAAGATTCCTGCTCAACACCAACAGGGCGATATCATCCGGCATCTCCCCTAGCGTGGCCAATCCAAAAACCTGCCGCAACCCATCCAGGGTGCCGCCCGCTGCCTTGACCCGCTGGGGCAAAGCCGCTTCTTTTTCTTTGAGTGTAGGTTCTGGCAAAAGGTCCAGAATGCCATCAGACATCAGCGTCAGGCTGAACGTCGGCGGCAGTTCCAGCACGTGGTCTTCGTAGGTGGCTTCATTGAAGAGGCCCACCGGCAGACCACGCCCTTCCAGATAACGGACACTGTCTGGCGTGTACAACACAGGCAACGGCAAATGACCGCCGATGCTATAGGTCAACAAACCTGTCTCCTCGTCGATGACTCCACCGACCATTGTGACGTGTTTACCCAGCTTACAACTGATCAGGCCCCGGTTGATATGACCAAGGACCTCTGAAGGCTTGAATTCCGGCAATGTGCCGTTGCGCTTGGATTCGAACAACAAGCGCGTGGTCATGAATTTCAGCAGCACGGTGACGAAGGCTGAAGAGGCACCATGACCGGAAACGTCCGCCAGGTAGAACGCTACCCGACGCTCGTCGACCCGAAAGTAGTCGACGAAATCACCCGACAGGTACAGCGACGGGATGATCTGGTGAGCAAACTGGAACTCGTCGATGGTCCAGGGGCTGACCGGCAGCATGTTCATCTGCACCTGGCGACCGGCGTTCTGGTCTTCCTGGAGCAGGTTCAGGCTGGCTTCGAGCTCGCGGTTGGCCTTTTCCAGCTTCTCGCGGTAGCGCTGGTTTTCCAGCAGCAGGCGCGCGCGATCCAGGGCCCGGCGCACGGAGTGCTCGAGCACGGCCAGATCTTCGAGAGGCTTGATCAGGTAATCCGCCGCGCCCAGGCGCAAGGCCTCGACCGCGTCGTTCATCACGCCGGCACCCGACACCACAATAACTGGGGTTTGCGGTGACCGCTCGGTGACCTGGCGGATGAGTTCGAGTCCGCCCATCTGCGGCATGCGCAGATCGCAGATGACCAAGTCGGGCTTGTATTGCTCGAATACCTGAAGACCCTGCTGGCCATTGCTGGCCTGCAAGACGCTGAAACCACTGTCTTCCAAATAGGCGGCGAGGCTCGCGCGCACTACTTCGTCATCATCGATTATCAGCAGCGTGGCACTGGTTTTTGGCATGTGGGCAAACGGCGCCAGAATTAGGTTGGCGTAGCAGGCTGGGCAATTGACCCCGCGCACACTACTGGATTCGCTTTCTAGCCTCTCTGTTGCACCGCTTTCGGGCATTCACCCTACTCACAGGCACACCAGAGGTGCCCTTCTAAGGCGCAGACGGTACTCCCATCCGCGGGGCGTTTCAAGCTCACGCCGATGGTCGCTTGACGTCTTTACTTGTCAAATCACCGGGAGTTATAAGAACAGACAAAACCGTAACTCAATGGAAGGACGAAGCCCATGAGTCAAACCGATCGGGACTACAGTGAAAAGCGTGATTTCATCCGCATGCGGGTCGATGCCGATGTCGCGCTTATTCACGAAGGGGACGAGGTTGCAGCCGTCTGCATCGACCTTTCCAGCAGTGGCATGCAGGTTGAGGCGCCTCGCTTGTTCAAGGTCGGCGACCGCCTGAGCGTGCGGATCGATTCCGATCATGCGGCGCTCAAAGGCCTCGAAGCCGACACCGAAGTGGTGTGGGTCAAAGAACAGGACGGCGGCAGTCAGAAACTCGGCCTTACAATCTTGAAGATGAAATAACCCGGATCCAAAAGCAAAGAAGGCGGCCAACTGGCCGCCTTCTTCGTTTTATCGGTCGAAATCAGAAATCGTCTTCGACCTGACCGTCCTTCACTTTGAATTCGCGGTTCTGCAAGTACGCATTGCGGATGAAGGTGTACTTGTCGCCACTGATCAGCTTCTCGGCCGACAGCAGGCTGGCGCGGGTGTCGACGATGTTCAGGCCGAAGATCGAATTACGCACGGGCACATCGTGAATGTACGGGTATGGGCCGGTGTAGCCATCGACGTATTTCGCCGGAGCATCACGCAGAGTGCTTGGGCCGAGCAACGGCAGCATCACGTACGGGCCGCTGCCTACACCCCAGTAGCCCAGCGTCTGACCGAAGTCTTCGTCGCTGCGGTTCAGGCCCATTTTGGTGCCCACGTCGAAGAAGCCCAGCACGCCGAACGTGGTGTTGAAGATCAGGCGCGCGGTATCGACCCCGGCCGCGGCCGGTTTGGCCTGCAAGATGTTGTTGGCAAGGTTGGTGACATCACCGACGTTGCGGAACATGTTGTGGATGCCGTCTTCGAGAAACTGCGGGGTGACGAACTGGTAGCCCTGCGCCAACGGCTTCAGCGCATAGGTATCGACCACATCGTTGAATTTGTAGATAGGACGGTTGATGCTTTCCCAAGGGTCGTCTTCCGAGGCTGCCTGGGCAACGAACGGAGCCAGTAACACACTGGCGCATACGAAAAGCTGAGCTAGATGATTGCTCCAGCGCATAGAAAACTCCTTGGTTTGTACTGGCGCGGGCGTCTTGGCCCGGGCATGAAGCTGGTTAGTATAAGGTGGAAAAGCCGCTTTAGGCAGTATCGTGCGTGATGGCGTTCGGATGATTCGCCCTGAGTGTGAGTGATTCACATCAATGTCATCCAACTGTCACCGGCCACGCATAGCCTTGTCGCTATTTCAGGGACGTTGACATGCCGCACGCCGAAGCCTTGCCCCTCGCCGCACCCAGCCTGACCGCCGTCCTGTTCGGCCTCAGCGGATGCCTGGTGGATTTCGGCGCCCGCACGCGCCAGCACGACGCCCATTCTGCCGAGCACGCCGAGGTCACGCCGGGTGCCCTGGACAGTTTGCACAGCCTGCAACGTCAGCAGATTCCCTGTGCCTGGCTCGACGAACTCGCCCCTGCCCTCAGCCATTCCCTGGCGGCCGCTCTACCGGAATGGATCAAACCTTCGCAACACCCCGCAACAATCAATCCTTGGCCCGCGCCGAATGCGTGCTGGGAAGCCTTGATGGCGCTGAATGTCGAGCGCCTGGATGGCTGCGTGCTGGTCAGCGGCGAACCGCGACTGCTGCAGTCGGGCCTGAACGCCGGGCTGTGGACGATTGGCCTGGCCTCCTGCGGCTCGCTTTGCGGGCTGGCGCCCAGCGAATGGCAGGCCTTGAGCCAGAAGGAACGCGAACACCTGCGCGGCAAGGCGACGGTGCAGCTGTTCAGTCTGGGCGTGCACTCAGTGATCGATCACCTGGGCGAACTCGACAACTGCCTGGCCGACATCAGCCTGCGTCGCCTCAAGGGTGAAAAGCCCTGACCCGGATCATGCAGGTTTCGCGCGAGTGGATTAATCTAAAGGTCAGCCATAGACCTTTGGCGCGCTGCTACGGTCTATGCCAGTGCCTATCGATAAAAGGAAGAACGCCATGCCTGCCCGCGAACTGCAAGAACAGCTCAATACTCTGCGCGAGCAATTGGAACAGAATCCGCCGCTGACGGAAGCCGAGCGCGAAGACCTGCATGCACTGATGCAACAGATCGAACTTGAGATTGAACTGGAAACCAAAACCCAGGACTCCAGCCTCTCCGACAATGTGAATTTGGCCGTAGAACGTTTCGAAATTGAGCACCCTACTCTCGCCGGCACACTGCGCAACATCGTGCAGGCCTTGGGCAATATGGGGATCTGAAGCCACCGGATACAAAAAAGCCCCGCTAGCGATAGCGGGGCTTTTTCATATCTACGATTTGTAACGCATTCCCCTGTGGGAGCGGGCTTGCTCGCGAATGCGGTTTATCAGGCACCATCAATGCCGACTGATACACCGCATTCGCGAGCAAGCCCGCTCCCACATTAGATCTTTATTGGCGGACCAGACGGTGGTTCGGCAGTTGAACGTCTTCAGTGCTGCGATACGGGTTGATATCCAACCCTCCACGCCGCACATAGCGCGCATACACCGTCAGTTTCTCGGGTTTCAGCAGCCGCTGCAGGTCGAGGAAAATCCGCTCCACGCACTGCTCATGGAAGTCCGAGTGCTGGCGGAAACTCACGATGTACTCCAGCAAACTCGCATGATCCAGCGCCGCGCCACGGTATTCCACCGCCACGCTGCCCCAGTCCGGCTGGCTGGTAACCGGGCAATTGGACTTGAGCAGATGACTGTGCACGCTCTCTTCGACAACGCGCGACTCGTCGCAACGCAGCAGCTCCGGACGCGGATGCTCGTAGTTGCTGACGCTGATCTCCAGATCATCGATGCACACGCCCGGCAGCGCCACGACGCCTTCGGCTTCAACGTCTTTCAGGCTGCGAATCCGCACGCCAACCGGTTTACCCGCCGCAGCGGACAGGTCTTTCACCAGCGTCGCTTCAAGGCTCGCGGTGTCGGCAAACGGCGTCTGGTTCAGCGAGTTCAGGTACAGTTTGAACGACTTGGATTCGATGATGTTCGGCGAATCCGCCGGGATGCTGAATTCGCCGATCGCCACCACGGGTTTGCCGGACGGCAACAGCCACGACAGCTCGAAGCAGTTCCAGAAATCCACGCCCTTGTACGGCAGGGTTTCAGCCGTCAGACCCAGCTCGGCCCATTTCGCGGTGCGCGGGATCGGGAACAGCAAGGACGGCGTGTAAGTGGCGATGTATTCGCTGGATTTGCCCAGCGGCGAGTGTTCGGCTGCGGGATGCATGGCGGAAACCTGACTGAAGAATCAGCGGATTCTACCAGCCTTTGCTCCCGTCTTTGAGTGCTTACTGACTGACAGTCAACTTGCCGACCATGCCAGCCTGATAGTGGCCAGGGATATTGCAGGCAAATTCCAGACTGGTGGCCTTGGTGAAGGTCCAGGTCAGCTCGGCGGTTTTGCCGGGTTCGACGAGGACACTATTCGGGTCATCGTGTTTCATCATTCCGTGATCCATGCCGGCCATCGAACTGTGGTCCATTTCCTTCATGCCTGTAGGCGTGAGCATGCCGCTCTGCTGCATCTTCAACATTTCCTGCTGATGTTTTGCATGCATCGCCGCGTCGCCGAGGTTGAATTCGTGCAGCAACTGGCCTTTATTCACCAGCACAAAACGAATCGTCTCACCGGCCTTGATATCGATGGCCTTGGGCGTAAACGACATGTCACCCATCACCACTTCGACGCTGCGGCCCGCCTTTGCGGCCGGAGCCGGTTGACCGAAGTCGTAGGTGTGCGTCGGCGCTGCCCACGCCGGCGAGCTCAGCGCCAGCAAACACGCAACCAGCATCAGAGGTGTGCGCAAAAACATAGTCGTACTCCAACAAGATAAGGTTCAGCCTGTGGAAAACTTTAAACTGCAGCCACTGCCCACAAGCTGACGGCCAGATTACAACTTTGTCAGGTTGGCCTGTACTGACGCTGCCCACGGTATAAAGCGTTCGTTCCACTTACCTCGAGTCGCCCATGAAACTACTGATCGTCGAAGACCAACCGAAAACCGGCCACTACCTGCGCCAGGGCCTGGCCGAGGCCGGATTCAACGCCGAGCTGGTGGCCGACGGCAACTCCGGTCTGCAATTGGCGCTGAGCGGCGATTACGCGCTATTGATCCTCGATGTGATGCTGCCGGGGCGCGATGGCTGGCAGATCCTGCAAGCCGTGCGCAGCGCCGGCCTCGAAACGCCGGTACTTTTTCTGACAGCGCGAGATGCGGTGGAAGACAGGGTCCACGGCCTCGAACTCGGCGCCGACGATTACCTGGTCAAGCCGTTCGCCTTCTCCGAACTGCTGGCCCGGGTCCGCAGCCTGTTGCGCCGTGGCAGCGCCCCGCCTCAGGAAACCAGCCTGCAACTGGCCGATTTGCGCCTGGATTTGATCCGTCGCCGCGTCGAACGCAGCGGTCAACGCATCGACCTGACCGCCAAGGAATTCGCCCTGCTGGAAATGCTCCTGCGACGTCAGGGTGAAGTGTTGCCCAAGTCGCTGATTGCTTCGCAGGTCTGGGACATGAACTTCGACAGCGACACCAATGTCATCGAAGTCGCCATCCGCCGGTTGCGCCTGAAGATCGACGACGAATTCCCGAACAAGTTGATCCACACCGTGCGCGGCATGGGTTATGTCCTTGAAGAGCGTCCTGCCTGATGCGCCGATTGTCCTTGAGCAGCCGCCTCGCGTTGCTGTTTGCCGCCTGCACTGCCGTGGTTTCGTTGTTTGCCGGGGTGTTGTTCAGTCGCGCCAGCGAAGCGCATTTTGTTGAACTGGATCAGCAGTTGCTGGACGGTAAGTTGATCGGTTTGCGTCGGGCGCTTCACGATATCCGATCGAGTGACAGCGAAATCAGGCTGGCGGATGAATTGAGTCGTGAGGCTGATCTTTCACTGCGCATTACCGGCAGCGATGGCCAACGCTGGTATGACAGCTCCACGCGTGTACCCGACAAGCTCCCGCACAAACCGGGCTTATCGACCATTAACGACAACGACACCGACTACCGCGTCCTGAACGCTCCATTGTTTGTCGACAAGCCTGATTCACCACAATTGACCCTGCTGCTGGACATCACCCATCACCAGCACTTTCTGCAACGCATGCAGCACCTGATCTGGCTCACCGTGGGTTTGTCTGCCCTGGCCACGGCGCTGCTCGGTGCCTGGGCGGCGCGCAGCGGGCTGCGTCCATTGCGCCGCATGAGTGCGGTCGCCCGCGGAGTTTCGGCGCAATCGCTCAACGCTCGCCTGCCCGAAGACGACATGCCGCCAGAACTCGCGGAAATGGCCCACCACTTCAACGCCATGCTCGGACGCCTCGACGACTCGTTTCAGCGGCTCTCGGCGTTTTCCGCCGACATCGCCCATGAGCTGCGCACGCCACTGTCAAACCTGCTGACCCACACCCAGGTCACCCTCACCCGCCCGCGGCCCATCGAGGACTACCGCGAGGCGCTGCACAGCAACCTCGAAGAACTGCAATGGATGGCGCAACTGGTCAACGACATGTTGTACCTGGCGAAAGCCGACCATGGTTTGCTGACGCCCAAGCGCGAACCGCTGGAGTTGGCGGAGGAAGCGGATGTGTTGCTGGAGTTTTTTGCGCCGTTGGCCGAGGACGCTCGGGTGACGCTGAGTCGTGAAGGTCATGCGCGCATGGAGGGTGACCGCAGCATGCTGCGGCGTGCACTGTCCAATTTGCTGGACAACGCGTTGCGGTTTACGCCGGCCGAGGGTGAGGTTCGCGTGCGGATTATCGAGCGACCTGAAGCGTTGAACCTGACGGTTGAGAACAGCGGCGAAGGCATTGACGGGACATTACTGCCGCGTTTGTTTGATCGCTTCTACCGGGCGGATCCGGCCAGACAGGAAGGCAGCAGTGAACATGCGGGGTTGGGATTGGCGATTACCCAGTCGATCGTGCGTGCCCATGGTGGGCAGATTCGTTGTGAATCGGCTGATGGATGGACCAGGTTTGTGATTGAGTTGCCAAAAGGGGATTAAGGCCAGCAGGGCTGGCCCCTTCGCGGGCAAGCCTCGCTCCTACGGTTTTGTGTCGAACGCAAAGATGCAATCGACATAGACCCTGTAGGAGCGAGGCTTGCCCGCGAAAGCGGTCTACCGGATTACGAATACCGAAGCGCGTGAGCCGGCTCGATCTTCGCCGCACGCCATGCCGGGTAAACCGTGGCCAGGAAGCTCAGCACAAACCCCGCAGAACAGATCAACAGCACATCCCCACCCTGCAACTCCGAAGGCAAGTTGCTGACGAAATACACATCGGAACTGAAGATGTGCTGCCCGCTCACCCGCTCCATCCAGCCCACCAGCTCACTGACGTTCAGCGCCGCAATCACGCCGAGCACGCCACCGATCAAGGTGCCGACCACCCCGATCACCGTGCCCTGGACCATGAAAATCGCCATGATCTGCCGAGGCGTGGCGCCGATGGTGCGCAGGATCGCGATGTCCGCGCCTTTGTCGTTCACCACCATGATCAGTGTCGCGATGATGTTGAACGCCGCCACTGCAACGATCATCAGCAACAGCAAGCCGATCATGGTTTTTTCCATTTTCATCGCGCTGAACAGGCTGCCCTGGGTGTGGGTCCAGTCGTCAGCCTTGTAAGCCGTGCCCAGGCCGCCCGCGATATCGCTGGATACCTGCGGCGCCGCGTATAAATCCTTCACCGCCAGGCGCACGCTCTGCACCTGATTCGGTTCCCAATGCTGCATCTGCGCGGCATCGGCAACGTGGATCAGCGCCATCGAACCGTCCAGCTCGGCACCGACCTTGAACACACCAACCACGTTCAGGCGCTGCATGCGCGGGGTAATCCCGCCCGGTGCGTTGCTGACTTCCGGCACGATCAGGGTGATCTTGTCGCCCACATTCAAGCGGAACCGTCGCGCTGTGATCTCGCCGATCACTACGCCGAACTCGCCTGGCTTCAAGGCATCGAGACGGCCCTGAACGATGTGCTGAGCCACGATCGACACCTTGCCTTCCAGCGCCGGATCGACACCGCTGACCTGAATCGGCTGCATCGTGCCTTTATAGGAGAGCATGCCTTCCATCTCGGTGAACGGCACAGCGGCGGTCACTTCCGGATTTTTCATCGCGGCCGCGGCCACCGGCTGCCAATCATCGATCGGATTGACGCCGACGATAGTCGCGTGAGGCACCATGCCGAGGATGCGCGAACTCATTTCGCGCTGGAAGCCGTTCATCACCGACAACACCACGATCATCGCCAGGACGCCGAGGGCGAGGCCGATCATCGAGGTCATCGAGATGAACGAAACAAAGCGATTGCGGCGCTTGGCGCGGGTATAGCGCGTGCCGATAAAGATCGATAACGGTCTGAACATTCGCTGGGGCACCGTATAAAAACAAAAAGACCCGACGCCTTTTCAGACATCGGGTTTCGACCAATCAGATAGGCGTCAGGCAACCTTCCTGCAAATGCAGGACGCGATCCATCTGACGAGCCAGGTTCATGTCGTGGGTCACCACCAGGAACGCCGTGCGCATCGAGGTGCTGAGTTCCAGCATCAAATCCTGAATGCCCTGGGCGGTGTGGGAGTCGAGGTTGCCGGTCGGCTCGTCGAGCATCACCAGGCCTGGCTTGTTCACCAGGGCGCGGGCGATGGCCACCCGCTGGCGTTCGCCACCGGACAATTCGGACGGCTTGTGCTCCAGGCGATGGCCCAGCCCTACCCGCTCCAGCAACGCCGTCGCACGCTGACGTGCTTCGGGGATCGCTGTCTTGCCGATCAGCAGCGGCATGCAGACGTTTTCCAGCGCGGTGAATTCCGGCAGCAAATGGTGGAATTGGTACACGAACCCGAGGGAACGGTTACGCAGCAGGCCACGATTTTTCTCGCTCAGCGCCGAAAGCTCTTCGCCGTCGAGCCAGACGCTGCCCTTGGTGGGCGTGTCGAGGCCGCCCAGCAGGTTGAGCAAGGTACTTTTGCCCGACCCCGACGTGCCGACAATCGCCACGCGCTCACCCGGATGCAGCTCCAGCTGCAGACCCGCCAGTACCTCTACCGACTCCGGGCCTTCCTCGTAGGATTTGCCCAGGTTGCGGCAGCTCAAGATTGCTTTATCACTCATGCCCGACTCACTCATAACGTAGCGCCTCCGCAGGCTGGGTGCGCGCGGCACGCCAGGCTGGATACAGGGTGGCGAGGAAACTCAGGACCAACGCGGCGGCGCAGACCATCAACACATCCTGGCTCTGCACTTGCGACGGCAGGTAATCGATGAAGTACACGTCGGCGTTGAGGAATTTGTGCCCGATCAGCCCTTCGAGGGCCGAGATCGCGGCGCTGACGTTCAGCGCGGCGAAAATCCCGACCACGGCGCCGATCAACGTGCCGACCACGCCAATGACGGTGCCCTGGACCATGAAGATCGCCATGATCGAACGCGGTGTGGCGCCAAGGGTGCGCAGAATCGCGATATCGCCCTTCTTGTCGTTCACCACCATCACCAGCGTGGAAATGATGTTGAACGCAGCGACGGCAACGATCAGCAGCAACAGCAGACCGATCATGGCTTTTTCCATCCGGATCGCCTGATACAGATTGCCGTGGGTGCGGGTCCAGTCGCGGGCGTAGAAATGGTCTTCGCCGAGCTGCTGGGCGATGTTCCACGCAGTGCGTGGGGCCTGGAACAGGTCGTCGAACTTCAGGCGGATGCCCTGCACCTGATCCGGCTTCCAGCGGTGCAGCTTCGCCAGGTCCTGCAGGTTGGTGACGCCCAGGTAACCGTCGATCTCGCCGGCACCGACGTGGAAGATGCCCACGACGGTGAAGCGTTTCATGCGTGGGAACATGCCGGCCGGGGTCACGGTGACTTCCGGTGCGACGAAGGTCAGCTTGTCGCCGATGGCCGCGCCGAGCTTGGCGGCCGCCTTGTCGCCAATGACGATGCCGAAACTGCCGGGCGCGAGGTCATCGAGTTTTCCCTGCAGCATGAACTTGTCAATGATCGACACCTGGCGTTCCAGCGCCGGGTCGATGGCATTGAGCAGCACTTTGGAGACTTTGCCGTTGTTGGTCAGCAGACCCTGCATCTGGGTAAACGGCGCCACGGCCGTCACCTGCGGGTTCTGCTTGACCTTGGCGGCCAGGCTTTGCCAGTCGCTGATCGGCTCGCCGGACTCGATGGTCGCGTGGGGCACCATGCCCAGCACGCGGGTGCGCATCTCATGATCGAAGCCGTTCATGACCGACAGCACCACGATCATCACGATCACGCCGAGGGCAAGACCGATCATCGAAGTCAGGGAAATGAACGACACAAAATGATTGCGACGCTTTGCACGGGTATAACGCGTGCCAATAAATACGAAGAGAGGTCTGAACATGTCGGGGCTTGTTCGGAGGGAAAAGGAACGTCCTTGTGGCGGGGGTCGATAACCAGCTTTACACTCAGACCACCGCCGCTACCATGGGTTCGCCATGTCGACATTAGATGAAGAAGATCGCCGCGAATACTACCGTATCGAGGACACGATCGCACTGGAAATTCGGCCCCTGTCCGCTCCCGAAGCCGCAGGCCAGGAAGTGTTGCAGGATGCTTCCCCACTCTTCAACCTGCTCAGCGAACTGCACCTGAGCGAATTCGAATCGCAACACCTGTTGCGCCAGATCAGCGAGCGCGACCGCAACCTCGCGGCGTTCCTGAAATCCCAGAACAAACGCATCGACCTGCTCAGCCAGGTGATCGCCATCACCGTGCTCGGACAGATCGGCGAGCCGCAACCCGTGATCATCTCCGAGGGTGGCATCGACTTCCAGCACCCGACACCGATTGCCGCGGGCACGCACCTGTCGGTGAAACTGGTGCTGATGCCGCAAGCCCTCGGCCTGTTGCTGCGGGCGCGTGTTACCCATTGCGATCGCAAGGGCGACGGCTACGACGTCGGCACCGAGTTCGAACGCCCAACCGATGCCCAGCGCCAACTGCTGGCCCGCTACATTTTGCAGAAGCAGGCCCAGGAACGACGTCTGGCCCGCGAAAACGAATCAGGTATTTAATCTTTTTAAGGAAGAACCGTGACCCTCATCTACGGCCATCGCGGCGCCAAGGGCGAAGCACCGGAAAACACCCTGACCAGCTTTCAGGAGTGCCTCAAGCACGGCGTACGCCGCTGCGAACTGGACCTGCATCTGTCCATGGACAACGAGTTGATGGTCATTCATGACCCGACCCTCAAGCGCACCACCGACCGGCGCGGCAAGGTGGTCGAGCACACCGCTGCCGAACTGGTGACCTACGACGCGCGCAAGGGCGGCCCGGGCTGGATCAAGCCATGCCCGATTCCCACGCTGGAAGAACTGTTCGAGAAATGCGACTTCGAGCACTGGCAGCTGGAAGTCAAAAGCGCTTCCCGCACCCGCGCCGCGACCACCGTGTTGGCGATTCGCGAAATGGCTCAGCGTTTTGGCATGCTCGACAAGGTCACCATCACCTCGAGTTCGCGAGAGGTGCTGAAAGCCGCGCTGGACTTGGTGCCGGACGTGTCCCGCGGGCTGGTGGCCGAATACGCCTGGCTCGACCCTTTGAAGGTCGCGCAAAGCTATGGCTGCGAGATTCTGGCGCTGAACTGGACCCTGTGTACGCCGGAACGCCTGCAGAAGGCGCAACGTCAGGGGTTGCATGTGTCGGTATGGACAGTCAACGAGCCCGCGCTGATGCGCAGACTCGCCGACTTCGGCGTTGACAGCCTGATTACAGACTTTCCCGGTTTGGCCAGCGCCACGCTCGAGAATTGCTGAAATCGGTCTCCCCGGCCGGCTCAGGCCACCGGCCGGAGCCGCTCAAAAAAGCCGGTTGAGGCCATCGTACGCCGCTACCCGATAGGCTTCGGCCATGGTCGGGTAGTTGAACGTCGTGTTGACGAAATACTTCAGCGTGTTCAGCTCACCCGGCTGGTTCATGATCGCCTGACCGATGTGGACGATTTCCGACGCCTGATAACCGAAGCAGTGAACACCCAGCACTTCCAGCGTCTCGCGGTGGAACAGGATCTTCAGCATGCCCTGGGGCTCGCCGGCGATCTGTGCTCGCGCCATGCTCTTGAAGAACGCCTTGCCCACTTCGTACGGCACCTTGGCCTGCGTCAGCTCTTGCTCGTTCTTGCCGATCGAGCTGATCTCGGGAATCGTGTAGATGCCGGTCGGTACGTCGTTGACGAAGCGCCAGCTACCGTTGTCGACGATGCTGCCAGCGGCCGAGCGGCCCTGGTCGTGCGCGGCACTGGCCAGGCTCGGCCAGCCGATCACGTCACCGGCACCGTAGATGTTCGGTACGCAGGTACGATAGGCCTCGTCGACTTCGATCTGGCCACGGCTGTTGACCTTGACGCCGATGTTTTCCAGACCCAACTGATCGGTATTACCGGTACGGCCGTTGCACCAGAGCAAGGCGTCGGCCTTGATCTTCTTGCCGGACTTGAGGTGCAGGATCACGCCGTTGTCCACGCCTTCGACGCGGTCGTAGTCTTCGTTGTGGCGAACCGTGATGTTGTTGTTGCTGAAGTGGTAGCTCAGCGCCTGGGAAATTTCCGAGTCGAGGAAGCTCAGCAACTGACCACGGTTATCCACCAGTTCGACCAGCACGCCCAGACCGCTGAAGATCGACGCGTATTCGCAACCGATCACGCCGGCGCCGTAAACGATGAGTTTACGCGGGGTGTGGCCGAGGCTGAGGATGGTGTCGCTATCGTAGATACGCGGGTGATGGAAATCGATGTCCGCCGGGCGATAAGGACGCGAACCGGTGGCGATGATGATGTGCTTGGCCACCAGTTTTTCGACCACGCCGTTGGCGCAGACCACTTCGATGGTTTGCTCGTCGGCGAAGCTGCCGGTGCCGAAGAACACGTCGACGCGGTTACGGGCGTAGTAGCCGGTGCGCGAAGCGACTTGTTTGGAAATGACTTTCTCGGCGCTTTTCAGCACGTCCGGAAACGAGAACCAGCGCGGCTCACCAATGGCCCGGAACATCGGGTTGGTGTTGAACTGCATGATCTGCCGGACCGAGTGACGCAGTGCCTTGGACGGGATGGTACCCAGGTGGGTGCTGTTGCCGCCGACCTGGCGACGGCTATCGACCATCGCCACCTTGCGCCCCGCTTTGGCGGCGTTCATTGCCGCGCCTTCTCCGGCCGGGCCGGAACCCAGCACCACCACGTCGTAGTTGTAGACAGCCATGCGTACTCCTCAGAACAGGCCGCGGCGCCCTCGGCACCTGCGGCTAAATCACGCCGAATCTGCGGCGTGAAGGAACAATTTGGGGCCAGTGCAGAACCCGGACACAGTCTATAGAAGCGTCAACGCCGGGCACATTAACCCTTGGTCGCGTCGTAGGCTACTTTTGCCTGCATTACAACGCCAGTCTTCAATGCGCAAATCGCCGCAATCATTCGGTTTTGCCGCCACTGAGGCGTTCAAAAGCCTGATTGGTTCGTGTGACGAAACCTGTATCGGCACGAATCACAAAGAATGCACCGATGTTGTGAGTTTGGGCATAGTCCCAACCCCGTTCAGGACCGAGAATCAGCAACAGCGTCGATAAGCCATCGGCCATCAACGCTGAAGGATGAATCACCGTGACTGACGCCAGGGCGTGTAAGACGGGCGCACCGGTGCGGGCATCAAGGGTGTGGGAATAACGCCTCCCATCCTGCTGGAAATAGTTGCGGTAGTCTCCGGAAGTGGACACGCCATAGCCGTCGACATTGATGATGCGCTGAGCCACTTGCTGATCATCGCGAGGCTCCTCCAACGCAATTTTCCAGGATGAACCGTCGAGTTTCTTGCCTGCTGCCTTGAGTTCGCCAGTGGCTTCGGCGAGGTAGTTGTGGATGCCCATGGCTTCGAGTCTTGCGGCAATGGTGTCGACCGCGTAGCCAGCCGCGATGCTATTGAAGTCGACCTCGACGGCCGCGTCCTTGCACAGCTGGTCACCGTCGATGCGCAAATGCTGATAACCGACTCGCTGGCGCACCTCCGCCAGCGCCTGGGCAGTGGGGACTTTTTCCTCTCGCGCCTGAGGTCCGAATCCCCAAATATTGAGCAGCGGTTCCACCGTAAGGTCGTAGGAGCCTTCGCTTTGCTCCGACAGCCGTTCACCAACGCGAACCAATTCGAGGACCGGCGCGGGCATTTTCTGACACCGACCGGCCGGCAATGCGTTGAAGCGTGCGGTGTCCGAGTCGCTGCGATAGGTCGAGAATTGTCGGTCCACTTCGGCGAGGATATTTTCTACTTCTGCCTGCACCGCTTTCGGCCCGGGCGTAGAGGAATGTCTTACGTACTGGATGGAATAACGACTGCCCATGGTCGGGCCGTCGAAGCGTTCCAGGCTGTCGCCGTTGCCACAACCGGCCAAAACGCCGGCCAGCACCACAAGTCCACTCCAGCGTCCAGTTAACAAATCTTCATCTCCCCCCAAAACCGCGCCCGCCATTATGGGCCTCAGAGCGCATGAGAGCGAGTTCTGCCAGCGCCCGCCAGCCAGACGCAAAACCTGTGGGAGCGAGCAGGCTCGCCCCCCCCGCAAGTGCAGCGTTTCAAAAGTTTTACCAGCGTGAGTACCTACCAATGCCTTCCAACACGAGCAACGGCAAAGCAATTTTTCGCGTCGTCAGCGGAAACTTCCTGGAGATGTTCGACTTCATGGTCTACGGCTTTTACGCCACGGCCATCGCCAAAACGTTCTTCCCCGCCGACAGCGCTTTCGCCTCCCTGATGTTATCGCTGGCCACGTTTGGCGCCGGCTTCCTCATGCGTCCGCTGGGTGCGATTTTCCTCGGCGCCTACATCGACCGTCATGGTCGTCGCAAAGGGTTGATCATCACCCTCGCGATGATGGCCGCGGGCACGGTGCTGATTGCCTGCGTGCCGGGTTACGCCACATTGGGCGTGGCTGCGCCGCTGCTCGTGCTGTTCGGTCGGCTGTTGCAAGGTTTCTCGGCCGGCGTGGAGCTGGGCGGTGTATCGGTGTATCTCGCAGAGATTTCCACACCGGGCCGCAAAGGCTTCTTCGTCAGCTGGCAGTCCGCCAGTCAGCAAGCGGCGGTGGTTTTCGCCGGTTTGTTGGGGGTTGCCTTGAACCACTGGCTCAGCCCGGAAGAAATGGGTGACTGGGGCTGGCGCGTGCCGTTCCTGATCGGCTGCATGATCGTGCCGGTGATCTTCGTGATTCGTCGTTCGCTGGAAGAAACGCCGGAGTTCCAGGCGCGAAAACACCATCCCACCCTGCGGGAAATCGTCCGCTCGATCGGTCAGAACTTTGGCATCGTGATCGCCGGCATGGCGTTAGTGGTGATGACCACGGTGTCGTTCTACCTGATCACGGCCTACACGCCGACCTTCGGCAAAGCCGAACTGCACTTGTCGGATCTGGATGCGTTGCTGGTGACGGTGTGCATCGGCCTGTCGAACTTCTTCTGGCTGCCAGTCATGGGCGCCGTGTCCGATAAGATCGGGCGTAAACCCTTGCTGCTGGCGGCGACTATTCTGGCGATCCTCACCGCTTACCCTGCCCTGTCGTGGCTGGTGGCGAACCCGAGCTTCAGCCATTTGCTGATCGTCGAATTATGGCTGTCGTTCCTGTATGGCTCGTACAACGGCGCCATGGTCGTGGCGCTGACCGAGATCATGCCGGTGGAAGTTCGTACGACAGGTTTCTCGCTTGCCTACAGCCTGGCGACGGCAACCTTCGGCGGGTTTACGCCCGCAGCCTGCACTTACCTGATCCATGTGCTGGACAACAAGGCTGCGCCGGGGATCTGGCTTAGTGGCGCGGCGGTGTTGGGGCTGATTGCGACGCTGGTGTTGTTCAAAGGCAATCGGCATGAGCTGCGGACTGCGCAAGCCGCTGTGGCACGCAGCGCCTGATAGATCGCCGTCGCGGGCAAGCCCGCTCCCACAGGGATCTGTTGCGCGAACACTATCGAGTGAACGCCACTGAACCTGTGGGAGCGGGCTTGCCCGCGATGAGGCCCGCACAGACAACACATCCATAACTGACCAAACCCCGAAAACAAAAACGCCCCGACCAAAGTCGGGGCGTTTTCATTTCCTGCTAAGGCTTAGCGTGGGAACGCTGGCGGGTTTACACCGGCCATGTCTTCCATCACGCGAACCACCTGGCAGCTGTAACCGAATTCGTTGTCGTACCAAACGTACAGAACAACGCGGTTGTCTTGGGTGATGGTTGCTTCAGCATCCACAACGCCTGCGTGGCGCGAGCCAACGAAGTCGGTGGAAACCACTTCCTGCGAATTGACGAAGTCGATTTGCTTGTGCAGATCGGAGTGCAACGCCATGTAGCGCAGGTACTCGTTCATCTCTTCACGGGTGGCGGCTTTCTCAAGGTTCAGGTTGAGAATGGCCATCGACACGTTCGGCGTCGGAACACGGATCGCGTTACCGGTCAGCTTGCCGGCCAGCTCAGGCAACGCCTTGGCAGCAGCGGTGGCAGCACCGGTCTCGGTGATCACCATGTTCAGCGCGGCGCTACGGCCACGGCGATCGCCCTTGTGGAAGTTGTCGATCAGGTTCTGGTCGTTGGTGTACGAGTGAACGGTTTCGACGTGACCGTTGATGATGCCGAACTTGTCATTCACAGCCTTGAGCACCGGCACGATGGCGTTGGTGGTGCAGGAAGCGGCGGACACGATCTTGTCTTCAGCGGTGATTTCACTGTGGTTGATGCCGTGAACGATGTTCTTCAGCTTGCCTTTGCCAGGCGCGGTCAGAACAACGCGGTCGATACCCGGGCACGCCAGGTGCTGACCCAGGCCTTCAGCGTCACGCCATACACCGGTGTTGTCCACCAGCAGCGCGTCTTTGATGCCGTACTGGGTGTAATCCACCTCGGTCGGGTTCTTCGCGTAGATCACCTGGATCAGGTTACCGTTGGCGGTGATGGTGTTGTTTTCTTCGTCGATGGTGATGGTGCCGTTGAACGAACCATGTACCGAATCGCGGCGCAGCAGGCTGGCGCGCTTGGTCAGGTCGTTCTCGGCGCCCTTGCGCACCACGATGGCACGCAGACGCAGGCCGTCGCCGCCACCGGTTTTTTCGATCAGGATGCGCGCCAGCAGACGGCCGATACGACCGAAGCCGTACAGGACAACGTCGGTGCCTTTGCGAGCGGAAGCGTTTTGCTGGCCAACCACGTCAGCCATTTCTTCACGGACGAACTGCTCGGCAGTGCGGCCATTGCCTTCGACGCGGAATTTGTACGCCAACTTGCCCAAGTCTACCGAAGCCGCTCCGAGCTTGAGCTCGCTCATGGCTTTCAGCAGAGGGAATGTTTCGTGGACGGAGAGTTCGCTATCGTCGGAAGAACGATGGCGAGCAAAGCGGTGAGCTTTGAGAATCGCGATGACAGACTGGTTGATCAGGCTGCGGCCATAGATCGAGCTCACCACGTTGTTATTGCGGTAGAGCTGACCGATAAGTGGAATCATCGCTTCTGCGAGTGCTTCACGGTCGATCCATTCACCAAGACACTGGTCGGGCTTCTGAGTCACGGGAACCTTCCACATGTAGGGGCAGAAAAAAGGGGCTACATTATGCCGCCGAGTGCCGCGCGTAGCAATGCGCGCCTGTCGTGCGATCCGTAACAAATTTCCGTTCAAAAAAATCACGCACCGTTAAAGCCCAGTAAAACCGGGGCTTCCAGCGCAGTCAATTTTTTGGAGATACCGCTGTCTTATCCGTAACCCTCCGTAACACCCGACCGTTTTGCCACTACATAATCGGCAAATTTCAGTAAAAAACCGGCGTTTTTTGTCTTTACCACTACATTTCGCCAAACCTGCGTAATAGACACAGTCAGCAACTGACAGGCGGCACCCGGGACCGCTACAATTACCGACTTTGTCGCAACGCTTGGAGCTCAACCTTCCGTGCCCGTTCTGCGTCTACCGCTTCTCCCTGCCGCGGCAGGTAAACAGCACTGGGGCAACCTGCCCGGTGCCGCCCTGAGCCTGGCCATCGCCGAGGCTGCCAGCGCTGCCAAGCGCTTTACCCTGCTGCTGACTGCCGACAGCCAAAGTGCCGAACGGCTGGAACAGGAGCTGAGTTTCTTCGCCCCGGATTTGCCAGTGCTGCACTTCCCGGACTGGGAAACCCTGCCGTACGATCTGTTTTCGCCACACCAGGACATCATTTCCCAGCGCATCGCGGCTTTATACAGGCTGCCGGAGCTGAGTCATGGCGTATTGGTGGTGCCGATCACCACAGCCCTGCATCGCCTGGCGCCGACCAAATTCCTGCTCGGCAGCAGCCTTGTGCTGGACGTCGGCCAGAAGCTCGATGTCGAGCAGATGCGCACCCGGCTTGAGGCCAGCGGCTATCGCTACGTCGACACGGTGTACGAGCACGGTGAGTTCACCGTCCGCGGCTCGCTGATCGATCTGTTTCCGATGGGCAGCAAACTGCCGTTCCGGATCGACCTGTTCGACGACGAAATCGAGACGCTGCGGACCTTCGATCCGGAAAACCAGCGTTCCATCGACAAGGTGGACACCGTTCGCCTGTTGCCGGCCCGTGAGTTTCCGCTGCAAAAAGACGCGGTCACCCGTTTCAAGGCGCGCTTCCGTGAGCGCTTCGATGTCGACTTCCGTCGTTGCCCGATCTTCCAGGACCTGAGCAGCGGAATTACACCGGCGGGTATCGAGTACTACCTGCCGCTGTTCTTCGACGAAACGTCCACGCTGTTCGATTACCTGCCCCAGGACACCCAGGTGTTCTCACTGCCGGGCATCGAGCAGGCGGCGGAAAACTTCTGGAACGATGTGCGCAACCGTTATGAAGAGCGCCGCGTCGATCCTTCTCGTCCTTTATTGCCGCCGGCCGAACTGTTCTTGCCTGTGGAGGATTGCTTTGCCCGGCTGAAAAGCTGGCCGCGTGTGGTGGCCAGTCAACAGGACGTTGAAACCGGTGTCGGCCGCGAGCGCTTCCCGGCGCGGGAGTTGCCGAACCTGGCGATCGAGGCCAAGGCAACGCAACCACTGGCGGCGCTGGCTGGCTTCCTCGACGAATTCCCCGGTCGCGTGCTGTTCACCGCGGAGTCCGCGGGCCGTCGTGAAGTGCTGCTGGAACTGCTGGAGCGCCTGAAGCTGCGGCCGAAAACCGTCGACAGCTGGCCGGACTTCGTCGCGAGCAAGGAACGCCTGGCGATTACCATTGCGCCGCTCGACGAAGGCCTGGTGCTCGACGACCCGGCCCTCGCGCTGGTGGCTGAAAGCCCGTTATTCGGTCAGCGTGTCATGCAGCGCCGTCGCCGCGAGAAGCGCGCCGACGCCAACAACGACGCCGTCATCAAGAACCTCACCGAGTTGCGCGAAGGCGCGCCGGTGGTGCACATCGATCACGGCGTCGGTCGTTATCTCGGTCTTGCGACGCTGGAAATCGACGACCAGGCTGCCGAGTTCCTCACACTGCAATACGCCGAAGGCGCCAAGCTTTATGTGCCGGTCGCCAACTTGCACTTGATCGCCCGGTATACCGGCAGCGACGATGCCCTGGCGCCGTTGCACCGTCTGGGCTCGGAAACCTGGCAGAAAGCCAAACGCAAAGCCGCCGAACAGGTGCGCGACGTGGCGGCCGAATTGCTCGACATCTATGCCCGCCGAGCCGCTCGCGAAGGATATGCCTTCGAAGACCCGAAAGCCGATTACGCCACCTTCAGCGCCGGTTTCCCGTTCGAAGAAACCCCGGACCAGCAAACCACCATCGATGCGGTGCGTGCCGACATGCTCGCACCGAAGCCGATGGACCGACTGGTCTGCGGCGACGTCGGTTTCGGCAAGACCGAAGTGGCCATGCGCGCAGCGTTCATTGCCGTGCATGGTGGCCGCCAGGTGGCGATTCTGGTGCCGACCACCCTCCTCGCCCAGCAGCACTACAACAGCTTCCGCGACCGCTTCGCCGACTGGCCGGTGACCGTGGAAGTGATGAGCCGCTTCAAGTCGACCAAGGAAGTCAACGCTGCGGTGGCGGACCTCGCCGAAGGCAAGATCGACATTGTCATCGGCACGCACAAACTGCTGCAAGACGATGTAAAGATCAAAAACCTCGGGCTGGTGATCATCGACGAAGAACACCGTTTCGGTGTCCGTCAGAAAGAACAGCTCAAGGCCCTGCGCAGCGAAGTCGACATCCTCACGCTTACCGCCACGCCGATTCCGCGCACGCTGAACATGGCGGTGTCGGGCATGCGCGACCTGTCGATCATCGCCACGCCACCGGCCCGTCGCCTGTCGGTGCGGACCTTCGTCATGGAGCAGAACAAGAGCACGGTCAAAGAGGCCTTGCTGCGTGAGTTGCTGCGTGGCGGGCAGGTCTACTACCTGCACAACGACGTGAAGACCATCGAGAAATGCGCCGCCGACCTCGCCGAACTGGTGCCGGAAGCGCGGATCGGCATCGGCCACGGGCAGATGCGCGAACGCGAACTCGAACAGGTGATGAGCGACTTCTACCACAAGCGCTTCAACGTGCTGATCGCCTCGACCATCATCGAGACCGGCATCGACGTGCCGAGCGCCAACACCATCATCATCGAGCGTGCCGACAAATTCGGGCTGGCGCAGCTGCACCAGTTGCGTGGCCGCGTCGGTCGCAGTCACCACCAGGCTTACGCGTACCTGCTGACACCACCGCGCCAGCAAATCACTCCGGACGCAGAAAAGCGCCTGGAAGCGATCGCCAACACCCAGGACCTCGGAGCAGGCTTCGTGCTCGCCACCAACGACCTGGAAATCCGTGGCGCCGGCGAACTGCTGGGCGACGGCCAGAGCGGGCAGATCCAGGCCGTCGGTTTCACCTTGTATATGGAGATGCTCGAACGCGCGGTGAAGTCGATCCGCAAGGGTGAACAGCCGAATCTCGATCAGCCGCTGGGCGGTGGCCCGGAAGTCAACTTGCGTGTGCCGGCGTTGATTCCCGAAGACTACTTGCCGGACGTGCATGCCCGACTGATCCTGTACAAACGCATTGCCTCGGCCACCGATGAGGATGGCCTCAAGGACCTGCAAGTGGAGATGATCGATCGTTTCGGCCTGCTGCCGGAGCCGACCAAGAACCTGATGCGCATCACGGCGCTGAAGTTGCAGGCCGAACTGCTGGGCATCAAGAAAGTCGATGGTGGCCCGCAAGGCGGTCGAATCGAGTTCGCGGCGCAGACGCCGGTCGATCCGCTGACACTGATCAAACTGATTCAGGGTCAACCAAAACGCTACAAATTCGAAGGCGCCACGATGTTTAAATTCATGGTGCCGATGGAGCGCCCGGAAGAGCGCTTTAATACTGTAGAGGCACTGCTTGAATGCCTCATTCCGAAAACTGCTTGAAGGACGCCGCATGCGCCTGTTTCGCTCACTGACTTTGCTGATGACCCTGGCCGCCCCCACAGCGTTTGCCGATGACCTGTATCAGGTTGAAATGATCTTGGTGCGGCAGAACGCCGTACCTGCCATTGTCAGCAAAGCCGCACCGGAAGACTGGGCTGCCGGTGCCCAGCGCATCAGTCCCGACAGCTTTCGCACGCCGAGCCTGAATCCCGAGGTGGAAAAGCTCACCGCCAGTAATGAATATTCGGTGTTGCTGCACAAGGCATGGCAGCAATCGCTCGGTGAAGAAGCCACGAAAGTTGCGATCAGCGAGGGCACCGAACAATTTGGCCAGTTCCCGATCGAGGGCACTTTGAGCTTGAAACTGGGGCGTTTCACCGACGTCGACGCCGACTTCTGGGTCAACCAGATCGACGCCAACGGTATGGTCACCAACAGCGAACGCCTCAAACAGGAAAGCCACACCAAGAACGGCCAGCTGAACTTCCTCGACAACGGCCACCTCGGCCTGCTGATCAAGATCACCTCGCTCACCGCCCCTGCGCCTCGGCCAGTCCCCGATGAAATACCGGACTGATTGAAGTCCTTATGCCTGCGACCCTGAGCAAACCCCTGGCACCTTCATGGGTCAGCCGATTCAAGGAACAAAGCCTGGAGCGTGGCCGCCGCTACGCCCTGGAGAACCGCGTCAGGATCGTCGAGGTCGGCGACGCCACGATCACAGCCGCTTGCGAAGGCTCTGGCGGTAACGTTTACCGTCAGACCATTCGCCTGCGCGAGTCGGCCAAATCCACCTTGCTGATGGTCGACGCCACGTGCACCTGCCCCGTCCGCAGCAACTGCAAACATTGCGCAGCGGTGCTACTGAAAGTGCAGGAAACCCTCGCCTACCCCGCCGCCGCGCAAGACGCCGAACTGCTGGAAAAACTTCAGGCGGTACTGGAAAACCGCAGCCCCAAGGCACCACCACAAGTTCTGGTGGACAACGTGCAACCGGTACCGCGCCTGTGGCTGGCGAGCATCGAGTTCAGCGCCTTCGAACCGCGCAACGGCAAGATGCAGCGCTACATTCAGCATCGTGCAGCGCTGTCCTTCAGTTATCTGGATGAATACGTCAGCGGACAGAAAAACGCCGACATCCTGATTCGTCAGGAGACACAGACCTTACGGATAAAACGCCACCCGGAAGTCGAACAAGCCTACAGGGAACAACTGCGAATCCTCGGTTTCAAGGTCGCCACCCGTCAAAGTAAAGCCCTGCCGGAAAGCGCCGGTGAACTCTACGAGATGGTCAACGACAGCGCCTGGCTGACCTTCACCCTCAACGAATTGCCGAAGCTGCGTACTCAAGGCTGGGAATTGCAGATCGATGAAGATTTCGGTTTCGACCTGACCGCCGTGGACGACTGGTACGCCACCGTGGAGCAGGCGCCGGAGCGCGACTGGTTTGATCTGGAACTGGGGATCATCGTCAACGGCGAGCGGCTGAGCCTGCTGCCCATCCTGCTGAACCTGATGCGCTCCCACACCGAAATCCTCAATCCGGAACGCCTCGCCCGGCGCCGTGACGACGAGTTGATTTTGGTGAACATCCCCCATCGCCCGAACTCCGAGCATGGGCCGTTGCAAGTCGCTCTGCCGTTCGGCCGCTTGAAACCGGTACTGGCGACTCTCGGCGAGTTCTACCTGCAGGAACCCGGCGAGACCACGCTGCGCCTGAGCAAGGCCGACGCCACGCGCCTGAACCCGCTGGAAGACCTGCCGCTGCTCTGGGAAGGTGGCGAGCAGATCCGCACGTTTGCCCAGCGCCTGCGGGACATCAAGGATTACACCGCGACGGCACCGGAAGGCTTGAACGCAACCTTGCGTCCGTATCAGCTGGAAGGCTTGAGCTGGATGCAATCGCTGCGGCAACTGGAGGTCGGCGGGATTCTCGCGGACGACATGGGTCTGGGCAAAACCCTACAGACCCTGGCACACGTTCTCAGCGAGAAAATCGCTGGACGCCTCGACCGACCTTGCATGGTCGTGATGCCCACCAGCCTGATCCCGAACTGGCTCGACGAAGCAGCGCACTTCACGCCACAACTCAAAGTGCTGGCGCTGTACGGCGCCAGTCGCAAGAAGCATTTCGACACACTGGCCGATTACGACCTGATCCTGACCACCTATGCGCTGCTGCCCAAAGACGTCGAACGCCTGGCCGCACAGCCGTTGCACGTACTGGTGCTGGACGAAGCGCAGTACATAAAAAACCCCAACAGCAAGGCCGCCCAGGCTGCGCGCGAACTGAATGCGCGCCAGCGCCTGTGCCTGAGTGGTACGCCGCTGGAAAACCACCTGGGTGAACTGTGGTCGCTGTTTCACTTCCTGCTGCCCGGCTGGCTCGGCGATGTGAAAAGCTTCAACCGCGATTACCGCGTGCCGATTGAAAAGCGCGCCAGCGAGGTGCGACTTCAGCACTTGAACGGTCGGATCAAACCGTTTCTGTTGCGCAGGACCAAAGAGCAGGTGGCGACGGAGTTGCCGCCGAAGACTGAGATCATCCACTGGGTCGAGCTCAACGAAGCCCAACGCGATGTGTACGAAACCATGCGCCTGGCCATGGACAAGAAGGTTCGCGACGAAATCACCCGCAAGGGCGTGGCGCGCAGCCAGATCATCATTCTTGAGGCGCTGCTGAAGCTGCGTCAGGTGTGCTGCGATTTGCGCCTGGTCAACGATGCTGCGCTGCCGGCTCGCGGAAGCACCTCGGGCAAGCTCGACAGCCTCATGGAAATGCTGGAGGAATTGTTCGAGGAAGGTCGGCGGATCCTGCTGTTTTCTCAGTTCACGTCGATGCTCGCGTTGATCGAGGTCGAACTGAAGAAACGCGGTGTCGAATATGCGCTGTTGACCGGACAGACCCGTGACCGACGTGCGCCGGTGAAGGAATTCCAGAGCGGAAAGCGTCAGATCTTTCTGATCAGTTTGAAGGCCGGTGGTGTGGGTCTGAACCTGACCGAGGCGGACACGGTGATTCACTACGACCCTTGGTGGAACCCGGCGACGGAAAACCAGGCGACTGACCGTGCGTACCGCATTGGCCAGGAGAAACCGGTGTTCGTCTACAAGATGATTGCCCGAGGCACGGTGGAAGAGAAGATTCAGCACCTGCAGAAAGAAAAATCCGACCTCGCGGCGGGCGTGCTGGATGGGCGCAAGGCCGGGGACTGGAAGTTGCAGAGTGATGATATTGAGGCGTTGTTTGCGCCGTTGCCGGAAAAGCTGGAGAAGCGCTGAGATCTTTGGCGTTTATCAGATTGCCTTCGCGGGCAAGCCTCGCTCCTGCAGGCTTTGTGTTGATCGCGGTATTTGCGACCGATTCGGAACCTGTAGGAGCGAGGCTTGCCCGCGAAGGGGTCGACTCGGAATACAGCCTGACTCAGCCCTTAAGCACCCGCGCCAAGGTCGACTTAACCTTGCCCATCCCGTCATGCAACGCCTGCTCGATCTCGGCCATGGTGATCACCGCCGTCGACTTGCCCGCCGCCGGGTTCACCACCAGCGCCAGGCAGGCGTAATCCAGTTCCAGCTCGCGCGCCAATGCGGCTTCCGGCATGCCGGTCATGCCGACGATGTCGCAACCGTCACGTTCCAGACGCGCAATTTCCGCCACCGTTTCCAGACGCGGCCCTTGGGTGCAGGCATACACACCATGACTGCTGTAGCCGACGCCTTCGGCCGCCAGTGCTGCAATCAATTGCTGACGCAGCGGCTCGCTGTAGGGATAGCTGAAGTCGATGTGAGTGACCTGCTCCAGATCATCGGCAAAGTAGGTGTGTTCGCGACCACTGGTGTAGTCGATCAGCTGATGTGGCACGCAGAAATGCCCGGTGCCCATCGCCGAATGAATGCCGCCCACGGCATTGACCGCGAGAATGGCTTCGGCGCCGGCCTGTTTCAATGCCCAGAGATTGGCGCGGTAGTTCACCTGATGCGGCGGGAAGCGGTGCGGGTGACCGTGACGCGCGAGGAACAGCACTTCCTTGCCAGCGTATTCACCGATCTGCACTTCGGCCGAAGGCGCGCCGTAAGGAGTGTCCACCGCGAGTGACTGACGAATGCTCAGGCCTTCGAGTTGAGTCAGGCCGGTGCCACCGATAATCGCGTAAACCGTCATAACGTAAAGTCCTTATTCAATCAGTTGAGCGTCTTTGAGCGCGCCGATGGCCGTCAGCCAGCGCGGGTCTTGACGGTATTCGGTGCTGGCGTACGACTGGCCGCGCATACGCGCAATGCGCTCGGACGGCTTGACCTTCAATCGCTGGGCGGCGCTCAAGGCGAGTTCAGCCGCAGCGCGGTCGTTGCACACCAGCCCCATGTCACAACCGGCAGACAGGGCGGCTTCGATCCGGCTGGCGGCATCGCCGACCACATGAGCGCCGGCCATCGACAGGTCATCGCTGAAGATCACGCCATCGAATTGCAGCTCGCCGCGCAGGATGTCCTGCAACCAGCGGCGGGAGAAACCGGCGGGCTGGGAATCGACTTGTGGATAAATCACGTGGGCCGGCATGACCGCAGCCAATTGCTTGCTCAACCGGGCAAACGGCACCAGGTCATTGGCGCGGATCTCGTCGAGACTGCGTTCGTCATTCGGGATCGCGACGTGGGAGTCCGCCTCGGCCCAGCCGTGGCCGGGGAAGTGCTTGCCGGTGGCGGCCATTCCCGCGCTGTTCATCCCCCGGATAAATGCACCCGCCAGCAGCGCCGCGCGTTCCGGGTCACCTTCGAACGAACGGGTGCCAACCACGGCGCTGCGCTGGTAATCCAGATCCAGAACCGGGGCGAAGCTCAGGTCGAGTCCGACGGCCAACACTTCGGTGGCCATGATCCAGCCGCACTGTTCGGCCAGGTATTCGGCATTCGGATTGTCAGCGATGGCGCGCATGGCTGGCAGTCGCACAAAGCCCTGACGCAAGCGCTGCACGCGGCCGCCCTCCTGGTCCACTGCCAGCAGCAGATCGGGGCGAATGGCGCGGATCGCGGCGCTCAATTCGCGCACCTGGCGCGGGTGTTCGATGTTGCGGGCAAAAATGATCAGGCCGCCCACTTCGGGCTGACGCAACAATTGGCGATCTTCGGCCGTCAGCCAGGTACCGGCGACGTCCACCATCAACGAGCCTTGCAGGCCAGCAGTCATAGAGATTCCTTGATAACGATAAACCCGGCTCGCACGCATTCGCCGCCGCGGGCTGTGCCCGGCAGGTCGGCGATAAAAATGGGGAGCGGGTTCAGAACGAGAGTCGGCATGGGCGGCTAGCTTAGCGGATGTCAGCTGCCGCGCCCACCCGTGCGCGGTTAAACCTTGGCGGCAACCTGTGTCGATTTGCTGCGCGGACGCAACTGCGCGGTGGCCATGGCCGTGTCGGTCACGCCGGTTTCGGCACGCATGCCCGCTGCCAGGAACGGCACCATCAGACGCATCACCTGCTCGATGGAGGTGTTGACGCCGAAATCGGTTTCGGCAATCGCGCGCAAGGCCTTGATACCGGACATGCTGAACGCCGCGGCACCGAGCATGAAGTGCACGCGCCAGAACAGTTCGATCGGCGGAATGCGCGGCGCAGCTTCGTTGACCAGCGTCATGTAGCGGCGGAATACCTTGCCGTACATGTCTTCGAGATACCGACGCAAGTGACCCTGGCTCTGGCTGAATGCCAGGCCCAGCAAGCGCATGAAGATGGAGAGATCGTTGCCGCTGCGTGGCTGCACCACGAGGGCCTGCTCGACGAGAATTTCCAGCAGTTCTTCAAGTGTCGGCTTGTTCTCGGGCTTGGCCTGGCGCCGCTCCAGCTCTTTATCGAGGCTCAGGCAGAACGGTCCGAGAAAGCGCGAGAAGACGGCCTGGATCAGCGCCTTCTTCGAGCCGAAGTGATAGTTCACAGCCGCCAGATTGACCCCGGCCTTGCTGGTGATCAAACGCAGTGAGGTTTCAGCAAAACCTTTTTCCGCGAACAACTGTTCTGCAGCATCGAGAATGCGTTCAACGGTTTCCGACTGGGCCATGGCTACTCCGCCTGACAAACACTTGTTTGAAACATACGTTTCAGCCCAGGCCTTGTCAAGCCTGGCGGTTCGTTTCGGGAATGGTCAGTCAGCTATTTAACCATACATCTGCGCCGTGTTAATCAGCACGCTGATTGACCGTCTGGCGGCCGGCAAAAAAAGGGGCATTGCCAAGATGCTTTCACTGTATATAATCCCAGTCACTGTATAAAAAGACAGAGCGATCAATATGCTAAAGCTGACGCCACGCCAAGCCGAGATTCTGGCCTTCATCAAACGCTGCCTGGAAGACAATGGCTACCCGCCGACCCGCGCGGAAATCGCTCAGGAACTGGGTTTCAAGTCGCCCAACGCGGCAGAAGAACATCTCAAGGCACTGGCCCGCAAAGGCGCCATCGAGATGACACCAGGCGCTTCCCGCGGCATCCGCATCCCCGGCTTCGAAGCCAAGGCCGACGAGTCCACCCTGCCCATCATTGGCCGAGTCGCTGCCGGTGCGCCGATCCTTGCCCAGCAGCACATCGAAGAGTCCTGCAATATCAATCCTGCGTTCTTCCATCCTCGCGCCGACTATTTACTGCGCGTGCATGGCATGAGCATGAAGGACGTGGGCATCTTCGACGGTGACTTGCTGGCCGTCCATACCACCCGCGAAGCCCGCAACGGCCAGATCGTGGTGGCGCGTATCGGCGACGAAGTGACGGTCAAGCGCTTCAAGCGCGACGGCAGCAAAGTCTGGCTGATTGCCGAAAACCCTGAATTCGCCCCTATCGAAGTGAACCTGAAAGATCAGGAACTGGTGATCGAAGGCTTGAGTGTCGGCGTCATTCGCCGCTAAAGGAGGCTTTATGCAGTTCCCACACACATCACAGCAAGCCCAACTGCCGTTGTTCGAGGCTTTCATGGTGCAGCCAATGGCGCCGATTCTGAAAGACGTGGTCGAGTCGCCCTGGAGCGCCGAACCTGAAGTTTTCAGTGAGCTGTCACTGCGTGGTGCGGCCGGGAACTGCCTGAGCCTTCTGGCACCGATCCTCAGAGAGCTGAGCGAGGATCAGGATGCGCGCTGGCTGACGCTGATCGCCCCGCCCGCCAGCCTTACGCAAACCTGGCTGCGAGACGCCGGCCTGAATCGTGAGCGCATTCTGTTGCTGCAACCGCGCGGCACCCAGAGCGCACAACAGCTGACCTGCGAAGCCTTGCGTCTGGGTCGCAGCCACACCGTCGTCAGTTGGCTCAACCCTCTGAGCACAACGTCACGGCAACAGTTGATCAGCGCCGCCCGGACCGGGGACGCACAAAGCCTGAATATTCGACTGGGCTGAACGAAAAGTGCGCTGAACAACGCGAGGCTTCTCCAGGGATAGAGAAGCCGATCAATAGCGGTATCGGTTAAATGCGACGAACGGGGATCAATGAAGGACCCGAGCACTCTCATCGGTATTGAAATCGCCTTCAACCAGGCGACCGGCCATCTGAACACCCACGCTCAACATCGCCTTGGCGACTTCCACGTGCTGGCCTTGCAGGAACGCCTTGGCATCCTCGGAGAAATCCAAAGTAACCAGAGAACCCTCGTCCTCAGCCCTGCGCAGCTCGATTCGGCCGTCTGGTAACTCGACAATTTCTAGAAAGGACGTTGGCATAAAGGTCTGTTCTCCACGAAAGGCGGGGATTATATAGGCATCGGCCAGGCTTCGCTCGGGATCTTGACCAGATGCCGCTACGAAGAGAAATTTCTGACAGCACGCTCATCCCTGAACGGACGGTCTCTCGCAACCGTCCGTCAAACACTAATCCTTCAGCACTCGTTCAAGCCTTCGCGAAACCGGATCGCCAGACCTTTGAGGTTCTGACGCCAACTCTCCAGTTCTTCCCGGCTCAGCTCTTCGGGCGCGTTCTCTTCATCCAGGTTAACGGCCAGGATCAACGGCTGTGTCACGTCGCCCTTGGGTTTGTGCGGTGCGCGAGGCGGCTGAAACAGTGCCGCATGCGCCGACAGCAGCTTGGCCAGCCAGGTTTCCGGGTTCTGCGCCAGTTCGACCATCTCGGCCATTTCAGGAATGGCGATCGCCTCCAGCACTTCCCGGGTCAGCAGCATTTCTGCGCGAGGCGCATTGGCCTGCGGCAGGCGATAGAAGCCGGCGATTTCATGGCAAAGCCCCAACAGCGCACCGTACAGGTGAAACAACGCCGATTCGCGACCGGCCTGAATCAGCGCCAGGGAGTTCATCGCCCGCCCCTCTTCGGCCTTCGCGAGCGCTTCAAGCGACAGGCCGGCGAAATAAATCTTCTGGTTGGTACGGGTATAGAGTTCGTGGGCCATGACGGCAGCCTCCACAACGAAGTAATGCTTCACGCAGGTCAGACAGTGTCGTGGATCACCCAAGCTCACCGCAAGCCCAAAACAAAAAGGCCGCATGAAAACCCGAGGGTCATCATGCGGCCTTTTTGTATCAACGTCTTTTAAGCTTTGGCTGCTGGACGCTTGTCTTCAACAGTCCACTTGCCACCGTCGTAGTACGCCTTCCACCCGGTCGGCTTACCGTCGACTTCGGTCTGAACGTACTGCTCTTTGGTTTTGCGGCTGTAACGGATCACCGCCGGGAGGCCGTCCGGATCTTTCTTCGGCGCTTCACAGAGGAAATGATACTTCGGATCGATCTCATCCTTGTGCGGCACGATTTCCATGACCAGCGGAGCACGGGTCTCGCGGTTTTTCGGGAATTGGCTGGCCGCCAGGAACAGGCCGGACGCACCGTCGCGCAGGATGTAGGTGTCGTTGACCTTTTCGCATTTCAGCTCAGGCATCTTCACCGGATCCATCTTCGGCGGCGCCGCATCACCGCTTTTCAGCAGCTTGCGAGTGTTCTTGCAGGTTGGGTTGGTGCAACCGAAGAACTTGCCGAAACGACCGGTCTTGAGCTGCATCTCGCTGCCACACTTGTCGCATTCCAGGCTCGGACCTTCATAGCCCTTGATGCGATAGGTGCCCTCTTCGATTTCGTAGCCGTCGCAATCCGGGTTGTTGCCGCAGATGTGCAGCTTGCGCTTCTCGTCGAGCAGGTAAGCGTCCATCGCGGTGCTGCAGATCGGGCAACGATGCTTGCCACGCAGAACCAGCGACTCCGATTCACCTTCGTCGTCAGCCGCGATTTCGTCGCCCGGCACCAGGTTGACGGTGGCCTTGCAGCGCTCTTTCGGCGGCAGGCTGTAACCCGAGCAACCGAGGAATACGCCGGTCGATGCGGTACGAATCTGCATCGGACGACCGCACACCACGCACGGAATGTCAGTCATCACCGGTTGGTTGGCGCGCATGCCGCCTTCGGCGCTTTCGGCTACTTCGAGCTTCTTCTTGAAGTCACCGTAGAACTCGTCGAGCACGTTTTTCCAGTCGCGTTCGCCCTGGGCCACGTCATCGAGGTTCTCTTCCATGCCGGCGGTGAAGCCGTAGTCCATGAGATTCGAGAAGCTTTCCGCCAGACGCTCGGTAACGATGTCGCCCATCTTTTCCGAATAGAAACGACGGTTGTGCAGCGCTACGTAGCCGCGATCCTGGATGGTGGAAATGATCGCCGCGTAGGTCGAAGGACGACCGATACCGCGTTTTTCCATTTCCTTGACCAGGCTCGCTTCCGAGTAACGCGCCGGCGGCTTGGTGAAGTGCTGGGTCGGATCAAGCTTGATCAGCTTCATCGCATCGCCCTGGGCCATGTCCGGCAGCACGTCGTCATCGCCTGGCTTGGCGATTTGCGGCATGACACGGGTGTAACCGTCGAACTTCAGGATGCGGCCCTTGGCACGCAGCTCGAAATCGCCGGCACCGACGGTGACCGTGGTCGACAGGTATTGGGCCGGCAGCATCTGGCAAGCGAGGAACTGGCGCCAGATCAGCTCGTAGAGCCGCTCTGCATCACGTTCCATGCCCGACAGCTTGCTTGGCTCGGTGTTGGCGTCGGACGGACGAATCGCTTCGTGAGCCTCTTGTGCGCCTTCCTTGCTGCTGTAGACGTTCGGGGTTTCCGGCAGGTATTTCTTGCCAAATTCGCCTTCAATATAAGTACGCGCCATCGTCACGGCATCGGCCGAGAGGTTGGTGGAGTCGGTACGCATATAGGTGATGTAACCGGCTTCGTACAAACGCTGGGCCATCATCATGGTTTTCTTCACCCCGAAGCCCAGGCGGTTGCTCGCAGCCTGTTGCAGGGTGGATGTGATGAATGGCGCGGACGGCTTGCTGCTGGTCGGTTTGTCTTCGCGTTTGACGATGCTGTAGCTGGAAGCCTTGAGCTTCTCCAGCGCGGCCATGGCCTGGGCTTCGTTCAACGGTTTGAAGGCTTCGCCCTTCTCGCGGGCCACGTCGAAGCGCACGGTGGCGCCCTTCGCGGTGCCGAGGTCGGCGTGGACTTCCCAGTACTCTTCCGGGTTGAACGCACGGATTTCGCGTTCACGCTCGACCACCAGCTTCACGGCAACCGATTGCACGCGACCGGCGGACAGGCCACGGGCGATCTTGGCCCACAGCAGTGGCGAAACCATGTAACCCACCACGCGGTCGAGGAAACGACGCGCCTGCTGGGCGTTAACACGATCGATGTCCAGCTCGCCCGGCCTGGAGAAGGCTTCCTGAATCGCCTTCTTGGTGATTTCGTTGAACACCACGCGCTTGTAGCGGCTGTCGTCACCACCGATGGCTTCGCGCAGGTGCCAGGCAATGGCTTCCCCCTCGCGATCCAAGTCGGTTGCGAGATAGATGGTGTCAGCATCCTTGGCGAGCCGGCGCAGCTCTTCGATGACCTTTTCCTTGCCCGGGAGGATCTCGTACTTGGCTTTCCAGCCATGATCGGGATCGACACCCATGCGCGAGACCAGCTGCTTGCGCGCTTTCTCTTTCGGCGTGAGCACCGGACCTTCACCCGCGGCGGCCTTGCCGCGCTTGGCGGCTGGCTCTTTGCTGGCGCTAGCCGAACCGCTGGTGGGCAGGTCTCGGATATGGCCGATACTCGACTTCACCACGTATTGGTTACCCAGATACTTGTTGATGGTCTTGGCCTTAGCCGGGGATTCCACAATGACCAGCGATTTGCCCATGGATCAGAAAATTCCTGAATTCTAGAAGTGAAAGGCGGTTGGCGCCTGACGCGGCACCGCTATATATAGTGGCTACAAGGTGAGGTCAAGCGCAGGGTTTTGCGCGCACTCCGCTTATGGCTTCGAAAAAAGGCTCGGTTCGGCTTGCACCAAAGCAAAGCGTGGCACCTGTTCGCCGTCAACCTCGACCGACTCCAGGAACATGCTCAAGGGACGCACCCAAAAGCCGTAATCGCCATACAGGGCTTGGTAGAAGACCACTTCTTCTTCGGTTTCCGAATGCCGCGCAATACTGAATACGCGGTACTGCGGACCTTTGTAATGTTGGTAGAGCCCAGGTTGTATCGGCATGGTTTGGCCCTCACTCAAATCTTTTCAAAATAAAAACAAAAATAAATCCGGAAAAACAAAAACCGGGGCACTTGGCCCCGGCTTCCATCAACGAAACGCTTAGACGCGTTCGAAGACGGTGGAGATGCCTTGGCCGAGACCAATGCACATGGTAGCTACCCCGAAGGTGCCGCCATTTTGCTTCATCACGTTCAGCAGGGTGCCGGAAATACGCGCACCGGAGCAACCAAACGGGTGACCCAGGGCGATCGCGCCGCCGTGCAGGTTAACCTTCTCGTTCATCTTGTCGAGCACTTTCAGATCTTTCAGCACTGGCAGGGCCTGTGCGGCGAAAGCTTCGTTGAGCTCGAAGAAGTCGATATCGTTGATGCCAAGGCCCGCGCGCTTCAGTGCTTTCTGTGTGGCCGGTACTGGACCATAGCCCATGATCGCCGGATCCACACCTGCCACTGCCATCGAGCGAATCACCGCCAGAGGCTGAATGCCCAGGTCTTGCGCACGCTGCGCCGACATCACGATCATGCACGAAGCACCGTCGGTGATCTGCGACGAAGTACCCGCTGTCACGGTGCCGCCCTTCGGATTGAACGCTGGCTTCAGAGCCGCCAGGCTTTCCAGGGTGGTTTCCGGACGAATGGTTTCGTCATAGTCGAACAGTTTCAGGAAACCGTTCTCGTCGTAGCCCTGCATCGGGATGATTTCGTCTTTGAACTTGCCTTCCACGGTCGCCTTGTGGGCGAGTTGGTGGGAGCGCACGCCGAAAGCGTCCTGTTGTTCGCGAGTGATGCCGTGCATTTTGCCCAGCATTTCAGCGGTCAGGCCCATCATGCCCGAGGCTTTCGCCGCGTACAGCGACATGTGCGGGTTCGGATCGACACCGTGCATCATGCTCACGTGGCCCATGTGCTCGACGCCGCCGACAACGAACACGTCACCGTTGCCGGTCATGATCGCTTGCGCGGCAGTGTGCAGCGCGCTCATCGACGAACCACACAGACGGCTGACGGTCTGGCCGGCAGCAGTGTGCGGGATCTGAGTCATCAGGGACGCCATGCGGGCGATGTTCCAGCCCTGCTCCAGGGTCTGGTTCACACAGCCCCAGATCACGTCTTCGACTTCGTTCGGGTCGACCTTGACGTTGCGTTCCAGCAATTTGCTGATCAGGTGCGCCGACATGTCTTCGGCGCGGGTGTTGCGGTGCATGCCGCCCTTGGAGCGGCCCATCGGAGTACGACCGAAGTCGACAATCACGACGTCTCTAGGATTCAAGCTCATATATTCACTCTCACTCTAGTTGGGGGCGCTTAACCGAAGAAGCTCTGGCCGTTCTTGGCCATTTCGCGCAGCTTCGCGGTCGGGTGGTACAGCGCGCCCAAATCAGCGTACTGGTCAGCCAGGGCAACGAACTCTGCCACACCGATCGAATCGATGTAACGCAGCGCACCGCCACGGAATGGAGGGAAACCAATACCGTAGACCAGACCCATGTCGGCTTCGGCAGCGGTTTCGACGATGCCGTCTTCCAGGCAACGCACGGTTTCCAGGCACAGCGGGATCATCATCCAGTTGATGATGTCTTCGTCAGTGACTTCGCGCTGTTCGAAAACGATCGGCTTGAGCACTTCCAGCACCGACGGATCGGCGACTTTCTTCTGCTTGCCCTTCTTGTCGGTCTCGTAGGCGTAGAAGCCCTTGCCGTTCTTCTGGCCCAGGCGCTTGGCTTCGTAAAGCACGTCGACAGCCGAACGACGGTCGTCTTTCATGCGGTCCGGGAAGCCTTCAGCCATCACATCACGACCGTGGTGGCCGGTGTCGATGCCGACCACGTCCATCAGGTACGCCGGGCCCATCGGCCAGCCGAATTTTTCCATGACCTTGTCGATACGGACGAAGTCCACACCGGCGCTGACCAGCTTGGCGAAACCGCCGAAGTACGGGAACAGTACGCGGTTGACCAGGAAGCCCGGGCAGTCGTTGACGACGATCGGGTTCTTGCCCATTTTCTTGGCGTAGGCAACGGTGGTGGCAACGGCCAGCTCGCTGGACTTCTCGCCACGAATCACTTCCACCAGCGGCATCATGTGCACCGGGTTGAAGAAGTGCATGCCGACGAAGTTTTCCGGACGCTTGAGGGCCTTGGCCAACAAGGTGATGGAAATGGTCGAGGTGTTGGACGCGAGGATGGTGTCCTCTTTGACCTTGTCTTCGACTTCGGCCAGAACGGCTTGCTTGACCTTCGGGTTCTCGACGACCGCTTCGACGACCAGATCCACGTGACCGAAGTCGCCATAGGACAGGGTCGGACGAATGCCGTTGAGGACTTCAGCCATTTTGGCTGCGGTCATGCGACCCTTATCAACGCGGCTCACCAGCAGCTTGGCGGCTTCAGCCAGGCCTTGCTCGATGCCGTGCTCGTTGATGTCCTTCATCAGGATCGGCGTACCTTTGGAGGCCGACTGATAAGCGATACCGCCACCCATGATGCCGGCGCCCAATACGGCAGCCTGCTTCACGTCCTTGGCGATTTCGTCGTAGGCCTTGGCCTTTTTCTTCAATTCCTGATCGTTCAGGAACAGACCGATCAAGCTCTGCGCGGCAGAGGTCTTGGCCAGTTTGACGAAACCGGCGGCTTCGACTTCCAGCGCTTTGTCGCGACCGAAGTTCGCGGCTTTCTGGATGGTCTTGATCGCTTCGACCGGTGCCGGGTAGTTCGGGCCCGCTTGACCGGCCACGAAACCTTTGGCGGTTTCGAACGACATCATCTGCTCGATGGCGTTGAGCTTGAGTTTTTCCAGCTTTGGCTGACGCTTGGCTCTGTAATCGAATTCGCCGGAGATGGCGCCTTTGATCAGGTTCAATGCTGCTTCTGCCAGCTTCTCGGGAGCAACCACTGCATCGACAGCGCCGACTTTCAGCGCGTCTTCAGCACGGTTTTCCTTGCCCGCGGCAATCCACTCGATGGCGTTGTCGGCACCGATGATGCGCGGCAGGCGCACGGTACCGCCGAAGCCCGGGTAGATGCCCAGCTTGACTTCCGGCAGGCCGATTTTCGCGGTAGCGGACATGACGCGGAAGTCCGCTGCCAGGCACATTTCCAGGCCGCCACCCAGGGCGATGCCGTTGATCGCGGCGACAGTCGGGACGTTGAGGTCTTCGAAATCGCTGAAAATCCTGTTGGCTTCGAGGTTGCCAGCAACAAGCTCTGCATCAGGCAGCTTGAAGTTCTCGACGAATTCGGTGATGTCGGCGCCGACGATGAACACGTCCTTGCCGCTGCTGACGATCACACCCTTGATCGAAGCATCTGCCTTGATGGTGTCTACGGCCTGACGCAGTTCGTTCAGGGTTAGACGGTTGAACTTGTTGACGGACTCACCCTTGAGGTCGAATTTCAATTCGACGATGCCACTTTCAAGAGCCTTAACCGTGATGGCTTTACCTTCGTAAATCATCAACTGATCTCCACGATATGGAAGCTGAACAGTACACGTCGGACGCAGGCGAATGGCTCGGCAGGACGTTTAACGTCGATGCTACGCCAATCCACCCGGCACACCCGCCAACGCGATAGTCGGGATTCTGTAGGAGCGGTCTGCAATGCAAACGCTCAATTCATACGCCCGTTTGATTTGGGTACGCCACCTTCACGGAATTTCCGGCAATTGTCAATCGCCCAAAATACGGGTTGAAACGCGACTTTCCGGTCATTTCCGTACCACGAGTACCTGCAACACGCGGATGCATGTGAGGCCATTCATAGAATCAATAGTTAGAAAAGTCGCCCTAATTCGCGGCAGCCTTTGTTTAACGGGCTACGCTGGGCGGGAGATTGAGGAAAAAATTTGAACGCGTCGGCGAATGCCCGGCGTAAGATCAGCCCACAGCGAATTACCGGCCTGCCTGGCCAACTCCAGCCCGATGATGGATGTCGGGCTTTTTATTGCCTGGAAACAACAGTAGGAGCGAGGCTTGCCCGCGAAAGCGATGTGTCAGGCAGGACGCCTTCGCGGGCAAGCCTCGCTCCTACAAGGGATCGGGTTTCAAGCGAGTGCTTTGAGGGTGGCATCGATTTGTTGCAAAACCGCCGCTTCGCCCTTCTCGCCCCAATACAACGTGATCATCTGCTTGTCGGCTTCGACCTTGTAGACGTTGGCCGGCAATTTTTCGAAATGATTGAGCAGCGCTTGATCCTCGCAGACCTCCTGCCACTGATTCACCCACACGCCTGGCGACTTCTGCCAGTAACTCCAGCACGCCGGCTGATTGCCGCGACGCGGTCGATGGTACTGCGCGCAGGGGCTCGGCGGCTCCTGGCTCAGCCAGTGCGGCCACTCCTGAGGCGCCAGTTGCATGGCCAGCCCGATGCGCCGCGCCTCCATGCGCAGGGCCATGCGGCCGCTCTGACCACGGGACGGTCGCAGCCATGCCAGCGGGCTCAGCACCACCAACAGGATTGACACCACTATCCAGACCGTCATATCTGTACTCCCGATTCTTGATGGGCGCTTTGAGTCACTTTGAAAACAATGCGCTTGAAACCAGCCATACTTACCAATATTGCATCCTCAGGAGGAGCACCTCATGCCCTACAACCACATTCTGGTCGCTGTAGACCTGACCGAAGAGTGCGACCCTGTCATTCACCGTGCTCGCGAGTTGTCAGTGAGCAATGGCGCGAAGTTGTCCCTGGTGCACATTGTCGAACCCATGGCCATGGCTTTCGGGGGTGACGTGCCGATGGACCTGTCACAACTGCAACAACAGCAGTTCGACCAGGCCAAGGAGCGACTGGACCGATTGATCGTGAAGTACCCTGAACTCTCCAAGGAATACAGCCACCTGACCTACGGCCAGCCGCGCCAGGAGATTCATCACCTGGCCAAGGAACAAACCTGCGACCTGATCGTGGTGGGCAGTCATGGCCGGCACGGTCTGGCGCTATTGCTGGGATCCACCGCCAACGACGTGCTGCATGGCGCGCCTTGCGATGTACTTGCAGTGCGCCTGCAAAACAAAAGCTGACAATACGGACCAGTATGGGAGCGGCGGTGCGACGATTCGACTTGCTCGCGAAAGCGGTATATCAGCCGACTTCAATGTTGATTGATACACCGCTTTCGCGAGCAAGCCCGCTCCCACATTTTGATCTGTGCCAGCCTGCCAACTGTATTCCATACGAAAAGCCCGGCGCTCATCACTGAACGCCGGGCTTTTTTATTGCAGGATCAATCAGGCGTCCAGCTCGGCCCAACGCTCGACCATGACGTCGAGTTCAGCCTGCAACTGCTCCAACTGAGCGATCACCGCGGCGGTTTCGGCAGCAGGACGCTGATAGAAGCCGGCATCGGCCATCTGGGCCTCGACGACTGCGATCTGCTGTTCCATGGCTTCGATCTGCGCCGGCAACATTTCCAGCTCACGCTGCAATTTGTAGCTGAGTTTTTTCTTCGTCACTGGGGCTTCGACCACTGCCGCCACGGGTGCAGCCTCAGCCGTCACGACCGCCGACGTCAGGTCGGCCTTGCCGGACTTGCTCTCGGTCACGCCCAGCAGGCGCGGCGAACCGCCCTGACGCAGCCAGTCCTGATAACCACCGACGTATTCGCGAACCTTGCCCTCACCTTCGAAGACCAGCGTGCTGGTGACCACGTTGTCGAGGAATGCCCGGTCGTGGCTGACCATCAGTACGGTGCCGTTGAAGGTCAGCAAGACCTCTTCCAGCAGTTCGAGTGTTTCCACGTCGAGGTCGTTGGTCGGCTCGTCGAGGACCAGCAGGTTCGCCGGCTTGCTGAACAGTTTCGCCAGCAACAGACGCGCACGCTCACCACCCGACAGCGCCTTGACCGGCGTGCGGGCACGCTGCGGGCTGAACAGGAAGTCGCCGAGGTAGCTCAACACGTGACGGCTCTGACCATCGATATCGATGAAGTCGCGACCTTCGGCCACGTTGTCGATCACGGTCTTTTCCAGGTCCAGCTGATGACGCAACTGGTCGAAGTACGCCACGTCGATGCGCGTGCCCTCTTCCACTGTGCCGCTGGTTGGCTGCAGACCGCTGAGCATCAGCTTCAGCAGTGTGGTCTTGCCGGTACCGTTGGCGCCGAGCAGACCGATACGGTCGCCGCGCGTCAGGACCATCGAGAAATCCTTGATCAGGAACGGGCCGCCCGGGTGAGCGAAACTCACGTTCTCGAGGACCATCACCTGTTTGCCGGACTTGTCAGCGGTATCCAGCTGAATGTTGGCCTTGCCGGTGCGCTCACGACGCTCGCTACGCTCGACGCGCAGGGCTTTCAGTGCACGCACGCGGCCTTCGTTACGGGTGCGACGGGCCTTGATGCCCTGACGGATCCAGACTTCTTCCTGGGCCAGCTTCTTGTCGAACAGCGCGTTGGCGGTTTCTTCAGCCGCCAGCGAGGCTTCCTTGTGCACGAGGAAACTGGCGTAGTCGCCGTTCCAGTCGATCAGGCCGCCGCGATCCAGTTCGAGGATGCGGGTCGCGAGGTTCTGCAGGAAGGAACGGTCGTGCGTGATGAACAGCACGGCGCCCTGGAAATCCTTCAGCGCTTCTTCGAGCCAGGCAATTGCACCGATGTCCAGGTGGTTGGTCGGTTCGTCGAGCAGCAGCAGATCCGGCTCGGACACCAGCGCCTGCGCCAGCAGGACGCGGCGACGCCAGCCGCCGGACAATTCGGCAAGAGTCTTGTCGGCCGGCAACTGCAGGCGGCTCAACGTGCTGTCGACCAGTTGCTGCAAGCGCCAGCCGTCACGGGCTTCGAGGTCGTGCTGGACGTGCATCAGTTTGTCCAGGTCAGCGTCGGTGACGATGTTCTGGCTCAGGTGGTGATACTGCGCGAGCAGTTCGCCGACACCGTCCAGGCCTTCAGCAACCACGTCGAACACGGTCCGCTCGTCGGCTACCGGCAATTCTTGCGGCAATTCGCCAATCTTGAGGCCGGGTGCGCGCCAAACGGAGCCTTCGTCGGCCTTCTGGTCGCCCTTGACGAGCTTCATCATGCTGGACTTGCCAGTGCCATTGCGGCCGATGATGCACACCCGCTCACCACGGGCGATCTGCCAGGACACCTTGTCCAACAACGGCATAGCGCCGAAAGCAAGGGACACATCGCTGAATTTGAGCAGGGTCATGAGCTTCTCCAAAAACCGGGCGCGCATTCTACCTGACTTGAGGCTTCAGAAGGCCGGCAATTTCACCTTCACGGCACTCTGCATGACAAATGTTGCGAACTGATGCTGACAGACCTGCAAAGCTTTCGCCCGCTACTGGCAAAAGGCTAAGCTACAGATTATTCAGTGCGGCCCAAGCCTGCACTTGTCATGATTTCTCTGCCCGGACGTCTCATGCGCAGTCGCCTTTTCAGTCTTTTATCCTGTTTTCTTCTTACTGCCACTGCCGTTCAAACCGCCCAGGCCGTGGACCTGTCCACCCAGCGCCAGTATTACGATGAAGCCAAGCGAGCGCTGGCCAAGGGCGATACCGGCCCTTATTTCCGTTACAGCCAGGCACTCAGCGACTACCCGCTGGAGCCGTACCTGGCCTACGACGAACTGACCGCGCGCCTGAAAACCGCGAGCAACGCCGAGATCGAGAAATTTCTCGCCGAACACGGTGACCTGCCGCAAGCCAACTGGATGAAGTTGCGCTGGTTGCGCTGGCTGGCCGACCGTGGCGACTGGGCGACCTTCGTCAAGTACTACGACCCCAAGCTGAATTTCACCGAACTGGACTGCCTGAACGCGCAGTACCAGATCGGGCACAACCAGAAATCCGAAGGCTACGCCAACGCGAACAAACTCTGGCTGACCGGTAAATCCCTGCCTGCCGCGTGCGACGGCCTGTTTGGCGCCTGGGCGGCTGAAGGCCAACTGACCGAACAGAAACGCTGGGAGCGCGCGAAGCTTGCCGCCCAGGCGCGCAACTATCCGCTGGCCAACAGCCTGGTCAACGGCCTGACCACCCTCGCCCCGCGCGGTCGCTTGCTGGTGGATGTGGCGCAGAAACCTGAACTGCTCAATCAACCGTCGCGCTTCACCCCGGCCGATGAACCAATGTCCGACATCGTCAGCCTCGGCCTGCGCCGCCTGGCCAAGCAAGACCCGGATAAGGCGATGGAATTGCTCGACGGTTATGCCAGCAGCATGCATTTCTCCCGTGATGAAAAAGTCGCGATCGCCCGGGAAATCGGGCTGACCCTCGCCAAACGTTTCGACGGCCGGGCGCTGGACGTGATGACCAAGTACGACCCGGAATTGCGCGACAACACGGTGTCCGAATGGCGCTTGCGTCTGCTGTTGCGCCTGGCCCGCTGGGACGATGCCTATCAGTTGACCCGCCGCTTGCCACAGGATCTGGCGACCACCAACCGCTGGCGCTACTGGCAGGCCCGCAGCCTGGAACTGGCGCAACCGCAGAACCCGGAAGCGCAGACGCTTTACAAAGGCCTCGCCCGTGAGCGTGATTTCTACGGCTTCCTCGCCGCTGATCGCTCGCAGCTGCCGTACTCGCTGAATAACAAGCCGCTGGTGCTTAGCCAGGCGCTGATCAACAAAGTGCGCAACACGCCGGGTGTACGTCGCGCCCTGGAATTCCACGCACGCGGGCAGATCGTTGACGGTCGTCGCGAGTGGTATCACGTCAGCCGCCACTTCAACCGCGATGAAATGGTCGCCCAGGCGAAACTGGCCTACGACCTGAAATGGTATTTCCCGGCGATCCGCACCATCAGTCAGGCGCAGTACTGGGACGACCTGGACATCCGCTTCCCGATGGCCCACCGCGAAACCCTGGTGCGCGAAGCCAAGGTCCGTGGCCTGCACTCGAGCTGGGTATTCGCCATCACCCGCCAGGAAAGCGCCTTCATGGACGACGCCCGCTCCGGCGTCGGCGCCAGCGGCCTGATGCAACTGATGCCCGGCACCGCCAAGGAAACCGCGCGCAAGTTCAGCATTCCCCTGGCCTCGCCGCAGCAGGTGTTCGATCCGGACAAGAACATCCAGCTCGGTGCCGCTTACCTGAGCCAGGTTCACAGTCAGTTCAACGGCAACCGGGTCCTCGCGTCAGCCGCCTACAACGCCGGCCCGGGTCGCGTGCGTCAGTGGCTGCGCGGCGCGGATCACCTGAGTTTCGACGTCTGGGTGGAAAGCATCCCGTTCGACGAAACCCGCCAGTACGTGCAGAACGTGCTGTCGTACTCGGTGATCTACGGCCAGAAGCTCAACTCGCCACAGCCGTTGGTGGATTGGCATGAGCGGTATTTTGATGATCAATGAGCCTGCTTTGAAGCACTGAAAAAAATGCCCGCATCGATTGATGTGGGCATTTTTTTTGGTGCTCTACTTGATCGGTTACCTAGTCGGTTACCTGGTCGGTCGGGGCATGGCGCCCATCACTAAACTGCAACGCCGCCAGCCGCGCGTACAGCGCATTGCTCGCAATCAACTCCTGATGCGTCCCCACCGCCACCAGTTTTCCCTGGTCCATCACGGCAATCCGGTCGGCGTTTTTCACCGTGGCCAGGCGGTGGGCGATGACCAGGGTGGTGCGGTTTTTCATCAGGCTGGGCAAGGCTTGCTGGATCAGGTGCTCGCTTTGGGCATCGAGGGCGCTGGTGGCTTCGTCGAGCAGCAGGATGGGCGCGTCCACCAGCAGCGCGCGGGCGATGGCCAGGCGTTGGCGCTGGCCGCCGGACAAACCGAGGCCGGCGTCACCCAGATGAGTCTGGTAACCGCGGGGCATCGCCTCGATAAAGTCATGGGCGTAAGCGATTTTCGCCGCTTCCTGAACCTGTTCCAGCGTCGCCGTCGGGTTGCCGTAGCGGATGTTCTCTTCGATGCTGCCGAAGAACAGCGCCGGGGATTGGGAGACCAGGGCGAAGCAGCGGCGCAAGTCCAACGGATCGAGCTGAGTCAGCGGCACGCCGTCGAGCAGAATGCGGCCTTCGGCCGGGTCGTAAAAACGCAGCAGCAAGTCATACACCGTCGACTTGCCCGCGCCGGAAGGTCCGACCAGCGCCAGGGTTTCGCCGGCCCTGATAGTCAGGTTCAAGCCATCGATGGCATAGCTTTCAGGACGCGACGGGTAGGAAAAACGCACGTCTTGCAGCACCAGATTCCCCGTCACCCGCTCCGGCAATGTCACCAGCCCCGTGGACGGTGGCTGAATGATGTTTTCCGAACGCAGCAACTCGGCAATCCGCTCCGCGGCCCCGGCGGCGCGCTGCAACTCGCCGATCACTTCGCTCAGCGTGCCGAACGCGCTGCCGACGATCAGGCTGTAGAACACAAACGCCGCCAGTTCACCGGCGGAGATCCGCCCCGCCATCACGTCCATGCCGCCGACCCACAGCATCACGCCGACCGCGCCCAGCACCAGCACGATCACCAGGGTAATCAGCCAGGCACGCTGGAAAATGCGCTTGCGGGCGGTGTTGAACGCCTCCTCCACGGTCACGGCAAATCGCTGTTCATCCTGGACCTGATGGTTGTAGGCCTGCACGGTTTTGATCTGACCGAGGGTTTCCGACACGTAGCTGCCAATGTCGGCAATCCGGTCCTGGCTCAGGCGCGACAGGCTGCGCACCCGTCGGCCGAAAATCAGGATCGGAGCAATCACCAGCGGCAATGCCACAACGACAATGCTGGTGAGTTTGGGATTGGTGATAAACAGCAACACAATCCCGCCGATCACCATCAGCAGATTGCGCAAAAACAGTGACAGCGAAGAGCCGATCACCGATTGCAGCAACGTGGTGTCGGCGGTCAGCCGCGACTGGATCTCGGAGCTGCGGTTGTCTTCGTAAAACCCCGGATGCAGGTAAACCAGATGATTGAACACCTGCCGGCGGATGTCGGCCACCACGCGCTCGCCGATCCACGACACCAGGTAAAAACGCGCAAAGGTGCCGAGCGCCAGACCCAGCACCAACAGCATGAACAGGCCAATGGTCTGGTTGAGCAAGTGCGGTGACTGGGTCATGAAACCCTGATCCACCAACAGCCGGATCCCCTGCCCCATGGACAAGGTGATGCCCGCCGTGACAATCAGTGCCAGCAAGGCACCCAAGGCCTGCCAGCGATAGGGCACAAGGAAACGACTGGCCAGGCGAATCGCGCGACGGTGACGGGCAGATAGCATCGGGGTTTTCCATTTCACAAGTTAAGGGCCGGCTATACCGCTCAATGGGGGGGAACTCTGTAAATCACAATGAGTCAGGTTAATTATGACCGCAACGACCAGACCCTAGACGCTATTGGTCTAAAGTCCGGGTGGCAACGTTACGGTATTTCTGGTGGACTGGTATTGCCGCTTCGAAAGATCGCAGGGAATTGTCACAGCCCGGTCACCTGGCGGTTCTACAGTAAGTACACAACCTGAAGAGGAGACAGGCCATGTCCTTGCAACACAGCAGCGATGACAAGATTCAAGTGATCCGCACACAGCCAGATCAGTCTCTGGGTTGCTCAATCATTGACGAAAAAGGCGACGAAGTACCGATCACTGAAACCATGATCCAGGACGCCTGCCGCGAACTGGAGAAGCGATTGGTCAAGCCTGCCAAACAAGATTGATATAGCCACCGTCTTCTTGACCCGGCCCTGATGGCCGGGTTTTTTGTGGGTGCTGATCCAGGGTTGCGGTGCGGCCATTCGCGGGCAAGCCTCGCTCCTACAGGATCGGCGCGATTTCGAAATTGGGGCAACCCTGCAGGAGTGAGGCTTGCCCGCGAAAGGGGCCAACTCGGTCTTCAGACAGCCGTTGCACCCAACGCCGCCACGATCTTCTGCAATGCCGGCGAATCCCCTTCAATCCGCACCTGCAACCCATCAATCTCCCGCCGCGATGGATAGTGCTTGCGCAGCCCGTCAAACGCCGCACGCTGTTCGCTGACACTGCCTACAAGACTGCGGCGGAAATCCGCATCGTCGCGGCGCGGGTCGTACACACCACGGCACAACATCGCCAGCGCCCAGGCCGGATCGCTGTCAGCGTGCAAGGTCACTTGCGACAACCAGGGCGCCGGCAGCAAATCGTTCAGGCTGACCTGCGCCGGCTGCCCGAGAAATTCGCAGTACGCCTGATAGATCTGCGCCGTCCCGCGTTGTTTGCCGTCGAGGCTGTAACCGGCAATGTGCGGCGTCGCCAGCACGCAGAGTTCGGCCAGTGCCACGTCGACTTCGGGCTCGCCTTCCCAGACGTCCAGCACTGCTTGCAGGTCTTCCCGTTGCAGCAGCACCTCGCACAGGGCGGCGTTATCCACCACCGGGCCGCGGCTGGCGTTGATCAGCCAGGCACCGGGCTTGAGCTGGTTCAAACGGTTTTTGTCGAACAGATGCCAGGTCGTTCCAGCACCGTGTTTCTTCAATGGTGTGTGCAGACTGATGACGTCGCACTGCTCAACGATCTGCTCTAGGCTGACGAAACCCCCTCCTTCGGCGGCTTGCCGTGGCGGATCGCAGACCAGCACGTTCCAGCCCAGCCCTTGCAAGACCTTGACCAGTCGTCCGCCCACTTCGCCCGCCCCCACCACGCCATAAGTGCGTTGAGTGAGGTCGGCGCCTTCGATTTCGGCGAGGGTCAGCAAACTGCCCAGCACATAGTCGACCACACCACGGGCATTGCAGCCCGGAGCGCTGGACCAGGTGATACCGGTTTGCTGAAAGTAATCGAGGTCCAGGTGATCGGTGCCGATGGTGCAGGTGCCGACGAAGCGCACCTTGCTGCCTTCGAGCAATGAGCGATTGACGTTGGTCACCGAGCGCACCAGCAACACATCGGCCTGTTCGACGGTGGCGCGGTCGATGGAACGTCCCGGCACCCGGCGGATTTCGCCGAAACCTTCGAAGAAGGCATCGAGCAGCGGAATATTTTCGTCGGCAACAATCAGCATGGGCAGGCTCCTTTGGCGGGTTGGCAGTGTAGGCGGAGATGACTGTGATGAGCCAGCGGGCATTAATGAACACCACATTCCCCTGTGGTGAGGGGACTTGTCCCCGTTGGGCTGCGAAGCAGCCCCAGCAAGTTTGCATGTGGTGTATCTGTTGAAACCAGGTCGCTTGAATGGGGGCCGCTGCGCGACCCAACGGGGGCAAGCCCCCTCGCCACAGGGAATGTCGCTACGTTCGGAAAGCGATTACAAATGGGTAACACAGGACTTTTCCTGACCACTGCGTCAACGCGTAGAATGCCCCGCCCAGCGCCTCAACATCTTTGGACGTTTCGCCCTTGAATTCCGTAACTGACCGCCCCGCCACCACTACCCTCAACCGCCCCGCCCGGGTTCGCCTGGAGCTGAAAAACCTGCTCGGCCTGGCGTTGCCGATCATGATCGCGCAGCTTGCCACCACCGCGATGGGCTTCGTCGATGCGGTGATGGCCGGCCGCGTCGGGCCGCGGGATCTGGCCGCGGTGGCGCTGGGCAACTCGATCTGGGTCCCGGTGTTTCTGCTGATGACCGGCACCCTGCTGGCCACCACACCGAAAGTCGCCCAACGCTTTGGTGCCGGCACTCACAGCGAGATCGGTCCGATTGTCCGGCAGGCGCTGTGGCTGGCGCTGGTGGTGGGTTTGATGGCAACCGGCATGCTATTCAGCGCCGAGCCAATCCTGCACATCATGAAGGTCGACCCCGAACTGATCGGCCCGTGCATGCAGTACCTGCACGGGATTGCCAGCGGTTTGCCCGCCGTTGCGCTCTACCATGTACTGCGCTGCTTCAGTGATGGCCTGGGGCGTACGCGCCCGGCCATGGTGCTGGGTCTGTGCGGTCTTGCGCTGAACATTCCGCTGAACTACGTCTTCATTTATGGCCACTTCGGTGTGCCAGCCATGGGCGGTGTCGGCTGCGGCTGGGCCACCGCGATTGTGATGTGGGTGATGGCGCTGGGCATGGCCGGCTGGGAACGCTGGGCGCCGGCCTACCAGTCGAGCCAGTTGTTCAGCCGTTTCGACTGGCCGCAATGGTCGGTGATCAAACGCCTGCTTGGGATCGGCCTGCCGATCGGCATCGCGGTGTTCGCCGAGTCGAGCATCTTTGCAGTGATCGCTCTGCTGATCGGCAGTCTGGGCGCCACCGTGGTGGCCGGGCATCAGATTGCGCTGAACTTCAGTTCGCTGGTGTTCATGATCCCCTACTCCCTCGGCATGGCTGTGACGGTGCGCGTCGGCCAGGCGCTCGGTCGTCAGGAACCCCGTGAAGCGCGTTTCGCCGCCGGCGTCGGCATGGGCACGGCGCTGGCTTATGCGTGTCTTTCGGCGAGCATGATGCTGTTGTTGCGCGAGCACATCGCAACCATCTACACGGCGGACCCAACGGTGATTCGCGTGGCGGCGATGCTGATCGTTTACTCGGCGCTGTTCCAGTTTTCCGATGCGATCCAGGTCACGGCGGCCGGCGCGCTGCGCGGTTATCAGGACACGCGGGTGACGATGATCCTGACGCTGTTCGCGTACTGGGGCATTGGGTTGCCGGTGGGTTACGCGCTGGGCCTGACCGACTGGTTCGGCGCACCGAGTGGCCCGAGCGGGTTGTGGCAGGGTTTGATCGTGGGCTTGAGTTGCGCGGCGCTGATGCTGTCGATCCGCCTGACGCGCAGTGCGCGCAAGCGGATCCGCATCAGCCTGAGTTGACCCTGTGGGAGCCAGCCTGCCGGCGATTGCGGTGTTTCAGTCAACAAAGAGGTTGAGTTTGAATCAGCAATCGCCAGCAGGCTGGCTCCCACAGTTGTTTTTGGTGAGTCAACCGGACTTCTTGCGAATCCAGTAGAGGTAGGTGCCTGCCTCTTCATGCTGCGCGACCAGCTCGTGGTCGAGAAACACGCAGAACTTGGGAATGTCGCGACGGGTCGACGGATCGGTGGCGATCACCTTGAGCAGGCCGCCGGGCGCCAGATCACGGATGTGCTGGTGCAGCATCATCACCGGTTCCGGGCAGTTGAGGCCGGTGGCGTCGAGGGTGCCGTCTACCGGCGTATCAAGCATTTCACTCATGATTAACTCCTGAAACTGGCCGGCATTGTCGCGCATTGCCGGGGGAACAGTCATCTGTGGCATAACCCCGCCCCGCCTTTGTAGAAGCGAGGCTTGCCCGCGAAGCTTTTGGCGGCCTTAAGGGCCCCTTCGCGGGCAAGCCTCGCTCCTACAGGGATTGCGGCGTGCTTCAGCGGGTTTTGGGTTTCTTCACGTCGAGCCGACGCAAATGGCACGTCACTTCTTCCCGGTCGTGGTACAGCTGCTTGCAACCGATCTCCACCCGAATCCCGCGCTCCTTGAAGCCGTCGGCAATCCGCTCCAGCAAGCGTTTCACTTCAGCGTAACGCTGTTTCATCGGCAGCTTGAGGTTGACCACCGCTTCGCGGCAATGACCCTCGCCAATCCACTCTTCCAGCATCGCGGCGTTGCGTGCCGGTTTTTCGACGATGTCGCAGACCATCCAGTCCACCGGCTGGCGGGGCTTGTAGGTGAAGCCGTCGGCCATCAAATGTTGCACCAGACCCGTGTCCATCAGGCTTTCCGCCATTGGGCCGTTGTCGATGGCGGTCACCAGCATGCCACGATTGACCAATTGCCAGGTCCAGCCACCCGGCGCTGCGCCGAGGTCAACGCCGGTCATGTCACTGTGCAGACGCTCGTCCCACTGATCACGCGGGATGAAGTGGTGCCACGCCTCTTCCAGCTTCAAGGTCGAACGGCTCGGTGCCTCGCGCGGAAACTTCAGGCGCGGAATGCCCATCGGCCACATCGCCGAATTGTTCGACTCGGCCAGGCCCATGAACACTTCGCGACCGCTTTTGAACGTCAGCAGCAAACGCGGCTTGTGCGCGTCGTCCACCAGTTTGCCGGCGGCCATCAGCGCCTTGCGCAGGTGCACTTCGAATTTCTTGCAGAAGTTCGACAGTTCCTTGCCATCGTTGGTGTCGACCATTTCCAGCCACAGGCTGCCGCACAACGGGAAGTCCGCCATGTGCGCGAGGATCACGCTGATACGGTCGGTTTCCGGCAGGTCGATGAAAATCCCGCGTGCCCACTGACGTGGAAAGATCAGATCGGTAAAACGCTGGCCGCGCATCAGGCGCTCGGCACCGTCTTCTTCGGTGCAGATGAACTCGGCGCAGGCGCTGGCGGTTTTGGCCTTGGCATAACCCGCCACGTTCAGCCGTGCGGCGTGTTCGGAAATCTCGGAACAGACTTCGCCTTCGAAGCCCGGCCGGCAATGCATAAAGAGGGTGTTCATTCTTACTCCTGGGCAGTTGGCGAAGAATTCAGCCACTGCGCGATGCCCAGGCTTGCGTTGAAGCAAAGCCTGTCACGAAAACCGGCGCATGATAGCCGAGTTCGGAACCTTGGACTTGGCCATAGAGTCCAGTTATTAGCTTTAGTGAATGAACAGGGCTAGGTTAAAGGCTCTGTCTGTCCCGTCAGTCCGTAGCCGTGCGGACCCAAAGGAGTCATTTCAATGCCGTCCCTCGATAGCCTGAAAACCCTTAAAACCCTGCAAGTCGACGACAAGACCTACCATTATTTCAGTCTGCCCGACGCTGCCAAAAGCCTCGGTGATCTCGACAAACTGCCGATGTCGTTGAAAGTGCTGCTGGAAAACCTGCTGCGCTGGGAAGACGAAAAAACCGTCACCGGCGCCGACCTCAGGGCGATTGCCGCCTGGCTCAAGGAGCGTCGCTCCGATCGCGAAATCCAGTACCGCCCTGCCCGGGTATTGATGCAAGACTTTACCGGCGTGCCCGCCGTGGTCGACCTGGCCGCCATGCGCGCCGCGATGGCCAAGGCCGGCGGCGACCCGCAGCGCATCAATCCGCTGTCGCCGGTGGATCTGGTGATCGATCACTCGGTGATGGTCGACAAGTTCGGCAGCGCAAGCGCCTTCGGGCAGAACGTCGACATCGAAATGCAGCGCAACGGCGAGCGTTATGCCTTTCTGCGCTGGGGCCAGAGTGCCTTCGACAACTTCAGCGTGGTGCCGCCCGGCACCGGGATCTGCCACCAGGTCAACCTTGAATACCTCGGCCGCACCGTCTGGACCAAAGATGAGGACGGTCGCACGTACGCGTTCCCCGACACCCTCGTCGGCACCGATTCCCACACCACCATGATCAACGGCCTCGGCGTGCTCGGCTGGGGCGTGGGCGGGATCGAAGCGGAAGCGGCGATGCTCGGCCAGCCGGTGTCGATGCTGATTCCGGAAGTGATCGGCTTCAAACTCACCGGCAAGCTAAAAGAAGGCATCACCGCCACCGACCTGGTGCTGACCGTCACCCAGATGCTGCGCAAGAAAGGCGTGGTCGGCAAATTCGTCGAGTTCTATGGCGACGGTCTTGCCGACCTGCCGCTGGCCGACCGCGCGACCATCGCCAACATGGCCCCGGAATACGGCGCCACCTGCGGCTTCTTCCCGGTGGATGAGGTGACACTGCAATACCTGCGCCTGTCCGGCCGGCCGCTTGAAACCGTGAAACTGGTCGAGGCCTATTGCAAGGCGCAGGGCCTGTGGCGTCTGCCGGGTCAGGAACCGGTGTTCACCGACAGTCTGGCGCTGGACATGGGCAGCGTCGAAGCCAGCCTTGCCGGGCCGAAACGTCCGCAGGACCGGGTGTCGCTGCCGAATGTCGCGCAAGCGTTCAGTGACTTCGTCGACCTGCAGTTCAAACCCACCAGCAAGGAAGAAGGTCGCCTCGAAAGTGAAGGCGGCGGTGGCGTCGCGGTGGGCAATGCCGACCTGGTCGGTGAAGCGGACTACGAGTACGACGGCCAGACCTATCGCTTGAAAAACGGCGCGGTGGTGATCGCCGCCATCACCTCCTGCACCAACACCTCCAACCCGAGCGTGATGATGGCCGCGGGGCTCGTGGCCAAGAAAGCCGTGGAGAAAGGCCTCAAGCGCAAACCGTGGGTCAAGAGCTCGCTGGCCCCAGGCTCGAAAGTGGTCACCGACTATTACAAGGCCGCTGGCCTGACCCAATACCTTGATGAACTGGGTTTTGCCTTGGTCGGTTACGGCTGCACCACTTGCATCGGCAACTCCGGGCCGTTGCCGGAACCGATCGAAAAAGCCATTCAGTCCGCCGACCTGACCGTCGCCTCGGTGCTCTCGGGCAATCGCAACTTCGAAGGTCGCGTGCACCCGCTGGTGAAAACCAACTGGCTGGCCTCCCCGCCGCTGGTCGTCGCCTATGCGCTGGCCGGTACGGTACGCATGGACATCAGCAGCGAGCCTTTGGGCACCGACAAGGCGGGCAACCCGGTGTACCTGCGGGACATCTGGCCAAGCACCCAGGAAATCGCCGACGCGGTGAATAAGGTCAACACCGCGATGTTCCACAAGGAATACGCCGAAGTGTTTGCCGGCGACGCGCAATGGCAGGCGATTGAAGTGCCGCAAGCGGCGACGTATGTCTGGCAGGACGATTCGACTTACATCCAGCATCCACCGTTCTTCGACGACATCGGCGGCCCGCCGCCCGTGGTCAAGGACGTCGCGGGTGCCCGAGTCCTCGCGCTGCTCGGCGACTCGGTGACCACCGACCACATCTCTCCGGCCGGTAACATCAAGTCCGACAGCCCCGCCGGCAACTACCTGCGCGAAAAAGGCGTGGAACCTCGGGACTTCAACTCCTACGGTTCCCGTCGCGGCAACCATGAAGTGATGATGCGCGGCACCTTCGCCAACATCCGCATACGCAACGAAATGCTCGGCGGCGAGGAAGGCGGGAATACGATCTACATTCCCACCGGGGAACGCATGGCGATCTACGATGCGGCCATGCGTTATCAAGCATCGGGCACGCCGCTGGTGGTCATCGCCGGGCAGGAATATGGCACCGGTTCGAGCCGCGACTGGGCCGCCAAGGGCACCAATCTGCTGGGCGTCAAAGCGGTCATCGCCGAAAGTTTCGAGCGGATTCACCGTTCCAATCTGGTGGGCATGGGCGTGCTGCCACTGCAGTTCAAACTGGACCAGAACCGCAAGAGCCTGAACCTGACCGGCAAGGAAACCGTGGATATTCTTGGTTTGACGGGCGTGGAGTTGACGCCACGGATGAACCTGACGCTCATCATCAACCGCGAGAACGGCAGCCGCGAGAAAGTCGAGGTGCTGTGCCGGATCGATACGCTCAACGAAGTGGAGTACTTCAAGTCGGGAGGGATTTTGCATTACGTGTTGCGGCAGTTGATTGCGTCCTGACCGCTGCTGACAAAAGACACCGCCTTCGGGCGGTGTTTTTGTTTGTGTCACGGAAATCCCTATAATCACCCGCCCCCAGGATTCAGTGTCGAGCACACAAACTGTGAACGACACCGATCAAATGTGGGAGCGGGCTTGCTCGCGAAAGCGGTGTGTCAGTCAACGGTGATATTGAATATATGACCCCTTCGCGAGCAAGCCCGCTCCCACATAGACCGAGGCAACCTGCAAAATCCCGTACACAAGGACTTCACATGCTCGCTCTGCCATGGATTCATCTGGCCCTGCTCTCCTTTGGGTACGGCCTCGCCTTGACCTATGGCCACCTCGGCTGGCTCGCCGGAATTTCCGTCGCACTGCTACTGACCGCCGGTTTCGCCGCACGCCAACAACACCTGCGCATCGGCCACTACCTCGGCCACGCGCTGTTCATTTTCATGGCCCTGGCACTGGCCATGCACTGGCTCCCCGGTTTCTACAATGGTCGTGGTATCAATCCGCAACGCTTCACCGACGATGCCGTGCGGTTTTCCATGTACCTGAATCTGGACAAACCACTGATCGGTTTCTGGCTGCTGCTGGCCTGCCCATGGATCATTGGCCAGCGTTCGCTGCGGCTTGGCGTTTATGCCACCGCGATAGGGCTGACCGTGAGCGCCGTGCTGGCACTGGGCGGCGCGCTGTTGCTGGGCGTGATCGGTTGGGCACCAAAGTGGCCGGACAACGCGTGGCTGTGGGTGCTGAACAATCTGTTGCTGGTAACGCTGGTGGAAGAGGCGCTGTTTCGCGGCTACATCCAGGGCGGTCTGAGCCGACACTTCAAACACCTGCCTTATGGCGAAAACCTCGCGCTACTGCTCGCCTCGCTGGTGTTTGGCCTGGTGCACCTCAGTGCTGGCTGGCAATGGGTGCTACTGGCGAGCCTGGCGGGTGTCGGCTATGGTCTGGCCTACCGTTTCGGCGGGTTGGGGGCGGCCATCGCCACGCATTTCGGCTTGAACCTGCTGCATTTCGGCCTGTTCACCTATCCGATGCTAGCCGGCTGACGCAACGGTCGTTTTGCGACGCACCGCTGAATATTGAAAAATAATTTCAATAAATTCCTGACAGTGCCGACAACCTCTCAAAGCCTTGCGGATTGAAAATAGCCATGCGTAACAACCAGCCCATCACACAACGCGAACGGACCTTCCCGGCTCAGCAACGGTTGATTTCCACCACCGATGCCAAGGGCGTGATCACCTACTGCAACGACGCTTTCGTCGAAATCAGTGGGTATTCCCGTGAAGAATTGATCCGTGCGCCGCACAACCTGGTCCGTCACCCCGACGTACCGGCCGCGGTGTTCGCGCATATGTGGGGCACACTGAAACAAGGCTTGCCATGGATGGGCATTGTCAAGAATCGCTGCAAGACCGGTGACCACTACTGGGTCAACGCCTACGTCACACCGGTTTTCGAAGGCAACCAGGTGATCGGCTACGAGTCGGTGCGGGTCAAACCCTCCGCCGAGCAGATCCAGCGTGCCGAAGCGCTCTACCAACGCATCAACCAGGGCAAGTCGGCCATTCCTTCTACGGACAAATGGCTGCCGGTGCTCCAGGACTGGCTGCCGTTCATTCTGGTCAGCCAACTGAGCTTCATGATCGGTGCCACGCTCAACTCCCAATGGGGTTTTGCCTTGGCCGCCGGCCTTTCAGTGCCGTTGGGCCTGCTCGGGTTGAGCTGGCAACAGCGCGGCCTCAAGCGCTTGCTGCGCCTGGCCGAGCAGACCACGTCCGACCCGCTGATCGCGCAGATGTACACCGACAGCCGTGGCGCCCAGGCGCGCCTGGAGATGTCGATCCTCAGCCAGGAAGCCCGCCTGAAAACCTGTCTGACTCGTCTGCAGGACACCGCCGAGCACCTGACCGAGCAAGCGAAGCAGTCCGACACCCTGGCCCACAACAGCTCCACCGGCCTGGAGCGTCAGCGCGTCGAGACCGAACAAGTGGCCACCGCCGTCAACCAGATGGCTGCCACCACCCAGGAAGTGGCCAGCCACGTTCAGCGCACCGCTGATGCGACTCAGGAAGCCAATCGCCTGACCGGTCGCGGCCGCGACATCGCCGGGGAAACCCGCGAAGCCATTCAGCGTTTGTCGGTGGTTGTGGGTGAAACCGGGCTGACCGTGACCCAACTGGCCAAGGACAGCGATGAAATCGGCGGCGTGGTCGACGTGATCAAAGGCATCGCCGACCAGACCAACCTGCTGGCGTTGAACGCCGCAATCGAAGCGGCACGTGCCGGCGAGATGGGTCGTGGTTTTGCGGTGGTGGCTGACGAAGTCCGTCAACTGGCGCAACGCACCAGCGAATCCACCGGGCAGATCCACGCCCTGATCGCCAAGCTCCAGCAAACCGCGAGCACTGCAGTGCAAACCATGGAAGCCGGGCATCGCCAGGCGGAAGAAGGCGTGGCGCGAGTACTGGAAGCGGACCAGGCGTTGATCGGGATCAGTGAAGCGGTGGCCCACATCACCGACATGACCACCCAGATTGCGGCCGCGACCGAAGAGCAAAGCTCGGTGGCCGAAGAAATCAGCCGCAACATCAGCAACATCTCGCAACTGGCGGATCAGACCTCGGAACAGGCGCAGAACTCGGCGTTGTTGAGTGAAGAGCTGACCAAGACCGCGAATACTCAGTATTCGTTGGTGGAGCGGTTTAACCGCTGATTGATGCTGTAAAAACAAAAACCCGGATAGCGAATGCTTCCGGGTTTTTTATTGTCAGTCTGAAAGTGATGTTGCCTGACAGTGCCTCTTCGCGGGCAAGCCCGCTCCCACAGTGATAGGTGGTGTAACTCGATTTTGAGATCAATGCATAACCCTGTGGGAGCGGGCTTGCCCGCGAAGAGGCCCGGACTGACACCGCACATTTCACTGCAGAAATTCCGCAACCTTCCCCGCCGCAGCCGCCAAATGCTGCTCATGGGTAAACCCGGAAGCCTTCAACGGTTTCAAATCATGATCCCCCGCCGTCAACCAAAACACCTCGATCCTCGGTGACAACGTGTAAGCCTCGACCGCCTCACGATTCCCCAACGCATCCCGCTCACCCTGAACAATCAAGGTGCGAGTCTTTAATCCCGCCAAATGCTCGACCCGAGGCTTCTCCGGTTTACCCACCGCGTAAAACGGATACCCGAGGCACACCAACGCATCCGCCCCGAGCTCATCGGCTAACAGGCTGGCCATCCGACCGCCCATGGACTTGCCGCCAATGGCCAAACGCCCAGTGACATGACGTCGCACCACCGCATACACCTCACGCCAGCATTCCAACAGTTTCGGCGCCGGATTCGGTGGACGCTTGCCGCCATCGACACGCCGTTGCGCCATGTATGGAAACTCGAAGCGCAGCACGTTGACGCCCAGCGCGGCAAGGCGCGCAGCCATGTCGTTCATCCAGGCGCTGTCCATCGGCGCACCGGCGCCATGGGCAAGGATCAGCGTCGCCGATGACGGCGTCGCGGCGACGGTCCACACCCAGCCATGTTCGGCCACACACTGCGCCCATTGATCCCCGTCAATACTGGCTTTGTGCTCTTTGTCCATGCTTGCCTCGCTTTTAGTCTGCCTATAACTCCAGCCGAAGCGCCGCTTTGCTTCGACTGAACCGTGGATGGGGAACCATGAACACTTCTATCAGTACCGCCTACAACTACAAGGTGGTCCGCCAATTCGCCATTATGACGGTGGTGTGGGGCATCGTCGGCATGGGGCTCGGGGTTTTTCTCGCGGCTCAATTGGTCTGGCCCGAACTCAACTTCAACTTGCCGTGGACCAGTTTTGGCCGTTTGCGCCCGCTGCACACCAACGCGGTGATCTTCGCGTTCGGCGGTTGCGCCCTGTTCGCCAGTTCGTTCTATTCGGTGCAGCGCACCTGCCAGACCCAGCTGTTCGCGCCGAAAATCGCCGCATTCTGCTTCTGGGGCTGGCAGCTTGTGATTCTTCTGGCGGCCATCAGCCTGCCGCTGGGTTACACCAGTTCCAAGGAATACGCCGAGCTGGAATGGCCGATCGACATCCTGATCACCATCGTCTGGGTGGCCTACGCGGTGGTGTTCTTCGGCACGATCATGAAGCGCAAGACCAAGCACATCTACGTCGGCAACTGGTTCTTCGGTGCATTCATCATCACTGTTGCGATTCTGCACATCGTCAACAACCTTGAGTTGCCAGTGAGTTTCACCAAGTCCTACTCGCTGTACGCCGGTGCCACCGATGCGATGGTGCAGTGGTGGTACGGCCACAACGCCGTGGGCTTTTTCCTCACCGCCGGTTTCCTCGGGATGATGTACTACTTCGTGCCAAAACAGGCCGAGCGTCCGGTGTATTCCTATCGCTTGTCGATCGTGCACTTCTGGGCTCTGATCACCCTGTACATCTGGGCCGGTCCTCACCATTTGCACTACACCGCGCTGCCAGACTGGGCACAGTCGCTGGGCATGGTGATGTCGCTGATCCTGCTGGCACCGAGCTGGGGCGGGATGATCAACGGGATGATGACGCTCTCGGGCGCCTGGCATAAGTTGCGCAGCGACCCGATCCTGCGCTTCCTCGTGGTGTCGCTGGCGTTCTACGGCATGTCGACCTTCGAAGGTCCGATGATGGCGATCAAGACCGTCAACGCCCTCTCCCACTACACCGACTGGACCATCGGCCACGTTCACGCCGGCGCACTCGGCTGGGTGGCGATGATTTCCATCGGCGCGCTGTACCACATGATTCCGAAAATCTTCGGTCGCACGCAGATGCACAGCATCGGCCTGATCAACGCGCACTTCTGGCTCGCGACCATCGGCACCGTGCTGTACATCGCCTCGATGTGGGTCAACGGCATCGCCCAGGGCCTCATGTGGCGCGCAGTCAACGAAGACGGCACGCTGACCTACTCCTTCGTCGAAACCCTGGTGGCCAGCCACCCAGGCTTCGTCGTGCGACTGGTGGGCGGTGCGATCTTCCTCAGCGGCATGTTCCTGATGGCTTACAACACCTGGCGCACCGTGCGGGCCTCGCAGCCTGCCGAAGTCGCCGCTGCCGCGCAGATCGCCTGAGGAGTCCGCCATGAAACACGAAACAATCGAGAAAAACGTCGGCCTGCTGATGTTGCTGATGGTCCTGGCCGTGAGCATCGGTGGCCTGACCCAGATCGTCCCGTTGTTCTTCCAGGACGTGACCAACAAACCGGTGGAAGGCATGAAGCCCTACACCGCGCTGCAACTGGAAGGTCGCGACATTTACATCCGCGAAGGCTGCGTCGGCTGTCACTCGCAGATGATCCGGCCGTTCCGCGCCGAGACCGAACGCTACGGTCACTACTCGGTGGCCGGCGAAAGCGTTTGGGATCACCCGTTCCTCTGGGGCTCGAAACGTACTGGTCCGGACCTGGCCCGTGTCGGCGGCCGCTACTCCGAAGACTGGCACCGCGCGCACTTGTACAACCCGCGCAACGTGGTGCCGGAATCGAAGATGCCTGCCTACCCGTGGCTGGTGGCCAATCCGGTCGACAGCAGCCACACCGAAGGCAAGATCAAGGCAATGCGCACCCTCGGCGTGCCGTACACCGACGGCGACATCACCGGCAGTGTCGAGTCGCTCAAGGGCAAGACCGAAATGGACGCGCTGGTTGCCTACCTGCAGGTGCTCGGCACTGCCATCAAGAGCAAGAGGTGAGCCATGGTCTTTGAAATGAGCAGTGGAATGATCCGCGGCCTGGGCACGGTCGTGGTGTTCGTGGCTTTCGTCGGCCTGACGCTGTGGGTGTTCAACAGCAAGCGCAACCCGGAATTCGCTGAAGCGCGCCTGCTGCCGTTCGCCGACGAGTCACACCCCGATAGCACCCAAGAACCTGAAACAAGGAGTACCCGGTCATGACCACCTTCTGGAGTACGTGGATCTGCGTACTGACCATCGGCAGCCTGATCGGCCTGACCTGGCTGCTGATCGGCACCCGCAAGGGCGAAACCAAGGGCAGCGTCGACCAGACCATGGGCCACAGCTTCGACGGCATCGAGGAGTACGACAATCCGCTGCCGCAGTGGTGGTTCATGCTGTTCGCAGGCACGCTGGTGTTTGCCGTGGGTTACCTGGTGCTTTACCCGGGCCTGGGCAACTGGAAAGGCATCCTGCCGGGTTACGAGGACGGCTGGACCGGCGTGCACGAATGGGAACGGGAGATGAACAAGGCCGACGCGAAGTTCGGGCCGATCTTCGCCAAATTCGCCGCCATGCCACTGGAAGAAGTGGCCAAGGACCCGCAAGCGCTGAAAATGGGCGGCCGGCTGTTTGCGTCGAACTGCTCGGTGTGCCACGGCTCGGATGCCAAGGGCGCTTTCGGCTTCCCGAACCTGGCCGACAGCAACTGGCGCTGGGGCGGCGACGCCGAGATGATCAAGACCACGATCATGGGCGGGCGCATGGCAGCGATGCCGGCCTGGGGTGAAATCCTTGGTGATGCGGGCGTGAAAAACGCTGCTGCCTACGTACGTCACGAACTGGCGGGCCTGCCATTGCCGGCCGACAGCACCGCCGATCTGCAAGCCGGTCAGCAAGCGTTCAGTACGATGTGCGTAGCCTGTCATGGGGCGAACGGCAAAGGCACCGAAGCCATGGGCGCGCCGAATCTGACGCAACCGGCCGGGTTCATCTACGGTACAAGCCTGGCGCAACTGCAACAAACCATTCGCCATGGCCGCCAGGGCCATATGCCGGCGCAGAACGAACTGCTCGGCAACGATAAGGTGCAACTGCTGGCCGCTTATGTGTACAGCCTGTCTCATGGTCTGAATACAGAGCGTTTGCAGGCAGAAGGCAAAAGCGAATAATTCTTGACCGCTCTACTGCCGCATTCTTCCCGGATGCGGCAGTTCCCTGCCCCTTTGCGACCCATTGTCGCACCCTCCGTTAGTCCTCCTTTCGGTTCACCAGAATCGGGTCTAAGCTTGCTCCGATGCGGACTGGCATGAGCCGGTTCCAGGTCGACCCAACCCGATGTGTTCGTACGAATCTGCTCGATGACAGGCCGCAAAGGCTGGTAGATACCGGCTGTCGTGCCAATTGCCATCGGTCACTCGATCGTTGCGTTTGAACACACCCCGTTACAACTGACCTGACCCCCTCACCATTTTCGTTCGCTGCGACATTTTGTCCGAGGGCGATTTTGTCCTTACGCGGCGCATGGAAAGGCCGCAGAATCAGCTTTTGAAAGCATTGACCCAGGTCATGGCGCGTTGCAATGACCCCCTGCTTTCTCCATACTTGCGGCCGATTTTTACTCCTAATAAAACACCCAAACCGTGGAACCTTAGAATGAGCACAGCAATCAGTCCGACTGCTTATAACTATAAGGTAGTCCGCCAGTTCGCCATCATGACGGTGGTCTGGGGGATCCTTGGCATGGGGCTCGGTGTCTTCATCGCCTCGCAACTGGTCTGGCCGGAGTTGAACTTCGGTCTGGAATGGACGAGCTTTGGACGCCTGCGCCCGTTGCACACAAACCTGGTGATTTTTGCCTTCGGTGGTTGTGCACTGTTTGCCACTTCTTATTACGTCGTGCAGCGAACCTGCCAAACGCGACTGATTTCCGACAGCCTCGCGGCCTTCCACTTCTGGGGTTGGCAAGCGGTGATCATCGGCGCGATCGTTACCTTGCCGCTGGGTTACACCACCACCAAGGAATACGCGGAACTGGAATGGCCCCTGGCTATTCTGCTGGCCATTGTCTGGGTCACCTACGGTCTGGTGTTCTTCGGCACCATCGTCAAGCGCAAGACCAAGCACATCTATGTGGGTAACTGGTTCTACGGCGCGTTCATCGTCGTGACCGCGATGCTGCACATCGTCAACCACATGTCGCTGCCGGTCAGCCTGTTCAAGTCCTACTCCGCCTACTCGGGCGCGACGGACGCAATGATCCAGTGGTGGTACGGCCACAACGCGGTCGGTTTCTTCCTGACTACCGGCTTCCTGGGGATGATGTATTACTTCGTTCCGAAGCAGGCCGAGCGTCCGATCTACTCCTATCGCCTGTCGATCGTGCACTTCTGGGCGCTGATCACCCTGTACATCTGGGCCGGTCCGCACCACCTGCACTACACCGCACTGCCGGACTGGGCTCAGTCCCTGGGCATGGCGATGTCGATCATCCTGCTGGCTCCGAGCTGGGGCGGCATGATCAACGGCATGATGACTCTGTCGGGCGCCTGGCATAAGTTGCGCACCGACCCGATCCTGCGCTTCCTCGTGGTATCGCTGGCGTTCTACGGCATGTCGACCTTCGAAGGCCCGATGATGGCCATCAAGACCGTCAACTCGCTCTCGCACTACACCGACTGGACCATCGGCCACGTACACGCCGGTGCCTTGGGCTGGGTAGCGATGATCTCGATCGGCGCGATCTACCACATGATCCCGAAACTGTTCGGTCGCGCGCAGATGCACAGCATCGGCCTGATCAACACGCACTTCTGGCTCGCGACCATCGGTACCGTTCTGTACATCGCTTCGATGTGGGTCAACGGCATCACCCAGGGTCTGATGTGGCGTGCAATCAACGACGACGGCACCCTCACCTACTCGTTCGTCGAAGCACTGCAAGCCAGCCACCCTGGTTTCATCGTTCGCGCCCTGGGCGGTGCGTTCTTTGCCAGCGGCATGCTGTTCATGGCCTACAACGTATGGCGTACCGTACGTGCCTCGAACCCGGCAGAAGCCGAAGCTGCTGAACAGATTGCCGTAGTTGGAGCTCACTGATGAAGCATGAAGCAGTCGAGAAGAACATTGGCCTGCTGGCCTTCTTCATGGTTATCGCCGTCAGCGTCGGCGGCCTGACCCAGATCGTTCCGCTGTTTTTCCAGGACGTTACCAACAAGCCGGTCGAAGGCATGAAGCCCCGTACCGCCCTTGAACTGGAAGGCCGCGACATTTACATCGCCAACGGTTGTGTCGGCTGCCACTCGCAGATGATCCGCCCGTTCCGTGCTGAAACCGAACGTTACGGCCACTACTCGGTCGCCGGTGAAAGCGTCTGGGACCACCCGTTCCTGTGGGGTTCCAAGCGTACCGGTCCGGACCTGGCCCGTGTCGGCGGTCGTTACTCCGATGACTGGCAGCGTGCGCATTTGTACAACCCGCGCAACGTCGTGCCCGAGTCGAAAATGCCGGCCTACCCGTTCCTCGTGGAAAACAAGCTCGACGGCAAAGACACCGCCAAGAAAATGGAAGTCTTGCGTACGCTCGGCGTCCCTTACACCGACGAAGACATCGCCGGCGCCAAGGATGCTGTGAAGGGCAAAACCGAAATGGACGCGCTGGTGGCCTATCTGCAAGGCCTGGGCACCATCATCAAAAGCAAACGGTGATTTAGATGGATATCGGGATGATTCGTGGCCTGGGCACCGTTGTCGTGATGGTGGCCTTCATCGGTCTGGCGTTGTGGGTATTCAGCCCCAAGCGCAAGTCGGAGTTTGAAGACGCGACCTTGCTGCCTTTCGCGGATGATCCCGAAGCCATCAAGCACGTCGAGCAAGCTTCTAGGAGTAACAAAGAATGACTACGTTCTGGAGTCTGTACGTCACAGTCCTCAGTCTCGGCACCATCTTCGCCCTGACCTGGCTGCTGCTGTCCACCCGCAAGGGCCAGCGCAGCGAAGCCACCGAAGAGACGGTTGGCCACTCCTTCGACGGGATCGAGGAGTACGACAACCCGCTGCCGAAATGGTGGTTCATGCTGTTCGTGGGCACCATCATTTTCGCCCTGGGCTACCTGGTGCTGTACCCGGGCCTGGGCAACTGGAAAGGCCTGCTGCCGGGTTACAACTATCTGGATAACGAGAAGCAGACCGCGTTCGCCAACGGCCAGACCGGCTGGACCGGCGTTCACGAATGGGAAAAGGAAATGGCCAAGTCGGACGCCAAGTTCGGCCCGATCTTCGCCAAGTTCGCTTCCATGCCGATCGAAGAAGTCGCCAAGGACCCGCAAGCGCTGAAGATGGGTGGCCGCCTGTTCGCCTCCAACTGCTCGGTTTGCCACGGTTCCGACGCCAAGGGCGCTTACGGCTTCCCTAACCTGACCGACGCCGACTGGCGCTGGGGCGGTGAAGCGGAAACCATCAAGACCACCATCATGGGTGGCCGTCATGCGGTCATGCCGGCGTGGGCTGAAGTGATCGGCGAGCAAGGCGTGGCGGACGTTGCTGCGTTCGTCCTGACCAACCTCGATGGCCGCAAGCTGCCGGAAGGCACCAAGGCCGACCCGGCTGCCGGTCAGAAACTGTTCGCGGCCAACTGCGTGGCGTGCCACGGTCCGGCCGGCAAAGGTACGCCAGCGATGGGCGCACCTGACCTGACCCACCCGGCCGCGTTCATCTACGGTTCGAGCTTCGCTCAACTGCAGCAGACCATCCGTTACGGCCGTCAGGGCCAGATGCCTGCGCAAGAACAGCTGCAAGGCAACGACAAGGTTCACCTGCTGGCCGCTTACGTCTACAGCTTGTCTCACGGTGAGAAAGCTCCGGCGGAAGACGCCCAGTAAGGCAAACGCTTGAAGCAACAAAAAACGGCCCCGCCAATGTGAATTGGCGGGGCCGTTTTGTTTGCCGTGATTGACCTCTCCCCCTGCAAAACCGTCCATAATTCACAAGTCAATTGATTCAAGTCATTACACCGTTGATTGATTTCCACCAACGTGACCAAAGGTCGCACCCTTGAGTTAGAGCTACAGGCGTATCATTGCGCCACTGCAACACCTCTTTTTGACCGCGGTCGGCATGTACTGACCGAGGCATTTTTCCACTGCCGTGGGATGCAACCGATGAGCAACCAGATTCCGGTACACGACGTTACCCCGCCTGCCAAAAACGCGAACAACAGCGTCGACCTCTACGCCTCTCGAGAAAAGATCTACACCCGTGCCTTCACCGGCCTGTTCCGCAACCTGCGGATGATGGGCGGGGCCTTTTTGTTTCTGTTGTATTTCGGCACGGTGTGGCTGAACTGGGGCGGTCACCAGGCCGTCTGGTGGAACCTGCCGGAGCGCAAATTCTTTATTTTTGGCGCCACCTTCTGGCCCCAGGACTTCATCCTGCTCTCGGGCATTCTGATCGTCAGCGCCTTCGGCCTGTTTTTCATTACCGTGTACGCCGGTCGCGTCTGGTGCGGCTATACCTGCCCGCAGAGTGTGTGGACGTGGATTTTCATGTGGTGCGAAAAGGTCACCGAAGGCGACCGCAACCAGCGCATCAAGCTCGACAAGGCGCCGATGAGCGCCAACAAATTCCTGCGCAAATTCAGCAAGCATGCGATGTGGCTGTTGATCGGCTTCGTCACCGGCATGACCTTCGTCGGTTACTTCTCACCCATCCGCGAACTGACCATCGATTTCTTCACCGGCGAGGCCGATGGCTGGTCGTATTTCTGGGTCGGCTTCTTCACCCTCGCCACCTACGGCAACGCCGGCTGGTTGCGCGAGCAGGTGTGCATCTACATGTGCCCGTATGCGCGCTTCCAGAGCGTGATGTTCGACAAGGACACGCTGATCGTTTCCTACGACCCGCGTCGCGGTGAAAGCCGTGGCCCGCGCAAGAAAGGCATCGACTACAAGGCTCAGGGCCTGGGCGATTGCATCGACTGCACCATGTGCGTCCAGGTCTGCCCGACTGGCATCGACATCCGCGACGGCCTGCAAATCGAGTGCATCGGTTGCGCGGCCTGCATCGATGCTTGCGACAGCATCATGGACAAGATGGATTACCCGCGCGGCCTGATCAGCTACACCACCGAGCACAACCTGTCCGGGCAAAAAACCCATAAACTGCGCCCGCGCTTGCTCGGCTACGCGGCGGTGCTGCTGGCAATGATGGCGCTACTGGCCGGGGCGTTTTTCATGCGTTCGCTGGTAGGTTTCGACGTCAGCAAGGACCGCGTGCTGTACCGCGAGAACGCCGAAGGACGAATCGAAAACGTCTACAGCCTGAAGATCATGAACAAGGATCAGCGCGACCACACGTATGTGCTGGAAGCCGCCGGCCTGCCGGACCTGAAGCTGCAAGGCAAACGCGAGATCAAGGTCGCCGCAGGCGAGATCTTCAGCCAGCCGGTCGAACTGTCCATTGCCCCGGAAAAACTGCCATCGAGCACCAACGAGGTGAAATTCATCCTCAAGGACGCCGATGACGAAAGTATCCACGTTGAAGCCAAGAGCCGGTTCATCGGCCCACAAATTCGTTGAGAGAAGTGATCATGCCCGCAGCAAATGCCGCAAGTCCCTGGTACAAGCACCTTTGGCCGTGGATCATCATCGCCATCCTTGCCTGCTCGGTGACGCTGACCTTATCCATGGTGACGATCGCGGTGAACAACCCGGACAACCTGGTCAACGACAACTACTACGAGGCCGGTAAAGGCATCAACCGTTCCCTCGACCGTGAACTGCTGGCGCAGACCCTGCTCCTGCGCGCCAGCGTGCACCTGGATGACGTGACCGGCGAAGTCGACCTGCGCTTGAGCGGTAACAGTCAGCCGAAAACCCTGGAACTGAACCTGATCTCGCCGACCCAGCCCGAGAAGGATCGCAAGATCACCCTCGCTCGCAGTGAAACCGAACAAGGCCGCTACATCGGCCAGTTGAGCGACAAGGTCGATGGCCGTCGCTTTGTCGAACTGCTGGGCACTCAGGACGACCACATCTGGCGCATGTTCGAAGAAGAACTGGTCAGCCATGACAAGGACCTGCTGCTGGGTGACGAACCGCTGCAAGGCGCCGAAGACCTGAAAAAGTAAAAACCTGCGCTTCGCGCATCGCGGGCAAGCCCGCTCCCACAAGGTTTTGCATTGATCGCAAAATCGAGCAACACCGCCAGTCACTGTGGGAGCGGGCCGCGAAGAGGCCCTATCCGACGACAGAGACTCTGCTGCACCAGTGAAAATCCAATGACCACGCCAACCCCCTGCTACCACTGCGCCCTGCCCGTCCCGACCGGTAGCCGCTTCACCGCCGCCGTCCTCGGTGAAACCCGCGAGTTCTGCTGCCCGGGTTGCCAGGCTGTGGCCGAAGCGATTGTGGCGGGCGGGCTGGAAAGCTATTACCAGCATCGCAGCGAAGCCTCGGCCAACCCTGAAGCGTTGCCGGTGCAGTTGGTGGACGAATTGGCGCTGTACGACCGCGCCGACGTGCAAAAACCGTTCGTGCGCCACGACGGCGAGCTCGCCGAAACCACGCTGTTGATGGAAGGCATCAGTTGCGCGGCGTGTGGCTGGCTGATCGAAAAACACCTGCGCGGTTTGCCCGCGGTGGCGGAAGCTCGACTCAACCTGTCCAACCATCGCCTGCACGTGCGCTGGGCTGATGCACAGTTGCCGCTGAGCCAGGTGCTCAGCGAGTTACGCCACATCGGCTACGCCGCTCACCCCTATCAGGCCGACCGCGCCAGCGAACAACTGGCCAGCGAAAACCGCCTGGCCCTGCGCCAACTCGGCGTGGCTGGCCTGCTGTGGTTCCAGGCGATGATGGCGACCATGGCCACCTGGCCCGAATTCAACATCGACCTCAGCCCGGAGCTGCACACCATCCTGCGCTGGGTTGCGCTGTTCCTCACCACGCCGATCGTGTTCTACAGCTGTGCGCCGTTCTTCAAAGGTGCAATGCGTGACCTGCGCACCCGCCACCTGACCATGGACGTTTCGGTGTCGCTGGCGATCGGCAGTGCCTACATCGCCGGGATCTGGACTTCGATCACCGGGGTTGGCGAGCTGTATTTCGATGCCGTCGGCATGTTTGCGCTGTTCCTGCTCGCCGGGCGTTATCTGGAACGGCGCGCCCGGGAACGCACCGCTGCCGCCACGGCGCAACTCGTCAATCTGCTGCCCGCCTCATGCCTGCGGCTGAGTGCCGACGGCCAGAGCGAGCGCATCCTGCTCAGCGAACTGCGCATCGGCGATCAGGTGCTGGTGCATCCCGGCGCGATCCTCCCGGCCGACGGCAAGATCCTCGACGGTCAATCGAGCATCGACGAGTCGCTGTTGACCGGCGAATACCTGCCGCAACCGAGAACCCTCGGCGATGCCGTCACCGCTGGCACCCTGAACGTCGAAGGCGCGCTGACCGTGGAAGTCCTCGCCCTCGGCCACGACACCCGACTGTCCGCTATCGTTCGCCTGCTGGACCGCGCCCAGGCCGAAAAGCCACGACTGGCGGAAATCGCCGACCGTGCCGCGCAATGGTTCCTGCTGCTGACACTCATCGCATCCGCCTGCATTGGCCTGCTGTGGTGGGAACTGGATTCATCGCGAGCCTTCTGGATTGTCCTGGCGATGCTCGTCGCGACCTGCCCGTGCGCCTTGTCCCTCGCCACACCGACCGCCCTCACCGCCGCTACTGGCACGCTGCACAAACTCGGGCTTCTACTGACCCGCGGCCATGTGCTGGAAGGCCTGAACCAGATCGACACGGTGATCTTCGACAAGACCGGCACACTGACCGAAGGACGCCTGACCTTGCGTTCGATCCGCCCCCTCGGCGCACTCGACAGCGATCAGTGCCTGGGCCTGGCCGCCGCCCTCGAAAACCGTTCCGAGCACCCGATCGCCCGTGCATTCGGCCGCGCACCACTGGCCGCCGATGAAGTCCACAGCACGCCAGGGCTGGGACTTGAAGGTGTGGTCGGTGAGCAGCGCCTGCGCATCGGTCAACCGGGTTTTGTCTGTGAACTCAGTGACGCCGCCGTACCGTTGATGCCCGATGAAGCCGGTCAGTGGCTGTTGCTCGGCGACAGTCAGGGGCCGCTGGCGTGGTTCGTCCTCGATGACCGCTTACGCACCGATGCGCCCGCGTTACTCGACGCCTGCAAGGCGCGCGGCTGGCGGACATTGCTGCTGTCGGGTGACACCTCGCCGATGGTCGCCAGCGTCGCCGCCGAACTGGGGATAGACGAAGCCCGAGGTGGCTTGCGTCCGGACGACAAATTGCAGGTCCTGCAACAGCTGCACAAAGAAGGTCGCAAGGTGTTGATGCTCGGTGACGGGGTCAACGATGTACCGGTACTGGCGGCCGCCGACATCAGCGTCGCCATGGGTTCGGCCACCGATCTGGCGAAAACCAGTGCCGATGCCGTGCTGCTGTCGAACCGTCTCGACGCGTTGGTGCAGGCCTTCAGCCTCGCCCGGCGCACCCGTCGGGTAATCATCGAGAACCTGCTGTGGGCCGGGCTGTACAATGGCCTCATGTTGCCGTTCGCTGCCCTCGGCTGGATCACGCCGGTGTGGGCCGCGGTCGGCATGTCGATCAGTTCGTTGACCGTGGTGCTGAACGCCCTGCGCCTGACTCGCCTGCCGAGCACGCCGGCCACCAGCGCCACGCCAGAAACCCGCCCGCTGCCGGCCTGAGCCGCGCGGGCATGGAGCCTTCCCATGCCAGCTCTCTACGTGATGATCCCGGCCGCGCTGCTGATCGTGGCCATCGCGGTGTACATTTTCTTCTGGGCGGTCGACAGCGGTCAGTACGATGACCTCGACGGCCCGGCCCACAGCATCCTGTTCGACGACCAGGACCCGAATCACACCGCGGCGGTCGATGAGGCCGGTGGCCATCCGGTCAAACCGGACGACAAGGCGCCCCCGCATGTTTGAGCTGGCGCCACTGCTGGTGTCTGCGGTGATCCTCGGCCTGCTCGGCGGCGGTCATTGCCTGGGCATGTGCGGCGGCTTGATGGGCGCGTTGACCCTGGCGATTCCCAAGGAACAACGCAGTCGACGCTTTCGATTGCTGCTGGCCTACAACCTCGGGCGAATTCTCAGCTACGCCACCGCCGGCCTGCTGATCGGCCTGGCGGGCTGGGCGGTGGCTAACAGCCCGGCGGCGATGTTCATGCGCATCCTCGCCGGATTGCTGCTGATTGCCATGGGGCTTTATCTCGCCGGCTGGTGGAGCGGACTGACCCGCATCGAGAGCCTCGGGCGCGGTCTGTGGCGGCATATCCAGCCAGTCGCGAACAAACTGCTGCCGGTGTCGAGCCTTCCCCGCGCCCTGTTGCTCGGCGCGCTCTGGGGCTGGCTGCCCTGCGGGCTGGTTTACAGCACGCTGCTGTGGTCGGCGAGCCAGGGCAATGCGCTCGATAGTGCGTTGCTGATGCTCGCGTTCGGCCTCGGCACCTGGCCGGTGTTGCTCGCCACCGGGCTGGCGGCCGAGCGCGTCACGGCGCTCTTGCGCAAGCGGTATGTGCGGATGACGGGAGGGTTGCTGGTGATGTTGTTTGGCATCTGGACCTTGCCGGGGCCGCATCAGCATTGGCTGATGGGGCATTAGATCGGCGGCGCGGTCTTCGCGGGCAAGCCTCGCTCCTACAGAAGTTCGTGATCCCCTGTAGGAGCGAGGCTTGCCCGCGAAGAGGCCCGCACCGACAACACAAATCCTGACCCTTGATGCAAATCAAGACGCCCCAACGCCGCACCCCATAGACTTGCCCACACTGCCAGCCTATCCGGGGGAACGCCCGCATGATGCTCGACGCCATTCGTTGGGATACCGATCTGATCCGCCGCTATGACCTGGCGGGACCGCGCTACACCTCCTACCCGACTGCCGTGCAGTTCGACGGTCATGTCGGCACCTTCGACCTGTTTCATGCGCTGCGGGAAAGCCGCAAGGCCTTGCGTCCGTTATCGCTCTACGTGCACGTGCCGTTCTGCGCGAACATTTGCTACTACTGCGCCTGCAACAAAGTCATCACCAAGGACCGCGGCCGTGCCCTGCCCTACCTGCAACGCCTGGAGCAGGAAATCCAGCTGATCGCCTGTCACCTCGACCCGGCGCAGAAGGTCGAGCAACTGCACTTCGGCGGCGGCACGCCAACCTTTCTCAGCCATGACGAATTGCGCCAGCTCATGGCCCAGTTGCGCAAAAGCTTCAATCTGCTGGACGACGATAGCGGCGACTACGGCATCGAGATCGACCCGCGCGAAGCCGACTGGTCGACCATGGGCCTGCTCCGCGAGCTGGGTTTCAATCGCGTCAGCATCGGTTTGCAGGATCTCGACCCGGCCGTGCAACGGGCGGTGAATCGCCTGCAAAGCCTGGAAGAAACCCGGGCAGTGATCGACGCTGCACGAACCCTGCAATTCCGTTCGATCAACATTGACCTGATCTATGGCCTGCCCAGACAGACACCGGACAATTTCGCCCGTACCGTCGAAGAAGTGATCAACCTGCAACCGGACCGGTTGTCGGTGTTCAACTACGCGCACTTGCCGGAGCGCTTCATGCCGCAACGGCGAATCAACAGCGACGAGTTGCCAACCCCGGCGCAGAAACTGGAGATGCTCCAGCGCACCATCGAACAACTGACCGCCGCCGGCTATCGCTACATCGGCATGGACCACTTCGCCCTGCCCGACGATGAACTGGCGATTGCCCAGGAAGAATCAACCCTGCAACGCAACTTCCAGGGCTACACCACCCACGGTCATTGCGATCTGATCGGGCTGGGCGTCTCGGCCATCAGCCAGATCGGCGACCTGTACTGCCAGAACAGCAGCGACCTGAACCAGTACCAGAACGCCCTGGCCTCCACGCAACTGGCGACCAACCGCGGCCTGCTGTGCAACGCCGATGACCGCGTGCGGCGGGCAGTGATTCAGCAGTTGATTTGCAGCTTCAACGTTGAATTCGCCGAGATCGAGCAGGCGTTCAACATAGATTTTCGCGGTTACTTCGGCGAGTTGTGGCCGCAGTTGCAGGGTATGGCCGAGGACGGATTGATTGAACTGAACAATGACCGGATCAACGTACTGCCCGCCGGACGATTGCTGGTGCGTTCGGTGTGCATGGTGTTCGATGCCTACCTGGATCAACAGAACCGCCAGCGGTTCTCGCGAGTGATCTGACCTTCATCGTCAATTCACCGCGATGTGACAAAACGGCACAGCGCTGGCCTGATTGTCTCCCCGTGAGTTACCCTTACGTCTTATGTGTGTTTTCCCACAAGGATTTAAGAAATGTCCGAGCCAGTAAAGCTGCGCGCTCATAGCCAGGCCCATTGCAAGGATTGCAGCCTGGCCCCCCTCTGCCTGCCACTTTCTCTGAATCTGGAAGACATGGAAGCGCTGGACGAGATCGTTAAACGTGGCCGCCCGTTGAAAAAGGGCGAATTCCTGTTCCGCCAGGGCGACGTTTTCGATTCCGTTTATGCAGTACGCTCGGGCGCCCTGAAAACCTTCAGCCTCAGCGATGGCGGTGAGGAACAGCTCACCGGCTTCCATTTGCCGAGTGAACTGGTCGGGCTGTCGGGCATGGACACGGAAAAACATCCGGTCTCGGCGCAGGCTCTGGAAACCACCTCGGTCTGTGAAATCCCGTTCGAACGCCTCGACGAACTGGCGCTGCAACTGCCGCAATTGCGCCGTCAGCTGATGCGCGTGATGAGCCGCGAAATCCGCGATGATCAACAGATGATGTTGCTGCTGTCGAAAAAAACCGCCGACGAGCGCATTGCCACCTTCCTGGTCAACCTGTCGGCACGCTTCCGCGCTCGCGGTTTCTCGGCCAATCAGTTCCGCCTGAGCATGTCGCGCAACGAAATCGGCAACTACCTGGGTCTGGCGGTGGAAACCGTGTCACGGGTGTTTACGCGCTTCCAGCAGAACGAGCTGATCGCCGCCGAAGGCAAGGAAATCCACATCCTCGACCCGATCCAGCTCTGCGCCCTGGCCGGCGGCTCGATCGAAGGCTGATTCCGGCGATGGCGGCTGAGCGAAACGGTTCAGCCGCCGTTATACTGCGACGTTTGCAGCCTGCCAGGACACCTCGACGATGGCCTTCGACTCCTTCGACATCAAATCCCTGATCCGCCCTGTGATCGACTTCCCGAAACCGGGCGTCATCTTTCGCGACATCACCCCGCTCTTCCAGTCGCCCAAGGCCCTGCGCCTGGTGATGGACAGCTTTGCCCACCGTTACGTCGAAGCCGACTTCACCCATATCGGCGCCATGGATGCCCGTGGTTTCCTGATCGGTTCGGTGCTGGCCTATCAGCTGAACAAGCCACTGGTGCTGTTTCGCAAGCAAGGCAAACTGCCGGCCGACGTGCTCGCCGAGGGTTATGCGACCGAGTATGGCGAAGCCTTCCTGGAAGTGCACGCCGACAGTCTTTGCGACGGCGACTCGGTGGTGATGTTCGATGATTTGATCGCGACTGGCGGCACGCTGATTGCGGCGGCGAATCTGATTCGGCGCATGGGCGCGCGGGTGCATGAAGCGGCGGCGATCATTGATCTGCCGGAGTTGGGTGGGTCGCAGCGGCTGGAAGACATGGGGATTCCTACTTTCTGCCTGACGCAGTTTGCGTTGAGCGATCAGTAAGCAGCGTCTGCATTGACGCCTTCGCGAGCAAGCCCGCTCCCACATTTTAATCTCCGGCGTACACCAGTCTTGTATCCGGCAGGGATCAAATGTGGGAGCGGGCTTGCTCGCGAAGGCGTCAGCCGCTTCACCGCCGATTAAAGCCCCATCTGCTTGCTGATAATCTCGTTCATCACTTCCCGCGTCCCGCCACCGATCGACAAGATGCGATTATCGCGGTACAGCCGCTCCACCAGACTCTCGCGCATATAGCCCAGGCCACCGAGAATTTGCACCGCATCGTTCGTAATCCGATCCGCCGTGTCCGTCGCAAAATTCTTCGCCATGGAAATCTCCTTGATCACGCTCTGCCCGGCGGCCATTTTCGCCGCCTGCCGGTAAGTGAACTCCCGTGACACTTCCAGCGCCGTCGCCATTTCCGCAAGGCGATGCTTGAGCACCTGAAACTTGCCGATGGGTTTGCCGAACGCCTCGCGCTGACGAGCCCACTTCAGGCTTTCTTCCAGCGCCAGTTGCGCGGTCATGTTGGCCATCAGCGCCAAGGCCAGGCGTTCACTCTGGAAGTTGCCCATGATGCAGGCAAAGCCCATGTTCTCGGCGCCGATCAGATGGCCTACGGGTACACGGCAATCGTCGAAGAACAATTCGGCCGTGTCCGACGCCCACCAGCCCATTTTCTTCAATTGGCGGCCTACGGTGAAACCCGGCGTGCCCTTCTCGACCAACAGCAGGCTGATACCGCCGAAACCCGGTTCGCCGGTGCGCACCGCGACGGTGTAGTAATCCGCGCGCACGCCACTGGTTATAAAGGTTTTGCTGCCACTGACCCGGTAGACGTCGCCCTCGCGCACGGCACGGGTTTGCAGGTTGGCCACATCGGAGCCGCCACTGGGCTCGGTCACGGCCAGGGCGCTGATCTTCTCACCGCTCAGCACGGACGGCACGACACGATCTCGAACGTCGGGCCTGGCCCATTTGAGGATCGGCGGCAATCCGATGTCCAGCGAGCCGAGCCCCGCCACCAATCCGCCGGAGCCGCAGCGCATCAACTCTTCGCTGGCGGCGATTTTGGCGAACAGATCACCTTCGTGGCTGCCTCCCAGGGCTTCGGGGTAACCGATCCCAAGAATTCCCGCCGCACCGGCCTTGAGGTAAAGCTCGCGGGGAAAGCTTTCGGCCTCTTCCCACTGGTCGATATCCGGAAGAATCTCGCGCTCGACGAAACGTCTGACGCTGTCACGGACCAATTGGTGGCTGGGGTCGAAGTATTCCTGAAAGGCAGGCATCGGCGAACTCCACTGAGGGGTTCAGCGAAGTTAACCGAGCGCTTGCTTGGTTTTCAACAGGATTGTGTGAATCAGATGAACCGAGGCGCCTGCATCGCGGGCTTGCCCGCGATGGCATCAGTTGTGACACCCCATAACTTCAGAGGGCAATCGGTTTACGCCCGGCAAACGAATGCGCCAACGTCCCGCCATCCACCAGCTCCAGCTCGCCACCCAACGGCACGCCATGGGCAATGCGCGAAGCGATCAGGCCTTTGTTGCTGAGCAACTGGGCGATGTAGTGCGCCGTGGCTTCACCTTCGACCGTCGGGTTGGTCGCAAGAATGACTTCAGTAAACGTGCCCGCCTCTTCGATCCGTGCCAGCAACTGCGGAATCCCGATGGCTTCCGGTCCGAGTCCGTCCAGTGGCGACAGGTGCCCCTTGAGCACGAAGTAGCGCCCCCGGAAACCGGTCTGCTCCACCGCGTAGACATCCATCGGTCCTTCAACCACACACAGCAACGTGTCGTCGCGACGGGTATCGGCGCATTGCGGGCACAGGTCATCTTCGGTCAGCGTGCGGCACAATCGGCAGTGGCCTACTCCTTCCATGGCCTGGCTCAACGCCGACGCCAGGCGCGAGCCACCGCTGCGATCACGTTCGAGCAGCTGCAATGCCATGCGCTGGGCAGTTTTCTGACCCACACCTGGCAAAATTCGCAGGGCATCGATCAGTTGGCGAATCAAAGGGCTGAAGCTCATGGGGAAACGTCCGACAAAACAACGAGACGCGGTTTATACCCGCGCCTCGAATGAGCGTCAATTATTCAGTCCTGAGCGACCCGCACCACCAGTTTGCCGAAGTTGCGTCCTTCCAGCAGACCGATGAACGCCTCGGGTGCATTCTCCAGACCATCGACCACGTCTTCCCGGAACTTCACCTTGCCGTCGCGCACCCACGGTGCCATGGCGCTGACAAACTCCGGCTGACGATCACCGTAGTCATCAAACACGATGAAACCCTGGATGCGCACACGCTTGGTCAACAACGTGCGCTGCAATTGCGGCAGGCGATCCGGGCCGGTGGGGGCTTCGTGTGCGTTGTACGACGCGATCAAACCGCAGAGCGGAATACGGGCCTTGGGATTGAGCAACGGCACCACCGCGTCGAATACCTTGCCACCGACGTTCTCGTAGTAGATGTCGATGCCCTGGGGACACGCCAGCGCCAGTTCCTCGGCGAAATTCGGGCTTTTGTGATCGATGCAGGCATCGAAGCCCAACTCATCGACCACATAACGGCACTTGTCCGCGCCGCCCGCCACACCGACCACCCGCAGGCCCTTGATTTTCGCCACCTGGCCGACCACCGAACCCACGGCGCCGGACGCCGCAGCGACGACCAGGGTTTCGCCGGACTGCGGTTGGCCGATGTCCATCAGGCCCATGTAGGCGGTCATCCCGGGCATGCCGAGCACGCCCAGTGCCATCGACGGGCTCGGCAACCCGGACGGCACCGGAATGATGTTGCGACCGTCGCTGATGCTGTGGCTCTGCCACCCGGTGGCACCCACGACCAGATCACCTTCATGAAACTTGGGATTCATCGAACGCTCGACCCGGCTGACAGCGCCACCGGTCATCACCTCGTCGATTTCTACCGGCGCCGCGTAGGACGGAGCGTCGCTCATGCGCCCGCGCATGTAAGGGTCCAGTGACAGGTAAAGGGTCTTGAGCAGTACCTGACCGTCGGCCAGGTCCGGCAGCGCTTCCCTTTCCAGGCGGAAATTCTCTGGCGTCGGCGCGCCAACCGGGCGGGACGCCAGGACGATACGTTGGTTGAGGGTCAATGCTTCAGGCATGTGAGCGTCTCCTTTGATCGATGAATTCGGCGGTATAGGGGAGCAGACCGTTGTGGCGGTGTCGCGTTCGATGTTTCTGTCCGGGACCGCGTCGACTTCTTCGCGGGCAAGCCTCGCTCCTACAGGGGATCACATTCTCTGTAGGAACGAGGCTTGCCCGCGAAAGCGGCCTCACAGGCACTTCATCTCCACCAGACAGAAACAAAAATGCCAGGCGCAATGCCTGGCATTTTTTTGTAGCTCATCCGACGCGCTTTGGCGAATCAGAATGGCAGCTTCATGCCCGGTGGCAATTGCATGCCAGCGGTCATGCCGGACATTTTGTCCTGGCTGTTGGCTTCGATCTTGCGCACGGCGTCGTTGACGGCGGCGGCGACAACCGCTTCGAGCATCTCTTTGTCGTCTTCGCTCAGACCTTCGACCAGGCTTGGGTCAATAGTCACGCTTTTAACGTCGTGACGACCGGTCATCACCACGGTGACCATATCGCCACCGGCCTTGCCGGTGACTTCAGCGTTGGCCAGTTCTTCCTGCATCTTGGCCATTTTTTCCTGCATCTGCTGTGCCTGCTTCATCAGGCCGGCCATGCCACCTTTCATCATGGGAATCACCTCAAAGTACTTGGATAAAAACAGCGCCCGGCCCGTGCGGCCGAACGCCTTCAGTTATTAGCCCTGACTGACCAGGGCTTCGACAGGTTCAATAGTATCGTTACGGACCACCGCACCGAACTGCTGCATCATTTGCTGGATGAACGGATCACCGTGGATCGACTCCTCCGCCTCGCGCTGACGGTTTGCGCGGCGCCGGAATGAGGCCTGGGCCGGGGTTTCCTGCTCAGGCTTGATCAGCTCCATGCTCAGGGTCAACGTGCGCCCGTGAAACTGGTTCAACGCATCGTTTAGACGACGCTGCTGGGTCGCGTTGAACAAGGCGCTGTGGGCCGGGTCCAGGTGCATCAGCCAATGGTCGCCCTCGACGGAGATCAGCGTGCAGTTGGCGGCGATGCTGCCGGTCATGCCGGAAATCGGCAGTTTCGGGAACAGCTCCAGCCATTGCAGGGCCAGCCCTGTGGCGGGCATGGCGGCCGGTTCAGGCTCGGGCTCCGGCGCTGGCTCGGCGGTATGTTCGCTGGCCAGTTCGTCAAGGTAACTGTAGGACGAATCCATGTCCGGCTCGATGTAATCCTCATCCAGCGGCGGCTCGTCGTCGGGGTCGATGCCCGGTGTCGCGGCGTCGACGTCGGCTACGGACGGTTCCGGGATGGGCGCAGCGGCCCATTCCGGCGCGTCCGGCACAACGCTGTCAGGCGTCGGCAACGGCATCGGCGGCAATTCGGGTTGTTCACTGGCGGTTTCCAGCACCGGCTCGACGGCTGGCTGCTGGACGACTTCAGGCTCTACCGGGTCGTTCCACGGCAGATCGACGACAACTTCAACCGCGACGGGCTCGGGCACGACAACCGGTTCAGGCACGACAACGGGCGCGACCGGCTCAGGCACGGGTGCGGGAACTGGAGCAACAACCGCAGCGACGGGTGCAACTGCCGCAGCGACTACCGGCGCAACAACCGGCGCGGCAGCCACTGAATTTGCGGAATCAACTGTGGCCTGGCTGATCCCCACTGGCTTTAGCGGTTGCCTCGGGGCGTCTTCAGTGTCTGCGGGGCGGAACGCCAGCATTCGCAGCAGGACCATTTCAAAGCCACCACGCGGATCCGGCGCCAGCGGCAGATCGCGGCGGCCGATCAGGCCCATCTGGTAGTAGAACTGCACGTCTTCGGCCGGCAAGGCCTGGGCCAGCGCCAAAACCCGGTCACGGTCGCCGTGGCCGTTGTCGACGCCTTCAGGCAAGGCCTGGGCGATGGCGACACGGTGCAGCACGTTAAGAATTTCCGAGAGCACGCCGTTCCAGTCCGGGCCTTGTTCGGCCAGATGACGCACGGCTTCGAGCAACGCCTTGGCGTCACCTTCGATCAGCGCATGCAGAACGTCATAAACCTGGCCGTGATCCAGCGTCCCGAGCATGGCCCGCACGTCGGCGGCCATGACTTTGCCTTCACCGAAGGCAATCGCCTGATCGGTCAGGCTCATGGCGTCGCGCATCGAACCATCGGCGGCGCGGCCCAGCAGCCACAGCGCGTCGTCTTCGAACGGCACGTTCTCGACGCCCAGCACGTGGGTCAAATGCTCGACCACACGTTCCGGGGTCATGTTCTTCAACGAGAACTGCAGGCACCGCGAAAGAATAGTTGCAGGAAGTTTCTGCGGGTCAGTCGTCGCCAGAATGAATTTAACGTAGGGCGGCGGCTCTTCGAGGGTTTTCAGCAGCGCATTGAAGGAATGGCTGGAGAGCATGTGCACTTCGTCGATCAGGTAGACCTTGAAGCGCCCGCGACTCGGCGCGTACTGCACGTTGTCGAGCAGTTCGCGGGTGTCCTCGACCTTGGTCCGGCTCGCGGCGTCGATCTCGATCAGGTCGACGAAGCGGCCTTCATCGATCTCACGGCACACCGAACACTCGCCACAGGGCGTCGAAGTGATACCTGTTTCACAGTTCAGGCATTTGGCGATGATCCGCGCGATGGTGGTCTTGCCGACCCCGCGCGTCCCGGTAAACAGGTAGGCGTGGTGCAGCCGCTGGCTGTCCAAGGCATTGATCAGAGCCTTGAGCACATGGGTCTGGCCGACCATTTCGCGGAACGAGCGCGGACGCCATTTACGTGCAAGAACCTGATAACTCATCGAAAACCGTCGCCACGAAGGAACACAAGCGGCTAATGCTAGCGGAGCAAGGCCAAAATTGCATCCGGCGCGCTCGTCTAATCTGGCTAAGATGCACTTTGGGGCTTTTATCGGCTCGGGTTTCATCAGTACCGGAGCGTTTATGCGGCTGGCCTTGGGGGCACTGCTGTTGATGAGTCTGAGCGTCGCGGCTGCCGAAGCGCCGTTGCGCTTCGTGGTGCCCGACAGTTGGGCGATGCCGATGGTGCAACTGGAGCGCGGCCGGCCAACCCAGGGCATCCTGCATGACGTGATGGTCAGCCTCGCCACCCAGGTCGGCGTTCCGGCCGAATTTCACGTATTGCCCCGGGCGCGGGTGCAAGCCGCGATGGAACACGGCGAGGTCGATGTCCGCTGCTATGCCTCGCAGTCGTGGCTGCCGAATCAGTCCGGGGACTACCTCTGGAGCATTCCGCTCTGGACTCAGCCCGACCTGCTGATCAGCCGGCGACAACCGGAAATCGCGATTAACCCGGAAAACCTGCCGCGACAAGCCATCGGTACGGTGGCCGGTTACAGCTACCCGACCCTGCAACCGCTGTTCGACGCCAGCCGCCTGCTGCGCGAAGACGCGCGCAACCAGGACCAGGTGCTGGACAAGCTTCTGGCGGGACGTTATCGCTACGCCGTGAGCAATCAGTGGACGCTGGACTGGTTCAATCAACGCTTGCTGCCTGAGGGGCAACTGCAAGGCGTGGCGGTGTTGCAGGAGCAGAGTGTCGGCTGCTATGTGCGCAACGATCCGAAAGTGCCGGTGCAGCGAATTCTGCGTACGCTGCTGAGGATGAAAATGTCCGGGGAGATCGATGACATTATCCGGCTTTATGTCGGGAAACCGTAAACCTGTGGGAGCGGGCTTGCTCGCGAAGGCGTCTTGACAGTCAACATTGATGTTGAATGTTAAGACGCCTTCGCGAGCAAGCCCGCTCCCACACTTGATCTTCATATACCCGACAAACAAGGTCAGGCTGTTTGATCGAGCTCCCGCCATTGCCGCGGCACGACAAACCCTTCGACCCAGCCCGGCACCTCCTCCGCCGGCATCGGTTGGGCGATGAAATAGCCTTGGGCAACGTCGCACCCCAGCTGCAACAGCAGCTCGCCGTGCTCGATGCTTTCCAGTCCCTCGGCGATCACCTGTCGGCCAAACGCTCGGGCCAGGCCGATGACTGCCGTGGTCAGGGCCAGGTCATCGTGATCATGCAGTATGTCGCGGATAAACGACTTGTCGATCTTGATGGTCTGGGTGCGCAAGCGCTTCAGATAACTCAGCGAAGAATACCCGGTGCCAAAGTCGCCCAATGAAAACTGCACCCCGAGTGCCTGACAGGCCTGCAGGCAGGCGCTGACATGCTGGATGTTCTCGATGGCCACCGACTCGACGATTTCCAGGTCGAGCATCTGCGGCGCGACCCGGGCGTGCCGGGCAAGCACCTGCCTGAGGCGGTCGACGAAATCCGCCCGCTGAAAATGCCGGGCGGCAATGTTGACGCTGATCGGCCAAACCTGCCCCGCTTGCTGCCAACGGTCCAACTGCAACAACACCTGATCCATCACCCATTCACCGATGTCGATGATCAGGTCCGTTTCCTCCACCAGCGGCAGAAACTCCCGGGCCGGCACCGTGCCGTTTTGCGGGTGCTCCCAGCGCAACAGCGCCTCGAAGCCGACGACAACACCGTGACGCATATTGACCTTGGGCTGGAAATACAGGCGCAACTCACCGGCGACCAGCGCCTGACGTACCCGCTCGACGGTCTGGTGAGTGGCCTTGACCTCCCGATCCCGGAACACATCGAACAAATGAAAACGATTGCGCCCGCTCTGTTTGGCCACGTACATGGCCTGATCGGCGTGACGCAACAAGGTTTCGGCGTCTTCGCTGTCGTGGGGAAACAGCGTGACGCCGATGCTGGCATAGACATTCAGCGCCTTGCCCTGCAACTCGTACGGCGCGGAAATCGCCCCTAACACCCGGTTCAGTGCCGCGCGCAGTTCCGGCACATCCCGCACATAACGCAACACCAGCACGAACTCGTCACCGGCCAGCCGCGCCACCACGTCCTCACCGCGAACGATGTCGCGCAGACGCTTGGCCACCTCCACCAAAAGAAGATCGCCACTGGCATGCCCGTAGCCGTCGTTGACCGCCTTGAAGCCGTCGAGGTCGAGCATGCACACCGCCAGCGGAATACTTTCCTCACGGGAAAAGGCCAGTGCCTGATCCAGCAGATCCGAGAGAAACGCGCGGTTGGGCAGTCCGGTCAGCACGTCATGGCCGACCCGCCATTGCAAGGAGTGCAGCAATTGGCGTTTTTCGCTGATGTCGAATCGAATCGCCAGGTAACGGTGAATCCGCCCGGTGGCGTCATCCAGCACCGGCACCAGGGTGCTTTCGACCCAATACAGACGGCCATCCTTGGCGCGATTGCAGATCTCGCCCTTCCAGACATTGCCCAACGCGATGGTGCGCCACATCCCGGCGAAGAAATCGGCGGAGTGCAGGCCGGAGTTGAGCAGGCGATGGTTCTGCCCGAGCAGTTCGTCGCGGCTGTAGCCGGACACGGCGCAAAACTGATCATTGACGTAGGTAATCCGGCCGGTCAGATCGGTCTCGGAAAAAATCGCGGCGGCATCAACGGCCCTGCGGTATTTCTCATCCATGAGTCACGCTCACTGTCGCTAGCGGTGGTACCGCTCGACCAGCGCACAATGCCCGGAAGAGATGTTTTGAATCGTACTGCGCAGAGCCACGTGATCACTCCATTTACAGCGATTGATGGCCCATTGGCAGCCGAAGATCAACTAGGCTCAAAAGACCCTGGTAAAAGGCAGCAACAACGATTTCGGTAACATTTTGCAAGGCTCCAGGGCCGATTCAGCACCCCGCACACTGTTCGGGGAGCGCAATGCTGGCTCTTCCATATCAGCCTGACTTCCGAAAACGGATCACCGAATATCCCTTTGGATCGGCGATTCTACGAAATGCATCACATTTTGCAAAGCAAGGTGATGGATCATGCGGTTGTCTAATGCAAAAATCTATCGTTAAGTTCTTGATTCTAAATGGGAATTGAGCGATGCAAATTTCAAGTTTGGGTTCAGCCATCCGGCGTTACCGCAAGGTCGCGGGGCTTACTCAGGCTGAACTTGGCGAAAAAACCGGTTTTGACCCCAAAACCATCAGTCGCTTTGAAACCGGCACCTACACCCCCAGCGTGGAAGCTCTGTTCCTGCTTGCCGATGTGCTGGGCGTGAAGCTGAAAGCCTTTTTCGCCGATTTGGGCGACGAAGATGAACAGCGGGCGTACCTGTTCGCAGTCATACATAAAGCCACCCCAAAGGATCTGGGAAAGCTGATTGCAGCGGTTGACCAGGCCTTGTCCAAGCCTTAGTGGCGGAAATGAAAAAAAGGAGGCCGACTTGTCGTGGTTCGACAGGTCGGCCTCCTTTTTTTTGCGCTCGTTTTCAAAAACGGAAACGACGAAAATCCACCCTGGACGAAATCCATGGCAGAGCAACAAGACGGTATTTTTTGATGAATAACGCGAGAGAAGGCTCGCGAGGCGTTATGGAGGCAATCCCACCAGCCACACCCCGGCACACAATGTTCCCGCTGTGGCTGCTTCCTTCCGGATCTGACCAGGTTCACGGGTAATCGTTGCGGGGGGACCGATGGGATCACCATAACGACGCTCACCTGACGGCGAGCCGCGCCATTGTACCTGTCTGAGACGAAGTTACAACCGTTCGGGTGGATTAAAAAACATGAACGGCTTCAAGGACATGCGATACGCCTGAAAATCTTATTGCGCCAACACCTCATCCGCCCTGCCACCCTCCTGCTGGATCACCAGGTGAATGAAGTGCAACTTGGCGATCACCGCCGGCGGCAAAACGAACGGATAGAAATCCGGTTGCCCCATGCTGCGCGACAGTTCGTTGAGCATGCCGGCCAGCTCGATCCAGGCATTGACGAAGGACAGGAACGCCGCGCCGCCGGGATGCTGCGGATCGTAGAGTGTTGTGGACGGAAAGGGCTGGTAGTCGAAATCCATTTCCCGCGCGCTCATGCCGAAACCGAGGGCAGTGTCCACCGCATCCATCATGTGCAGGTAGTGCGCCCAGGTTTCCGCCCAGTCTTCCCATGGATGCATGGTGGCGTAGGCGCTGACGAACTGTTGCTGCCAGTCGAGCGGCGCGCCTTGCTGGTAATGGCGATCAAGGGCATCGGCGTAACTCGCGCGCTCGTCACCAAACAGGTTGCGAAACGGCTCCAGCCACGGGCTGTCAGCGATCAGCCGATCCCAATAATAGTGCCCGACTTCATGACGGAAGTGCCCGAGCAATGTGCGATACGGTTCGTGCATTTGCACCCGGACCTGCTCGCGATGGGCGTCGTCGGCTTCCTTGATATCGAGGGTGATCAGGCCGTTGGCATGGCCGGTGGTCGGTGGTTTGCCTTCGAGGTCGACGCCAATGAAATCGAAGGCAAGGCCGGCCTCTTCGTCTACGGTTTTGGGGATGACCTGCAAACCCAGGCTGACCAACTGCGCAACCAGGCGACGCTTGGCAGTCTCGACCTTGCGCCAGCGTTCGTGATTTTCAGGAATCGTTAAATCGGGAATGGTGCGATTCAGGCTACAGGCGATACACAACCCATCATGGTCGTTGGCCGGTAACAGCCAGTTGCACGCGGCCGGGGAATCGAGATTGGCGCAGCGACGGAACACACCGGCGTCGGGATCGGCGTCGAGAATCCAGGTGTCCGCCTGCAAGCCGGGTTGCAGCGACGACAAACGACTGTGTTCAGGCTGATAACCCAACGCCGCCGAACACGCCAGGCACTGGCTGTTACGAAAGAACAGCGATTGCCCACAACGGCAATGCCAGACCTTGCTGTTGCGCGAACGCTCGCCGATGAAGGGGGCGGCAATACGCGAGCTGAGCTGTTCGAAGAAGCGGTGCATGGCGATCTCTCCCTGGGGCTTGCCAAGACTAGATCATTGCCGCGGGAAGATCGTTCCCACGATAAACACACTGGTGTGCATTGCTTTTGTGGCGAGGGGATTTATCCCCGTTGGGCTGCGCAGCAGCCCCAAATCCGGCGATTGCATTATCACAGACAGATTGCGGGCACCGGTTTTGCGACGACTGCGTCGCCGAACGGGGATAAATCCCCTCGCCACAGGTTTTGTGTCAGACCGGGATGCCGTGTGTTTTCAGGAAATCGACAAACGCTTCTTCATCGAGCACCTTCAACCCCAGCTCATTGGCCTTGGCCAACTTGGAACCGGCACCCGGCCCGGCCACCACGCAATGGGTCTTGGCCGACACAGACCCTGCCACCTTGGCCCCGAGGCTTTCGAGCTTGTCCTTGGCGACGTCACGGCTCATCAATTCCAGCGAGCCGGTCAGCACCCAGGTCTGCCCGGCCAGCGGCAGTCCTTCGACGACCTTCTTCTCGCTCTGCCAGTGCATGCCAAAATCGCGCAACTGCTTTTCGGCGGCTTCAGCGATCTGGCGATTGTCCGCAACTGCAAAAAACTCGCGGACCGAATTGGCCTGTTTCTCCGGCAGCGCCTGCCGCATGTCCAGCCAGTCAGCGCTGAACACGCCTTCCAGCGAACCGAACTTGTCCGCCAGTTTCTGCGCCCCGCCCGGTCCGACCGAAGGAATGTGCAACTTGTCGAGGAAACCGCCCAGCGTGGTGCTCGCCGCAAACTCGGCGCCCAGGTCGCCCTGATCCTGAATCTGCAAGCCATGCTTGAGCAGATCCGCGATCACCTGCCGGTTATGCGCATCTTCAAAGAAGCTGTGGATCTCGTGAGCCACTTCCAGGCCGACATCCGGCAAGTACGTGAGCACGTGCGGCAATGCCTGCTGAACCCGCTCCAGCGAGCCGAGAGAGCGCGCCAGCACCTTGGCCGTCTCCTCGCCGACATCGGGAATGCCGAGGGCGTAGATAAACCGCGCCAGGCTGGGTTTCTTGCTGTCTTCGATAGCGCTGAGCAATTTCTTGCTCGACAGCTCGGCAAACCCTTCCAGATCGACAATGTCGTCAAACTTCAGGGCATACAGATCGGCCGGCGAACTCACCAGGCCTTCATCGACCAGTTGCTCGACGCTTTTATCGCCCAGTCCCTCGATGTCCATCGCGCGACGCGAGACAAAATGAATGATTGCCTGCTTGAGCTGCGCACCGCAGGCCAGTCGCCCGACGCAGCGATACACCGCACCTTCACTGACGGTCTCGCGCCCCTTGCTGCGCTTGACCAGTTGCGTGCGTTCGACATGGGAACCACAGACCGGGCACTTCTCGGGAATCTGCACCGGACGCGCATCATCCGGACGGCGTTCCATGACCACTTGCACCACTTGCGGAATCACATCGCCCGCGCGGCGGATGATCACGGTGTCGCCAATCATCAGCCCCAGACGCGCGACCTCATCCATGTTGTGCAGCGTCGCGTTGGCCACGGTAACGCCTGCCACCTTGACCGGTTTCAAGCGCGCCACGGGCGTTACCGCACCGGTACGACCGACCTGGAATTCCACGTCGAGCAACTCGGTGAGTTCTTCCATGGCTGGAAATTTGTGGGCAATCGCCCAACGCGGCTCGCGAGCGCGGAAACCCAGTTCACGCTGGGAGGCGATGCTGTTGACCTTGAACACCACGCCGTCGATTTCATAGGCCAGCCCATTACGGCGCTCGCCGATGTCACGGTAGTAATCCAGGCACTCATCGATACCGTGCGCCAGTTTCAACTCGCGACTGATGGGCATGCCCCACGCCTGAAGCTGCTTCAGATTGCCGATGTGCGTGTCGGCAATGTCTGCCGAAACCTGGCCGATGCCGTAGCAGCAGAACTCCAGCGGGCGGTTGGCAGTGATCTTCGAATCCAGCTGTCGCAAACTGCCCGCCGCCGCGTTGCGCGGGTTGGCGAAGGTCTTGCCGCCGACTTCCAGTTGCGTGGCGTTGAGCCGTTCGAAACCCGCTTTGGACATGAACACTTCGCCGCGCACTTCGAGGGTCGCCGGCCAGCCGCTGCCTTGCAGCTTGAGCGGGATGTTGCGCACGGTGCGCACGTTGACGCTGATGTCTTCGCCGGTGGTGCCGTCGCCGCGAGTGGCGCCACGCACCAGCACACCGTCCTGATAAAGCAGGCTGACGGCCAGGCCGTCGAGCTTTGGCTCGCAGCTGTATTCCACCGCCGCCCCGCCGCCAAACAAGTCGCCGGCCGGCAGGTCGAGGCCTTCCGTCACGCGGCGATCGAACTCGCGCATGTCGGTTTCTTCGAAGGCGTTGCCGAGGCTGAGCATCGGCACTTCGTGGCGCACCTGAGTGAACGCCGACAGCGCCGCGCTGCCGACACGCTGGGTCGGCGAGTCGCTGGTGATAAGGTCGGGGTTGGCCGCTTCAAGGGCCTTGAGCTCATGGAACAACCGGTCGTATTCGGCGTCCGGAATGCTCGGCTCGTCCATCACGTGGTAGCGATAGTTGTGCTGATCCAGCTCAGCGCGCAGCTCTAGAATGCGGGTTTTGGCGGCGGTCATGGGTGTTCTCTCATAAAGCAAAAGAGCAGCCGAGGCTGCTCAATCTATACAAATCATTGTAGGAGCCAGGCTTGCCGGCGAAGGCGAATTTGAAATCGCCTTCGCCGGCAAGCCTGGCTCCTACAGGGTGTGGCCAATATCAGCGTTTCTGGGTCAGGGCGCGACGTTCGAATTCAACGATGCGCTGACGGTAATGCTCGATCGTCTGTGCAGTCAGTACGCTGCGCTGGTCATCCTTCAGTTCGCCGTTCAGCTCCTGGGACAATTTACGCGCCGCCGCCACCATCACGTCGAAAGCCTGCTTCGGATGACGCGGGCCTGGCAGACCGAGGAAGAAACTCACCGCCGGCGTGCTGAAGTGGTCGATGTCGTCCAGATCGAAGATGCCCGGCTTGACCGCATTGGCCATGGAGAACAGGACTTCGCCATTGCCGGCCATGCTTTCGTGGCGGTGGAAAATGTCCATCTCGCCGAAGCGCAGACCGCTTTCCAGAATGTTCTGCAACAGCGCCGGGCCCTTGAAGCCAGCGGCGTCGCGGCAGATCACGCTGATCACCAGCACTTCTTCGGCTTGCGGTTGTTCCTTGTCGCTCACCGACGGCGAGGACTTGGTGTCATCCGGGAAATCGTCGTCACGGCTGCTGAAGCTCGGGCCGCCGTCCAGATCCAGGCTGAGGTTCATGTCACCCTGGGAAGGTTCGCCGTGGCCACGCTTGCCACGCTTGGAGCCCGACTCACGCGGTTCACGGGCCGGCATGCTCACCGACGGCAGATCGTGCTCGTCCAGTTGCGGTTCCTTGTGGGTGTCCAGGACGCGGGGCGGGCCCAACAGCTCGGCGCTGGTGTCCTCGTCCGGCAAATTGGACAGACTCCGGTCAAGACGGAATTTCAGTTTTCCCTTGCCGCCGCGCATGCGACGCCAGCCATCGAAAAGAATACCGGCAATGACAATAATGCCGATGACGATCAGCCACTCGCGCAGACCGATTTCCATGTAATCCCGTGCCTCTATAAAAAATGCTGAAAAATAAGGGGTTTACAACTCGCAAACCGCTTTAAAACGTGGCGCCAACTCTATGTTCTGACAGGCGTTTTGCCCACGTATACGAAAAATTGACATTAAACTAGCACGACCAAAGGCAACTTTACACCGTCTGTCACAATGGCTTGCGCGAATATGTCGATTGGCCAGCAAGTAGAAGCGAGTAAAAAAGTCCTACAGACTAAAAATACCTGTCCTACAAGCGTGGGCTCAGGCATCCACCATCGCCATCGCCTCCTCGACATCCACTGCCACCAGACGCGAGCATCCCGGTTCGTGCATCGTCACCCCCATCAATTGATCGGCCATTTCCATGGCGATCTTGTTGTGGGTGATATAGATGAACTGCACCGTCTGCGACATCTCTTTCACCAGCCGTGCGTAGCGTCCAACGTTAGCGTCATCCAGTGGCGCATCCACTTCATCGAGCATGCAGAATGGCGCCGGGTTCAACTTGAAGATCGCAAAAACCAGGGCCAATGCGGTCAGGGCTTTTTCGCCGCCGGAGAGCAAATGGATGGTGCTGTTCTTCTTTCCGGGCGGCTGCGCCATGATCGTCACCCCTGTATCGAGTAGATCTTCGCCCGTCAGTTCCAAATAGGCGCGTCCTCCACCGAAAACTTTTGGGAAAAGCGCCTGTAAACCACCATTGATCTGATCAAAGGTATCTTTGAAGCGGTTGCGCGTTTCCTTGTCGATCTTGCGAATCACGTTCTCGAGCGTGTCGAGCGCTTCCACCAGATCGTCGTTCTGCGCATCCAGATAACGTTTACGCTCTGATTGTTGCTGATATTCGTCGATGGCCGCGAGGTTGATCGCACCGAGGCGCTGAATGCGTGCGGCAATGCGTTCGAGTTCCTCTTCGGCCTCCTTCTCGCTGGCCTCGGCCACCAGCGTGGCGAGCACGCCGTGCAGGTCGTAGCCGTCCTCCAGCAACTGATCTTCAAGCGTCTTGCGGCGCACGGTCAGGGCTTGCCATTCCATGCGCTGCGTTTCCATCTGGCCACGAATCAACTGCGATTGCTGCTCGGCCTGGTTGCGGCGTTTCTCGGCGTCACGCAGTTCACGGTCGGCGTCTTCAAGGGCAATCTGTGCGGTCTTGAGTTCTTCGTCGACGGTCATGCGCTTGTCGAGCAACTCTTCGAGCTTCAGGCGCAGCTCTTCCAGCGGTGCCTCGCCCTCCTCCAGATTGAGGCTCAGCTGTTCGCGTTTTTCAGTCAGACGCTCGGACTGCATTTCCAGCCGTTCCAGCGCCTGACGCGTCGAGTCGTGTTGCGCCTTGAGCGAACCCAGACGCACCGCCAGTTGATGCGCGTGGTCCTTGTGTTGCCGGGCTTCCTGACGCACGCGATCCAGCCGCTCGCGCAGGCTGTCGCGTTGGGCCAGCAGCAATTCGCGCTGCTCGGTGTCCAGCGCCATGGCGTCGAGGGCTTCCTGCAATTGCAGGCGCGCTTCGCCGATGTTTTCGTGTTCGAGCGCCCGTTGCTCACCCAGTTCGGTGAGTTCTTCGTCGAGGCGTGTACGACGCAATGTCAGCTGTTCGGCCTTGGCTTTACCGGCAGACAATTGAGCTTTCAATTCACCTTGCTGGCGCGCTTCGTCTTGCAGCAACCGGCGCAGATGTTCGCGACCGTTTTCCTGTTGACGCTGTTGCGCCCGCAGATTTTGCAGTTGGGTTTCCAGCGTTTCGACCGTGGCTTCACGCTCTTCACGCTCGACGGTCAGGTGCTGGATTTCCTGACCACGGGCGAGCACGCCGCTTTCTGCTTCGCTGGCGCGGCGCACACGCAAAAAGTGTCGACCGACCCAGTAACCGTCGCGGCTGATCAGGCTCTGACCGGCGCTCAACTGACCGCGCAGGGCCAAGGCCTGTTCGAGGCTTTCAACCGGTTTGACCTGCCCCAGCCAGGGCGACAGATCGATCTGTGCTTCGACCTTGTCGAGCAGGCTGCCGGGCACACGCACGCCATCGCTGGCGGGGCTGAGTAAACGTAAATCGCCCTGGGCAAAACCGGCCAGATCGAAATCGCCGAAATCATCCACCAGCACCGCTTGCAGATCGGCACCGAGCACGGTTTCCACCGCCAGCTCCCAACCGGCTTCCACTTTCAGGCCTTCGGCGAGTCGCGGACGGTCCGCCAGGTGTTGTTCGCGCAACCATTCGGCGGTGCCGGTGCCCGGATCGAGCGCGGCTTGCTGCAAGGCTTCAAGCGAGGCAAGACGGCCGTTGAGGCGCTGCAAATCACCCTGGGCCTGTTGCTGCGCCGACAGCGCTTGCTGCAACTCCTGACGCAGTTGCTCAAGGCGCTCGACCTGCGCCTCTTCACTGGCCTGCAAGTCTTCCAGCGTCGCTTCGCTGGCGGCGAGCTGCTCGCTGAGTTCCATGATCGCCGCGTCTTCCGGGTCCGCCGAAAGCAATGCGCGCTCTTCGCCCAGACGCTTCTGACGATCGGCCAAACGCTCCATGCTGGTTTCCAGCTGCTGGATCCGCGACTGCTGAACTTCGGATTGGCGACGCGGCTCGGCGGCGGTCAGGTTGAACGTGTCCCACTGCTCCTGCCAGCCATGCATGGTGGTTTCGGATTCTTCCAGCGCGGCGGCGGCTTCTTCAGCGGCGGCGCTGGTGACTTCCTGCTCCGGCGTGAGCATGTCCAGCTCTTCGCCGAGGGTCAGCAGCAACGTGCGGTCGTGGCCCAGATGCGATTCGGTTTCCAGACGCGCGCGCTCGGCTTCTTTCAAGTCGTCCTGCAACTGACGCAAACGTTGCTGGCCGTGCTGGATGCTCTGCTCGACCCGGGCGATGTCGCCGCCGACCGAATAGAAGCGCCCCTGCACCAGATTGAAGCGCTCGGACAGGTCATGGTGCCCGTCACGCAAGCGTTCGATGCTCGCATCGGCGTTGCGTTGCTCGGCCACCAGCGCTTCGAACGTGACTTCCTGAGTGCCGATGATCGCTTCGCGCTGGCCGACCTGCTCGTTCAGCGCCTGCCAGCGCAGGGCTGACAGTTGGGCCTTGAGCTGACGCTCCTCGCCTTTGTATTCCTGATACTTCTTGGCCGCCTCGGCCTGGCGGTGCAGGCGTTCGAGCTGACGCGTCAGCTCTTCGCGCAGGTCCGTCAGGCGTTCCAGGTTTTCGTGGGTGCGACGAATGCGGTTTTCGGTCTCGCGCCGGCGCTCCTTGTACTTGGAGATGCCCGCCGCTTCTTCGATAAAGTTGCGCAGGTCTTCGGGCTTGGACTCGATCAGCTTGGAGATCATCCCCTGCTCGATGATCGAGTAGCTGCGCGGGCCCAGGCCGGTACCGAGAAAGATATCGGTGATATCGCGGCGGCGGCATTTGGTGCCGTTGAGGTAATAAGTAGTCTGGCTGTCGCGCGTCACTTTGCGGCGAATGGAGATTTCCGCATAGGCGGCGTACTCGCCGAGCAAAGTGCCGTCGGAGTTATCGAACACCAGTTCGATGCTCGCCTGGCTCACCGGTTTTCGGCTGGTCGAACCATTGAAGATGACGTCGGTCATCGACTCGCCACGCAGGTTCTTGGCCGAGCTCTCGCCCATCACCCAGCGTACGGCGTCGATGATGTTCGATTTGCCGCAGCCATTGGGACCGACCACCGCCGCCATGTTACTGGGGAAGTTCACCGTGGTCGGATCGACGAAGGATTTGAACCCCGCCAGCTTGATGCACTTGAGCCGCACGCTTAAGCGTCCGTCAGGGCAGAAATCACCAGATCGCAACTGCGCTGGCAATACGCGGTCAGCACGGTGCGGATCTGCGCGTAGTCACGGGCGATCACGGCCGCCAGCAAGTGTTCGAACAGTTCCAGATACTCGCTCATCGAGGCCTTGCGCTGCTCCAGGGCGAGGAAATACGCACGGCTCATGGCCGGTTGCAGATTCTCGACGGTTTCCTGCAAGTACGGGTTGTTGGCAAACCCGTACGTGGCGCGCATCACATTGAAACTGTCGTCGACGAAGGCATGGATGTCCTGGCGCTCGTAGCTCGCGGTCAGGCGCTGCTGGATCTGCACGAACGGCGCCAGGTCGGCCTGGACTTTCCAGCCAGTGGCCACGGCATTGGCGAGCAGGATGTACATCTCGCCCATCAGCGCGCACAGGCTCTGCACCTTGTGTGCGGTGAGTTCGGTCACATGTGCGCCGCGTCGCGGCAGGATCGCGATCAGGTGGCGGCGCTCGAGGATCAGCAAGGCTTCACGGACCGAGCCGCGGCTGACATTGAGGGCCAGCGTGACCTTCTGTTCCTGGATGCGCTCCCCGGGCTTCATTTCGCCACGAATGATGCGTTCGGCGAGGTGGTGAGCGATTTGCTCGGCGAGGCTGTCCGGCGCCTTGAACGTCATGGTTGTCCCTTCAAACTCTTCGATCTGCACAAGCGGCGCAGTGTAGCGCACATGAAGGGTCATGGCGGAGTGCCCACTCGGCGGTTTTTGGCACGAATCCCGCAAAAAAGCAGGCAATCCCGCGAGGGTCAATAATGTAGGAACAGGTTGTTGATCGACAAAATGCTATTTCCTGACCTTTAAGTCAGAAAATCATTGACCCTAAAGTCAGACCTGATAAATTCGGTCCAAGTCGGTTAACAACAATAATGAGTCTGCGAGGCCTTCCGTGATCCAGTTTTTACTAAACCAGGAACTCCGTAGCGAGCACGCCCTGGACCCGAACCTGACCGTGCTCAACTATCTGCGCGACCATGTGGGCAAACCCGGCACCAAAGAAGGCTGCGCCAGCGGCGACTGTGGCGCGTGCACCGTGGTGGTCGGCGAGTTGCAAACGGATGACGATGGCCGCGAACACATTCGCTATCGCAGCCTCAACTCGTGCCTGACGTTCGTTTCGTCGTTGCACGGCAAACAACTGATCAGCGTCGAAGACCTCAAGCACCAGGGCGAGCTGCACAGCGTGCAGAAAGCCATGGTCGAGTGCCATGGCTCGCAGTGTGGCTTCTGCACCCCCGGTTTCGTGATGTCGCTGTTTGCACTGCAAAAGAACAGCGATCAACCAGATTCGCATAAAGCGCACGAAGCGCTGGCCGGCAACCTCTGCCGCTGCACCGGCTATCGGCCGATCCTCGCCGCCGCCGAGCAGTCCTGCTGCGGCCAGCAACCCGACCAGTTCGATGCTCGCGAAGCCGACACCATCGCCCGCCTGAAAGCCATCGCCCCCACCGATATCGGCGAACTCAACAGTGGCGACAAGCGCTGCCTGGTGCCGCTGACCGTCGCCGATCTGGCCGACCTCTACGACGCTTATCCGCAAGCCCGGCTGCTGGCCGGCGGTACGGACCTGGCGCTGGAAGTCACCCAGTTCCACCGCACCTTGCCGGTGATGATCTACGTCGGCAACGTCGCCGAGATGAAGCGCATCGAACGCTTTGACGATCGCCTGGAAATCGGCGCGGCGACCGCCCTCTCCGATTGCTATGAAGCCTTGAAGGCCGAGTACCCGGACTTCGGCGAACTGCTGCAACGCTTCGCGTCCTTGCAGATCCGCAACCAGGGCACCCTCGGCGGCAACATCGGCAATGCCTCGCCGATTGGTGATTCGCCTCCGCTGCTGATCGCCCTCGGCGCGCAAATCGTCCTGTGCAAAGGCGAGACCCGCCGCACCCTGGCACTGGAGGATTACTTCATCGATTACCGCGTCACTGCGCGCCAGGAAAGCGAGTTCATCGAGAAGATCATCGTGCCCCGTGCCAGTGCCGAACAGCTGTTCCGCGCCTACAAGGTGTCCAAGCGTCTGGACGATGACATTTCCGCCGTCTGCGCGGCCTTCAATCTGCGCCTTGAAAACGGTGTGATAGCTGATGCCCGCGTGGCATTTGGCGGCATGGCCGCCATCCCGAAACGCGCCGCCCACTGCGAAGCCGTGTTGCTCGGTTCACCGTTCAACCACGCCACCGTCGAACGCGCCTGCGCCGCACTGGCCGAAGACTTCACGCCGCTCTCGGACTTCCGCGCGAGCAAGGAATATCGCCTGCTCAGCGCGCAAAACCTGCTGCGCAAATACTTCATCGAACTGCAAACGCCGCACATCGAGACTCGGGTGACCGCTTATGTCTAACCATCACGCCGTAGAGAAGACCCAGGCCGAACTGGCTGAACTGTTCGCCAAGGACCTGACCACCTGTGTCGGCCGCAGCGTCAAGCACGACAGCGCCGCCAAGCATGTGTCCGGTGAAGCGCAGTACATCGACGATCGCCTGGAATTTCCGAACCAGCTGCACGTTTACGCCCGGCTGTCGGACCGTGCCCACGCGAAAATCATCAGCATCGACACCACGCCCTGCTACGCCTTTGAAGGCGTGCGCATCGCCATCACCCATGAAGACGTGCCCGGTTTGAAAGATATCGGGCCGTTGCTGCCGGGTGATCCGTTGCTGGCCATCGACACCGTGGAATTTGTTGGTCAACCGGTGATTGCCGTTGCGGCGAAAGACCTGGAAACCGCACGCAAAGCCGCGATGGCCGCGATCATCGAATACGAAGATCTGGAGCCGGTGCTGGACGTGGTCGAAGCCTTGCGCAAACGCCACTTCGTGCTCGACAGCCACACCCATCAGCGTGGCGATTCGGCCGGTGCCCTGGCCACCGCAGAACATCGTATTCAAGGCACGCTGCACATCGGCGGGCAGGAACACTTCTACCTCGAAACCCAGATCTCTTCGGTGATGCCGACTGAAGATGGCGGGATGATCGTCTACTGCTCGACCCAGAACCCAACCGAAGTGCAGAAACTGGTGGCCGAGGTGCTGGACGTTTCGATGAACAAAATCGTGGTCGACATGCGTCGCATGGGCGGTGGTTTCGGCGGCAAGGAAACCCAGGCGGCCAGTCCCGCGTGCCTGTGCGCGGTCATCGCGCACCTCACCGGTCAACCGACCAAGATGCGCTTGCCACGCGTCGAAGACATGCTGATGACCGGCAAGCGTCACCCCTTCTATGTCGAATATGACGTCGGTTTCGACAGCACCGGCCGCCTGCACGGCATCGCACTGGAATTGGCGGGGAACTGCGGTTGCTCGCCGGACTTGTCGGCGTCGATTGTCGACCGCGCGATGTTCCATGCCGACAACTCGTACTACCTGGGCGATGCGACCATCAACGGTCATCGCTGCAAGACCAACACCGCGTCGAACACCGCTTACCGGGGTTTCGGCGGCCCGCAAGGCATGGTCGCGATCGAAGAAGTGATGGACGCGATTGCCCGTCATCTGGCCCTCGATCCGCTGGCGGTGCGCAAGGCCAACTACTACGGCAAGACCGAGCGCAACGTCACCCATTACTACCAGACCGTCGAGCACAACATGCTCGAGGAAATGACCGCCGAACTGGAAGAAAGCAGCCAGTACGCCGAGCGCCGCGAAGCGATTCGTCGCTACAACGCCAACAGCCCGATCCTGAAAAAAGGCCTGGCACTGACCCCGGTTAAATTCGGTATTTCGTTCACGGCGAGTTTTCTCAATCAGGCGGGTGCACTGGTCCACGTCTACACCGACGGCAGCATCCACCTGAACCACGGCGGCACCGAAATGGGCCAGGGTTTGAACACCAAGGTTGCGCAGGTCGTGGCCGAAGTGTTCCAGGTGGAAATGGACCGGGTGCAAATCACCGCGACCAACACCGACAAGGTGCCGAACACTTCGCCGACCGCAGCGTCCAGTGGTGCCGACCTGAACGGCAAGGCTGCGCAGAACGCGGCGCAAATCATCAAGCAACGCCTGATCGAATTTGCTGCGCGCCAGTACAAGGTCAGCGAAGAAGACGTGGAATTCCACAACGGTCACGTGCGGGTCCGCGATCACATCCTGACTTTTGAAGCGCTGATCCAGCAGGCGTATTTCGCCCAGGTGTCGCTGTCGAGCACCGGGTTCTACAAGACCCCGAAAATCTTCTACGACCGCAGTCAGGCGCGGGGTCGGCCGTTCTACTACTACGCCTTCGGCGCGGCATGCTGCGAAGTGATCATTGACACCCTGACCGGCGAGTACAAGATGCTGCGCACCGACATCCTCCACGACGTCGGCGCCTCGCTGAACCCGGCGATCGACATCGGCCAGGTCGAGGGCGGCTTCATCCAGGGCATGGGCTGGCTGACGATGGAAGAGCTGGTCTGGAATGCCAAGGGCAAACTGATGACCAACGGCCCGGCGAGCTACAAGATCCCGGCCGTGGCGGACATGCCGCTGGACCTGCGGGTGAAGCTGGTGGAAAACCGCAAGAACCCGGAAGACACGGTGTTCCACTCCAAGGCAGTGGGCGAGCCGCCGTTCATGCTCGGCATCGCGTCGTGGTGTGCGATCAAGGATGCGGTGGCGAGTCTGGGCGACTACAAGCATCAACCGAAAATCGATGCACCGGCGACCCCGGAGCGGGTGTTGTGGGGCTGTGAGCAGATGCGGCAGTTGAAGGTGGCGAAGGCTGCCGAGGTTGAGCCGGAGTTGGCTTCACTCTAAATCCGAAGCGCGGCCTTCGCGAGCAAGCCCGCTCCCACTTTTGGAATGCATTCCCCTGTGGGAGCGGGCTTGCTCGCGAAGAGTCCCGAACAGACAACACAGATGTCGAGGTGAATATGTACAACTGGATCGACGCCCTCGCCGACCTGCAATCCCAGGGTGAACCCTGCGTGTTGGTGACCATCATCGAAGAGCTCGGCTCGACGCCGCGCAATGCCGGTTCGAAGATGGTCATCAGCGCCACTCAGAGCTTCGACACCATCGGTGGCGGGCATCTGGAATACAAGGCCATGCAGATCGGCCGCGACATGCTGGCCAGCGGCAAACAGGACACCCATCTGGAGCGTTTCAGCCTCGGCGCCAGCCTGGGCCAGTGCTGCGGCGGCGTGACGGTTTTGCTGTTCGAACCGATGGGCCAGGTCCAGGCGCAGATCGCCGTGTTCGGCGCCGGCCATGTCGGCCGGGCGCTGGTGCCGCTGCTCGCCAGCCTGCCCTGCCGGGTGCGCTGGATCGATTCGCGGGAAGACGAATTTCCCGAGCAGATCCCCCACGGCGTACGCAAGATCGTCGCCGAAGAACCCGTGGATGAAATCGATGACCTGCCCGCCGGCAGCTACTGCATCGTCATGACCCACAACCACCAGCTCGACCTCGAACTCACCGCCGCGATCCTCAAGCGCAACGACTTCGCCTACTTCGGCCTGATCGGTTCGAAGACCAAACGGGTGAAGTTCGAACATCGCCTGCGCGACCGCGGTTTTGACAGCAGCGTGCTGCAACGCATGCGCTGCCCGATGGGCCTCGGCGAAGTCAAAGGCAAGTTGCCTGTGGAAATCGCCATCTCCATCGCCGGCGAAATCATCGCCACCTATAACGCGAATTTCGGCCAGCACACCGCCAGCGCCGGATCATCGATTGCCAAACTGCTGCCTGCTTCACGCCGCAGCCAAGCCTCCAGTTGAGAAATCACATGCCTTTGACTCGTAAAGCCTACCGCGCCGCCATCCTGCACAGCATCGCCGACCCCGCCGAAGTGGGCATCGAAGCCTCATACGAGTATTTCGAAGACGGTTTGCTGGTGGTCGATAACGGCCAGATCAGTGCCCTCGGTCACGCCAGCGAATTGCTGCCGACCCTGCCGGCCGATATCGAGATCACTCATTATCAGGACGCGCTGATCACGCCAGGTTTCATCGACACCCACATCCACCTGCCGCAAACCGGCATGGTCGGCGCCTACGGCGAGCAGTTGCTGGACTGGCTCAACACCTACACCTTCCCGTGCGAAAGCCAGTTCGCCGACAAGGCTCACGCCGACGAAGTCGCGGACATTTTCATCAAGGAACTGCTGCGCAACGGCACCACCACCGCGCTGGTGTTCGGCAGCGTGCACCCGCAATCGGTGAACTCGTTCTTCGAAGCCGCCGAACAGCTGGACCTGCGGATGATCGCCGGCAAGGTGATGATGGACCGCAATGCGCCGGACTACCTGACCGACACTGCCGAATCCAGCTACGTCGAAAGCAAGGCGTTGATCGAGCGCTGGCACGGCAAGGGTCGCTTGCACTATGCGGTCACTCCGCGTTTCGCGCCGACCAGCACCCCGGAACAACTGACCCTCGCCGGCCAGTTGCTGAGCGAATATCCGGACCTGTACATGCAGACCCACATCAGCGAAAACCTCAAGGAAGTCGAGTGGGTCAAGGCGCTGTTCCCGGAGCGCAAGGGTTACCTCGACGTCTACGATCACTATCAGTTGCTGGGCGAGCGCTCGGTGTTCGCCCACGGCGTGCACCTGTGCGACGACGAGTGCGCGCGACTGGCCGAAACCGGCTCGGCGATCGCCTTCTGCCCGACCTCGAACTTCTTCCTCGGCAGCGGCCTGTTCAATTTGCCGATGGCGGAGAAGCACAAACTGAATGTCGGTCTGGGCACGGACGTGGGTGGCGGCACCAGTTTCTCGCTGCTGCAGACGTTGAACGAAGCGTACAAAGTCATGCAACTGCAAGGTGCGCGACTGAGCCCGTTCAAATCGCTGTACCTGGCGACCCTCGGCGGCGCCCGCGCATTGCGCCTGGAAGACAAGATCGGCACGTTGCTGCCGGGCACCGATGCGGACTTCCTGGTGCTGGATTACAACGCCACGCCGTTACTGAGTTATCGCTTGAAGCAGGCGAACAACATTGCCGAGACGTTGTTTGTGTTGATGACACTGGGGGATGACCGGACTGTTCTGCAGACGTATGCGGCGGGGAATCAGGTGCATCAGCGCTAGGGTTTTTCGGGCATAAAAATCCCCCGCAGCTGTAAAGCCCGGGGGATTTTTTGTGTCTTTGATGCCGCCTTCGCGAGCAAGCCCGCTCCCACATTCGTTCTGTGTCGCACACAAATATTGTGTCCGCTAGAGAGCAAATGTGGGAGCGGGCTTGCTCGCGAAGGGCGCGACTCGTTCTAATTTAGAGCTTGGCGGTCGAACGCCCAGGCTTCTTGGTCTGCAACAAATGCGAAAACACCGCATGCAAATCATCCGACGCACTTTCCTCGTCGAGGTTGAGTTTGCTGTCGATGTGATCCATGTGATGCATCATCAGGTTCACCGCCAACTCACCGTTACGCGCTTCGATGGCGTCGATCAGCTGGGTGTGCTCGTCGTAGGAACAGTGCGAACGGTTGCCACTTTCATACTGGGCGATGATCAACGAAGTCTGGGACACCAGGCTGCGCTGGAAGCTGATCAGCGGTGCATTCTTCGCCGCTTCGGCCAGTTTCAGGTGGAACTCGCCCGACAAGCGGATACCGGCACCGCGATCGCCACGGGAGAAACTGTCGCGTTCGTCGTTGACCATCTGGCGCAATTCGGCGATTTGCTCGGCGGTGGCGTGTTGCACCGCCAGTTCAGTGATCGCCCGCTCGACCAGACGCCGGGCGAGGAACACCTGACGCGCTTCTTCGACACTCGGGCTGGCAACCACGGCGCCACGGTTCGGCCGCAGCAGCACGACGCCTTCATGGGCCAGGCGCGACAGCGCGCGGCGAATGATGGTGCGACTGACCCCGAAAATTTCCCCCAGCGCTTCTTCGCTCAACTTGGTGCCGGGCGCCAGGCGCTGTTCGAGGATGGCCTCGAAGATATGCGCGTAGACAATATCGTCCTGGGTACCGCTGCGGCCGGCTTTGCCTGCTCGCGGTTGTTTCTTGAGGGGTTGCAACTGTTCGTTCATGGGCACTCGAGTCGGGAGAACTGCGGCGAATTGACCGTGACTGTAATACGGCACAGTGGGTCGCTGGCAAGTATCGCGTAAAAAACACCGCGATTGTACACAATGGATGGTGGCAACACGACTGTACGGCTGTTTGTCGCCTTTGCTGTATAGCAACGGTTGGTTACTTTTGAGTTTAGGCTTTAACACAGAATCCGCAGCCAGAACGCAATCCCCCTGTGGGAGCGGGCTTGCTCGCGAAAGCGGTGTGTCAGTCGATATCTGCTTTAACTGACGCTCCGCTTTCGCGAGCAAGCCCGCTCCCACAGGGGATTGCGTCGATTCGGACATCTTTATCAGAACAAAGGAACACCGCTGTCATGAACGACGCCACGCACACGCAGCTCCGTCCTCTGGCCGATACGTCACCCTCGGCCATCGTTGCCGGGTTCATCGCCATGATGACCGGCTACACCAGTTCCCTGGTGCTGATGTTCCAGGCCGGGCAAGCGGCCGGATTGACCAGCGGGCAGATTTCTTCGTGGATCTGGGCGATTTCGATCGGCATGGCGGTGTGCTCGATCGGCCTGTCGCTGCGTTATCGCACGCCCATCACCATCGCCTGGTCGACACCCGGCGCGGCGTTGCTGATCACCAGTCTGGGCGGTGTGAGCTACGGCGAAGCCATTGGCGCCTACATCACCTGTGCCGTGCTGGTGACCATTTGTGGTTTGACCGGCAGCTTCGAACGCCTGGTGAAGAAGATTCCAGCGTCATTGGCCGCAGCGTTGCTGGCGGGGATCCTGTTCAAGATCGGCAGCGAAATCTTCGTCGCCGCCCAGCATCGCACCGCGCTGGTGCTGGGAATGTTCTTCACATACCTGGTGGTCAAGCGCCTGTCGCCCCGCTACGCCGTACTTGCTGCATTGCTTATCGGCACGGCGTTGTCAGGGCTCATGGGGCTGCTGGACTTCAGTGCGTTTCACCTGGAAGTGGCGACGCCGGTCTGGACCACGCCGCACTTCTCCCTGGCCGCGACCATCAGCATCGGCATCCCGCTGTTCGTCGTGGCGATGACCTCGCAGAACATGCCGGGCATCGCCGTGTTGCGCGCCGACGGTTACACGGTACCGGCCTCGCCGCTGATCACCACGACGGGCATCGCCTCGCTGCTGCTGGCGCCATTCGGTTCCCACGGGATCAACCTGGCGGCCATCAGCGCGGCCATCTGCACCGGCCCGCATGCCCACGAGGATCGCAACAAGCGTTACACGGCAGCGGTCTGGTGCGGGATTTTCTACGGAATCGCCGGAGTCTTCGGCGCGACGCTGGCGGCGTTGTTTGCCGCGTTGCCGAAAGAACTGGAGCTGTCGATTGCGGCGCTGGCGCTGTTCGGCTCGATCATCAATGGCTTGAGCATTGCCATGGCCGAAGTGAAAGAACGTGAAGCGGCGCTGATCACCTTCATGGTCACGGCGTCGGGGCTGACGCTGTTTTCCATCGGCTCGGCGTTCTGGGGGATTGTGGCGGGGGTGGTGACGCTGGTGATTCTGAATTGGCGCAAGGCTTGAGGGCCCCTTCGCGGGCAAGCCTCGCTCCCACATGTCCGAGTCGTACACGTGTTATGCGAACGACTCCAATTCCGTAGGAGCGAGGCTTGCCCGCGAAGGCATTCGTGAGATCGCCAACGCAGCCAAGCCATGCGACAACAAAAAACAGGCATAAAAAAACGGCGACCCGTGGGTCGCCGCTTCTTTATGACATCAAGCTACCGGATTGATCGGCTTTTCCGGGTACCAGACGTCGATCAGCGGGCTGACGGTGGCTTCAGTCAGTTCGCTGCGGCCTTTGAGCCAGGCTTCAACAGCAGCACGCTGCTCTTCGGACACCGAGCCACGCTTCTGCAGGCAAACCAGACCGAAGTCGTCGCCGCCAACATAGCCCAGACCGTTGGCTTCCATGGCTTCTTTCAGGAACGCGTCGAGGAAAGCATCAATGGCTTCATCAGCCAAATCTTCTTTGAAATCCAGGTTCAGTTCGAAACCCAGCTCTTGAAATTCATCGACGCACAGTTTTTTGCGCAGACGCTGGGAACGGTTAGTCGCCATTGGAACAATCCTCATAAGTAATAACGGGCGGCACTTTAGCAGTTTAAGCCGCCAATTGCCCGATTCTCTGGGCCCAACCCGTTACCGTCGGTAAAAAAATAGCGGATTAGGCGACCGGGGCACAGCACAAGCCGCTACACCTTGGGGCATAATGCCGACACTTTCATGACCACTGAGGGAATTTATCTTCATGCCCTCGTCTTTTTTCCCCTCGGCTGTAGGGTTTTATTTCACATGATCAAATCTTTGCGTCCACTGTTGCTGGCCAGTCTTCTCATCCCCCTGGCCCTCCCCGTTTCCGCCGCCTCCATCAACACCGGCCTGTCGCCCAACGTCGAAAAAGCCCTGAAGGCCAGCAAGTTGCAGGACAACGCCCTGTCACTGGTGATGATCCCGCTCAACGGCCCCGGCACGCCGACCATTTTCAATGCTGACGTCTCGGTCAACCCGGCCTCGACCATGAAACTCGTCACCACGTACGCTGCCCTGGAAATGCTCGGCCCGAACCATCAGTGGAAAACCGAGTTCTACACCGACGGCACGCTCAGCGGCGGCATTCTCAACGGCAACCTCTACCTCAAGGGTGGCGGCGATCCGAAACTGAACATGGAAAAACTCTGGCTGTTGATGCGCGACCTGCGCGCCAACGGCGTAACCCAGGTCACCGGCGACCTGGTGCTGGATCGTGGTTTCTTCGTGCAACCGCAATTGCCCGAGTTCAACGATGACGGCAATGACGAGAACAAACCGTTCCTGGTCAAACCCGATTCACTGCTGGTCAACCTCAAGGCACTGCGCTTCGTGGCGCGCAACGACAACGGTCGGGTGCTGATTTCGGTCGAGCCGCCGATTTCCAGCATCCGCATCGAAAACCAGGTCAAGGCCGTCAACTCCAAGCAATGCACCGGTGGCGTGCGCTACAACCCGGTGACCCAGGCCGATGGCACCGTGAACGTGACCGTCGGCGGTCAGTTGGGTGATGGCTGCAGCTCGCAGACTTACCTGTCGTTGCTCGACCACGCAACCTATACCGCGGGCGCGGTCCGGGCGATCTGGAAAGAACTGGGTGGCAGCATCCAGGGCAAGGACGTGCTGGCACCAACGCCAAAAGATGCCAAGGTCCTCGCTCGCGCCTTCTCGCCGGACCTGGCGGAAATCATTCGCGACATCAACAAATACAGTAACAACACCATGGCTCAGCAGCTGTTCCTGAGCCTGGGCCAGAAATTCCGCACCGACGCCGACAGCGACGACGCCAAGGCGGCCCAGCGCGTGGTGCGTCAGTGGCTGGCGAAGAAAGGCATCACCGCGCCGCACCTGGTGATGGAAAACGGTTCCGGCCTGTCCCGGGCAGAACGTGTCAGTGCGCGGGAAATGGCGGCGATGCTGCAGGCCGCATGGCGCAGCCCGTACGCGGCCGAGTTCATCAGCTCGATGCCGATTGCCGGCACCGACGGCACCATGCGCAAACGCCTGAAGACCACCGCGATGCGCGGTGAAGCCCACGTCAAGACCGGCACCCTGAACACCGTGCGCGCGATCTCCGGTTTCAGCCGCGACGTTAACGGCAATACCTGGGCGGTGGTGGCGATCCTCAACGACAAGGCACCGTTTGGTGCGTCGTCGGTGCTGGATCAGGTGCTGCTGGACTTGTATCGCCAGCCGAAACTGCCGGATACGGCTTCGGTGTTGTAAACGATCGTCCAGACACAGGAGATCAAATGTGGGAGCGGGCTTGCTCGCGAAAGCGGTGTGTCATTCAACATCAATGTCGACTGATACACCGCTTTCGCAGGCAAGCCCGCTCCCACAGGGTTTGAGTACAGTTCGGGTTAATTCATCTCGCCCTGAACCCGATCCCGTCCCGCCTGCTTCGCCGCATACACCCCCGAGTCGGCCCGCAGCAGCAGCGCATCCGCGCCCTCGTCGACGCGCCAACTGGCAATGCCGAAACTCGCAGTGACGATCCCGACGTCCTCGATCGGCGAGCTGCGCAAGCCTTGCCACAACTCCAGCGCCAACGTGTAGGCCTGCTCGCCATCGATGTCCGGGCAGAGCACCATGAACTCCTCGCCGCCCAGGCGACAGAACACGTCGGTGCGACGCAGCCGTAGGCCGATCCGCTCGCACACTGCCTGCAACACCCGATCACCTACGGCATGACCGTGCTGGTCATTGATGCGTTTGAAGTGGTCGATGTCGAGCATGATCACCGACAACTCGCCGCCACCGCGCTCGACCCGGGCCATTTCGGTGGTCAGGCGCTCCTGGAAGTAGCGGCGGTTGTGGATCCCGGTCAGTGAGTCGGTAATCGACAGTGCCCGCAGCTCTTCCTCCACCCGTTTCAGGTCGGAGATATCCGAGACGTAGCCATGCCAGAGCACCCCGCCACCGGGCAGTTCTTCCGGGGTCGCTTCACCCCGGACCCAGCGCATGCCACGCGCCGGCAGCACCACGCGATATTCCTCGCGCCACGGGCTGAGCGTGTCCGCCGACGCGCGGATAGAGGCGCGAACCCGAGTGGTGTCCTGGGGATGAATCCGGGTGAAAATCGCTTCAGCGTTGAGCAGCATCACATCCGGATCGAGTTCGTAGATCTCGCGAATGCCGTCACTGGCGTAGATCACACTGAAGCGACCGTCGAATTCCATCTTGAACTGGTAAATCCCGCCGGGCACATGGGCGCTGAGTTTCTTCAATAACAAATCCCGTGCAGCGAGCGCCTCATACACCCGCTTGCGCTCGGTAACGTCGATGCAGATTGCCAGGTGCCCGACCCACAGCCCCTGCTCGTCGAGCACCGGGGTCGCCAGCATGTTCACCGTCAAATGGCTGCCGTCGCCGCGAACCAGGGTCCACTCCCGCGCTTCGTGACCGCCCTCCTCGCCGCCCTCGACCAACATGGCCTGGCAGGTCGGAATCGGCTTGCCGTAGCGCGCGCTCAACTCTGCCGAACGCGCCGCCAGCTCCCGAGGCAGGTGCAGGTTTTCCAGGGTCATGTGGCCCACCACTTCCATGCTGGAATAGCCGAGCATCTGCTCCGCCCCGGCATTGAACGTGCTGATGACGCCGCGCAGGTCGGTGGCGATGATCGCCACCTGAGTCGCGGCATTCAGCACGCCGCGCAACTGACCATGGGTGCCGCGCAGTTCCTGCTCGCGGGCGCGCAGTTCCTGGGTCCGCTGCTCGACCATTCTCAACGCCCGTTGGCGCTGACTGACCAGCACATAAAGCAGCGCGCTGAGCATCAGACTGAGCAAGCCACCCAGCACCACCACGCTGGTGACCGAAGAATGGTTGGCTTGCAGGAAGGCTTCGCTGGGCTGGATGTCGACTTGATAGTCGTGATCGGCCAGCCGCAGCAGCCGGGTCGCGGCCAGATCGCTGACGGCAGGCCCGTTGGGCGATTCAAAGAGCACTTCGTGCTGTTCGTCTGTGGATAAGTCGAGGATGCGCACCGACAGGTAATCGCGGCCCGCCTCCGGCAACCCGTCGGCCAGCAACTGACGCATGCTGATCACCGCCATCACGTAACCATAGGGTCTGGACGCAGGACTGTTGCGGGACTGGACCGGCGCGACCAGCAGCACGCCCCTGGCATAGGCCGGCTCGATACTGACCAGATGCATCGGTTGCGACACTGCCATCCGGGCATTCTGGTCGGCCCGTTCAAGGGTGGAACGGCGCAGGGGTTGCGCCAGCAAATCGTAACCCAACGGCGAGCCGAGGCGGCTTTGCGTTTGGCTATACAGCACCACCACGTACTCATCCCGTTCGGCCGCCAGTTGCAGCTGGCCTTCGGCATTGAGCTCACGAACGGTGAAATCGGATAAACCTTCCTCGCGCACCTGGCGCTCGAACTCCGCGCGCTCGGCACCACTGACCCGCCGGGCGAACGAATACGCCTGGGTTCGGTGCAGCAAAGGTTGGGTGTAGCCGTTGAATTCCTCACGGTCGACCGTATCGGAATTGGTGAAGAACCGGCGCAGACCATCGAGGCGCTGCTCCTGATCTTCGAAACGCTCTTCGATACGGCTGTAACGTTCGCTGGCCAGCAGCTGGAAACGTTGCCGCAATTGCTGGTGAAACAGATTCAGGGTCGACCAGGCCAACAACCCCGTCAGAACGCCGCCGACGACCAATACCAGCAGCGCGACCAGCCAGGCCGAAACATCTTCACTGATAAAACCCAGGATCTTGGGGCGCACGGCGTGCAACGACATAGAGGCAACTCAAAACGCCAGGTGCCGGAAAAGCCCATTGGCCATGGGTTGAGTTATAGCTATTAGCCATCAATTTGACCAGCACTGAAAGAAGCCAAGAGCCTTTAAAAATCAAGGCTCTGTGGATCCAATGCCGAAAAGTGTCAACGCGCAGTGATTTTCCAGGCCCGGTGGATCTTCCCGTTGCGGGCAAAATCCGGATCAATGGTCTGGGCCGTGATCTCCTCGACCGCATAACGCTCGGTGAGATTTTCCTCAAGGGCGAACTTGCGGAAGTTGTTGGAGAAGTACAACACGCCGCCCGGCGCCAGTCGCGCCATGGCCAGGTCGATCAATTGCACCTGGTCACGCTGCACGTCGAAGATCCCTTCCATGCGCTTGGAGTTGGAGAACGTTGGTGGGTCGATGAAGATCAGGTCGTACTCGTCGCGGCAGGCGTCGAGCCAGGCCATCACGTCGCCCTGCTCCAGACGGTTCTTGTCGGAGAAGCCGTTCAGCGACAGGTTGCGACGCGCCCAGTCCAGGTAGGTTTTCGACAAGTCGACGCTGGTGGTGCTGCGCGCGCCACCCTTGGCGGCGTGGACGCTGGCGGTCGCGGTGTAGCAATACAGGTTGAGGAAGCGCTTGCCCGCCGCCTCTTTCTGAATGCGCATACGCATTGGCCGGTGGTCGAGGAACAGCCCGGTGTCGAGGTAGTCGGTGAGGTTCACCAGCAGCTTCACGCCGCCTTCGTTGACCTCGACGAACTTGCCCTGCGCGGCCTGACGTTCGTACTGTTTGGTGCCGCTCTGACGCTCACGGCGCTTGACCACCACGCGGCTCTTGTCGATGTTCAACGCCTGCGGAATCGCTGCCAGGGCGTCGAACATGCGCGCCGAAGCCTTTTCCGGGTCGATGGATTTCGGCGCGGCGTACTCCTGGACGTGGACCCAATCCTGATACAGGTCGATGGCCATCGAGTATTCCGGCATATCGGCATCGTAGACACGGTAGCAATCGATGCCTTCACGCTTGACCCACTTGCCCAGCGCCTTGAGATTCTTTTGCAGGCGATTGGCAAACATCTGCCCGCCTTCGCTCAAGCGCGGCTGTTCGATCACCACCGGCGCCGGTTTGATCGGGTTGCCGTTCTTGTTGTACTTCTCGTACTTGCCCGGCGCCACATCGTTGTCGGCGACTTCGACTTCGGCTTGTTCGCGCTCGACCTGACGCTGTTCCGGGGTGCGACGTTCGCCAGTGACGAACTGGTCCGGCGTGACCTTGATCAACAGCAGCTTGCACGGCAACGCGCCGTTCCAGAACGAATACTGTTTGTGGCTGCGGATGCCCATGCGCTTGCCCAGGTCCGGGGCGCCGGTGAAGACGGCGGCTTCCCAGTTCAGGCAGGCCTGACGCAGGCGTTCGCCAAGGTTCTGATAGAGGTAGAGCAGGCTCGCCTCGTCGCCCAGACGCTCGCCGTACGGTGGGTTGCAGATCACCAGGCCTTTCTGGTTCTGGTCCGGGCGCGGCTCGAAGGTGCCGACTTCGCCCTGGTAGATCTTGATCCACTCGCTCAGGCCGGCACGTTCGACGTTGTTGCGGCCCGGCTGAATCAGGCGCGGGTCGGCTTCGTAACCGCGGATCCACAGCGGTGGCTTGGCCAGACCGGCCGCGGCGCGTTCGGTGGCTTCTTCGTGCAGCTTTTTCCACAGCGCCGGCACGTGACCGAGCCACGCGGTGAAGCCCCACTGCTCGCGACGCAGGTTCGGCGCCATGTCGGCGGCGATCATCGCCGCTTCGACGAGGAACGTACCCACACCGCACATCGGGTCAGCCAGTGCGCCGCCGTCGGCCGCAATGCGCGGCCAGCCGGAACGAATCAGGATCGCGGCCGCGAGGTTTTCCTTCAGCGGCGCCGCGCCCTGCTGCAAGCGATAGCCGCGCTGGTGCAGGCTGTGGCCGGAGAGGTCGAGGGAGAGGATCGCTTCGCCACGGTCCAGACGCAGGTGAATGCGCAGGTCCGGGTTGAGTTTGTCGATGGATGGACGGTCGCCCTGCGGAGTACGCAGTTTGTCGACGATGGCGTCTTTGACTTTCAAGGCGCCGAAGTGGGTGTTGTCGATGCCCGAGCCGTGACCGCTGAACTCGACGGCCAGGGTGCCGTCGTTGAGCATGTGGTCTTGCCACTCGATATCGAGCACGCCGTGGTACAGGTCTTCGGCGTCCTTCATCGGGAAACGCTTGAGCACCAGCAGCACCCGGTTCGCCAGGCGCGACCACAGGCACAGGCGATAAGCGGTTTCCATGGTCGCCATGCCGCGCACGGCAGAAGTGTGCTCACGCGCTTCTTCAAGGCCAAGCCCGACGGCTTCCTCGATGAGCAGGCCTTCAAGGCCTTTGGGGCAAGTGAGGAAGATTTCGAATTGATCGGACATTGGAATTTCAGAGCCTTTGGCTAGTGGACCGGCAACGCATTGCCGGCCCGGTTTTCAATCAGGCGCTTTTCTAAAAGAGCGCCCGCGTGGCACGAAGGTGTGCCGTCCCACCCGTGCTGCTCAGGTTAGAAGAGCTTAGATGCACGGGCAGATAAAAAAGTTGAGGCAACAAAATGTCATAAGTCGACCCTTCGTCGAATAATGGCTGAGGCAACACGAGCCATTCTCACTAAAGGATTAACCCCATCATCTTGCGGGGGGCCGATCATACAGGGCTTTGGCCAATAAATACGGGACAAACATCGTGTTACTTATGGCCATACCATCTTTATGGTTACGTTCTTATGACAAAACGATCATTCCCTCGATGTGACGCATTGGTTAGAACTCAACACAGGTTGGCGCCACAACGGACGTCAACACCCTGGCTCGCCACGCCGGCAGCGAGCCCCCCAACGGCAGACATTTCTGCCAGACCTCGATTGAGGTCAACGCGATAAATACAGTCAACAAGTGAGGGCAACACCCTATGAGAAGACTTAAGCGTGATCCGTTGGAAAGAGCATTTTTGCGCGGATATCAATATGGCGTTGGTGGCAAATCCCGTGAGCTTTGCCCATTTACTCTACCGTCGGTACGCCAAGCCTGGATTAACGGCTGGCGAGAAGGACGCGGCGACAACTGGGACGGTATGACCGGCACTGCGGGAATCCACAGACTCAACGAACTTCACGCCGTCGGCTAACACAGGGCACACACTCCGACACGACAACCTGATTACGTAACGACTTACCACGCACGCCCCATCCGGGCGGCGGGCTCCGGCCCAGGGGCTCCTTCGAGGAGCCCTTTTTTATGCCTGTTCCAAAATTCAGCGATGCCCCCCTGTGGTGAGGGATTTTCTGTGGCGAGGGGATTTATCCCCGTTCGGCGGCGAAGCCGTCGTAAAACCTGCGAATGAGTTTTGACTGATTCACCGAGTTGACTGGTTTTGGGGCCGCTTCGCGACCCAACGGGGATAAATCCCCTCGCCACAGAGAACTCACCTCCCCACAGAAGCACATTGCCGCAGGGTTCAGCGCAGTGCCGCGATGGCATCGACCGATTCACGGATCAACGCCGGGCCCTTGTAGATGAAGCCGGAGTAAATCTGCACCAGGCTCGCCCCGGCAGCGATTTTCTCGGCCGCGTGCTTGCCTTCGGTGATGCCACCGACAGCGATGATCGGCAAGCGACCGGCCAATTCAGCGGCCAGCACTTTCACGGTGTGGGTGCTCTTGTCGCGAACCGGCGCGCCGGACAACCCGCCCGCCTCGTCACCGTGTTCCATGCCTTCCACACCCACGCGGCTCAGGGTGGTGTTGGTGGCGATCACCGCGTCCATCCCGGTTTCGATCAGCGCTTGCGCGACTTGAGCGGTTTCTTCGTCGGTCATGTCCGGTGCGATCTTGATCGCCAGCGGTACGTGCTTGCCGTAGCGTAAAGCCAGCTCCGCGCGACGGGTCGCCAGGTCAGCCAGCAACTGCTTGAGCGAATCACCGAATTGCAGGCTGCGCAGGCCCGGTGTGTTCGGCGAGCTGACGTTGACCGTCACGTAGCTGGCGTGGGCATAGACCTTGTCCAGGCAGATCAGGTAATCGTCGACCGCACGCTCGACGGGCGTATCGAAGTTCTTGCCGATGTTGATGCCCAGCACGCCCTTGTATTTCGCCGCTGCCACGCGGGCCAGCAGGTGATCGACGCCGAGGTTGTTGAAGCCCATGCGGTTGATGATCGCCTCGGCTTCCGGCAGGCGGAAAATCCGCGGTTTCGGATTGCCCGGCTGCGGACGCGGGGTGATGGTGCCAATTTCGACAAAACCAAACCCCAACTGGGCAAAACCGTCGATGGCCGCGCCGTTCTTGTCCAGACCGGCCGCCAGACCTACCGGGTTCGGAAAGTCCAGCCCCATGACGCTCACCGGCATCTTCGCCGGGGCCTTGCACAGCAAACCGTTGAGGCCCAAACGCCCGCCCGCGCCGATCAGGTCCAGGGACAGATCGTGGGAGGTTTCCGGGGAAAGTTTGAACAACAGCTGACGGGCCAGGGTGTACATGGGCGGGTTTGACTCTGGGCAATGAAAAGTGGCGGCGATTATAGCCGTGTGGAGGGTCAGCGGCGAGAACCAAGGGATTTATTCCCGTGGTCGGTAATACCGGCCGGAGCGTTTTTTGATAGTTGCAGCCGCAGCGCGGGTGAATGATCGATTCGACTGCAATAACGCAGGGCCTCATGGAAGTAGATGAAATGCAGGTTTCCTCATCACCGCCACCAACCCTCCAATATCATGGAAATGCCGTAAGCTCGGCCCCTCCAACCCGTCCAGATCACACAATTGTGGAGATGGAAGGTACTGAGGCAATCGCCGAGGCCCTGAGCAATAGCGTCACTGCCCAACACACCAGTGAACTGCGTCCAGATACCCTGATAACCGTGAGTGAGAGTGTTGTTCAGAACCTGAACGATGTGATGCTCGAGATGCCCGGCGATGAACACTCAAGGGGCCTTTGCCAGGTTGTTCAGCACGTTCTTTCGGGTGATTTCGAGGCTGCGTCAGCCGCTGCAACGCCTGGATCTCTGGCAGAACGACTTACCCAGGCGTGCGTGGCAACGAAGTCACTCGGAAGCTCAGTGGAAGCGATGATACAACGCACCCACACGATCGTTGATCTATGCGGCGAACTCCTGACCAAGTTGGGACGCAACGAGTTCGAAGGTGATCTCGGACGATGGGCCAGCAACCTCACAATTTCCGGCCTGCGCACAGGCCTGGTCATCGGCACGCTCACTACCGTCAGGCAGCTGATTGGATTCGCCCTGGAAAAATCCCTGTTCACCAATGCCGCCGCGCCACTGACACGTAATGTGATGAGCGCAATCGCCCTGGCAGTCGGCCCCACGCTGAACATCCTTGGTGCAGCAAGAGATGAGATCAACGGTACGGCCAATCAGCAAACGCGCCTGGCCCGCGTCGCCACACTCACCCTGTCGATGGCGGCGTTGGCATTGATAGCGGCAGCGCCGGCGGCGGCGATGCCGGCATTTGCCACCTTCGGCACACAAACGGCTTTCTACAGCTTCGCCAATGATCTGGTTAACCTGTTCTTGCCGACAACTGACAACTCAAAAGCCAACCTTGCTGGGACTGCTGCGAGCGGAGTGCTGAACGGTGCCCTCCAGTTCCTTGCCTTTACTGGCATGAACTACACGGCGCCCTATTCCGGTCCCGGATTTGTCATGTCAGAAGGCAACAAGACGCTACCGACCGAGACACCGTCGTTCGCTGGTCAACTAGCGGTGTGGATGGAAAGAAATGCCGATGCTGGAGCGGGTTCAAACCTGTCCGTCGAAGCGCGAGCCGCCGACATTGTCGAATCCCTCGTTCCGGTGGTTGGACATGACTTTTTACGCGGTGCCTACAATGCCGGAGCCGATGTTGCCGGCCAGGTATTTGGCGGCGAGCTGATGCACGCTCTCCAAGGTGAAAACACGGACAAAGGCTTTCGCCTCAACCTGTCTGTACGGGTACCCACCGCTGAACAAGTCGCCAACCAATTCTTGTCCACCAACGCGATTCGGACGTCGGTGACCGAAACAATCGTCGCCGTCGTCATCTCCGCAACCCGCTTCTTCTCGACCCTGCCGATTTCCAAAGCCGATGTCGACCATATCGTCAACACGCTGGCCGCCGCAGTGGTTTTCGCGGGACGCTTTGGTACCGTGTACGTCAATGAGCGAACGAAACCTGCATGAGGTCATGCAACCTTGCGCGCCAAGCTGTTTGTGGCTTGGCGCCCCCAGCCTCACCACTCACTCTTTTCCCAACTGTCGTCGCCCATCGGCTGGAACACATCGCGCATAAAACCTGAGATGTAGATCTCGATGCTGAAAGCCCGGGCATTGGCGCCTTTGATTTCCTTGTAGAGCAGCGATTTTTCCAGTTGCTCGTCTTTCATGCGGACCAACAGCTTATGCGTGACGGCCATGATCGCTTTAGCATTCGGATACATGGGCGTGCCATCGGGGTTCGATTGTGACTTGAGGAAAAGAAAGATCGCCTTTTCGCCCTGCCCCTCCATTGCCAATAGCCGCCGATACAACTCATCGAATTCGGGGTCCGGGCGTTTGCTGCCGTTGATATCGGCCGTATTGCCAGACACCTGCACCATGCGTGATTCAAGGCTCTCGATCGCAGATCTTTGATCACGCGGGTCAATGCTCATCATCGGCTCAATCTTCATGCCGCACTCCATTTGCCGGTACAGGCACCGCGCCGAAGCCCGAGCACAGCTCACCCAACAGGTTCATCGAGGTCTGATCAAGCAATCGAACCGACGCGGGCAGATTCCCCAGCCGGGCCAATAACCGGGGCTCCAATCGTTGGCTAACCGACTCGAGATCAAATTCGAGCAATTGGTCGGCCAAGCGGAACACGTAGCGTTCTTCGGGTTGATAGTCGAGCACCAGCGTGCCGGGCCAGAGACGCTGCATTCTTTGCCGTAGCGCCGGGCCTTGAGGTTTGCAGCGCGAAGGCAGCAACACCTGCAACGGCGCCTCGGTGTGCGACTGTTCCGCCAGCCAGCGCTCGAGCATTTCATCCAGCCATTCGTTGCGCGTCAGCAAGTCCTGTAGCAACTGGCGCGCGGCTTGCGCCAAATCCTTGCGCAACTGCAACCCGAGCGCCTGCGACTCGAGCAAACCGTTCGCCAGGTTTTCGGCAGCGCGCAGGATGCCGTTTGCATAGCCCTCCTGAAATGCCTGGGCACGAATGGCCTCGGCTTCCGATCGGGCCTGCTCGACACACTCAAGGGCCCGGCGTTGCGCCTGCTGTTGTAATGAGCGCCGCTGGCGCGCCGCGTCGAGGTCAGCGCGCGTCACGTGTGCATCACGCGATGCCGGCACGTCAGTCAGGGTTCGGATGGAGTCGAGCATGCTGCACCGCCAAAATGAAAAGAGCCGTATCAGGTTCAGCCACCGGCCACTGAGTCTGCAGGCCGACAACCTGGGGAGAAAATTGCAAAAACAGCCGCTCAAACAGCGGCAACGGCAGGAGACCGGAAAAATTCGACAGCAAATGAAAGCCGATGGCTTCAACCTGTTGCAGCGGTGTCCATGACGGCTCAAGCAGCACGTTGTCGCGAGGCTCCGGTCTGCAACTGGCGAATCGACGTAACGGCATCGGCAACTGCTGCAACGCGCCACCTCGCGCCAGCTGTGGAAACAGTCGCCAGGCACCCATGAGGCACGCGATGTAAGGCAATTGTCGCCACTGGCGAATCCACTGTTGTGCGACGCTAGTCAGCGGCATCGAGGGCCAGGGGCCTTGTTGGTCAAGCCCTTCGAGAAGCATCCGGTTGAGCACGCGCCGTGCATCGGGACTGTCAAACCCTGGCGGCAGGTTCAACCGCCGAGGGTGCACATACTCCAGCGGTTCGGCGAGAATCTGCCGCAGGCGTTCAGCGCACGATGTCACGCGGCGCCCCTTTCAACAGTCGATAACCCAACCCTGCGCAACCCGCCAACAGCACCGCCGCCAACGACGCCAGCAGCCACACCGGGCGCGAATCACTTTGCGTCGCAGACACCGACGGCGCAACGTGTTGCGTGGGCGAGCGCTGCGACAGCACCACCGAGATATTTTCGTACTCGACAGCAGCGAAACTGTTTTTCAGAAAACGCTTGATGTCGGTGATCAGCAGCTGCGGCTCAATGTCTCGTTCATGAACCGCCACGGCCGCCAGGTGAACAGGCGCGGCTTTGCGTCCGCCTTCACCGGCATCCAGGTCGTAACTGACATGCACCCGCGCCGATACCACGCCTTCGAGCAGGCTCAGGGACTGTTCGATTCGCTGTTCCAGCGCCGAGTAGAGTCGAGCCTTTTCGGCCCTGGGGGATGCGACGAGCGAATCGCTGGGAAACATCTCCGCCACTTGCAGGCGCGGCCTGGACGGCAACGAGTAGAGGTTGAGCAAATCGACAGCGGCGGAAAAATCGACCGGGTTGATTTTCACTGCGTACCCGGTTTTGCCGGCGTCGACTTTCGTCGCCGCAATGTTGTTGCGTTGCAGTACCGAAAGCACTTCATTGGCCTGCTGCTGGTCCAGTCCCTCCAACAGACTTGGCTGCCGACAACCGAGCAACGCCAGGCACAGAAACATCAGTAACGCCCCCGTCTTCATGACGCGCGCAATAACGTTTCGGCCGTGCTCACCGCCTTACGGACCAATACGTTGAGCAAATTGATGTCGACGTTGTATTGCCCCATCTGCTCCTGCAGCTGCGCCAATACTTCGGGGCTGGTGATATCCGGACGCTGCATCAGTTGGTTGATCGACGACACTTCCTGGCTGCTGTTGACCGCTGAACCCGCGAACGCTTCGATCAGTCGACTTTCAAGGGAAACGATCGGGCCTTCCTGCGGGCTGCGCAGCTCAGTGACGGCAGTGTGCTCAATGAACGAACGGGAAATGCTTTGGATAGACATGCAATGCACTCATGAAAATGGCCATCGCCAGACAGCGATGGCCAGTCAAGGGAAATGGAATCAGCGAGCAGCCTGGATGATCGCCATGTCGATGTCCTTGAAGCCCTTTACCGTGTTGGTCTGGGCGTTACGGAAGACCGTGTAGGACGAGAACGCCGCTTGATAAGCCGCCAGTTTTCCGGGATCAGACGCATCGTCCTTGAGTTCATCCAGCGCCTTGTCCAACGCAGCCTTGAGACCTTCAGCACCTTTTTCGAACGCTTCGGCCTGACGCCCGAGAAAATCATCGTGAAAGTCGATCGGGATACCAATTTCAGCCATGAGTCACCTTCTATTGTCTTGTTGGAAAATGCCAAGACGACGACGTCATCTTGATGTAGCCCTGAGGGCCGGTTTGAAACGACTTGCCCTTGAGCGAGTCATCCTTGAGCGCGACAGCGAAGTTCACGTAGCGATCACCCCACTGCCGATAGAAGCCGTCGACGTATTGGCGAGCCGCCGCCAACTCGGCATCCTGCAAATCGCCTTCGATGGCGAACGTGACACTGTCGTCGTGCCCGACGCGGCTGAACGCCAGTGAAAGGCGACGCAACCCTTGTTCGGCCAGGTCCGCCAACAGGTTGTCATCCTGTACTTGCACCGCCACTTCCCGGGCATAGGGTGCGGCCTTGAGCAAGACTTCGAGGAGTTGTGTCTGCATTTGCGGCGTGAGCAGATTGCGCTGGGCACTGAGCAACAGTCGCGGTACGGCGGGGTTCTTGAGATCCAGGAAATGCCAGGCCAATTGCGGGTCATGCTCGACCAGCAATTTCTCCAGCCGACGACGCTCCTGATCGATCACCAACACCTTGCCGGCCACCCCGCTGTTGCGCATCAACGCTTGCCGGCTCCAACCGGCGTCTCGCTCGGAAGCGACAAACACGTAAACCGTTTTGTCTCGCCCCAGCACTACGTCGACCTCGGCACTGGCGCCACCGATCAGGCTGCGAACATCGGTTTCGGGCGTCGGCTCGGGCACAGACCAGAGGCCTATTGAAGTGACCAGCAACGCGAGGGCTAACCCTGCGCAACTCCATTTGATGACGGTCGGATGCGGCCGATAGCGAAAAGGTGCTTCGGCCAACGGCAGGGGCTGCTTGTTCAGGAGTTCAGGCGCCCAGGATTGATCTTCCCCACGCAAGGCGATCTGCAAGCCACCGACCTGTTCCAGGCGCTGGAACTCGCACGGCCGGGTTTGCCCGTGCTCGTCGAGCAGCCGCAAGGTCACACCGCCCTGCCCGCCGTCTGCCAGCAGCACCTCGAAATTGCAGCCGCCCGTGTCCAGTGGAACGAAGATGGCATCCTCGGGAACACTGACTGAATGAGCTTCCCGGCCCAGCAGATCGAGCGGCGCGACAATGAACAACGTCCGCGGCTCACCGAGCGGGAATTCGCACCCCTGAAGCGGGCCGTTGAGGATCCGCAGGACACACGGCTGTAGAGGGGGGACTGACAGGTCTGTCACCGATCACGCTCCAGGCAGTGAATGAAAACCCATGCTAGGAGCGCTGCGCGGGAAGTTCCTGATCGAATTCTGCCGATCTGCCCCCGAGCGGGATCAGAATCCCCCAAAATGGCCCAAATGCTGTTCACTTAAGACAATGTTCAGGCGCGCACGAATTTTGTGGCGAGGGGATTTATCCCCGTTCGGCTGCGAAGCAGCCGCCAATACGGGCAATTGAGTCTGTTTGGCCGGACGCTGGGGCCACTTCGCGACCCAACGGGGATAAATCCCCTCGCCACAAATTTGCGTTGAATGGCCCAAGGTTAACGCCGCGAGATTTTCGGGTGTGTGTCCCAAGGCTGCTCCGGCGTATGTGGCGTCAAGGCTTGATAACGTTGCCAGACCTTGTGCGCATAACGCAGACGGGCCGCCTGCCGATCCGGAGCGTTGCCGGCGTTATAGGCACCCACCGCCGTCCAGTTGTAGCCATAAATTGATACGAAACCGGCCAGCACCGAGGCCCCGACTTCGACCGACAGACAAGGCTCATCCAGCAGGCGCTGCTCGGTAATACCCTGTGCGCTCAGACGAGGCAGATGACTGCTGTTGATCTGCATCAGCCCGATATCACGCGTGCCATTCCTGTTGTAATTCATCGCATCCGACACCTGCCCTGACTCCACGTCGGCAATGGCCTGAAGCAACTCGGGCTCGATGGCATGCTGCTGCCCCGCCGAGACCCAACAATAGGCATGCGCCGGAACCGCACCCAGGGACATCAGCATCAGCAACCCGCCGGAGGCCCACCGACTCATGCCAGTCGCCTGCTGCTGTCGAGCGGTGCCGCTTGCCGGGTGCCTTGCTTTGCGCGGTGCATCATCACGGCATCCCGGGGATCACCGGCAAGTGCGAGACGTACCCGCAAACTCCGCGCCCGCACGCAGTTCGCGTCGTGACGCAGACACTTGTCGAGGCTCTGAACCGCCAGATCATGGCGCTGCCAATACCAATGATGCCAAGCGTGAAAGTAATGAACATCAGCCTGATCGACGCTCGCCAGGCAGCGCTGAAAAAGCACCTGCGCCGCCTCCTCGCAACCGCGAAGACTGGTCAACAGGGCAAGCCGCGCGATGGTTTGCGGACTCCCCGGGTCCAGCGGCAATGCCCTGGAAATAGCCACATGAGCTTCATCCATTGCACGCCCTTGCTCACATAACCCAAGCATTGCCTGGCCCAGCCAGACATCGGCCACGCCACACCAGACGGGGGCATAACGCTCATCCAGTTGCAGGCTGTATCGAAACTGCACCAGCGCATCGCGCAGGCTTTGCGGCGTGTGCCGCTCGACACTGCACACACCGTTGAGATAGGCGACCAGCGCCGGATAGGAAGCACAGCCCGGTTCAGCAGGACGCAGTCCCGGAAGGCGCTGGGCAACCAGACAGGTCAACTCCCCGAGCCCCTCCCCCACGTACCCTGCGCCCAGCCTCTGTCCATGAAGCAGCACATGACCGCTGCTCCGGATCAACTCGATCGACCATTGCGACGGGTCATCCCGCCCAATGCAACGACCGCTGAGGTAAAAGTCAGGCTTCAAACGCTCGACCAGATACCGCGCATCGGTCAACTGACCATAGGCAGCCATCAAACCCGAGGGGACAACACGCAACGCCTCGCCGAATGCCGTCGTCAACTGGCGGATCATGGCGTCCTGCAGATCCAGTGCTGCTGACTCGTTCAGATTGCGAAAAGGCAGAACGGCCAGCGAGGGGGCCGCGGTTCTCGTCGGGCTCGGCACGTCGAGGGCGACGACCGGGCAGGTAAACCGGTAACCCTGGCCGTACACCGTGGCAATGAAATCCTTGTTGTCCTTGAGCAGCTTGCGCAAGGCGTAAATGCAGCGAGTCAATGATTCTTCGGTGGCATCGGCATCGGGCCACACCGTATCGAGCAGATGATCCTTGCTGATCACCGTGCCGGCCAAACCGAGCAGCAGGCGCAGTACGTTCAACTCTTTGGGGGGGACGTGGACACCCTGTCCATCTCGCATCAGCGTTCCATCGCTTTGCAGTAGCCAGCGGTCGAAAACGAATGACCTGAATGGCGGTTGATCAGTGGCACTGTCCATATTCTGGAACTTCTCTATAGAAAGGTACTGAGGCGCAATTGAACCTGTAACTTGTCAGGCTCAAAAATGACAAGCAGCGGGACTATAGGAAGTTGAGCAAGGCTATTCCGTCAGAGGTTCACCATAAGCACCCGAGGAAATCACAACAGAAGTTGTAGGAATATTTACCGGTCATCGGTTATTTTTGCAGCAGCGCATCGACCAACAAACAAATATCCTGCACGGTCCTCCAGGCTGCCACGCCTTCTCGAGGCAATTCGATGTCAAACACTTCATTAATCAACATGACTATTTCTATTACATTCATCGAGTCAACGAACAAGTCCTCCACCAAACGAGAACTGCTTTCGATATTACAGCCATCCAGCGAGAGGCAGTCCGACAACAGCTTTATTATCTGACTTTCAATTTCAAAATCATCAGCCTGCATATTTAACTTTTCCACTGTCCCAAAATCGCACTCAAACAGCCGCCCCCCTGAGAACCAAAGTTACGGCTGGCTTCGACACAAAAAACACTGACTTACAGAATTTTTATTCTCATCAAAAATTCAACATCGCCTTAAGCATGTCCGAATACTGACTAAGGTGCGCAGACAACGTCTTGTTAAAGTTGTCATGATAAGAGTTGGCGTTGGAGTATTTCTGCGTGAAGGATTGCAGCATGTTTTTCATGCGTTCCTCCTGGGCATTGAAGCCGGTTTGCCAGGCCTGGAATTTGGCGGTATCCCACCTGACCGTGTTACCGCCTGGCAAGCTGCCGCGCATGGTCGTTAGTGGGCTGATATCCATCACCACGCTGTACGTACCGTCATCATTTTGTATGAGACAACTGTCAGGCAAGCCCAGTGCTTTGCGCCAATTGTCTGCCTCTTCCTTGGTCGCACCTGCTTTTCCAGGAGCCGGGAACAAAACGGCTCCCGGGTTGGGGGGTGAGTATTTTACGATAAGTTTATCAAGCTCTCTTCTCAACGCACCGACGTTCAAATCGACTTTTTTACCGTCATCAACACCGGTAATCCATTCCTTCATTTTGGCAGTAATTGCTTCGTTGAATTCCTTGAAGAACTCTGAATAGGCCGCGATGACATGTTCATAACCGGCCAGATAGCCGTTTTTGATCAGGTCGATCAACTCCAGCAGTTTGTCGAAGAAATCATTCGATGAACTGATGTTCTGCTTGAACTCCTCGGCTAGTTCCGTTGGCGGCGGGAACCTTTCTTGCAGATCAAGCAGAATACGCGCCTGAGCAACGTCGAGGTGCTGACGCTGTTCCATGGGCAGCGTTTCCCGGCAATGCGTCATCCCCGCGCCAGACTGGCGCAATTGCTGTACCCACATTAGCGAACGAATGCGTCGGGCGTGAACCTGCTCGCCAAACTCGGCAATCAGGAGTTCCGCAGCTCCGCCCGCCACCAATGCGTCATACATTTTTTCAGCGCCCGGTTGGCACTTGAGCATACTTCCAAGATGGCGATTCAATTCCTTTGCCGAACGGTCCAGCAATTGCCCCAGGGAAAAAGCGGCTTGAGCCTCGAAAGGCATTTCGGATGGTAAAGGAGCGTCGGTGACAACGTTCAAATCGATCGGCGAATGAACTGCTTTAGGTGTGAAGTTCGTAATTATCATTGTATTCCCCTACTCAAGCCATTTTACCAATGACTTCAATCCGCGATTGAAATAGCTGCATCACCATGTCCATGAATTTTTGCAAGAGCGCCGCATCAGCCGAGTCTTTTGCCCCGACTTCATCGCTCAAGCTCTTCTGTGTGTTTTGCACACTTTGTTGCAATACCTCTTCCTGCCGCGCCGCATGCTCGGCCATGCGAACCATGGTGGAGACCACCTGACTCATGCCCATCGACATCGCGCTGAGCGCTCGACCGATTTCGAGTTTCCTTTCAATGCCTTTACTGCCCATCTGGCTGAGCCAGTCCGACGCTTGGCCAACCTTCTGTGCCTTGGAAATTTCTTCGTTGAACCATTGCTGCTCCTTGGGTGTAAGGGTCGAACCCTGAGGTTTGAAATTCACTGATTTCATTCGCCCGAAATCATCGAACACCGTTATCTTGTAGGTCGTTTCCGGGTTCCAGTCAGTGCGGTTGCGATCACGTGTAAGGTCACGTTCGATGTTGCTGGCGTCCAGGGCGTTGCGTTTATGCAGGCTGATATCAGCATGTTTGAGCCCAAGCCCTTGAAAGGTCTTGAACATGGCAAACCCGGCGATTGCACCGGAGACAGCCGCAGCCGTGATGGCGCTGTATATCGCCGCCCTGCCGGATTCCATGATGGCCTCGCCCTGGAATTTGCCGGCTTCAGCGTGCATCACACTGTAATGCCCGCGCAGTACAGCGTTGGCGACCCGCGAAATGTTGACCGCGATGATCGCGGCGATCAGCACGTTGGCGTGTTTTTCCCAGGCCCCCGGATCGAAGATCAGATCGTTACGCACTTCATCGCTGACCAACAGCAGGGCGGCAGTGAAGTCTTGCCAGTCGAATTCGGTGGGTTGATAAGCATCGATCGCGCGCTCAAGCTCCTGCACCGTAGGAAATGTCGAGTTACCGCTCTGGAGTATTTGCTTTGCAACGCTCCCGTCTGACAGAGCCGGTTGTAAAAGCCTTTTTCCTTTGAGGTCCTTGGAGAACTGTTCCTGAGCAACCAACTCGCTCAGGCCGGCATCGTTGACCGGATCGTGCGCCGGGACTGCAGGCGTGCGCACATGGGTTGCGTTTATATGAGACATGACGAATTCCTTTTTATGAGCAAGTTCAGGCGTACCGAGCCATTTGCAGGCTGACGGAATGGCTGCGTTGCAGATCGGAAAAAACATGTTCGATATGCCGGGTCCGGTCTTGCATCGCCTTGCCGTAGTCTTCGACCACTTGAGTGAGGTAGGCGGCAATGGCTTCGCTGATTGCCATGCGCACCTTCACATTCGCCAGGAGTTCGGCCGCCTGCGCCTGATGCATGCCGCTTTTGACGCCAAGTCCGCCTTGCGCCGCCACGCCGCCGAACTCGGTAAGGGCTCGAGCGATTTCGACAATGTTGGCGTAACGGGCCAGGGCTACGGGATCAGCGCCGTTGGTGATGAAGCCGCGCAATTGAGTCAGCATCTGGGTCAGCGTGTTGCCGACCGAGGAAGCCATCTGTTTCATGGCCTGCACCGCTGCAGGTGCAGCCTGGGACACCACCGTTGCCAGTTTTGACGCGACCGCGCCGAGCATCGGCCCAATCACCTGAGCCCCCACAATGGCCGCCAATGCGATGGCTGCAATGGTGGCGGCGATGCCCGCGATCATGCCGGCGATTTGCGCGATCTCCTTCGCCGTTTCGGGGTCGACGCCCACCGCCACCAGCACCTTGGTGTAGAGATCGGTAAAGAAGCTGATGGCTTCCTGCATGACCGTCATCAGCGGCTTCATCGCTTCCGCCATGAACGACACACCTGTCAGTTCCTTGACCACCTCGTCCGCAATCATGACCGCAGCCCCGATCACCCCCACCGCAACGAGCACCGGGTTGGCGGTCAGAACGCCGGCTGCAATGGTGGCGATGGAGACAAGCGCGCCAACGATTTTGCCGATGCAGCCCATGGTCTTCTGCAACGCTTCGGCTTTTCGGACCTCTTCCAGGTACTTGTCCGACTCGAGCTGCATTTTTTCCTGCAACTTGGCCTGCAATTCCAGAAACAGCTCTTGGCTGAGCTCCTCCTTGTTCTGAGCCGACTCGCCGAGCAACTCGATGATCTTCAAGCGGTTCAACAGCGCCAGTGCACTGCTGCTCAGCGCCTTTTCATCCGATTGTTTAACCTGCGGTCCGCCGACACCTGTTTCGAGGACTTTTGCGGTCACGACCGCGAGGACTTTAGCGGCGGCATTGGCGGTTTCGATCAGTTTGAGGTGGGCATCGGTGGCTTTTTCAAAGGCCTGGGTATGATTCGCCAGCTCGCCCTTGAGCTGATTACGAAGCGCCAATTCACTCGCATACTCGGGTGACTCGGGGTCCAGCTTCGCCAGACGCGCCTCGCTCTCGTCCAGCAAGCCCTGGCATTGCTGGACTCTCTCGCGCAGCTTCTCCAGATTTTGCTGACTACCGCCAACGGCCCCCTCAGCAGCCTCAAGTGCGGCGACGGCCTCAGCATATTCAGCCGCCAGTTTTTCATGACCCTGTTGTTTGGCCCCGGCCATGCTCTGCAACATCGCCAAACGGTTTTTCAGCTTGTTGACGTCGACCTCGCCGATCAGCTCGCTGATCATCGCCATCAGCAGCGTGAACAGATCACCCTCCATCTCTTTGCCGCTGTTCGGGGCCAGCGGCGGATGCAGCTGCGGCCGTCCGGCGGCGGCAGTGGATTTGCGATGCTCACCGTCGTAGCTCACCGACATCAATCCGGCCAGCGCTTCCTGGCCAGCCTTCTGAAAATCCACCGTTCTGGCCGCCTGGCTGGCAGCCTTGCCGTAGATCTCAAAGGATTCGGCACGGCTGAGTCTTCCGGCGTAAGCCGGGTTGAATGTACTTCTGATTTCACTCATGTTCAGTCCTCCGAACAGTCCTTTTCAATGTGAGCCAGGGTGTCGAGATACACCCGGGCCTGTTTGCGCAGGTCCTCTTCCGTGGCCTGCTCGAGTACGTACTCGAAACACAATCGGGCCTTGCCGATCTTGCCCAGGGCGAGCTGGCACTGACCGCTGTAGAACATCGGTCGGTAGTCGTTCTTGCCCTGGGCGAAGGCGATGGCGTACAGGTCGATCGCTTTCTGATGGTTCTGCTTGAGCTGGTGCACCGCCGCCAGTCCCAGCCAGTACTGGCTGTTGTAAAAGTCGTAGATGCACAGGAAGTGGAAGAACTTCTCGGCATCGTCCAGCCGTCCCTGTTCATAAAACTGGAAAGCAAAGGCATAGAGACCGTCCATGTGCTCGTCGCTGATGCCCTGCACGTCCTTTAACGGCGCACCTGCCAGCACGGCATCCACGATGTCCAGAGCGATTTGCTCGTCTTGTTGGTTGTTGCGACTCATCAGCCACACTCCTGAAAAAACGTCAGCGCCGCTGACGAATGCATTGAGCCAAAGCGCCGGCAGGCACGCTGCCAAATTGCGCTCATGCCAACGACGGGATGGATAAAGAAAGGGGGATCAGGCCTGCTCGACTTGCTCGAGCCAGATCAACAGGCGCAGGACTTCTTCGACTTCCTGCACCTGGAGGAAGCTGTAGCGCTGGTGGGTCTTGAAGATCCGTCGGGCCAGTGCGATGTCATTGATCACGGGCACGCCGACCTCTTTGGCATACGCTCGAACGGCCAGGGCGCGTTGGTTGGTTTCCATCAACGAGATGAACGGCAGCACGGTGATTTCCGGGCGGAAATACACGCCGATGGCAATGTGAGTGGGGTTGGCGATGATCATCCGCGAGCTGCGCACATCGGATTTGACCTGCTCCGACAGCAGCTCCCGATGGAGGTCGCGTCGACGGCCCTTGATTTCCGGGTTGCCGTCCTGCTCCTTGTGTTCGCGCTTGACCGAGTCCTTGTCCATCATCTGGTCTTTCATGAACAGCCAGTATTCGCTGAGCGCATCGAGCACCACGATCAGCAGCACGCAACCGAGAAACGCCAACACCAGCACCAGCAGCAGGTGCCCCCAGATCGCGAACAGCTCCGGTGCCTGGGCAAACAGCTGGGCGAACAGCAGTTGCCGCTGCGTGACCCAGACGATCCACAGCGCCATGGCAAAACTGCCCAGGTACAACAGCGCTTTGACCGTGTCCTTGACCGTGCGCATGCTGAACAGTTTTTTGAAACCATTGATCGGGTTCAGCGCCCCGAGGTTCAGCTTCAGGGCTTCGCTGGCCAGCGCAAACCCGCTTTGCAGCAACGCCGGCAACGCGCTGGTCAAGACGCACACCAGCAGCAGCGGCAGCAGCGCCTTGAGCCCGACCATCACCAGCATCGCCGAGTACTTTTGCAGGTCGGCGTCGAAGTCACTGGCGATAATGCGCCGGTAAACCTCCATGACGTCCAGCAGCGAACTGTTGAACACCATGTAGGTGATGCCGCACAAGGTCAGGCAGGTGACTACCAGATCCTTGGCCTTGAACGTCTGCCCTTTGCGTGCCGCATCCCGCAGTTTCTTGGAGGTGGGTTTCTCAGTCTTCGAGGCGCTGGACGACATCGCCACCCTCCCCGTCGCTCCCGAGATAGTGCTCCAGTGCCTGGGTTTTGCTGCCCATGCGCAGGACTTCATCGGGCAGGTGCACGCCGAAATACAGCATCAGCACCACCAGTGCCACCAGGCTCTTCACCGTCAGCGACACCGAGAACGCGTTCATTTGCGGCGCGTAGCGCGAGAGCAAGCCAAGCAGCGCCTCGCTGACCAGCAGCGTCGCCACCACCGGCGCGCTGATCACCAGGGTCTTGCTCACCAATGCATCCAGCAAGCTGAACACCGCTGACAGGTGCACCGCGCAGCCGCTGACCGGCGCGCAAATGCGATAACTGTGGCCGACGGTTTCGAGCATCAACAGCATGCCGCCGCCTTCGAGATAAACAGCCGCGGCAAACAGTTGAAGAAAGTTCGCCAGCTCCGAGGTATCGACGCCGTTGGCCGGGTCCACCGTACTGCTGAGCATTGCCCCGCGCTGGTTGTCGATCAGGTTGCCCATCGCGTGCAACACCCAGAACGGCCAGCACAGCAGGCAGCCCAGCAGGACGCCAATGCCGGCCTCGCGCAGCAGCAAGCCAAAGAAGGCCAAGCCGTCGAGGCGCGGCAACGGCACCCCGACATAGCTCCAGAACCCCAACGCCACCAGCACGATGACGGCCTGCCGCGGTGCTCCGGTCAGCACGCCGCTGTTGAGAAACGGCAACATGAAAAAAATCGGTGCCAGGCGCGCGAACCCCAGGATCGCCGCCGCGAACAACGCGTACAGATCGAAAAACAGCGTCACCGACATCGGTCTAACCCAATGCCAGGCGGATGACTTCACGGCTGAAATCGAGCAGGGTTTCGCCGTACCAACCCGAGAGCAGAAACAGGCACGCCGCGACCGCCAGCAGTTTGAAACCGAACGGCAATGTCTGCTCCTGCAACTGGGTCACGGTCTGGATCAACCCGACCACCAGGCCAACCACCGTGGCGACAATGATCGGCCAGGCCACCATCAACAGAATCAGGTACAGGGTTTTGTTGCCGGCATAGACCAGATCGTTCATGTCGACGCCCCTATGCCAGTAACGTCAGGTACTGCTTCACCAGACCAGTCGACAGCAACGCCCAGCCGTCCAGCGCGACAAACAACACGAGTTTGATCGGCACCGAAATGATCACCGGGCTCATCATCATCATGCCCAACGCCAGCAGGATGCTGGAGATCACCAGGTCAACAATCACGAACGGCAAGTACAGGTAAAAACCGATCTTGAACGCGCTTTTGATTTCACTCAGTGCATAGGCCGGCAACAGCGAAAACAAGGAAGGCGTGAGTTGTTCATCGGCCGGCAGACTGTCCTCGGAATCCCCCTGAACCGCTTGTGCACGTTCGAAGAACAGGGCCAGTTCAGGATCGGTGTACTTGCGCAAGTAATCCTTGTAGCCACCCAGACCGTTCTCGGCGAAGTCCACCACCGACTCGATGTCGGTGAAGGCCACCGCTTCTTCCTTGTAATAGCCATACCCCTGCTTCATCACCGGCGTCATCACGAAAATCGCCAGCATCAGGGCGACCGCATTGAGGGTCATGTTCGACGGCACCTGCTGTAAACCCAGCGCGTTGCGCACGATGACAAACACGATGGAAAACTTGATGTAGCAGGTTCCGGCGGCCACCAGGAAAGGCAGGAGTGATGCGAACGCCAGCAGTGCAATCAGCGAGACGTCATTCATCGCCTGATTCCGATAAGGTGTCGCGATAAACCTCGAGCAACTCCACACCCAACTGCTCGTCCAGCTGCACCAGTTCCCCACGGGCCACGCACTTGCCGTTGGCGCGAATTTCGATGTGCCGCGCGGCATCGGCTGCCAGCGGAATGAGCTGACCATCGATGATCCGTGACAGCGTCCCAAGATCGGTCTCATGGGTGCCGAGCAGGAACTCAAGACGTACCGGCAGCGCACTGAGTTCGACGTCTGCGTCAGCTTCTGCAGCGACCTGTTGATTTGAATCGGCAAGTGTCGATTGCATGTGTAATCCCTCTTCAGTGAACGTGAACACGCCGATGCATCGATTGGCCAACAGACACTGGTCTGTCCGGTGGATGATGCGCAGGACATCGCCCGGCTCCAACCGAGCGTGACGCAGGTGACTGAAGCCCAGCAGCAGTTGCAGGCGCAGCGGCAAATCAGCCAGCCATGACGCTGGTCCAAGCGAGCCATTGGAAGCCTGCGTCGGTGGCAACTGCGTCACCCACACTCGCCCATGAGCCGTGTCGAACCAGGGCAAATCGTGCGTCGGCAGTTCTGCCGGGGCGATCAATTGGAGGTCGACCAGCGCTTGACAGGACAGCTCGCCCACCATCGGCAGAGGTCGCGGCACCGCCCGGAACAACTCGACGATGCTCGCCTCCGGGCACTCGACGATCAGCAATGAGCGCAACTGCGGTAACGCACGATCCAGCCAGTCGCGGGCCATGATCAGGCCCTGCCAGTCCCCTGCATTTCCACGGGCACAAAACCTTAAGTAGCCGGACTGTCGATCCGGTCTGCCCACTCCGGCACCGTGACCGGCGCGGCACCAGCGCTGGACTGCTTGCGTGCGGGCGCGCGCCGAAGCGTCGACGCGGCGCAACGTCAGCGCTCTCATGCGGGAAGGTCCTGTTGTTCCGTCTGCTCCTCATCCGGCGATTGACGGGAGCCTTGGTGCTGCTCGCCACCGTCATCGGCTAGCTGCCAGCCGAGATCCGGAGCCTGTTCAAAAGGTGCCTTGAGTTGTTCGAAGACCAGGGTGTTGCTCGGGCTGACCAGCAGGTGTTGAGTGAGCTCGTCGGGCACTCGGGTAATCGTCACCTGGCCGCTGGCGGCACCTTTGTTGAAGGGCACCTGCAACAGGCCGGGGCTGGAACCGGGCAGCGTTTCGATCTTTATGTCGAGGGCGGGCTTGGGTATTGGCGTCGCAGGCAAGGGGATGGAAACCGGTGCGGCGGACAGTGCATGGCGTGCGTTGTGAAGGTTCATCAACGCTTCGGGTGGGGGCGCGTCGACGGCGAGGGTTGTCGGTGTACTGACGTTGGTCGCGCGCTCGACGGGCAGCGTTTCAGGCGTGGTTGAAGACGATTCGGTGGACACTCGCGGTGAACCTTGTGCGTTGATCGGCGTCTGTTCGGCCGCCTTCGCGAGCAAGCTCGCTCCCACAGGGAAACGCATTCCAGTGTGGGAGCGCGTCTGCTCGCGAAGGCGCGTGTCCAGACCACGACGATCCAGACCCTGATCACCCACATTGGAATGAGCTTCCCTATGGGAGCGAAGGGGCGACGATTCGACCTGCTCGCGAAGACGTGTGTCCAAACCACGACGATTTAGACCCTGATCGCCCACTTGGGAATGAGCTTCCTTGTGGGAGCGAAGGGGCGACGATTCGACCTGCTGGCGAAGGCGTTCGACCACACCACTACGATCTGAACCTTGAACGCCCAAAGGGACCAGCACCTCGGCTCGATGATGCACGTTCAACGTCACCAGCAAATCCAGCACACCTTGCGGCAGCTCATCTTCTTGCACTGGCACAAGCGTTTCGTGCAGTTCATCCATACACCCCTCGATAGCGGGCTCCTGCACGAGAGTCGATATCGGTGAAACCGCAGGAACATTTTTCATCGCCGTACTCCGGTCATCTCTTCTATCTCCCGTTCTTCCCGGCGCACCTGCTCAAGCCGTTGCGCGCGCAACAGTTGCTGCACCGACCGTTGGTATTTGTCGTGTTTGCGTTGCAGCCCACGCAGTTGCTCGCGTTGCGCTTGCAACGACTGCTCAAGCTGCCTGCACTCCCCGTCCACGCGGTCGCGTTCGAGGCGCACCAGATCAATCTGTCGCCGGATGACCGCCTGGGTTCGCAGCAGCGCCAATAATTGCCCGTGATCCAGAACGCAATCGGTGGCGCGATGGCTGGCCAGCAGGTTTTGCAGCGAGGCCGCTTGCCCCTCGAAACCGATGAGTTCCCGCCGCAGCGGTTGCAACTGTTGCTGTGTGCGCAGCACGGCCTGTTCACCGCGTTGCTGACGGAACTGGCTGAACGCCAACAGGCGTCGCCGGTCAGGCAATGAGTTCATTGAGGCTCCGCAATGTTTCCTCAGGTTCGCAACACTCGTCCGTCGGCTGACGCAACCACCGAGTCAAGGCTTCACGCCGCCGCAGAGCCTGGTCGTTGTCGGCATCGGCGCCCTGGGTGTATTCGCCCATGTCGAGGAAAATCTGCAACTGCTCCAGGCGCGTCAGTGTTTCCCGGGTCGACGCCGCCAGTTGCTGCACCTGCGCGCTGGTGACTTGCGTTGCCACGCGACTGACGCTGCGCAAGACATCGATCGCCGGGTAATGACCTTTGGCCGCCAGGGCACGACTGAGGTAGACATGGCCGTCGAGAATCGAGCGAATCTCCTCGGCGATCGGGTCCGGCTCATCGTCACTCTCGAGCAGGACCGTGTACCAGGCGGTAATGCTGCCGGAAGCCGTCACGCCGGGCCGCTCCAGCAAACGTGGCAAGGCATCGAATACCGACGCCGGATAACCGCGCCTTGCCGGCGCTTCACCCGCGGCAAGGGCCAGGTCGCGGCGAGCGCGGGCGTAACGGGTCAACGAGTCCAGCAACAGCACGACACGCTGGCCCTGGTCGCGAAAATACTCGGCGATGGCCGTCGCCTGCAGCGCCGAATTGCAGCGGTCCACCGAGGAAAAATCCGACGTGGCATACACCACCACGCAGCGTGATCGCTTCGTGGATTGGCGCAGATGCTCAATGAACTCGGTCACTTCACGCCCGCGTTCGCCGATCAGGCCAATGACGAATACGTCCGCATCGGTGTGGCTGATCAGCATGTTGATCAACGTCGTTTTACCGGACCCGGCCGCGGCAAAAATACCGATTCGCTGACCGACACCGCAGGTCAGCAAGCCATCGATGACGCGAATCCCGGTGCTCAATGGCTCGGCTACTGGCCGGCGCTGGTGGTACGACGGCGGGTCGGCATCCACCGGATAATCCTGCTGCTCAAAGGCTGTCGACGGTGCCAGTCGCTCGACGATATTGCCCTGTGGATCGACGACGCTGCCCAGCAATGCATCGCTGCAACTCAGGCGCAATGTCGAGCCCGTCGGGACGATCATCGACTCCCTGGACAAGCCTTTGGCATCGCCGAGCAAACTGAGCAGGACGGCGCCGGGTTTGAAGCCGATGACTTGCGCCCTCGCCACCACCTGCGGCGAACGCCAATGGCGACGCACTTCGCAGACTTCGCCGACCACCACATTGTCCAGCGCCGCTTCTATCAAAGGACCGCTCAAGCGCAAGGGATGGGCGGCCTGCCGTTCCAGCCGGATGCTCATCGGCGCAACAGTTCGCACAGCGTTTCAATCGACTGCACAAAAGCATCCAGGGCTTGTGCGAAATGCTCGGCGTCACCCAGGGCGTGATCATTGGCCATCAAGCGCAATTCGAGCTGCCCCTGAACTTCGCACAGGTGCAGTTGCCCGGTGCGAGAAAAAGCATTGCCTTCCAGCAAGAACTGCATCAATTCGAAGGCGCAATGGTTCATGACGTTTGGGCTAGCCTGCGCGACCTCGGCCCAGATCCACACATCGCCCTCCACCACGGCCACGCTGACATCGGGCAGGTTTTTCATCTGCATCTCAATGGTGCTGTGGCCGTCGAAGTGTCCTATCTGGCTGTCTACGCAGCCGCTGTGTCGCAGGGCTTCACGCAACAGGTCGGCAATATCGATCGGTATCATTTACAGGGTTTCCTCAGAGGGTCTTGATGACATTGACCGAGATGGTCTCGGAGATTTCGCCGAACGACATGACATCCAGCTCCCGAAACCGCCCCTCGATCAGTTTCTTGATGTAGCGCCGCACATCGACCGAACACAGCAGCACCATGTCCTTGTGCGCAATGTGCAGGCTGTCCAGGCCGACACTCAGGCGGTCCATCAGCTCTTCCGACTCGGCCGGTTCCAGGTTGATGAAACTGCCGCCCGAGGTTTGCCGGATGCCCCGGCGCACCACCTCTTCGAATTCCGGCGATAACAGCAGGACGCGCAAGTCGTTGCCGTGGGCGAATTTGTTGCTGATGTAGCGCGCCATCGCTCCGCGAACGTGCTCGACCAGCGCCAGCACGTCCTTTTCCCGCGACGCCCAATGGGCCAGCGACTCCAGGATCAGCTTCATGTTGCGCACGGAAATGCGCTCAGCGATCAGGCGCTGCAGCACCTCGGCGATCTTCTGCACCGTGACGTGGCGATACACTTCCTTGAGCAGATCGGGATAACGGGATTCCATTTCGTCGAGCAGCTGCTTGGTTTCCTGCACGCCGAAAAACTCCTGGATGTTGCGCGCCAGCAACGTGACGAGGCAGCGGTAGCATTCTTCGTCTGCCGGACGCAGTTGATAGCCCAGCTGTTGCACTCGCTCCTTGTCGACGGCGTTGACCCAGACACCGCCCAAGCGATTGCTGTCGTTGCCGCGCACCAGGGCAAAACCCAGGGGCTCAAGGTCCGGCGAATAGTCGAGCAGACGCCAGTGATCGAAATGGATATCGAACTGTTCGGCACGCACTTCATTGATCAGCACCGCCACTTGATGAGCCTGCAACGCCTCGCTGGCGCGCAACTGCGCTTCGGGTATGCGCAAGCCGTAGTCGACGAAAAACTGACTGCGAAAACGCGCCGCCCAACGGGCTTTGTTCAACGCGTCCAGTTGCGACGTGGGCACCAGCAGCATCAAGGGGATGGTTTCGGTGGCGATGTTATCGACGTCATCGAGCAATCCCGATCCGGATTGCAGCGCGTCTTGCCCGGTGTCTGCGGCCCGGCTTTCACCGTCGCCCGCGACCCTGGAAGCCTTTCGATGCCGGGTAAACACCACCAGCGCCAGCACCGCGGCAATCGGCAGAAACGTCATCAGCGGGAAACCGGGAAGCAGACCGACCCCCACCGCCAGCAGCGCCGTGACGCCCATCACGAACGGATTGCCCAGCATCTGCGCGAGCATGTTGCGTCCCAGGTTGCTGTCGTCACCGTTGACCCGCGTCACGATGAAGCCGGCGCCAATGGCGATCAGCAACGCCGGAATCTGCGCGACCAGGCCGTCGCCGATGGTCAGCAAGGTGTAGGTCGACAAGGCCGTGGACATGTCCATGCCCATTTGCCCGACACCGATCGCCATGCCGCCGATGAAGTTAACGAAGATAATGATGATGCCGGCGATCGCATCGCCCTTGATGAACTTCATCGCGCCGTCGAAGGAGCCATACAACTGGCTTTCACGCTCCAGCACGCTGCGTTTTTCCTTGGCTTCCTCGGCCGTGATGGCGCCGGCCTTGAGGTCGCCGTCGATGCTCATTTGCTTGCCCGGCATGCCGTCCAGCGAGAAGCGCGCCGCGACTTCGGCGACCCGCTCCGAGCCTTTGGTGATCACGATAAACTGGACAATGGTGACAATGGAAAAGATCACGAAGCCGACAACGAGGCTTTCGCCGATCACGAACTCACCGAAGGACGCGATGATCTCGCCCGCATCGGCCTGGCTCAGGATCAGGCGGCTGGTGCTGATCGACAGCGCCAGGCGAAACAGGGTGGTCAGCAGCAGCAACGCCGGGAACGTCGAGAAGCTGAGGATGCGTTCGATGTAGAACGAACCCATGAACACCAGCAGCGAAATGACGATGTTCAGGCCGATGAGAAAATCTACCAACGCCGTCGGCAGCGGAATGATCAGCATGGCGATGATCATCACCATGAGTGTCAGGATCAGCAGCTCCGGGCGAGCGCCGATGTTGCGCAAAAACACATTGAGCATGGCAGGTCAGTTCCGGAAAAAAATCATGAGCAACCGCCGAGACGCCGCTGTTCAATACATTCGTGGGTGTAGGCAACGTCGGCCAGCCGCGAAAACTGCTGCGCCAGGCGTTGCGGCGCCTCTTCATCGGCAAACAGTTGCAACGGCAATTGCAGGCTGAACCGGCGCACCGTCTGCAGCAGCGTCGAGCGCTCACGGTGCAGGCTCAACAGCAGGCGTTCACCGAGTACGCCGAGCAACAACTGGTCGAGCTCATCAGGCCAGGTCAACAGGCCGAACAGGAACACCAGCCAGTCGGATTCATCGGGGTTGTGCTGGCAGATCAGTTCATCGCCCAGCAGGCCGCCGATGAACAGCGCATCGGCTGAACGCAGGCGCTTGAGCTCATTCAACCGGGCCAGCAGCTGGCCAAACTCGTTGCGCGAGCAACTCGGGTCCTGGGCGCTGATATCGGTGAGCAGCGCCGCTTCGATGAAGGCCAGCACGTGCGTGCGTTGCGGTGGACCGTACAGCGCAATCCAGTCCTGATAACAACTGACCGGCCCTTCATCGGACTCGAGAAAATCCCGGTACGTTTCGCGCAACAGCGCGGCGCGCACCGCCATGCTCGCCCCGAACATTCTGGCCTTGAGCGCGGCATTGATGCCGGCGTTCATGCGTTTGGGAGAAGCCTGGGCGACCACCGTCTCCAACAGCGTTTCGAGCCGTTGACGGGTGCTTTTCTCGAGTTTTCTACGGCGCAACAGTTCGCGCAGCACCAACGCCAGATCGCTGTCGTCGGCAAACAGCTTTCGCGCCATTTGCAGCAACCAGCCGATGGGTTTGTCGCCGAGCCGTGCCAGGCTGAGGATCTGCCGCACCTTGGGCACGGTGTCGTCGTCCAGGACTCTTTCGAAGTTGTCAGTCAGGGTGTCTGACTTCAGTTCGAAATGCCGCCGGCCACGAAACTGCGCCAATGCCGCCGACATTTCATCGCTGATCTGCACGAAACGCTGCATGACGGCAGCCGTGCCGGTTTCGTCGAGGTCAGTGTCCGCCGTCGCCTGTGGCTGCGGATGCTCTGCGGCCTTCTCGGCATTCAGCCGCGCCTGGGCCGCTCGCCCGCCGCTGGAAATCGCCGGCAGGATCATTTTATGGCCGCCCGGAAATAGGAACGGCGCAAGCGTTCGTGCTGTTCCGGGGTCATCAACTGTGGGCCCGGTTCAACGGCGCTCGGCTCCAGCGTGTCGCGAATTTCCTTGGGTTGAATCAGGAACACACGCACGGTATTGGCCGAGCGGTTCTGCCGATAACTGAACAACCGACCGATCCACGGAATCGACCCCAGCACCGGTATCCGTCCAATCTGCTCGCTGTGGTCATCGCGAGTGAAACCACCCACCAACAGGCTCTTGCCCGGCGGCACCCGCGCCACCGTACTGATCCGGGTGCGGCCGACCGTCGGCAGAGCGCTGGGTCGCTCGCCCTGGCCAGGGTTTTCGATTTCGTTGCCGTCTTCGATATTGAGCGACATTTCAATCTCGTCCGCCTGGGCGAAACGCGGCAATACGCTCACCAGCGTGCCGTAGGTCACATGCTGCAAATCAACACTGCGCTCACCCACCAGCGGCGCATAAAACGTTCGGTTGTTGTCGAAAATCGCCGGCACGTTTTCCTGGGTCAGGATCACCGGGCGCGACACCACATTCGCCCGGCTCGTGCGCTCCAGCGCCATGACCTGGGTGACGAACGACGCACCATCGAGGGTGGTCGCCGAGCCGGCGTTGAGCGACGCGCTGAATTTTCCGCCCGAATTCACCACGCCTTGCCAATTGACGCCCAACTGATTGAGTTCATCCTTGTGCAGATCAATGATCCACAACGACAACTCCACATGGCGTTTGGGCGTGTCGAGCGCACTGACCAGGTTCTCGATGAAACGCACCTGCTCCGGCAATCCCTTGACCAGCAGGCTGTTGGTATCGGGATAGGCCACTACCCGAATGTTCCCGGCGGCGGTGTCGCGCGCGAGGATTCGTGGCGCGGACGGGTCCTGGTCTGAAGGCGCGCTCGCCAGGCCTTCCAGTGGAAACGCCGGCATCAAGCCCGGCGGTCGCTGAGCCGGGACTTGCGCGACAGCAGGCTCGACGCCGTTGCGCTCGCCGCGCAGCAAGGCCTCAATCACGGTGGCCAGCCCGGGAATCGTCACCTTGTCATCACGCAATTCGTATTTACGGTCGCTCACGAAAGTGTTTCGCACCTGGATCACGCCGATCTGCTGCTTGCCCAGTAACAGTTCCGAGCGCTGGTTATCCATCAGCCCGGCCGCTTGCGTGACCAGATCGACATACATCGGCGGGCCGGACACATGGAACGTACGCAGACCATCGTGGCGCAACGGATAACGCCTATCGTGCAACCCCGAGCGCTCCAGGAACGCTTGCAGCTTCGCGACGGTCAGGGTCTGCAGCGACACCATCGAGCTTTTGATTTCCGGAGCGTCATACAGATAAATCGCCTGGCCATCGCTGTACCAGATCAGGCCCATTTGCGCGCTGACTCGCTCGAAGGTGCGTTGCGGCCAGAGCAGATCGAACGTACCGGAAATCCGTTTGGCCGCAGCGGCCTTGCTAACGATGACGGGTTTGCCCAGCGGTCCGGACAGTTCGCTGAAAAAAGTGCGCGCGCTTTGTTCGCGAGCCTCGAAACTGTAGACAGCGGCCTGTGCGGCAAAGGGTGCGAGCAACAACACCAGGGTCAGGCAGGCGGGCAAAAGAGATAAGGAGAACGATCGGCGGTTCATCGGCTCACTTGCCTGGAAGGTAGGTAATGTCGGCGAGGCTGCTGGGCGTGAAACCCACCAGTTCGCGGATTTCCTTGGAGAAATGCGAAGAAGAGGCAAAGCCGGACTCCAGCGCGACATCCGTCAGCGAACAGTCCCGCAGACTCATGTTCAACAGCGCCTGAGCCGTGCGCCAACCGCGCATTGCAGGCTTGGCTGCACTGCCCAGTGCCTGTCGGCACAATCGACGAAAGTGCGACACGGATACGCCATAGCGTTGCGCCAGGTCGCTCAGCTTTTCACTGCGGGTGCCCTGCTCCAGCAGGAATCGCACAAGCCCGTAACTCTCGGTCTGACGCAGCACACTGGCAAAGGTCTGAAAAGCCGGACCTCCGCCCATGGCCTGCTCGATGTACCAGCGTTCCAGTGCGCGCTCCGACCGAACGGTCTCGTACGTCACCGGCAACATCGCCCACGATGTATGGTTTGGTCGCTGGCCATTCAACGCATCACTCAAGTCGATAAAGACCTGCAATTTCACCAGCCGCGTTTCGGACAGCGGCAGCACCTGCACACAGCCACCGGTCATTTGCAGGGTCTCGCTGACCGCGATCAGCCCTTCCCAGCCGCCGGGTAACCGCTGGCCTTGCGCCGAACCCTGCAGGTCGGTCGATTCGCTGACACGCAGATGCAATACCCGCTCGCCGGAACGAGCATCCGGGAATGGGGTGGCACGTAGTGATTCGGTTTGCACGCCAACCTCCTTTGCAGCCTGACGATCAAGGGCAGGCAGGATGAAAGACATGGCGCGGGAAGTCCTGATGGAAAACTGATGAAACCCGGACTGGCATATGCCTTGCACCCACAGAAGTATCAGCACTCATGTCAACGGCGGCATGAGTGCCAGGACAATGGCGTCGTCACCCGGCCTTGCTCATGCGCGGACCCGGGACGACGCTTTTTTTTGCAAGGTGAAGACGCGATGAACGAACCACTAGCCAGCCCGTTGGCCTGGGTCAACGGCAGCGATGCCCCGGAAAAGACCGACATCAACCTCGGCTTCATGGCCTTGAGCGACTGTGCCTCGGTGGTGGTCGCTGCCACCCAGGGTTTTGCCCAGCCTTACGGGCTGACCTTGAACCTCAAGCGCCAGTCCTCCTGGGCCAACCTGCGGGACAAACTGGTCAGCGGCGAACTCGATGCCGCCCACAGCCTTTACGGTCTGATTTACGCCGTGCACCTGGGCATCGGCGGCGTCGCGGGGACCGACATGGCGGTGCTCATGGGCCTGAACCAGAACGGTCAGAGCATCAACCTTTCCCACGGCTTGCAGGCGCTCGGCGTGACCGGTCCTGAAGCACTGGACCGCCACGTGCACCAAACTCGCCCAAAACTCACCTTCGCCCAGACCTTTCCAACGGGAACACACGCCATGTGGCTGTATTACTGGCTGGCGAGCCAGGGCATTCATCCATTGCACGATGTCGACAGCGTGGTCGTACCGCCGCCGCAAATGGTCGCGCACCTGCAAGCGGGGCGGATCGACGGTTTCTGTGTCGGTGAGCCCTGGTCCGCCAGCGCGGTAAAACAGCATCTCGGCTTCACGATGGCGACGACCCAGACGATCTGGCCCGACCATCCGGAAAAAGTCCTCGGTTGCACCCGCGCGTTCGTCGAGCAATACCCCAACACCGCCCGGGCCCTGGTGATGGCGATTCTGGAAGCCAGCCGTTTCATCGACGACAGCGCCGAGAATCGCCGCAGCACCGCGCAGTTGCTGAGCGCCCCGGATTACCTCGATGCACCGCTCGATTGCATCGAACCGCGCCTGCTTGGCGATTACGCCGACGGTCTCGGCAATCGCTGGCAAGACCCGCACGCACTGCGTTTCCATGGCGGCGGTGAGGTCAATCTGCCTTACCTTTCCGATGGCATGTGGTTCATGACCCAATTCCGCCGCTGGGGCTTGTTGCGCGACGACCCGGACTACCTCGCGGTGGCCCGTCAAGTCCAGCAACTAGACTTGTATCGAGAGGCCGCAACCGCCGTCGGTGTTGCCGCGTCGGGCCAGGAAATGCGCAGCAGCCAGTTGATCGACGGCAAGACCTGGGACGGCAGCGACCCGGCCGGTTATGCCCGCAGCTTCAAGCTGCACGCCATGAGCGACAGCTCGCCCCTACTCGCCAGCCGCTGACAGGAGACTGCGAACATGTTGCGTATCCTGCTGATCAACGACACCGCGAAGAAAGTCGGCCGGCTGAAAGCCGCCCTGACCGAAGCCGGATTCGAGGTGATCGACGAATCCGGCCTGACCATCGACCTGCCCGCGCGCGTCGAAACGGTGCGTCCGGACGTCATCCTGATCGATACCGAGTCACCGAGCCGCGATGTGATGGAGCAAGTGGTGCTGGTGTCCCGCGACCAGCCGCGGCCGATCGTGATGTTTACCGACGAACATGACCCCGAGGTGATGCGCCAGGCGATCAAGTCCGGGGTCAGCGCCTACATCGTCGAAGGCATTCACGCACAACGCTTGCAGCCAATTCTCGACGTGGCCATGGCGCGCTTCGAAAGCGACCAGGCCCTGCGCGCCCAGCTGCACGCCCGCGACCAGCAACTGGCCGAGCGCAAGCGCATCGAGCTGGCCAAGGGGTTGTTGATGAAGATGAAAGACTGCAACGAGGAAGAGGCCTACACGCTGATGCGGCGCCAGGCCATGAGCCGCCAGCAGAAACTGATTCAGGTGGCGGAGCAGATTATTGCGATGAGTGAACTGCTGGGCTGAGTATTGCAGTGGCTGTCTGGGCCTCATCGCGGCAAGCCCGCTCCCACAGGTTTTGTGAACACCACCAATCCTGTGGGAGCGGGCTTGCCCGCGATTGGCAGCGACTCGGTCTCGAGTTGTTGGCACAGATCTCGCTAAGTAATCACCACAGGTAACCAACGGCGGTTGCCCCACCTACGACAAAGACGTCGCTCACCTCATTTGCCCAAGGCGAATCCGGTGGCGGCGTTTTTTTGTTTTGGCCCCACAGCCCGGGGCCGGTGGTGCGGCCGTTGCGGCGCCCCACCTGCAAGCTCATGACTCCTTCTCGAGACGACTCACAGCTGAGGTGCGCGATGAATTCAAGCTTCTGGAAATCCGGCCATACCCCGACTCTGTTCGCGGCCTTCCTCTATTTCGACCTGAGTTTCATGGTCTGGTACCTGCTCGGCCCGCTGGCGGTGCAAATAGCCGCCGACCTGCACCTGACCACGCAACAACGCGGCATGGTGGTTGCCACGCCGATTCTGGCCGGTGCGGTGTTGCGCTTCATCATGGGTATGCTGGCGGATCGCTTGTCGCCGAAAACCGCCGGGCTGATCGGGCAGGTCATCGTGATCTGCGCCCTGTTCGGCGCCTGGAACCTGGGCATCCACAGTTATGAACAGGCGCTGCTGCTGGGCCTGTTCCTCGGCATGGCCGGTGCATCCTTCGCCGTGGCCCTGCCGCTGGCGTCGCAATGGTATCCGCCGCAGCATCAAGGCAAGGCCATGGGCATCGCCGGTGCCGGTAACTCGGGCACCGTGCTCGCCGCCCTGATCGCCCCGGTGCTGGCTGCCGCGTTTGGCTGGAGTAACGTGTTCGGCTTCGCCCTGATCCCGCTGATCCTGACCATCATCGTCTTCGCCTGGCTGGCCAAAAATGCCCCTGAACGGCCGAAAGCCAAGTCGGTGTCCGACTACTTCAAGGCCCTGGGTGACCGCGACAGCTGGTGGTTCATGTTTTTCTACAGCGTGACCTTCGGCGGCTTCATCGGCCTGGCCAGCGCCCTGCCCGGCTACTTCAACGACCAATATGGCCTGAGCCCGGTGACTGCCGGCTACTACACCGCGGCCTGCGTGTTCGGCGGCAGTCTGATGCGTCCTTTGGGCGGTGCATTGGCTGACCGTTTCGGCGGGATTCGCACCTTGCTGGCGATGTACACGGTGGCGGCGATCTGTATCGCGGCGGTGGGTTTCAACTTGCCGAGCTCCTACGCGGCACTGGCACTTTTCGTCTGCACCATGCTCGGTCTGGGTGCGGGTAACGGCGCGGTTTTCCAATTGGTCCCACAGCGTTTTCGGCGTGAAATCGGCGTGATGACCGGTTTGATCGGCATGGCTGGGGGTATCGGTGGTTTCGCCCTCGCGGCGGGCATGGGTGCGATCAAGCAAAGCACCGGCAGCTATCAACTGGCCTTGTGGCTGTTCGCCAGCCTCGGCGTCCTCGCCTGGTTCGGCCTGCACGGCGTGAAGCGTCGCTGGAGAACCACCTGGGGCTCGGCTGCCGTCACCGCCGCGCGGGTGTGAGGGCTGAATGAGCCTGCAACTGAGCTTCGCCGAAGCCAGCGCCATGGGACCGCGCGAGGAGAATCAGGACGCCCTGCGCCTGGTCACTCCCGCGCCGGCGCTGGCTGCGAGCAAGGGTTACCTGTTCGCCATCGCCGACGGCGTCAGCCAGTGCGCCGATGGTGGGCTCGCCGCCCGCTCGACCTTACAGGCGCTGGCGCTGGACTATTACGCAACGCCGGAAACCTGGGGCGTCGCCCAGGCACTGGATCGCCTGCTGCTGGCACAGAATCGCTGGTTGCAGGCCAATGGCGGTGGGCAACCGCTGCTCACCACCGTCAGTGCCCTGGTCATGCGCGGCAGGCGATTTACCCTGGCGCATGTCGGTGACTGCAGGGTTTATCGCTGGCACGCCGATCACTTGCAACGGATCAGCGAAGACCACGTCTGGGATCAACCGGGCATGCAGCATGTGCTCAAACGGGCGCTGGGCCTCGATCAGCATCTGGTGCTGGATTTTCTCGATGGCGAATTGCGCCTCGATGAGAGTTTCGTGCTGCTCAGCGATGGCATCTGGGCTGTGCTGGGCGATACCGCCATCGCGGCGATCCTGCGTGATCAACCGGATTTGCACAGTGCCGCGCGAACCCTCGTGAGTGCGGCGCATCTGGCGGGCAGCCAGGACAATGCCAGCGCGTTATTGGTGCGGGTCGACGCCCTCGGTGAAACGAGTATCGGCGACGCGCTGATTCATCTGCAGCAATGGCCACTGCCGCCAGCGCTGAAACCGGACCAGACCTTTGAGGGCTGGCAGGTAGAAGCGGTGCTCGGGCAGAGCCAGCAGTCCCTGCTTTATCGGGTGCGTGACGCTCAGCAACAACCCTGGCTGCTGAAAACCTTGCCCGTTGCACTGCGCGACGATCACCTGGCTGGGCAGGCATTGTTGTCGGAAGAATGGTTTCTCAAGCGTGTGGCCGGTCGGCATTTCCCTGAAGTCCATGCCGCCCAACAGCGTCAGCATTTGTACTACGTGATGCGTGAATATTCCGGTTCTACCCTGGAGCAACTGAGTTCGCGGAACGCCATGCTGCCGCTGGCTCAATGGCAGGATCTGGCAGAACGTTTGCTGCGGGCCGTCGGCATGCTGCATCGACGGCAGATTCTCCATCGCGACATCAAACCGGAAAACCTGCTGCTGGGGGATGACGGCGAGCTGCGCCTGCTGGACTTCGGTCTCGCCTACTGCCCTGGCCTGTCTGAAGACCAGGCCTCGACCTTGCCCGGAACACCCAGCTATATCGCGCCGGAAGCCTTTCGCGGCGACCCGCCGTCCGTGCAACAGGATTTGTATGCCGTGGGCGTGACCTTGTATGTCCTGCTCACCGGGCATTATCCCTACGGCGAGATCGAAGCGTTCCAGCGGCCGCGGTTTGGTGCACCGGTCAGCGCCAGTCGCTACCGGCCCGACCTGCCTGAATGGATCGCGCAAAGTCTGGAGCGCGCAGTGGCAGCGAATCCGGATGAGCGATATGAAACGGCGGAAGAATGGTTGCTGGTACTGGAACAGGGCGAGCGCCGCAGTTTGAGCGTGCGGCCCAGACCGTTGCTGGAGCGCGAGCCGGTGAAGGTCTGGCGGACGTTGGCGGTGGGGGCGATGCTGGTGAATCTGGTGCTGTTGGTTTTGGTATTTCATGGTTAGACGGCGTCGCGTCGTTCGCGAGCAAGCCCGCTCCCATTGGGGAACGCATTCCAAACGTGGGAGCGGGCTTGCTCGCGAAGGCGGACTGACAGCCACCACAAATCGATCGCCAGCCCGCTCCATTAGCGGGCAGCACGCTTCGATTCGGTGCAACCGCAACGGTTGATAAAGTGCCAAGCGTCCATATAACCGGGGCCCGGACAACTTGGCACAACCACTGCATTACCTCTCTCAACTTACATAAAGCCCAGCCTTCAACGACGAAGGATGGGCTTCCCGACATAACGGGACCAGGACAAAGGCGTCCTCGCTAGGCAACTAGCGGGACGCCTTTTTTTGTTTGCGCGAAATGTGTCGAGCCCCGGAGAACCTGATGAAAAAACTCAAACTGGTGATGATCGGCAATGGCATGGCCGGGGTTCGGACCCTGGAAGAGTTGCTCAAGCTGAGCAACGAGCTGTACGACATCACCGTCTTCGGTGCCGAACCGCATGCCAACTACAACCGCATTCTGCTGTCGCCCGTACTGGCCGGCGAGCAAACTTTCGAAGAGATCGTGCTCAACGACCTGGACTGGTACCTGGACAACAACATCAAGTTGCTGCTCAACCGCAAAGTGGTGGAGATCGATCGGGTCAAACGCCGGGTCATCGCCGAAGACGGCACCGAAGCCGAGTACGACCGCCTGCTGATCGCCACCGGTTCGACCCCGTTTATCCTGCCGATCCCCGGCAACACCCTGCACGGAGTGATCGGCTACCGCGACATCGCCGACACTCAGGTCATGATCAACACCGCCAAAACCCACCAGCACGCCGTGGTCATCGGCGGTGGCCTGCTGGGGCTGGAAGCGGCCAACGGCCTGATGCTGCGCGGCATGCACGTCACCGTGGTGCACAACGGTGAATGGTTGCTGGAGCGGCAGCTGGACAACGTCAGCGGCCAGATGCTGCAAACCGCGCTGGAGGCTCGTGGCCTGCACTTTCGCCTTCGCGAGCAAACCCGGGCCCTGCACGATGCCGGCAATGGCCGGGTCGGGTCGGTCGAGTTCAACAATGGCGACATCATTCCCGCCGACCTGGTGGTGATGGCCGCCGGCATTCGCCCCGCCACCGAACTCGCAGAAAAATCAGGCCTCCCCTGCAATCGCGGGATTCTGGTCAACGACACCCTGCAAACCTACGATCCAAGGGTCTACGCCATCGGCGAATGCGCCAGCCACCGTGGCATTGCCTATGGCCTGGTCGCGCCATTGTTCGAACAGGCCAGGGTCTGCGCCAACCATCTCGCCCGGCTGGGGTTCGCCAGCTACAAGGGGTCGGTGACCTCGACCAAACTGAAAGTTACCGGCATCGACCTGTTTTCCGCCGGCGACTTCATGGGCGGCGAAGGCACCGAAACCATCACCCTCTCCGATCCCGTCAGCGGGATCTACAAAAAACTGGTGATCAAGGGCGATGTGCTGGTAGGCGCCTGCCTGTATGGCGATACGGCCGATGGCGGTTGGTATTTCCGGCAGATTCGTGAGAACCAGGACATCGGCGAGATCCGTGATCACCTGATGTTCGGTGAAGCCTTGCGGGAAGCCAGCTGATGAACCGCCAGATCACCGCTTCCACCTGCTGCTACTGCGGCGTCGGCTGCGGCGTGCTGATCGAGCATGACGCCGAGCGCATCCTCGGCGTCAGTGGCGATCCGGCTCACCCGGCCAACTTCGGCAAACTGTGCAGCAAGGGTTCGACCCTGCACCTGACTGGCGACCTCGCGGCCCGAGCGTTGTATCCGGAATTGCGCCTGGGCAAGGGGCTGGCCCGCAGCCGCACCGATTGGGACACCGCCCTTGATCACGCCGCCAGTGTCTTCGCCGAAACCATCGCCGAGCACGGCCCGGACAGCGTGGCGTTTTATATCTCCGGGCAGTTGCTGACCGAGGATTACTACAGCTTCAACAAACTGGCGCGAGCGCTGGTCGGCACCAACAACATCGACAGCAATTCGCGGTTGTGCATGTCATCGGCGGTGGTTGGATACAAGCGCAGCCTGGGTGCTGACGCGCCGCCGTGCAGCTATGAAGACCTGGAGTCGAGCGACTGTGTGATGATCGTCGGCAGCAACATGGCCTACGCCCATCCGGTACTGTTTCGTCGCCTCGAAGAAGCCAAATCCCGCCGGCCACAGATGAAAGTCATCGTCATCGACCCGCGTCGCACTGACACCTGCGACCTGGCAGACCTGCATCTGGCGATTCTTCCGGGCACCGATGTCGCGTTGTTCCATGGGATCTTGTACCTGTTGCTGTGGGAAGGCTGGATCGACCGCGATTTCATCAAGGCCCACACCGAAGGGCTGGCCGAACTGAAAGACCTGGTTCGCGATTACACGCCACCGATGGTTTCGCAGCTGTGCGGGATCAGCGTTGAACAACTGCAGCAATGTGCCGAGTGGGTGGGCACCTCGCCGAGTTTCCTGTCGTTGTGGTGCATGGGCTTGAACCAGTCCACCGCGGGCAGTGCGAAAAACAGTGCGCTGATCAACCTTCACCTCGCCACCGGGCAGATTGGCCGTCCGGGTGCAGGACCTTTCTCCCTGACCGGTCAGCCGAATGCCATGGGCGGGCGCGAAACCGGCAGTCTGTCGAACCTGCTGCCGGGCCATCGCGAAGCGGCCAATGCCGAGCATCGTGCGGAAGTTGCGGCCTACTGGGGCGTTGACCGGTTGCCTGAAAGCACCGGGCTTACTGCCATCGAGCTGTTCGAGCAGGTTCGTAACGGAACCATCAAAGCCCTGTGGATTGCCTGCACCAACCCCGCGCAATCGATGCCGGACCAGACTGCCGTGCGCGCGGCGCTGGAAGCCTGCCCGTTCGTGGTGTTGCAGGAAGCCTTTCGCACCACCGAAACCGCCGCGTTCGCCGACCTGCTGTTACCTGCCGCCAGTTGGGGCGAAAAGGACGGCACGGTAACCAACTCCGAGCGGCGGATTTCCCACGTCCGCCGCGCAATTGTCGCCCCCGGAGAAGCACGTTCCGACTGGGCGATCACGGTGGATTTCGCACAGCGCCTGGAAAAATACCTGCGTCCCGAGCAAGCCAGTCTGTTTGCGTTCGAAACCCCGGCGCAGATCTTCGATGAGTACAAGCAATTGACCCACGGCCGTGATCTGGACCTGTCCGGCATCAGCCATGAATTGATCGATCGCCTCGGTCCGCAGCAATGGCCATTCCCTGCAAACGCCAGTGAAGGGACAGCGCGATTGTACGTGGACGGCATTTTCCCGACCGCCAGCGGACGCGCCCGGTTCATCGCCGAACCGTATCGCGCCGCCAGGGAACAACGCGATGGGCAATTCCCCCTGACCCTGATCACCGGCCGCCTGCGCGATCAATGGCACGGCATGAGCCGCACCGGCACTGCCGCGCAATTGTTCGGTCATGTCAGTGAAGCCGTGTTGAGCCTGCACCCGGATGAACTGCTCCGCCATGGCCTGCAACCCGGTGAGCTGGTCAGCCTGAAAAGCCATCGCGGCGCGGTCATTGTTGCCGTCGGCAGCGACGACAGTGTGCGTCCCGGCCAGGCCTTCCTGCCCATGCACTGGGGCGACCGCTTCCTGAAGGGCGGTGTCAACGCGATCACCCAACCGGCGTTTGACCCGTTGTCGAAACAGCCGGAACTCAAACACACCGGGGTCAGACTCGACCCGGTAAACCTGCCCTGGAACCTTTTCGCCTTGGTCGAGGGCGATATCCAACAGCATTTTGAGACGCTACGACCACTCTGTGAGGCGTTTTCCTACGTCAGCCTCAGCCTTGCAGGCCGTGAACGCCCTGCGCTGCTCATACGCGCTTCCAGCACCGCCGCGCCAGATCCGCAGTTACTGCGTGATATCGATCAATGCCTGAGGCTCAACGACGGTCCGGTACTGGCCTACGACGACCCTCAGCGTTCCATCGGCAAACGGGTGCGGATCGAGAACGGCCGAATTACCGCGATTCGTCTCGCCGGAGAAACCCTCGCCCAGCACTGGCTGCAGGACCTCTGGCTCGAAGGTCGCGTGGACCAACAACTGCGGCGCTGGCTGCTCGCGCCGCTGAGCGCGCCGCCAGGTAACGCCAGCGCGCCGGCCGCCGGCTCTAAAACCCTGTGCAACTGCAAAAACGTCAGCCAAAACGCAGTCTGTGCCGGCATCCGCCGAGGACTGGACTTGCAAGGTTTGAAACAAGAATTGGGTTGCGGCACGCAATGCGGCTCCTGCGTTCCGGAAATCAAGCGTTTGTTGGCCGCCACTGCGCAGCCGATCGCCGTCATCTCGTGAGGAAAACACTATGAACGCAAAAGTCTGGCTGGTGGGTGCAGGTCCTGGCGACCCGGAATTGCTGACCCTCAAGGCTGTTCGAGCGCTGAACGAAGCCGATGTGGTGTTGATCGACGACCTGGTGAACGAGGCGGTGCTTGAGCATTGCGCCCAGGCACGGATTATTCCCGTGGGCAAACGCGGTGGCTGTCGTTCCACGCCTCAGGCGTTCATTCATCGATTGATGCTGCGTTATGCCCGTCAGGGCAAATGCGTGGTGCGGCTCAAGGGCGGCGATCCATGCATTTTTGGTCGCGGCGGTGAAGAGGCACAGTGGCTGCGCGAGCGCGGGGTCGATGTCGAGCTGGTTAATGGCATTACCGCCGGGTTGGCCGGTGCGACGCAATGCGATATCCCGTTGACGCTCAGAGGCGTGGCGCGGGGCGTGACGCTGGTGACGGCCCATACGCAAGATGGCAGTAGCCTGAATTGGCAGGCTTTGGCCCAGGGCGGAACGACATTGGTGGTCTACATGGGCGTGGCGAAGCTGAGTGAAATTCGCGAACAGTTGCTGGCAGGAGGGATGGCGGCGGATACGCCGGTGGCGATGATTGAAAACGCGTCCCTGCCACATCAACGGGAATGTCGGAGCGATCTGATGGCGATGGAGGAAGATGCCTACGCTTTTGAGCTGAAAAGCCCTGCGATCCTGGTGATTGGCGCGGTAGCGGCCTGTTCCGCACAAAACCTGTCTGCGCCTGCAGTCACTCAGTCAGCCTGAATTCCCCTCAAATCGCAGACAAAGAAAAGCCCGGCCTAAGCCGGGCTTTTCTCAGAGCTGCGGGCTAATTACTTAGCTTGAGCTTCAACCTGCGCTTCTACGCGACGGTTAACAGCGCGACCAGCTTCAGTTTTGTTGTCAGCAACTGGGCGGGATTCGCCGTAGCCAACAGACTGAACGCGGGACGATTCAACACCGTACTGGTTGGTCAGAACTTGCTTAACGGCGTTTGCACGACGCTCGGACAGTTTCTGGTTGTAAGCGTCAGGACCGACGGAGTCAGTGTGACCTTCAACAGTAGTGGTGGTGGATGGGTACTGCTTCATGAAGTCAGCCAGGTTCTTGATGTCGCCGTAGCTGTTGGTTTTAACAACAGATTTGTCGAAATCGAACTTAACGTCCAGCTCTACACGAACAACTTCAGCAACTGCTGGGCAGCCATCAGCGTCAACAGTTACGTTAGCTGGGGTGTCCGGGCACTTGTCAACGTTGTCGCAAACGCCGTCGTTGTCGCTGTCGGAGCAGACTTCAGCCGGTGCTGGAACTGGAGCAGCAGCAGGCTTGGAGCCGCCACCGAAGTTCACACCGATACCGACGCTAGGAGCCCACTCGGTGTCGCCCTGGTCGATGTTGTACTGAGCTTCAACGCCAGCACGGGCGTAGAAGTTGTCTGTGAAGTACAGCTTGGCACCAGCGCCCAGGTTGGCGAAGGTGGAACCGTCACGACCACCACGACCGGTCTGGCCGATGCTCTGGTCGGAGAAACCAGCGGATACGTACGGACGTACCATGTCGCCTGGGTTGTTGAAGTGGTACAGAGCGTCCAGGGCAGTGTCGGAGCCCTTGATGTTCTTGCCATCTTCGCCACGAACGTTGTGAACTTCGTCGTAGGCCAGACGCAGTTCAACGTCGTCGGTCAGGAAGTAACCAACCGAACCACCGAACAGGTTGCCGTCGTTTTTGAAATCGCGCTGGCTGTCGTAGTACTCTTTCTTCATGAAGCCTTCGATTTCAACTGCGCCTTGGCCTTGTGCCAGTGCGCCGAACGAAGTGGCTGCAATAAGAGAACCAATGGCCAAGCCCAAGGTGTTTTTCAGTTTCATCCGTTAAATCCCCATCTGGTGATTGTGAAGCAGTCCCGCAAACCGGGGGACAACTCGGCGGCAAGTCTATCAGAACTTGCCTACACGTAAGAGATATTTGCGCCGAACTAAGTTTCAGCAATGCCTGCAAATTTCTCACGCAATTTGTCTAGAGCGCGTTTGTAACGCATTTTTGTTGCACTCAAACCCATGTGCATGATGTCTGCGATCTCCTGAAACTCCAGCTCTGCGACAAATCGTAGCACCAGAATTTCACGGTCAATCGGATTCACATACACCAGCCAGCGATCAAGTCCGCCCTTCTCCTCGGGTTTTGGCGCCTTTTCTTCAGACGCTTCCTCGAGGGGGTCAAGACTCAAAGCATCCATCAAGCGACGCTTTCGCCGTTCTTTCCGATACTGCGTGATGCATTCGTTGTACGTGATGCTATATAGCCATGTCTTGAACTTCGATTTCCCCTCGAAGTTCTTCAAGCCATACAACACCTTCAACATCACTTCCTGACAGACATCGTCTGCATCGCGATCGTTCCCAAGATATCGTGCACAGACGTTAAATAATGTTCGTTGGTAACGCCGCATCAATTCTTCATAGGCGCGCGTTACGTGAAACAGCTCGGTATGCGAGCGCGCGACCAACTCCTCATCAGAGAGCTCGCGGGGGTCGTAGCGCGTGGAGAGCGTTTGAGCTTTATTCAAAACAAGTCGGGCCGACAGTCAGGTCAATGTCCGCCGCAGCCCCTCAGGGCATTTTGCGGCGGCATACATTAGCAGGGTTTGCCGGGTTAGCGGCTACTCACATGCTGCTCCAGGAGAATCCGATTGGAGAGAGAGACTAGCTCACCCTCATCGGTCAGCAATGTGGTTTTAACCGTGCCGATCTCTTCGATCTGACCTTCGACCTCGCCAACACGCACTTGTTGCCCAACCTGATACAACTCACGCACATAGATTCCCGCAAGAATCTGACCGGCAATTTCCCGGCTTCCCAAACCCATGGCCAGCGCAACCGCCAGACCAACGGTAATCAATACGATCACGATCACATGGTTGAGCAGGTCAGTCTTGACCTCCAACTGGCTGATCGCCACCGAAATACTGATGATAATCACCAGGCCCTGGGCGATTCGCCCCAGCCCGGCGGCGTAATCCAGCCCGACGCCCTCCGCTGCACCACGCACCAGCCCATTGGCCAGTTGCGCCAGTAATACACCCACCAGCAGCACCAGCGCGGCACCGAAAACTTTCGGTAAATACAGCGCAAGCATGTCCAGCGTAGCTGAAACTCGCTCAAGTCCAAGGGATTCTGCGGCCGAAACCAGAAAAATCAGCAGGACGAACCAATACACAATCTTGCCGATCAGCGTCGAAATCGGCACTTGCAGGCCGGCCCGGGACAGCAATTTTGTCAGACCGGTGCCACCCATCAGGCGATCGAGGCCAAGCTTGGCGAGCAACTTGGACAGCAAAGTATCCAAAAGTTTCGCAACGACAAAACCCAACAGCAGCACGACCAGTGCGCCGAACAGGTTCGGAATGAAATTCGCAACCTTGGTCCATAACGCAGTCATTGCAGTGACGAGGCTCTGAGTCCAGAGATCAAGTTCCATATTCAATCAGCCTTATCAGCAGTGCGAACGGTAGGTTTACGGTGACGGGAAACCGGCGAAACATGCGCCGATCCGTTATTCAGGGCGATCATCAGCGCGGGCAACCAGCGGCCCAGCAGGCTGAACAGATCACCGGCGCCGACCTGGCGATTGGCGGTTTTCAGGACACGGCCGAGGCATGCATCGTCGTCACGGGTGGACGGCGAGGCGTTCAGCATGTCGCGCAAAGACTGTTCAAACGGATCGTGCATACGCACCTCTCGTGATGTCTGTGAAAGACGCGGTCAG